>JAYUED010000121.1:0-13227 GCA_043739385.1 Betaproteobacteria bacterium | reverse complement strand
ACCTACAGCAGTATCAGCAATTTCAAGAGGTCCACTAACCGGTGCTCGCTGGTTCAACTCGCCTCGGGTTACACCCTGAACTGCTGCTTGCAACGCTGCAATCGGCTGGCTTATTTTTCGACTAACGAGCCATGATAGCCCAGTAGACAGCAGTAAAATCAATGCACTAAACAAAGCGGTACGCCATGCATTAGCATTCACACTTGCATACATACTGCTAGACGCGATACCGGAAGACACGGTCCAACCCGTTTTCCCGATCTGCGTAAATGCATACAGCCTCTCGACACCGTCAATCCCTATTGAAGTCACCCAGCCTTGTGACTTAGTTTTAATTTGTTTAAAAAGAGGTGTGTTGAGCAAACTCTTACCCACCCATTTTTCGGGTTCAGCAGAACGAGCAATCACAGTACCATCGGCATCCATGATTATCGTCACCATATCTGAAGGCAGGGAGGCCGGAACTACAGGGTTGAACGCTGCTAAGTTCACCACGAACTGCAGTGCACCCTTGATTGCACCTTGGTCGTCTCGCACCGGTTGCGCCATCACCAAAATCAATTGCCCCGTGTAATTATCTTTTTGTACCCGTCCTGCGACAAAAGTGTTGCGTCTGATAATGTCGTGCAGCCATGAGGGGTCGCCGATTGTCCGATGGATGCTGTCAGCGGGCTTGGCTGTAGAGCACACCGACAGCCCGTTGAGGTCTACCGTCTTCACATCCGCTAGGTAAGACTGCAAATTCATCAGCACTACAAAGCTGGGGTCACAGTTTGCAGGATTCATTTCCCGTACGATCGGGCGTTGTGCCACTACAGACAATACTCGCTCTTGCTCCAAGATAAAAGCCAGCGTGCCAGCCACAGCGACCTCTGACATTGACTTGCTCAGGCGCTGAGCGCGGTCCATAGCCAGCTCAGATTCGCGCTTGACGTAGTAGCCGAGAAGGCCGATCATCGGCAATGCGGTAGCTAGCACGAGCAGCATAAGCAACCAACGCATGGAGAATTCAACGCGAATGGCTGGTAATGTAATGAACTTAATAGCGCTGCGGTTAAACAATGAGAATACACAACACCGGCTACAGGGTTGTCCTTAGTTTTGCGTAAGTCTAGCGGCTATTGAAAATATGTTTCAACTTGTGAAGGATGACCCTATCAAGCTATTTTCTGGCGTTGCTTGGTGCCCGCGCTACACCCAACAATCGGTCAAGCAACACAGGCTGATCTCGCAATGCCTGTGCAGTCCCTGCGTGAACCACTGTGCCGTGGTCTAGCACTACCGCATGGTGTGAAATCGCTAAGATCGCCTGCGGATACTGCTCAACAATTATCGCGCTTAAGCCTTCTTCACGTGTGATGCGGGCAATGGCTTTGAGCAGCTCCTCCACGATAATCGGGGCCAACCCCTCCAGCGGCTCATCAAGCAACAGCAAGCGTGGATTCAGCACCAGCGCGCGGCCCACCGCCAGCATTTGCTGCTCACCGCCTGAAAGCTGTGTACCTAGGTTGGTTTTACGCTCGGCCAAGCGAGGAAACATGCTGTAGACGCGGTCTGGCGTCCACTGTTGAGACGCCAGGCCAGCAGCACCAGCCCTGCCCGGTCTTGCCACGGCGGTCAGGTTTTCGTGCACTGTCAGCGATTTAAAAATGTTGCGCTCTTGGGGTACCCAGCCTATGCCAGCGGCAGCACGTTCATAAGAACGCAGTTTGTGCAGCGCGATTTGCCCTCCGCCAGCGCCCAGCGTGATTGTGCCGGCATGGTGACGCGTGGCACCAGCCAAAGTGTTCATCAGCGTGGTTTTTCCGGTGCCATTACGGCCCAGTAAGGCCAGGGTTTCCCCTTCAGCCAGCGACAGAGAAATGCCGTTCAGGATGACAGCCTCGCCGTAACCCGCACTCAGGTTGTCAATACGTAAAAGTTCAGCCATGCGCACCTCCATTCTTAGGCTTATCGGCATCGCTACCTTCATTGCCATTCCCCAAGTACACCGACTTAACCCGAGGATCATTTGCAATCTCTTGCGGGTCCCCCTCGGTCAGCACCGTACCGTTCACCAGTACGGTCATGCGGGTAGCAAAGCTGAACACCAAGTCCATATCGTGCTCAATCAACAACACAGACACGTCGGCGGGCAGCGCAGCCACGGTTTGCAACAGCTCTTCGCGCTCACCTGCAGGCACACCAGCCACAGGTTCATCCAACAGCAAGACACGCGGCTCGCAAGCTAAGGCGATGGCGATTTCCAGCAAACGGCGTTTGCCATAGGCCAATACCTGGGTGGGCTGGTTCATCACCTCGGTAAGGTGGAACTGCTCCAGCAGGGCTTCACAGCTTTCCACAACAGCTCTTCCCGCTACACCTTTGCTAGCACCCAGTGCATGCCACCACTGCCCACCTAGGTTTTTTTGCTGAGAAATAGTCAGGGCCAGTGTTTGCAGCGGCGTCAGGGTGTCAAACAACTGATTGATCTGGAAGGTGCGAACCATACCGCGCCGCACGCGCTGGTATGGTGCCAAAGTCGTAATGTCCTGGCCCTCAAGCGTAATGCGGCCCTCGGTAGGTTCCAACACGCCAGTCAATAAATTGATTAGCGTGGTTTTGCCTGCGCCGTTGGGGCCAATCAGCGCGTGGCGCGCGCCTTGGCGCAGGTTTAACGTAACGTTGTTCGTAGCGGTAATACCTCCGAAACGCATGACCAAATTTTCTGCAGATAGAACAACGGCATGCTCAGCACTTTGCGCGTGGGCGAAAACACCATCCATACTCATGACGGCCTCCGGCTAAACCAAGTCCAGGGCCGCAGCAGCTTTTCACGTCCCACCAGCATTAGCACCACCAGGAACAAGCCCATCCAGAACATCCAGTATTGCGGCGTTGCAGCTGAGATCACGTCTTGCATCACCTTGAACACGACGGCCCCGGCGATACCGCCGTACAACCAGCCTGTGCCGCCTATCACCAGCAGAAGCAGCACGTCTGCCGAGCGGTCAAACGCAAACAGGTCCAGCGACGCAAACCCTGTGGTCTGCGCGAGCAACGCGCCAGCGACCCCGGCCACACCAGCAGCCACGGTGTAGATCACAACCAAGCGCTGGCCCACGGGAATGCCAATTGCCATGGCGCGCAGCCGGTTATCGCGGATCGCCATCAGCGTAGCGCCAAACGGTGACTGCACCAGCCGCCGCGCCAACACGAAGCACACCAGCCCCACCACCAGCGAATACCACGCGGCTGTGCGACCTTCCAAATCAAACGCAAACTGGCCCAGTACTGGTCCCATCACCACACCTTGGAGACCGTCAGCACCGCCCGTCAGCCAATCCAATTTATTCGCCAGCTCAAGCAAAATGAGGCCCACACCCAGCGTAACCATCAAACGCGTCAAGTCGCTGCCCCGCAGAATGGTGAAGCTGCACATTGCACCTAAAACCGTAGCAGCCAGTGCACCAATTGCAAGACCCACGAGCGGATCAGGCATAACATACTTAGCAAACAAAGCCGCGCTGTAAGCTCCCATGCCAAAGAACGCGGCATGGCCCAGAGAGACAATGCCGGTATAGCCCAAAATCAAATCCAGCGACAACGCAAACACCGCCACGATCGCTATTTCGTTGACGATCAGTGTTTGGCTTGGCAGCAGCACAGGCGTGACGAAGGCTAGCACCCACAATGCGATTTCCCAAGGTTTCCAACGGGTGGATTGCAGCAAGGAGGCCTGGACGCTCAAGCGGAGCGAGACCGTATTCTTCGTGCCCTTCGTATCTTTCGCATCTTTCATGCTTTACCCCCTCTGCGCACAAACAACCCTTGAGGTCGCCAAATCAAGATCGCAATCATCAGGCTGTACACAATGAATGCTCCCAATTTTGGGATGTAGTATTTGCCCGCTACGTCTGCAATCCCCAGCAGCAAAGCTGCCAGCAACGGCCCAGTGATGGACGAGGTGCCCCCCACAGCCACCACAATTAAAAAATACACCATGAACTTGAGCGGGAACGTCGGGTCCAGGCCCAGCACCTCGGCACCCAGCGCACCGCCCAAACCCGCCAGCCCAGAGCCCACCGCAAAAGTCGATAGAAAAATCAAATTCACATTGATCCCCAAGCCCGCCGCCACTCTCTGGTCGTCCACAGAGGCACGCAAACGACTACCGAACTGCGTTCGGGCCAACACATACTGCAAGGCCACTGTCAAAGCGGCACACACGGCGATGATGAAAAGTCGGTAATGCCCCATACCCAGCGTCCAGGCGCCCTCGCCCCACTCGGTACGGCCTTTGAGCCAATCAGGGAGTTGAATGACTTGTGGCGATGAACCTAAAAAATAATCGGTAGCAGCCACTGCCATGAAGGTCAAGCCAATCGAAAACAGCACTTGGTCTAAATGCGGCTTGTTGTACAGCGGCCGGTATAGCGTGTATTCCAGCAAAGCGCCCAGCAGCGCCGTGCCCACAAAAGCCAAGGGCAAGCAGAGCAAAAAAGGCAAGCCGAACTGCTGCATCAACATCACAGTAAGGTAGCCACCTGCCATGGCAAAAGCGCCATGAGCGAGGTTGATGAAGTTCATCAACCCCATGGTGATGGACAACCCCACGGCCAGGATGAAAAGCAGCATGCCGTAGGCGACGCCATCAAAGAGAATGGTCAACATAAGCCGGTGGCCTTAATCAAGTCAATTTAGCGCACTTTGCCCGGGTCTTTCACGTCTTTGATGACGTCAAACTCGATGTTGTAGAGTTGGCCATCTTTCCTCTCAACCTTGCGCAGGTAAACGCTTTGCACGATGTCCCGGGTTTGTGCGTCGATGAAGATTGGGCCCCGTGGACTTTCAAAAATTTGGCCTTTCATCGCCGCCAGCAACGCATCGCCCGTTGGCATGGCTGCGCCTTTGGCTGAGGCGCGCAGCGCTTCGTAAATTACCCGCATGCCATCGTAGCCCCCCACCGCCATGAAGTTAGGTCGCATTCCTTTGTTGGCTTTTTGAAAGGCCTCGACAAACTTCTTGTTCATCGCCGAGGGGTGAGCAGCCGAATAGTGGTGCGACGTGACCACACCCAGAGCGCCGTCGCCCATGTCGTTGAGTTGGTCGTCGTCCGTCACGTCGCCAGTGGCAATCAAGCGGATACCCGCTTTGTCCATTCCGCGCTCTAAAAACTGCTTCATCACCGCTGCACCTGCGCCTGAAGGCACGAACACAAACAGCGCATCGGGCTTGATGTCCCGTACTTTTTGCAGGAACGGCGCAAAGTCAGGGCCGCGCAAAGGCACGCGCAGCGCCTCTACCACCTGCCCACCATTGAATATCAGGCGCTGGTTGAAAAACTTTTCAGCATCGATCCCAGGGCCATAGTCGCTCACCAGCGTCACCACTTTTTTGATGCCATTCTTGGCGGCCCAATCAGCCAGCGATACCGATACCTGTGGCAACGTGAAGCTGGTACGAACAATGTAAGGTGATGCCTCGGTGATGCTGGACGTGGCCGCAGCCATCACAACCAGTGGCGTTTTGGACTGCGTGGCGATTGGCGCGGCGGCCAAGGCCGTCGGGGTGATACCAAAACCACCCAGTACGTTAACTTTTTCGTTCACCACCAACTCTTGCGCCAAGCGCTTTGATTGGTCAGGCGTAGCAGCATCGTCCTTGATGATGAGCTGGATTTTTTTGCCCGCCACGGTATCGCCGTTTTGCGCCATATACAGCCGCGCCGCAGCCTCGATTTGCCGACCCGTGGAGGCTTGTTGGCCCGTCATGGGCAAAATCAAACCAATTTTGAAGGTGTTGTTTTGCGCTTGTTGGGCTTGGGCTAAATTCGCAGTTAAAGCCAAGGTCACAGCGGTGGTGAGGAACAGGCGTTTTGTATGAAGCATGAAAAGTCTCCTTAAAATTAATCGGGGCGGTAAGCCGAATCCAGGGTTAAACACCCCACTGCGCGGGACACGCAGACACACAGCCGTTGCTTGGCTTGCTTTTCGGTATCACTCAAGAATACATCGCGGTGATCGATCTCTCCGTCTATGGCCACAATGTCCATTGCACACAAGCCACATTCTCCACGGCGACAGTTCGACAAGCACGGCAGACCTGCGGCTTCAAGTGCTTCGAGCACGCTAACGTGGGCAGGGATCGTGATGTCAAGACCATGGCGTGGCAGCTTCAACTGAAAGCTCTGCGTAGGATACCGGCCGCTGCTGCCAAAAGTCTCGAAACGCAAATCAGCAAGTGGACGCTTAGCAGCGTGCCAAGCTCGTTTTATCGCTTCCAGCATCGGTGCTGGTCCGCAGGTGTATAGCTGAGCGCCAGGGGGCAAGGCTGCGATTTCACTGTCAAAACCCATAGCAGAAGCGCCAACAAATATCGACAGTGCAGTGCCTAACACCTCTCGAAGTAAAGGCAGATAGGCCAGCTCTTCCACGGAGCGCGCACCGTAGAGCATACGCAACGGCACACCAGTTTTGGCAGTAATAGCTTGCAACCGCTGCGCCATCAACACCAAGGGCGTGATGCCAATACCCCCCGCGATGACCAAATATCCAGGTGCTGACATGTCCAAGGAGAAGAAGTTCTGTGGTTCACTGACCTGCAGACGATCTCCCACAGCCAGCCGCCACATGGCAAGCGAGCCCCCACGGCCTTCGTCTAGCCGCTTGACGGCGATGCGGTAGGCACGTCCATCCGGTTCACCGATCAGTGAATACGAACGGATATCAACCTTCGCGACTTTCGCCACATCACCCTGCCCCAACAGCACTTGCACTTGCAAATGTGCGCCGGGCGCATGAACTTGCGCTGAGCCCTCAACAAGGGTGAATTCAATCTCCCGCACAGTAGGCGTGAGGTCGCGCAAAGCGGTAACAGTGGCTTGCGCCCATTGGTTGGAGAGTTTCATGTTGTTCGACAGTTACTGGGGATTGGGACGAGAACGGAAATTGCTTACTCTCTGCTGCGAATCAACTGGACACCCGGTAGTGCGTGCGACTGGCGGCTGCTCATCACTTCGCGCATGTTGCGTTGGGCAATACGTGAATGCTCTCGCATGATGCTTTCGGCGCGCGAGCCCTCACGCTGCTCAATGGCCTCAAGCACTTGGCGATGCTGGTCTTGCGCCACTACCAGCATGTCGCGGGCAGCAGATGAGTTGGCCTGCGCCACCACGAAGCCCGATGGCGATGCGAACGGCAGGCTCATCACGCGTTCTAACTGCTTGGAGATTACAGCGCTACCCGCCATCTCGGATAACAACACGTGGAACTGTGCATTCAGCGTGACATAGCTGGAAAAGGCCTCGTCGCTCAGCGCAGGGGTTTGTAAAAAAGAATCTATTGCGTCCAGACAGACCCGCGCCTTGGCCAGCACTGCAGGCGGCACACCGCGCTCAGCAGCAAATCGGGCGCACAGCCCCTCAAGGGTGCCACGCAACTCGATAGACTCCGAAATATCGCGCTCGGTAAAGGTTTTTAGGGCATAGCCACCGTTGGGCAAAGCTTCCAACAGCCCCTCTTGTTCTAGCCGCAGCAGCGCGGCGCGCACAGGCGTGCGGGATACTCCCAGGCGCTGCACTAACGTCAACTCGGCAATACGAGCACCACCGAGCAGCTCGCCAGACAAAATCAGCTCACGCAGTTGCAGCAAAGCGCGCACCTGGACGCTTTCTGAAGCATTTGGGCTGCTTGCGCAGTCTAAATCTTCATTAGCAGCTATTGATTTAATAGCATTTAACATAACTGGGTATAACCTTAACCTACAGCGCGAATCGGGATGACTGCGGTAGCGGTAGTTGGCGGCATCTTCGTATCCCCACCTGCTTTTGCCCCCTCTTTCGACACCAGCCCGTCAATCAAGCGCCGTGCCCACATGGAGCCAGCGTCGATGTTGAGGTTGTAAAACGCATAGTCAGGCCGCTCGTCCATCGCGCGCTGCTGCGCTTCCAGGATTAACTCATCCTCACGGAAAATTTTGGCCACGCCTTCGCGCAGCTGGTGCGTCATGCGCTGCTCGCCCAGGCAATAGTTGCGGGCAAAGGCCCAAAAGTAATGGCAACTGCCATCGGTCTCAGGCGTGATGGTATTGAGCACATAGCCGTTCACGCCGCGGCTGCGGTCACTTTGAGCAGGATCCCCGCTGTTGCCCCCGGGTGGAATAGCCCCGGTGCCAGTTTCAGCCACACCCACATCAATATTGACAGTGCATGGTGCTTGAAAACGGATGATTTGCCACCGGTCAACTGGGCCTACATAGCCCAGCGACTGCTTGATTTGTCCGGCCCAAAACGGCGGTGCGTCGATGTTTTCCATCCAACGCGTGACGGTAGCGGTGCGGTCGCCGTGTGTTGCCACAAAAGGCGCTTCGGCAACGGCACGCTGGCCAATGCTGGAGCCATGAACAAACGTCTCATGGGTCAAATCCATGAGGTTATCGACCACCAAGCGGTAATCGCACTGCACGGTGATGAGCTTGCCATCGCCCGCCCAACCCGCGTCGTCGTTCCAGTGCATATCAGGCACCAACGCCGGGTCAGCCTTGGCTGGGTCGCCAGGCCAAATCCAAACAAAACGATATTTTTCGACCACTGCGTAACTGCGCACGCAAGCCAACGGGTTCAGCGTCTCCTGGCTAGGCATGTGGATGCATCGGCCCTGAGCGTTGTAGACCAAGCCGTGGTAACCGCAAGTCACCTCATCACCCTCCAAATGCCCCAGAGACAACGGCAACAGACGGTGCCAGCAAGCGTCTTCCAACACGGCAACGCTGCCATCGGTTTTGCGGAACATCACTACCTTTTGCTTGCAAATGGTGCGGGGCAGCAGCTTATTAATCACCTCCACATCGTAGGCGGCGGCGTACCACGCGTTAAGAGGAAATGAAGATTTTGAGGTACTCATAGCTGCTTAATGTATACATTAATTTCAAAAATTACCCTAGAAAAAGCTCTTAATGACATTTAAGACAACTTAAAGGCAAGTTATAGATAGTTTATGTATACATCATTCGGCATTAGCACCCACCGCCATAATCCATAACGCCCACTGATACGCACACTGAAAAACTGGAGTCCCCCCATGCTCGACCTCCTTATCCACAATGCCACCCTACCTGATGGCCGCACCGACATGGCCATTGCCGTACAAGAAGGCCGAATCGTCGAAGTAACCCCAGGCCTCACGGCCCAAGCACTGGAAACCATTGACGCTGAAGGTCAGCTCGTCACGCCGCCCTTTGTAGATCCCCATTTCCATATGGACGCCACCCTCAGCTACGGCCTGCCGCGTGTAAACCAGAGCGGCACGCTGCTCGAAGGCATTGCGCTGTGGGGAGAACTCAAACCGCTTTTGACAATGGACGCATTGGTTGAACGGGCGCTGGCCTACTGCGACTGGGCCGTCGCCAAAGGCCTGCTGGCGATCCGAACCCATGTGGATGTGTGCGACCCGCGGCTGCTGGCTGTCGATGCGCTGCTGGAAGTCAAAAAGCGCGTTGCACCTTACCTCGATATGCAACTCGTAGCATTCCCGCAAGATGGGATATTGCGCGCGCCGGGTGCACTGGCGAATCTCAAGCGTGCGTTGGACAAAGGCGTAGACGTGGTGGGTGGTATTCCGCATTTCGAACGCACTTACGAAGAAGGTACTGCCAGCGTGAAACTGCTGTGCGAACTCGCTGCCGAGCGCGGCCTGTTGGTTGACATGCACTGTGATGAGTCCGACGACCCCTTGTCACGTCACATCGAAACCCTGACTGCGCAAACGCAACATCTTGGCATGCAAGGTCGTATCACAGGCTCGCATGTCACTTCCATGCACAGCATGGACAACTACTACGTCTCTAAACTCCTGCCCCTGATGGCCGAAGCCCAGATACAGGTGATCGCAAACCCGCTCATCAATATCACCCTGCAAGGCCGCCACGACACCTACCCCAAACGGCGCGGCATGACCCGAGTACCTGAGCTGCTGGCCGCCAGTGTGAACGTCGCCTTCGGCCAAGATTGCGTGATGGACCCCTGGTATTCACTGGGCAGCGGCGACATGCTTGAAGTTGCCCATATGGGCCTGCATGTGGCACAGATGACCAGCCAAATGGCGATTCGCCAGTGCTTTGACGCAGTAACGGTGAACGCAGCGCAGGTGATGCGACTTGAAGGTTATGGACTGAAAGCAGGGTGCCATGCCGATTTTGTCCTTCTACAAGCCCGCGACCCGATAGAGGCCCTGCGGCTACGGGCGACGCGCTTGATGGTGTTTCGGCGGGGGAAGCTGGTGGCGAAGACACCGGCTACTATCGCAACATTGAATTTACCAAGGCGGCCATCATTAACGGCTTGGCAGGGTTAAAGGTAAATCAGGCGTAAAAAGACGGAATATGTGGCCGTCCTTCTCCTTACCCCGCCAACGCCTGCGCGAAATCCGCCATCAAATCGGCACTGTCCTCCAGCCCCACCGACAAGCGAATCAGACCGTCAGAAATCCCCATTTCGGCCCGTACTGTCGCTCCAGCTTCCCAAAAAATTGTCTGCGCCACAGGAATGATGAGTGTGCGGTTATCGGCCAAACCAGTCGCTGCAATCGGCAGCTTCAGGCGGTTGATGACGGCGAGACAACTGTCGGCGTCCTTCAGCTCGAACGACATTAACCATGATCCTGCCTTGAACAGCTTTTTCGCCATAGCGTGCTGCGGGTGGGACGGCAGCATGGGGTAATGCACCTTCGCAATCGCGGGGTGTGCTTCCAAAAATTCGGCCAGCGCCATAGCTGTCGCGCTGCTGTGGGTAATACGCAGAGCCAGGGTTTCAGCACCGGTGCTAATCAGGTGGGCGTGTTGGGATGAGAGCGTGCCGCCCATATCGCGCAGGCCTTTTTTGCGGACTTGCATCAGTCCCCACTGCTTAGGATCGCCTTTGCGGTAAGCCGCGCTGATGTTGGGGTAGGTAGACCAGTCGAACAAACCGGTGTCGATCACCGCCCCGCCCAATGCATTGCCGTGACCGGCGATAGTTTTGGTAAGGGCATGAACGACCAGGCCAGCACCCACGTCTTTCGGTCGGAACAGCAGAGGCGAAAGGATGGTGTTATCCACTACAAAAAGGATGCCTTTTTCGCGGCACAGCTGGCCAATGGCTTCCAGATCAGGGATCTGGGTGCCAGGGTTGGCCACAGTTTCCACGAAAACGATGCGGGTTTCGGGACGCAGCGCAGCGGCGACAAGATGGGCATCGCGCACGTCTACTTTGCTCACCGCAATACCCAAATCTTCTATCGTGCCCAGCAGGCTGTTGGTGTTGCCAAACACGAAGCGGCTGGAGACGATGTGATCCCCTGCGCGCAGCAGAGTGAGGAACAACGCGGTGATGGCCGCCATGCCAGTGGCAAAGCTGACAGTTCCAACGCCCTGCTCCATTTGCGTCAACTTGGACTCCAACGCGGCCGTGGTGGGAGTGCCCTGGCGGGCGTAGTTATAGCCCCCTTTGAGCGTGCCCTGAAACACGCCAATCAGGTCTTCCACTTTGTCAAAACCGTATTGAACAGAGGTGTGGATGGGCTTGTGCAAGCCACCGTGCTCGACGCCAAAGTGACGATCAGCGTGGACGATTTGGGTGGTAAATCCAGTTTCTGTAGTCATGATGTGGTGCAACGATAAATTTTAATAATGCCAATGCTGATTTCGGTGGCTGCGGCTGTGAGTGGCAGATTTATTGCTCGGGCGCAATCTGTTCCATGTAATCGTACAGCGCACCCAGAATCGTTTCACCGCGCTCGTCAGCGTTTTCAGACAGGCGGTCAATCTCTGCGCTGAGCTGGTCAATCGTCAGGGCACCGCCCTCGCCCTTGAACAACCGGGCAGCGCGGTGTGCATCCCAGGTTGCCATTTCTTCGGGGGTCAGTGAAGCAGGGAAGTTACGCGCACGGTAGCGCCACACCAGTTCTTCCAAACGATTGTCTTCAAACCCTGTGCGGGCACCTGCTAAACGCTCGGGCGTCAAGGTGCGCAGCTGGTTGAGTTTGCGTCGGTCATTGTTGCTGACAAAGCCGTTGTACAGGTCTTCGTCCACATCGGGCGCAGCGGCAGACTTGTCTTGGGGGCGGTTGAACACCTCAGGCCAGATACCACTGATATCGGTCATGGCGGCAGCGGTAGTGGCGTGGGCCATGGCAGTCGCCATGTCCACACCCCAGCGCTGAGCCATCGCGGGACTCAAGGTTTTGAGATTGCCAATCACCATGGGCGATTTGTTCAGATGGATGGTTTTGATGGGCAAGCGCGTAACACCCTCTGGCAGATCGGCCGACTTGCTGAACATGCGCAGACGGATCGTCGCTGTATCCAGTGTTAACAGCTCGCGCGGGTCTTGGGACAGATCCCAGGCGATCAGCTCGTTTTTATTGGTGGGGTGCATCGCCAACGGCCACATCACGGCGAGGCACCCTTTGTCAGCGGGGAACATACCTGAGATGTGCAAGAAAGGCTTGGCACTCTGCACCGTAGTGGGCAAACCCAGCTCGTTTGCGACACGGTCTTTTTTGTGCAAACCGAGGCAAAAATCGAACAATCGGGGCTGCTTGTCTCGGATCAACCGGGCCAGCGCGATGGTGGCGCGCACGTCCGACAGTGCATCGTGCGCAGCTTCATGCGTGAGGTTATTGGCGGCAGTGAGGTCGGTCAGTTTAAAACTGGCACCGCCTTCGGGCTTGGTCGGCCAATTAATGCCCTCGGGGCGCAGCGCGTAGGCGGTGCGCACCACGTCCAGTATGTCCCAGCGACCACAGCCGTTTTGCCATTCCCGGGCATAGGGATCGATGAGGTTACGCCAGAACATGAACCGCGTAATTTCATCGTCAAACCGAATCGTGTTGTAGCCCACGCCAATGGTGCCGGGCTCAGCAAAAGCTTGTTCTATCTGGAAAGCAAACTGGTATTCAGGAATACCGCGCTCCAGGCAAACCTGCGGTGTGATACCTGTAATCAAACAGGCCTCAGGATTAGGCAGAAAGTCAGGGGCTGGCTGGCAATAAACCATCAACGGCTCGCCGATTTCGTTCAGTTCGGCATCGGTGCGGATGGCGGCAAACTGTGCGGGGCGATCCCGCCGGGTATTGGCCCCAAAGGTTTCGTAGTCGTGCCAAAGAAATGTGTGGGCGGTCATGAGGGGGAAAGGTGGTTAAGACGCTTGAGCTTGATGCAGGACATTTTGCAGAATGCAATTCTGCATTTTCGCGCCTAAATCAGGACTAA
>JAYUED010000120.1:0-4428 GCA_043739385.1 Betaproteobacteria bacterium | reverse complement strand
TTAAGGCTTGTTCCTCGATAGCTCAGTTGGTAGAGCGCCGGACTGTTAATCCGTAGGTCCCTGGTTCGAGCCCAGGTCGAGGAGCCACTTACAAGCCTTACAGGCACTAGCCCCGTAGATACTAATTTAGTAGCACGGGGCTTTTTAGTTTGTGGCTTGTATTTCTCATGTAGCCACCATGTAGCCACGGGTACAGGTTTTTGTACCGTGTAGCCGACATGTGGCGACCGGCACCAGACAAATGAAAAACCCAGCGGTTAGGCTGGGTGCAATCTCTTTCGAGCCATGCTCAGGGAGGCAAAGCATGGAGGCAAAACGCCCATAAAAAAACCAACGCCTCAGCAAATCCAAAAGCAAAAGGAAAACCAGGGGGGTAAAGTCACTTCGCCCCTCGCTGTGACGCAAATAATGCGCTGGACACCTTAGTTGTCCAGAAAACTGCCGCAACTGCGAATGATGCTTTCACCCTGGTTCGTCTTAATTCTTCGTTCCCTCTTTGCCGTTAGCCGGGTTGACATTGCCTTTTTGCGAGTAGTTGTCGCGCTTGGTATCGTTCGGGTTTGTCGCCCTGGTGGGGGCTACGTAGGTGCCGTTCTTAGTGGTATGGCCCCGTACCGTATGGCTTCCACCTTTGGCCACAGCCCCCATGCACAGGGCACAAGCCGCTATCAAAGTAAAACTTTTTTTCACTTCGTCCTCCTTTAATTTCCCACGGGCCGCGTGGGGCGGTTATTTCTTGCATGGGAAAATGCGCGAAATACTTATGAAAATAATCGACGCTCCAGATCGATCCCATGTCTCGGGGTTGTTCTTCAGAAATTTGGCAACAATCGAAGCAATTTGGCCCGCTTTCATTTGTGCCGGGAGACATATCAAGCCCTGTGTCTCAAGTGCACTAGTGACACCAATTGTGTATCCAAGAAACACGCCAGCACCGACACGGTCAGTGTTAATGTCTGGCACCCCGTCAAAATTCTTTTCGTAGCTTTCGGCTAAGCCTTTCAATTCAAAACCCGTGTACCAGTCCGCCATAGCACTCTGGGCCAGCATCAAGGCGGCAATTGCCAATAGTCTCTTCATCAATTCCCCCCAAATGGATGATTCACATCCGACTATCAATAATTATCTTCATTAATGTCCCCAATAGAAACGATTGTTCCGCAAGGGCAGCAGGGCAAAGTGTGCAGCCAATCGCGGAGATTCGCTGCATCTTCACATGCTTTGCACAATCCGGCAGCTCATTGATAGAGAGTTGTCATTTAGGTCTAAAGGGTGAATCTCGACTCACGCGCTGTTTCGCTCGATCACCGATTTCAACCAACAACTCGGCTCACGCACCAGCACCTTTTTCAGCCGTCTGGTTACTTCCTTTTTCTCCCTTCGCCCGAGATTGGCGTACAACCGCTGGGCATGAAACAGCTCGTAGGCCAGACGCCGAATCTCTTCGGGGGATGTCGACTTTCGAAAGTGAAATCGCAGACAACCTTCAGTCACTCCCAGATTGCGAGCGATAGACCGGACCGATTCGCCATTGCAAGCACGCGCGAAGGCTTGCTCAATGTGCAAAAAATTGACTTTCATGCGTAACTTCGCGTAAGTTTGACGCTCGTTCCGCGCATGCAGCCCTAACGGCAAATCTGCATCCACTCTTGCCGATTGGTCGTCGGATTTAGAACCAGTTCATTCATGCAAACGGTAGTCCCAATCGGCGGTGTTCGAGGCGTCGGAATAGGGCCATGCATTGCAGGGGGCGGGATTGGGCATATCCGTGGTGGGCAGATCGGCGGCAAGTCCGTGGCATTCTGGCAAATAGGCTGCATTTCGCCATCAACACACCGGCAAATGCAAGTGGCGCTCGCACTCGTCGATGCGGTGAGCAGCGCTCCAAGAACGAAGACATAGCGCACTTTTTTCCCCATGATGTGCCGTGGAATTGCGCCCATGCCTTGCGCTCTCAATTACAAGTCAATTGCACTGCGCGGCATTCGCCATTGATTCGCCGATACTGCCTGTCCTTGTCGGCTTACCAAGCATGGCGGCGATGCAAAGGCTCCTGCGGGATTGTGCGGCTTCGTCGGCGGCACGTTGTGCCTGCGACCTGTCATCGGGGACAGATGGACTGGAGGCGCAGGACGCCAGCCAAAACGCGACCAACAAGATGGAAAGTTTCATGATGACTCCATGTGTGCAAACAAATGGCGCTGCGGGTTTACGCCACTCGATAATACTCCTAGACTGTGGAGTTTTCTACATCATTTGCCTACCGTGGCCGGATGCAGAAAAACAGCCAACTGGTCATGCTCGGCAACGCTACGGTGAACCAGTTCGCCAACCCGGCTATCAGGACCGCTATCCAACGCGGCAATCCGATCAGCCAAAATCAAAACCGGGTAAATAGCTGGCAATTGCGCTCAGCGGGTTGCCGTCAGCCACTGATTTTGCAGCGCTTCCAGCCTTGACATACGGTTGCGCAGCCTTGTAGGCATCCAATGCGGCCTGCCAGCCTGATACGCCCGGTGTTGCTGCGCTGGTTGCCCCCGCATACCCTGCAAGCGCATCGCCGCCCGCTGCGTTGATGGCTACGATGGCTAGCTGGCTATCAGCCGCCGCGTTGAATCCGGCCCCGGCTAGCCCTTCAGCAGCCCCACCAGCCGCTCCACCACCTACTGCACCCAAAGCCTCACCCGCGATAGGCACGCCCACGGCCAGCGCAGCAATGCCCAAAGCCGCGAGGACCGCATTGCTGAACCCGTCGCTTTCCTTTGGTCGGGTGAACGTGTTGGGCTGTGCAAATGCGCCCAGCATGGTTTTGTCAGCTACCGCATGCCCGCCGGTCTGCGCGTTGTATTTGTCCACAGAGGCAAGGTACTGCTTATCGAGCGCGTCCTTTTGAGCGATGCCGTCAGCATCTTCAACCCACGAACGGTTGATATCGCCACGATACTTGCTTTTGTAGCTAGGTAGCCATGCGTTGTAGGTATCGAGCCAGGTCGGTGCGCCGTCGCTGCTTGCAGGGGCTTTTGAGTACCTGTAATCGTAATGATCCGGGCTGGGCTCATACAGTGCAGGGGCTGCATCTTCAATGAGTCCGGCACCATCAGCACCAACAGAGCCGCCAGCGGCATAATTCCTTGACTCACCAGCGGCGAGTCCTACAGCGCCAACGCCAGAATTGAATTGAATCACGTCTTTTAACTCTGGATTGGTGTTGACGCATTCCCCGATGCGTTTGGCAACATCGGGGAACTTGCTTTTGATGTAGTTCGGGTCGCGCAGGTAGCCGTAAACCGCTTCAGCCATCTTTTCCCGGCCAACGTCATCGCCTTTGTAGCCAAATTCCTCGGGCTTTGAGCCTTTTTGCCACTTGGACACGTAACCTTGCGTGTTCAGCTCAGAGTACATCTGAGACAAGGGGGCCTCAAGTGACGACCCTTCGGCGCTCGATATGTGTCTGTGACCACCACCAGCGCGGTCATGCCGGGCGCGCTGCCTGCTGAATGGCGCTGCGCGCTGGTGGCAGCGCACCCAACATCACCGCTTTCCTTTTCCGTTGGTCTGTTGCTTTGGAGAGTGGCACTGTATAAAAAAACACAATGTATCTGCGGATAGATTGCGCTCGTCTTCTATTTTTGGCATAATAGACGCCATGGACATAAATCAAATACTTCTTGATAAGGAAACCGCTTTAGCTTTTGCCAAGACTGAGGTAGCCCTATTGGAGACGCAGATAGACAATCTTCGCGCCTCTTTAGCAATGATGTCTGAACAGACAGAGTTTGAAAAGATGCTTCACGAGAAAGCTGGAAAGGTAGTCGTGACACCCGCCGCGTCATACGCGGCCTTGCCAAGCGCAGAAATGCCAAGTACGGGCAGCGGCACTCGTGTTGCGGAAAACCAACGCCAACGGAACGCCAAGGGCTCTGTAAAGGCAATTGCTTTGGATGTACTTACGGCAATCAATCAACCACTTGATCAGATTGAGAAAAACATAAATGCCAAAGCTTATAAGCCAGTATCGCGGGCATCAATCCGTACCTTGCTGATGTACCTAAAGCAAGATGGTCTCGTCATCAGTGATCAGCCGGGCGTATTTCGTTTGGCTTCAAAAGGCGAAAACCCTGCGGGCGCAGGGTTTTCTAGTGCAACTAAGTCTGTACAGGACGAACTATGAAAGGAACCCCATGCGACTAGCAATCGAGTCGGTGGTTGCGCCCCTTAAATGGGATGCAATTCACGCGGCACTTACTAGGTAGGATACCAAGCACCTGACGGACGTTACGCATCCGCCAGGTGCTTCTATTTTAGCTGCTGGTTGGGGTATTTGTCTACTCCTAAGCCGGACGAGCCGGAACCAAACAAGTAATACCATGCCACATTCTGCTGACTGACGAGGCAAGATCATGGAAGCACAACTGGTCAATCGGTACG
>JAYUED010000119.1:0-4471 GCA_043739385.1 Betaproteobacteria bacterium | reverse complement strand
GCAGCCATTGAAGTCACCTTCTACGACGTAGAGTTTGACGAAGATGATGATGAGGACGATGCGCGTGATGAGGATGCAGAGTCCCGTGATGACTTCGTCATGCTCTTCATCGGCCCTGACCCTGCGGCCATCATGCAAGTGCAGCGCGATTTGCTCGTGCAAGATGTGGTTGCCATGATGGAGCGCCACTTCGATGGTGCTGAGCTGGGCGGTGTGGTCAATGAAATCGACAAACTCTTTAGTCTTCGTTTTGATGCGTTGGCAAACTCACTGGAGCTCGGACGGCCACCACGTGGCGCTGGCGGTGGTAGCACAGGCCATGGTGGCAGTGGACGCAGGCCCCGTCATTTGCATTAACGGCTGAGCGGGACGCTAACGCGTCTCCTTAAGTTTTTGCGCTTGCACACTTTTCTTTCCCCCAAATCAGGAGACGGTATGGCTTTGTATGAACTTGATGGCGTAGCACCTCAACTGGCTGCTGCGGCCTGGGTGGCTGACAGCGCACAGGTGATGGGTAGTGTGGTGCTCGGCGATGGCGCTAGCGTTTGGTTTGGTGCGGTGATCCGTGGTGACACTGAAACGATTCACATTGGTCGTAACTCGAATGTGCAAGATGCTTGTGTGCTACATGCCGATGTGGGTCAACCCCTGACGATTGGCGATAACGTGACTGTAGGCCATCAGGTCATGCTGCACGGTTGTACCATCGGAGACGGCTCTCTGATTGGGATTGGTGCTATCGTTTTGAACGGTGCGAAGATCGGTAAGAACTGTCTTGTGGGTGCTGGTTCTCTGGTAACGGAAGGCAAAGAATTTCCAGATGGCTGCATGATTATGGGCAGTCCTGCCAAAGCGGTACGCCAACTTTCGCCCGAGCAAATCGTTCGTTTAGACATGAGTGCTAAGCACTATGTGGACAATGCCAACCGCTATCGCCACGGCTTGAAGAAAATTGCCTGAACCTGTAACCCACCGCAAAAGTACGTCCAAAACGCATGTCCGAACTGCATAAATTTCTCTTTGAAGGCCTTCCTGTCCGTGGCATGGTGGTGCGTTTGACTGAAGCTTGGCAAGAAATCTTGAAGCGCCGCGCCGCCAACAGTGACACTGGTGCTGATCCACTGCCAGTGCGTAACTTGCTGGGTGAAATGTCTGCCGCCAGTGTGCTTATGCAGGCCAGTATCCAGTTCAATGGTGCTCTGGTGATGCAGATCTTTGGTGACGGGCCGCTGAAGATGGCTGTGGTTGAAGTGCAATCTGACTTGCGCCTGCGGGCCACTGCCAAAGTAGTGGGACAGATTACGGATACCGCCAGCTTGAGCAGTATGGTGAATGTCAAGAACCAAGGTCAATGCGCCATCACGCTAGACCCACAAGACAAGATGCCGGGCCAGCAGCCCTACCAAAGTTTGGTACCGCTGTACGGTGATAAGCGCGAAAAACTGGAAAAACTCAGCAGTGTGCTGGAGCATTTCATGCTCCAAAGTCAGCAAATCGACACGACCTTGGTACTCGCTGCGAATGATGAAGTCGCAGCTGGATTGCTGATTCAGCGTTTGCCTTTGAAGGGTGAAGGTAACCTTGAAGGCACTCTGAACCTGCGCAATGAAGAAGAAATTGGCGTCAACGAGGACTACAACCGCATTGCGATCCTCGCCAAAAGCCTGAAAGCCGAAGAATTGCTGACGCTGGACGTGGACACAGTATTACACCGTTTGTTTTGGGAAGAAAAAGTGTTGCGTTACGAACCGGTAGCTGGCGAAGCCGGCCCAAGGTTCGAATGCAGTTGCAGCCGCGAGCGCGTAGGACGCATGATTGTCAGCCTGGGCGTTGTAGAGGCAGAAAGCATCATTGCTGAGCGTAACGCCATTGAAGTTGGCTGCGATTTTTGCGGTAAGCAGTATGCGTTTGATGCCGTGGATGCTGCGCAGTTGTTCGTTGCTGGTGCTGTGCCTGTACCATCTACCGCAGCAGTCCAGTAAATAAGCGGTGCTCGCAGTCGGGGTCGCTGCATTTATCGCAGGCCCATATCCAGGAGGCGCAAGTGTTTGGCGGCTCCTGCTTATGCAGATTTTCCACATTTTTTGTGCTGCTTGCGCAAGCCAGATCATCATTGTTTGCTATTAAATTAATAGATTTCTGAGGGGTTATGGCGCGCAATGCGTTGTACAAACGCTCTTCACCTTGACCATAAATCACTTGAAAAGGAATGCCTGCGCCACCCAGTGCACCGCGTACCATCGCGTCTATCGGCGCTTGAACTGATGGGTTGTCGCGCTGAAGGCCGTCAGCAACCCATGGTAGATCCAGTCCTGTCAGCAGTGTGTGTGTGTAGATACGGTGGTGGGTTAAGGCAAAAGCATAAAGTGAGCGATCTTGGAACAGCTTGTCGCTGTAGATGGCCGTCATCAGTGGCGTGGTGTCGGCGATGACCACGTTTACCTCGGGGGTCATCAATGCGGTCTGTGTGCGATGAGCCTGTTCCTCAGCGATGGCTGCTTGTTCGTGGGGTTGGGGTGTACGGCCTGCCTGGTCGCACCACTCTCGCAGTACCTCAGGTGTTGAAATCACCGTCATTCCTTGTGCATGCCAATACGCGGTCAAGGTCAAAGTGAGCTGGGTTTTGCCTGTGCTTTCTGCGCCCAGCAGTGCAATAACGAGTGGGGTATTTTCCATCGTGGCGTATCAAGCCGCAGTGCGTAAGCGTTGGCGCCATGCCTGCCAACCCACCATACTCATGGCAATGAACAACATGTAGAGGATGACTGTCAGCCACAGCCCTTTGTAAGCAAACAGACCAATACTGACGGTATTAACCGCTGTCCAGGCCAGCCAGTTTTCCAGGTACTTGCGGGCCAATAAAAACTGTGCCACCAGACTTACAGCCGTGGGAAAGGCGTCCCACCAAGGAACGTCGGTATCGGTAAAAATCTTAAGAAATAGACCTGTAGCTGGCCAAAGTATTGCACACGCAGCTATCATTTTTAGCATATCGCGTTGCGTGAGTGTGCTGACTGGTAATGCTGCACCATCTGCCCTTTTGCCACGCCACCATTGCCACCAGCCCCACAAGGCCAACACGGCAAAGATGATTTGCAGTACAGCGTCTCCGTACAGCTTGCTGCGCCAAAACAGCGCGAAATAGAGCAGTGAACTGGTGATGGCCAGCGGCCAAGCCCATAGTTTTTCGTGGATATTACCGACCACCATCAGCACAGCCAATGCAAAGCCTGTAATTTCCAACCACGTGGTGGCACTGCCCCAGAGGGCAAAGGCCTCGGTGAAGAGCCAATCAAACATCAAACCAAGTCACGTGAAAATCATTTCAAATCACTTGGTAATTTGCACGTAAATCTCGTTGGGTTTCACCATGCCCAACTCACCCCGCGCTTTTTCCTCGACCATTTCCAGCCCCTCTTGCAGGTCACGTACCTCAGCGGCAAGCTGGTCGTTTACCAGCTGAGCCTGCACATTTTTGGTTTTTTGCGTGTCAAGCTTCGCTTGCAGAAGCTTGACGTTGGCAAGGCTACCCCGACCTTGCCACAGTTGGGCATGCATTACTGCCAGCAGGGCAATCAGCACCAACGGAAGGAAGCGACGACCCATGGAGGAAGATTTATAGAGCGGAGTGAAAAGACGCAGGCGTGCCGTTACAACTTAAGCGTACTTATCAACATTAACGCAGGTTGTAAAACGCAGAACGGCCAGGGTAGGTGGCTACATCGCCCAAGTCTTCTTCGATACGCAGCAACTGGTTGTACTTGGCCATGCGGTCAGAGCGGCTGAGCGAGCCGGTTTTGATTTGACCCGCATTGGTGCCCACGGCGATATCGGCAATAGTGGAGTCTTCAGTCTCGCCAGAGCGGTGGCTGATGACGGCGGTGTAGCCCGCGCGCTTGGCCATTTCAATCGCGGCGAAGGTTTCGGTAAGCGTGCCGATTTGGTTGATTTTGATAAGAATCGAATTAGCGATGCCTTTGTCGATGCCTTCTTTCAAAATCTTGGTGTTGGTGACGAACAGGTCGTCGCCAACGATTTGCACGTTTTTACCCAGGCGGTCTGTGAGGATTTTCCAGCCATCCCAGTCGTTTTCAGCCATACCGTCTTCGATGCTGATGATGGGATATTTGTCCACCCAGGTGGCAAGGATGTCTGTCCACTCTTGACTGGTCAGGCTCAGGCCTTCGCCAGACAATTCGTATTTACCGTCTTTGTAGAACTCGCTGGCGGCACAGTCAAGGCCCAGAGCAATTTGTTCGCCAGGGGTGTAACCCGCAGCCGTGATTGCTTCCAAGATCATTTGAATTGCAGCTTCATGGCTGGGTACATTGGGTGCAAAACCACCCTCGTCGCCCACAGCAATGCTCATGCCCTTGTCGCTCAGGATTTTCTTGAGTGCATGGAACACTTCAGCACCGTAGCGCAGTGCTTCGCGAAAGCTAGGAGCGCCGATGGGAATAATCATCAACTC
>JAYUED010000118.1:0-4494 GCA_043739385.1 Betaproteobacteria bacterium | reverse complement strand
TCATTGAGTGGCGGGCTCTGCTCGGCCGCCTTGGCTGTCAGAAATGTGTCGCCGTCATCAACTTGAGTCACTTGGGTGCGCCGATAAAAGGGCCTTCCGTCATCGGGCAAAAAAGGGTAATACTTGGCCATGGTCAGCGTGAACAGTTCGTCAGCCCACAGGCTTCTTTTGTCCAGGTGATGGAGCCGCAACCCCACGCCTACCGCCACCACAAGACCCAACAAAACCGCAAACCAGCGACCAGACAGCGACATTTACCCCCCTTGGCCTACATTCCTTGAGCGACGCGTTTCTCCGTTCAAGGCGCAACCGTGGATTATCAACCAGCCACGAAACCCGCCAAAGGTAAAATCAGGCTCTTCCGACCGTCATCACAACTCGCCCCGCCAATCACCCGCAACGCAATGAAGAACACCTATTCACACACCGAGCAATACCTTGCGCAACTCAAAAGCATCGAGCAGCAGATCAGCCAAAACCAGCTTCAGGAAGCTGCCATTCAATTAAACGTGCTCGGCAAGTCGTCCCCGCGCGACCCCCGCCTCTTCCTGCTGGGCTCGCGCCTGGCCGAGGCGTCCCGCAACCCCGATGGCATGTTGCAGGCTGCGCGCAAGGCCCATGACCTTGCACCCCTGTGGCCTATTGCGACCATGCATCTCGCCGGCGTACAGGCCAGCCGGGACCAAGTTCTGGAAGCCATGGCCCTGGCCGAACAGGCTCTGCAACAGGCAGCATCGCAAAAAACCGGCGACGACACTGAGATGTTGGTTAAAGCAGCGGCCATTGCCCAGCGGCTCTTTCGTTTTGACAAGGCGCTGGAGTGGCTGCGTCAGGCTGAGAAAATCAATCCAGCCGATTTGACCATCCGCCATCAGGTTGCCCGCACCTTGGCAAGCAGTGGCGACCACGCCAGCGCCATTGACATTTACACCGCCATGCTTTTGCAACAGCCCAATCAGCCAGCATTGCTGATGGATCGCCTGCGCTCATGCCTCGTGGCAAAGAAAAACGACCAAGCCATCAGTGACGGCGAGGCCCTTGCAACCCTTGATCCCAACAACGAGGGGTACCAGTTTTACCTGGCTATTGCACGCGGCGAAACCCCCAAAACCCAGCCGGTTTCGATTATCAAGGGCATGTTTGACGGTTACGCCGACCATTTTGACCGCCACCTCTTGCTGCTATTGCAGTACAAGCTGCCAAATGACGTGGCGAACATGATTCACCATTGGCACCCAGACCGCCAATGCGATGTGCTGGACTTAGGCTGTGGCACGGGCTTGCTGGGTGCCTGCCTGGGGCCGATGGAAGGTGCGGTGGTCGGTGTGGATCTCTCGATTGAAATGATCGAACAGGCGACCCGACGCCATGTCTACGACCGCTTCCACAACGTCAACGTGCTCGATGCCCTGCAAGCCACCCCCGACAGTCTTTACCATGTCATTGCGGCACTTGACGTCCTCATTTATGTCGGCAATCTCGACACCGTGATTCCCAACGCCTATCGCATCCTTCTGCCCGGCGGGCGCTTTGTGTTTTCATGTGAATCCGGTGCGGAAGGGGATGCCTACTACACGCTGCAAGGCACCTACCGCTACACCCACCAGCGCAGCTATGTGCAGCGACTTCTGCAAGAATCCGGCTTTACCGATGCCACGCTTGAAGACCGCCCGATTCGCCTGGAACTTGGTGAACCTGTTCAGGGTTATCTGGTCACGGCCCAAAAACCATTGAAGGCGGCGGAAAAACCAGCTCGGCTGTCCGTCAAGAAAAGCAAAACGGCGCGGCTCCAGCCCTGAGGCTGAGCGGTGTCAGTCACGCCTTGCGCAGCCTTGCACCGTTGGCTTCCATGGATGCGGCTACCAGGGCGATGGTCTTGCCGCGAACAGGAAGCTGTGACGCCATGTCGCGCAAAAGCGCCGGCGTAGCGCACGCGAGCAGCTCGTCGATGATGGCCACAGTGTCGCCACTACTCAGGCCCGCTGCCTTGGCAGCCTTGATGATGTGCCCACGGGTTGGGGCCTTGCCTTCGCCAGCAACGTCCATGAAGTGCTCACCCTGATAGCCCACGCAATACGTCAGATCGTAAGGTGGCGCCAGACGCCATGTGCCGTCTCGGTCTCGCGTGAAAGAGATGTTTTTCGCATGGTCGTCGCGGTTGTTCATCAGCACATTGAAAGCGCAGCGTTGCACCGCCTTTTTAAGTTCGCGTTGGTCGCGCGTCAGTCTTCGCGTGGCCCGAAAGAAATCTTCGTAGCCAACTGAGGGAATCTGGAAGTTGGCGTGCAGCAACCCGGCCAGCGAGTGCACATGCACCCGGTGTTCGCCATGCCGGTCAAAGCGCTGGGAGCCGAAGGCGGTCAGCCCGCTGGACAGCTCGAAGAAGCGAGTCGCCGTCATGCCCATGTTGCAGTGCTGCGCCATGCGGGCGTATAGCTCTTCTGTGGCACAGCTGTCCGCGTCATCGTCGGAGGCAGGAAACTTGACGAGCCAGGGCTCTGCGTTGTCTGTATGCCCTGGCTGTGTGCTCATCTGGCCTGATTTGGGATTGAGATACACCAAGGCCTTCGGTCGTGCGCCACCCGCTGAGCCGCCCGCACGCGCCACTTCAGCCAGGACTTCATGGTCGTCATCCAACAGCACCGCTTGTACCTCGGTCGCCAGATCCATGATGCCCATGTCCATGCCATCGCTTAAGGTTGCGCTGCAGGGCGAGTAAGTTAGCGCACCCATGGTGTTGTCACCAAGGTAGGCCAGGCGGTCCAGCGCCGAAATGGCGTCTGGGTCAATTCCGCGAGCCCTCATCCGGCGATTCATCAGGCGGTAGCCCCAGCTATCTGGCAATGAGTCGTATAGCAGCCCTGGCAGGCGCTGCAGGTTCACGTACTGAGACTGCTGGTCAGGGTAGGCTGCGGCACGAAGCGGCAAACGGATGGGTGACAGCTCCAGCCCTTGCGAGATTGCCGCCGCAGAATACTGAAACAGCATGTCATTGCCGTCGTTGGCAAGCACGCCAAGTTCCAGGGCTTGCCCGTAGCCCCTGTATATGACAGTGAGTTCCTTCACTTGGCAAGCTCCCGCGACTTTCGGTAGGCGCGCTGGCGTGACGCTGCATTGGCCTTGGCCCGCATTTGTTCGATGGAGCGGGGCTGATTTGCATCCAGAATAAACTGCAGGTCAGCAACAGCATTGAGCGCTTCCAGAACCCGCACAAAAGTACCCAAGGTACAGCGCCCGGTGCGTTCAAAGTTGCCCAGCGTCTTACTGGCCAGGCCGATACGCGCAGCCATTTCATCGGTGCTCAGGTTCAGCAAGATTCGGCGAGCCCGCGCCCGCAAGCCCAGAGCAACGCAGATTTCATCAGGCAGTGAAACAGAGAAATCTACCATTTATCTACCTGATAGCTCTATTTATCTCTCATAAGTAGAATAATTTTACCAGAAAATTAAGATAGATATCGTATGATGGAACATTATGATCGCCGAAAAAATCGGTCGGCGATCCCCCAAAAATGCCAAGCCGGCGCGTCCTGCGCAATAAGCTGTTCCAGCTCACCGAATACCTCGCTCGCCAAATCTTTCACTTCACTGAAAACGCCCAAAGACTTGATTCGCAAAAATCGCATTCCATTGGCCGTGTTCAACCCAGTGACGTACAACACCACTGGCACTTGCTGATCAACCGCCAAACGCAGCAAGCCTCGCGGCACACTGGCCTGCATTCCCAGCAATTCAACAGTCACGCTGGCTTTGGCTTCGTCTGCCGGTACATCCATTACGCCCAATAAGGCATGGTTGTCACGCAGCGCGCGGATGACGCGCTTCAGATGCTGGGCCACGTCAATCGTAGGCGAACCTAACGTGCGCGCTACGTGCGCGTTGCGCGACCTTGCATACCATGACATGAGTGCCCTGCCTTTGTAGGCTTCAGTGCCCAGCGAAGCCACCAGCGCATGCGGGCGCAGGCCATGTGCTGCCGCGTGCCGCAAACCCCAATACCCCGCACCCCAGTGAAACGTCAGCAACAAAACGCCATGCTCGTGCGGGGGCCAGGCACCTTCAACCCAAAGGTGCTTCTTCATCCAGGCATCACTGCGCCAAAGCCCGAGGAAATGGTCTGCATGGTCTACCAGTGTGACCAACCGCCGCACCCATAGCCAATGCACCTCATCCGCGCCTGCCCAACCACGGCTGCGGGCTTGCTGCAACGCTGCCTCGCAGGGCTCACGGTACAGCCAGGCCAGGCGCGCAAGCCGCTTGAAAATGGCGAAACAGCAGCGCCAGGGCAAGATTGCAGCAAGCCCTGGAAGCAATACAAGCTCCAGCAAATCACGCAGCTCAGTGCGCAAGCGAAGCATCATTTCGTCAACGTGGGAACATTCAAGACCATAGATGGGGCAAACGAACCAACCCCGGCGTCAAGCTCGGGCTCACCCATTGGAACTGAATATAGTCTTTCCATTCTTCATAAACTACCAAACCCTGCGCGTCAAAC
>JAYUED010000117.1:0-4573 GCA_043739385.1 Betaproteobacteria bacterium | reverse complement strand
ACCGATTCTGTCCCCATGGACGCCAAAAAGTCTGTGCCCTTTGACAAACTGCTGCAAGCCGTGGCCCTGGGCAATGTAGAGCCCGAGGTGCTGAGCAGTGTTGCCGCCAGGTTGGCCCGGCTAGACCGCGAGCTGACCGACCCTGACAGGCAGCGCATCGCCACCGCGTCAGGCGGCTACAGCCTCAAAGACCTGGCGCGCGGCATCGTAGAGGCACTGGACCCTGACCTTGCAGCCACCCACCCTGAGCTGGTCGAAGGGCGCACACAAACCGCAGTCAAACCCCTGTGCGACCCAGCCCTGCGCAACCTGCTGATTGACTTGAAAAAGAAGGCTGAGCAAGTCATAGACACCGTTACGCAAGACCAGTTGCTGGAAGCCGACTTTTCAGAAGCCGCCCGCGACCGCGCCAAAGGCACGGTCGAAAGCTTTGAAAAATTCATCGCCGACCACAAAGACGAAATCACTGCGCTACAAATTTTGTACCAGCAGCCGCAGCGTTTAAAAGGGCTGCAGGCCGAAACACTGACATTTGAAGCCCTCAAAGCCCTGGCCGACACCCTGCAAGCCCCACCGCATTTGTGGACAGAAGGCCAGCTGTGGCAAGCCTACGCCGCGCTGGACAAAACCAAGGTCAAAGGCGAAAACCGCAAGCGCATATTGACTGACTTGGTCAGCCTGGTGCGCTTTGCCATGCACCAGAGCAACGAGCTGGTGCCTTTTCCCGAGCGCGTCAACGCCAACTTCAAGGCCTGGCTGGGCAGCCAAGAAAATTTACTCCCTCTCCCCCTGGGAGAGGGCAGGGGTGAGGGCTCCCCGCCCCGTGCATCCCGCTTCACCCCCGAACAACTCCACTGGCTAGACATGATCCGCGAACACATAGCAGGCAACCTGACCATCGTGCCCGATGACTTTGAATATTCCCCCTTTGCGCAAGAAGGCGGCATGGGCCGTGTGTACCAGCTGTTTGGTGCGGAGTTGCCCAAGGTGCTTGAGGCTATGAATCGGGAGTTGGCGGCGTGAGTGCAAAGCAAAGCATCTTCATCAGTTCGGTACAAAAAGAGCTGGCATTGGAGCGGCGAGCGGTTAAACACTTCATTCACGCCGACCCACTGTTATCTCGATTTTTTGAGGTTTTTTTATTTGAAGACCTGCCCGCCGCAGACCTGCGTGCCGACGCGGTGTACCTTAGCGAAGTAGACCGCTGTACCCTCTACCTTGCCTTGTTTGGCAACGACTATGGTTTTGAAGATACCCAAGGCATCTCACCGACAGAACGGGAATTTGACCGTGCCACCACCTTGGGCAAACCTCGGCTGATCTATGTAAGCGGCAGCGATGACAGCCTGCGCCACCCCAAAATGCGTGCGCTGGTGCGCAAAGCGGGCGACCAGTTGATTCGCCGCCGCTTTGGCGATACGCCGGAGCTGATTGGCGCAGTGAATGCCAGCCTGGTGGAGCACCTGGCCCGCACGGGTGCGCTGCGCACCAGCCCGTTTGATGCAACAGCCTGTGCGGGCGCTACGCTGGCTGACATCTCGCAAGACAAACTGGCGCTCTTCCTGGCCCGTGCGCAGACCAACCGTGGCTATGCACTTGACCCTTCCACGCCCATGCATAGTGCGTTGACGCACCTGAATCTGCTCGATGCAGGGCAACCCAGCCATGCGGCCATCCTGCTATTTGGTCAAGCCCCGCAACGCTTTTTGCCCAGCTCAGAGCTCAAGTGCATGCACTTTCATGGCACGCAAGTCAGCAAGCCCATTCCCTCGTACCAAATCTACAAAGGCTCGGTGTTCGAGCTGGTCGATCAGGCGCTGGATTTTGTGCTGTCCAAGATTGCCCGCGCCGTGGGCACTCGCGCAGCCAGCGCACAGGCCCCGGTCGACTATGAGCTGCCGCGCGAAGCCGTGGCCGAAGCCATCGTCAACGCCGTAGCGCACCGGGACTACACGTCCAACGCGTCGGTGCAGGTCATGCTGTTTGCAGACAGGCTTGAAATCTGGAACCCTGGCGAACTGCCGCCACAGCTAACCGTAGACAACCTGCGCCGCCCGCATGCGTCCATCCCCCGCAGCCCGCGCATTGCTGAACCACTGTTTTTGGCCCGCTACATTGAAAAGGCGGGCACCGGCACGCTAGACATGATCAGCCAGTGTGCTCAGGCTGGCTTGCCAGCGCCAGAGTTTCGGCAGGACGGCGGGCAATTTATTCAGACCTTGTGGCGGCCCAAGGGCGCAACGGAGGATGCTGAAGTGGCCACGGCGGGAACCAAGTCAGGCACTAAGTTGGCACCAAGTCGGCACCAAGTCGAAATCCTCTCCAAAGCCAGCACTGGCGCGGCTTTGACTGAATTGATGGCCATCGACGGCCGCACCGACCGCACCAA
This sequence comes from Betaproteobacteria bacterium, assembly GCA_043739385.1. Lineage (GTDB taxonomy): Bacteria > Pseudomonadota > Gammaproteobacteria > Burkholderiales > Burkholderiaceae_C > Defluviibacillus. Next base: position 2,184 of record JAYUED010000117.1, on the reverse strand, counting down.
GTTCCGGCACCAAGTCATCCGCCCACTTTTACTGCGAGGCTTGCTGGAAATGACCCTGCCCGACAAACCCACCAGCAGCCAGCAAAAATACCGCCTCACCGCGCAGGGCGCAGCATGGCTGGCCAATCAGACCGAGACAGGAAACAAAAAATGAACGTGTGCGAACACATAGCAAGCAAGCTCTCCCCCTTCGCCCAGGAAGGCGGCATGGGCCGCGTGTACCAGCTGTTTGGCGCGGAACTTCCCAAGGTGCTTGAGGCTATGAATCGGGAGTTGGCGGCGTGATGGGGACCGATATAACGTTAAAAAGCTTCGCGACATGCGAACCTTGGATCTCTGGCACCGTTGGCGAGACCGGGAAATATATCAACGGCTTGGCTTTTAAGCCCTCGGACTGGGGTGATGACGGCATGCCCATCATCCGAATCCAGAATCTCACTAATCCGACCAAGCCACTGAACAGAACTACTCGGGAAGTCGATCCGATCTATGTAGTAAACCCCGGTGACATATTGGTGAGTTGGTCTGCAACGCTTGATGTATTTATCTGGGACCGTGTGCCTAGCCTTCTGAACCAGCACATATTCAAGGTAGTGCCTGACACTACGATGGTCACAAAGAAGTTTCTCTTCTACACGCTAAAGAAGGCCATCGCCGAGATGATCAAGTCGGAGCATCTGCACGGCTCCACAATGAAGCACATCAATCGTGGTCCATTCCTGGCGCACAAGATTGAACTCCCAACACTGGCACAGCAAGATGAAATTGTCGACGAGCTAGAAAAACAGTTCTCCCGCCTCGACGAAGCCGTCGCCAACCTCCAGCGCGTCAAGGCCAACCTCAAACGCTACAAAGCCGCCGTCCTCAAAGACGCCGTAGAAGGCCGCCTCGTCCCCCTTGAGGCCGAACTAGCCCGCCGCGAAGGCCGCAGTTTCGAAACCGGCGAGCGGCTTTTGCAGCGGATTCTTGATGCGCGAAGAAGCGAATGGGCTGGTCGTGGCAAATACGAAGAACCGCCTGCAGTTGAAACTAGTGGATTGACCAGTCTGCCCAATGGATGGGTGTGGGCAAGTGCAGAGCAACTCTCCGCGTTCATTACCAAAGGGACAACACCAGCGGCAGAAAAGCTCTTGGACGGCGCCGGTGATGTGCAGTTTTTGAAGGTCTACAACCTGACTTTTGATGGCGCCCTGAATCACGCATACAAGCCGGCATTTGTGAGTCGTTCAACGCACGATGGCGAATTGCTTCGTTCGCAAGTGTTGGCGGGAGACGTGCTTATCAATATCGTTGGCCCACCTCTTGGTCAGGTTTCGGTGGTGCCGCCAACGATGGACGAAGCGAATATGAATCAAGCAATCGCGCGTTTTAGACCGATAAAGCCGCTCAGCACAAAGTTTGTGGCCCATGCATTGATGACTGAATCCATCATGGCCTGGGCAATTCGCAAAGCCAAAACGACTGCCGGGCAAACAAACTTAACACTCGACTTATGTCGGCGTTTGCCCATTCCCTTGCCGCCACTTTCCGAGCAGGAGCGCATCGTCGCAGAAGTTGATCGAAGGTTGTCACTCATTCTTGGCGTGCAGGCCGAAGTCGATGCCAACCTTAAGCGCGCGCAGGCGTTACGACAATCGTGTCTCGCATCTCTATTTGTGCCTACCGAGACCAAGGCTATCGTTTCATCAGCGTGAATGTCCGCTCACCAAAACAAAAGCGCCAACACATACATTGCTGAATGCCGCATTCTCATCCTCGAATTTAAGATAAGGAAAAAAGATGGAATTGGTTTCGTTCTCGGTATCAAATTTTCGGAGCGTGACGAGCGCTTATAAACTGCCGATACGGCGGCCAACCGTCTTGATTGGCCCCAATAATGAGGGCAAGTCCAATATCTTGAGAGCCTTGGTGTCGTCGTTGCAGTTCTTAGGTTCGCTCGGTAACGTTAGATTGAGCAACGGCAGGATTGCATCTGTCGTTAGGCAAAAGGAAATCTACGAATGGACGCGCGATTTCCCCGTTTCATTGCAAACTAAATCACCTGAGGCAGAGACGGTTTTTGATCTTGAATTTCGTCTTTCTCCATTACTCAAGAGTGTGTAGTTCCCGCACCTGGAATTGCGATCGCCGAAACTGATTGAATTGGCTTGAGATGCGGGTAGTTTCCCGCGTTTCACGCTCACC
>JAYUED010000116.1:0-13685 GCA_043739385.1 Betaproteobacteria bacterium | reverse complement strand
GACAGCTGTGGCGCTGAGATCCCTCGCTGGATCCGGCTGCGCCTGCAAGCTTTTGGGGACGACACTGAATCCATCAAAGCCTTTGGCCTGGACGTGGTGACGGACTTGTGCGATCAGTTGCGCAATGGTGGCGTGCCGGGGCTGCATTTTTATACGATGAACCAAAGTGCAGCTACGCTCTCAATTTGTGAGCGACTTAGGCTCACGCAGGCTGCACATAAAACCACTTAGACCCATAACATGAGCCGTCAACTTGCTTAAACTCAACGTAGGACGTGCCACCGTGGCACTGCTAGGGCTATGTTGCCTGCTGACGGGCTCCGCTGCCCAAGTAGCAGGACGAGGCCCAATAGCAAATAGCGAAGCACCGCCCGCACCTCCTCCATCCATTGGGTGGATAGCGGTACCGGCAGAGCCCACGCCAGAAGAACCGACGATGACTCCGTCCTCGTCGTTCGCACTGCCAATACCTTCCTCGCAACCGTGCCCCATCCAGCCCAATCCATTAGAGCCTTGCACCGACGCGAAAGAGATTGATAGTGAGGTTGAAATTGAACGCGGCACCGCCTCATGGTACGGCCCTGGTTTTCACGGAAAACGTACTGCAAACGGCGAGCGTTTTGACATGTACGCGCTGACAGCTGCGCATAAAACACTGCCTTTTGGCACCCACCTTAGGATCCGCAGCCTGCGTAACGGAAGTGAAGTGGATGTGCGGGTGAATGACCGCGGCCCCTTCACACCCGGCAAGATGATTGACCTGAGCCGCGCCGCCGCAGAAGCCATTGGATTGGTGGATTTAGGCGTCAAAGATGTGGTCATCTCTATAGTGGATCCGACTGAAGCTGCTAGCGCAAAAGCACTGCTCGCGCAAATGAAACCAACCGTACTAGCACCGCACAACAGCCGATTCAAACCACGCTCCAAGCAAGCAGTCCGACCTGCGCCGAGAGGCAGCCAGAAAGCTCAACAGGGCAATGCTGCACACCACAGCGCGGCAGCCGCAGTGGTGAAGAAGAAATCCCGTTAACCGCCCGAATCGGCCGTCCAGCCTTTGCCGCGTCCGCGGCCCAGTACAGTCAGCATTTGCGGCAAGGCAGCCTGCATGGCCGCTTTCAGGGTATGGGGAGGGTTGATAACGAACATCCCACTTGCGGTCAGTCCAGGGCGTGGCGCGCGCTCTCCCGGTACTGTCACCTCATCCATTTCGGGGCCTTGGCCAATATTCAACGTAGTGTGCAACCAGGGCTTGTTGGCCTGGGTAGCCAAGGTTTTGAGGCGACGCGGCAAATCATGGGCTTCGGGCCGAGGAATTACCGGATACCAAACGGCGTAAGTCCCTGTAGGGAAACGTTTCAGACAATCTTGAATGCATGCGCTGACCTTGGCATAGTCGGTTTTAACCTCGTAGCTAGGGTCAATCAGCACCAGAGCCCGACGCGAACCCGTGGCTGAAATAGGCGGTGGCAGATAAGATTTCAGACCTTCAAAACCGTCTTTGCATTCCACGGCGACTTGCCGCCCGGCTTTGAGCTGGGCGATGTTGCCCTCTAAGGCCTTATGGTCAGTAGGGTGCAGCTCGAACAGTTTTAGCTTGTCACGGGCCTCTTCACGCAGCAGGCTTTGGGTCACAAACGGGGAGCCTGGGTAGACCTTGAGCTGGCCATTGGTGTTAAAGCTGGCGATAAGATCGATGTAGTCTTGCAGCTTATCTGCTATGTTTTCAATAGCCGGCTTCGCTGATCCAGCGGGGGCCAGTGCAGCGAAGAGCTTGGCGACGCCATCAGTGGCTTCTGCGCCGGTGGTGGAGTAATCCCCGTCCAAGCGGTAAAGGCCAGCTCCGGCATGGGTGTCCACCACGGTCAAGGCCGCGTCTTTTTCGGTGAGGTGTTTGAGGATGGCAATCAACACTGTGTGCTTGAGCACATCAGCGTGGTTGCCTGCATGAAAGGCGTGGCGATAACTGAACATAGTGGGAACATATTAATCGAAATAGGCAAATCTGCAATTATTTGTATAATGGAAAGCTTCGTAGCGCTTTTGTGGCTCCGCGACGAAGACGCCAAAGTTATGGTCAATGCTTATCCCAGGATGAGCTCAAGGACGATAACCACAGCAAACTACTACCTAAGAGATTCCCACTGAACCTGATGAACGGTGCGTCCCGAAAATGACGCCGCGTTGGCTAGGTTTGGTACAGAAGGAAAACCGACCGTAGAAAAGAGCCCGCCAAACCTTCTTTTTAAAGAGAAAACTCATGTCAACTTTCAGCGCAAAACCCGCTGACGTAGTGCACGAGTGGTTTGTGGTTGACGCGACCGATAAGGTCCTCGGACGAGTAGCCAGCGAAGTTGCTCTCCGTTTGCGCGGCAAACACAAGGCCATTTATACGCCTCACGTCGATACCGGTGATTTCATCGTCATCATCAATGCAGCTCAGCTGCGCGTCACGGGCGCTAAGTCCACTGACAAAATTTACTACAGCCACTCGGGCTACCCCGGTGGTATTTCCGCCATCACGTTCCGTGACATGCAAGCTAAGCATCCTGGTCGCGCTTTGGAAAAAGCCGTCAAGGGCATGTTGCCAAAAGGCCCACTGGGCTACGCGATGATTAAAAAGCTCAAGGTGTACGGTGGTGCTGAGCACCCGCACACTGCCCAGCAGCCCAAAGTGTTGGTCCTCTAAGGAGAGCTTGAAATGATTGGTGAATGGAACAATGGCACAGGCCGTCGCAAATCCAGCGTCGCCCGCGTGTTTCTGAAAAAAGGCACAGGCAAGGTCACAGTTAACGACAAGGACATTCAAGCGTTCTTCGGTCGTGCAACTTCGATCATGATCTGCAAACAACCCCTGTTCTTGACGAATCATGTCGAATCTTTCGACATTATGATCAATGTGCATGGTGGTGGTGAGTCCGGTCAAGCCGGCGCAGTGCGCCACGGCATCACCCGCGCCCTGATCGACTATGACGCTACGCTCAAGCCAGCGTTGTCACAAGCCGGTTTTGTCACGCGTGATGCGCGCGAAGTGGAACGTAAAAAGGTCGGTTTGCACGGTGCTCGCCGTCGCAAGCAGTTCTCCAAGCGTTAAGCTTTGTTTTGGCCACTTGTGGGCCAAGGCGACAAAAACCGTCCTCGTGGCGGTTTTTGTCTTTGTGCCTTTTGAAATTCGGGTTAAGCCATGCGCTTTAGACTGCTTCGTCGCCGCCTGACTATCAGCGCACCCCGTATGGCTGTGCGCAGTGCCCTGCCCTGGCCCTTTCGCTGGGCCATGATCGCGATTGTGCTGGGGTTTTGTGGCGCAATTGCCTTGTGGGCGTTTGAATTCGGAAAAGGTATTGCAGGTGTAGATGGCAATGCAAAAGCTGAGTTGGTAAAGTTGCGTGCCGATGTGCTTCAACTGCGTACTGCACGTGATGAGGCCAAGCTTGTTTCCAATATCTCAGAAAGTCAGCTGACGACAGAGAAAGCAACACAAGCTGGATTGACAGAACAGGTGCGTAAACTCGAAGCCGAGAATCAAGTTTTACGCGATGATCTAGCATTCCTGCAAACTCTCATGCCTTTAGCAAACAAGACAATTAAGCGCTGATAACAGCCCCTTCCCTACACTACGCCTGACTTTCCACCATGTTTAACAACAAAAAACAGCCCCCCATCAAAAGCCTGGTGGCCCACGGCACCCAGATTACCGGTAATGTGCATTTCACCGAAGGCTTGCGGGTAGATGGGGAGGTAACAGGCAATCTGATCGCCAACGAAGGACACACCAGCATTTTGGTGATTTCAGAGTCAGCAAAAGTAACGGGCGAGATTCAGGCAGACCACGTCATCATCAATGGCAAAGTGATTGGCCCTGTTCATGCCCGTGAGCTCTTGGAATTACAGCCTACGGCCCAAATTGAAGGGGACGTGTATTACAAAGCGCTGGAGATGCACCAAGGTGCGACTATCGCAGGCCTGCTTAGGCCCACGATGTTAGGCGAAGAAAAGCCTGCGCTCACTTTGGCGGCAAGTAATGGATAACAAGGAAATAACAAGGTTGTCAACACCATTGGCTGTAAGCCACGTATACACCTACGATCCTATTCCCGACAAAATTGCTGTAGTATTAGGCCCTAGAATTTTGACTTACCGGAGTGCCCCATGAGTGCCCTTGCTGAACATATCCACACTGACATCCCCGTTCCCATCGTCTTCACCGACAGCGCCGCAGCTAAAGTGGCTGATTTGATCGCTGAAGAAGGCAATCCTGATTTGAAACTGCGCGTATTCGTACAAGGTGGCGGCTGCTCAGGCTTCCAGTATGGCTTTACTTTTGATGAAATCACCAACGAAGATGACACCACCATGACCAAGCATGGCGTGTCATTGTTGATTGACGCGATGAGCTACCAGTATCTGGTGGGCGCAGAGATAGATTACAAAGAAGACCTGCAAGGCGCACAGTTCGTGATTAAGAATCCGAATGCTACGTCAACCTGTGGCTGCGGCTCTAGTTTTTCGACCTGATTCAGAAGCTGATTTTCAGGCACTCAAATAGGGCTTAGGCGGGGTACAAAGCCCCTAGGATACGGGCTCCACAAGCGCCCGTCACGCTTTTCAGACTCCCCGTTTCACGGTGCACCATTCGGCGTGCCAGCCATGCAAACGCGGTCGCTTCTACCTCCAGCGGCGGCAAACCCCAATGAGAAGACGAAGCCACATGGTGCGTTGGTAATTGCGCTTGTAGCCGCTCCATAAGGTGAGTGTTCAACGCGCCACCACCGCAGACAATCAAAGCCACAGATTTTTGAGTGGTGGTGGTCGTATTCTTATCGTTAACGCTTGCATAGCTGCTTACGCATGCTGAACAAGCACTTGCAGTGAATTCCGTTAACGTAGCCTGTACATCAACAGGCTGTATGTAGCAAAAATCAACTAGGTGATTTGCCAGCCATGCCGGATTGAACAAATCGCGACCGGTACTCTTGGGTGGCGCTTTGGCAAAGTAAGGCTCGGCCATCAAACGAGTCAGCAGCGCAGGAACAACCTGCCCGCTTGCCGCCCAGGCGCCGCCGGCATCGAAGGGCTGACCAGTATGCTTTTGGCACCAGAAGTCCATCAGTGCATTACCAGAGCCACAATCAAATCCCAGTACACCACCGTCAGCACCAAGTACGCTCAGGTTGGCAATACCACCGATGTTCAGCACCTGCACTGTGGTGTCCATACGACCAAATACATTCGCGTGGAATGCTGGAACCAATGGTGCGCCCTGACCGCCCGCCGCCACATCGCGGCTGCGGAAGTCGGCCACAACATCGATACCGCAAAGCTCAGCTAACAAAGCGGGATTATTCAGTTGCAAGGTGTAGCCGCACCCATCGAACTCGCCTGGACGATGGCGCACAGTTTGACCATGCGCACCAATAGCCTGCACCGCGTTGGCAGGCGTTTGAGTGGCAAGTAGCAAATCAGCGACGACTTGGGCGTAAACCCGGGCCAGCGCATTGCCAGCCAAGGCTGAGCGGTGCAGCTCATTGCCATCCGGGGTATTAAGTGCCATCAGCTCCGCTCTTAAATTAAGAGCAAAAGGTAATGATACGTGTTGAACTACACGTAGTTTTGATGATGAAAAATCCACCAGTACACCGTCAACACCGTCAAGCGAGGTGCCAGACATCAAACCAATGTACAGCTCGGACAAAGATCACTCGCTAAAGCAACGTTGGCATGCAATCACTTACAAGACCACTACTGAGCGTTAGCCTGTTGCAGCGTAGCCGCAGCACTCAGTTCTTTACGCATCGTGTTCGCAGCTACAGCAAAAGCCGCCTTGGCCGCAGCCGTCACAGGCGTGGACTCGGTCTGTTGAGCCAACGTCAATGGGTCTTGGTGTACGCCATTCACACGAAATTCAAAGTGCAAGTGGGGGCCAGTCGCCCATCCAGTGGAACCCACATTGCCAATGTTTTGGCCCTGTGCAACCTGCTCGCCGCGTCGCACCGCAATGTGACTAAGGTGAGCATATACCGTGCTGTGGTTGTTCCGGTGCTTGATGATGACAACATTGCCAAAACCATTTTGAACGCCCGCAAAATCGACCTCACCATCGGCCACGGTGCGTACAGCGGTACCGGTCGGTGCGGCATAGTCCACACCTAGATGCGCTTTCCAAGTGTTCAAAATCGGATGCAAGCGCATACTGAAACCGCTGGTCACACGGGAAAACGCCAAAGGCGACGCCAAATAGGCCCGATGCAAGCTTTCGCCATTGGGGTTGTAGTAAGCGCCTTTGGACATACCGGGCTCTTGGAACCACATGGCTTGGTAAGTCTTGCCGTTGTTGGTGAACTCTGCTGACTGCACTCGGCCCGCTCGTAACGACTCGCCATCAGCTTCCATAGTTTCATAAACAACAGAGAAGCGGTCGCCCTTACGCAAAGCACGGTGAAAATCAATATCACCAGCAAAAATTTCGGCAAGCTGGGTTGCCACGCCATCAGGAATGCGGGCATCGTCTGTAGCAGCAAACAGCGTAGAGCGGATCGTGCCGCTGGCAATACGGCTAGAAGTACTAAGCGCAGCTGACTCAATGCGGGTGGTAAAGCCAAGGGTGTGACTTTCAATCACCAGACGCTTGAAACTGCCCTCGTCATCAGGGCTCCAGCGCACCGAAAGCTTAAGCAGCTTGTTGTTTGCGGTTGCCTCCGCCGTCACATTACGGCCTGCGCGGCCCAGCAATGTGCTACGGGCATCCGAACTGGCGCGCATATAGGCCGCAGCTTTGGGATCATTAATACCTAAGCGCTTAAGCAAACTCTCAAAAGAATCGCTGGAGCGGGTAGTTTCGGTACGGTAAAGGCTGATGGGCAGACGCTCAAGAGCATCGGCCTGCCACTGCAAAGGCAAAGGCTCAACGGCTTCAATCACATTGCGGACTTGCAAGTCTGCAGTTTCGGGCACCAAGGACGCAACAGCAAATGCGCCACCACCACCGCCCAAAATGAGCGCAGAAAACAACGCTGTAATCTTTTTAGGGTGACGTCGAAGGATGGACAAGAGCGCTCTTTTAGCGCGAATCAGACCAGTATTCAAAGAACGCTTCTCCGGATTCAAATTAGGTTTAGCAGCAGTTAAGAACAACTAGCGACAAATAGCCTGCGCTTCAACCAACTTGGCAGCCATAAATGGCATAACCGGGGGAGCGAGAGACAAACACTTGAAGTACCACGCGGGGGAGCGAACCTGACAGACCTAAAATCTGCGGATCGCGGGATGCCGAAGTATAGCGGCACCGTCTTCCAAATTGTGAGAAATTACCCTAAATGACCTCTAGCCCCCCCTCCTTTACACCCTCAACAGCAACCGTATTTCCTGTGACAGACAGCGTAAAGGACGCGCTGGCCGTGTCCTTGCGCGGCTGCGACGAATTGATCCCGGAAAACGAATGGCTCAAAAAATTGGCACGATCGGAAGCCACGGGTGTTCCACTGCGCATCAAGCTGGGCCTGGACCCCACCGCACCTGATATCCATATCGGTCACACCGTGGTACTGAACAAAATGCGCCAGTTGCAAGACTTGGGGCATACGGTAATTTTTTTGATTGGCGACTTCACCAGCACCATTGGCGACCCGTCCGGGCGAAATAACACGCGCCCACCGCTGACCCGTGAGCAAATTGAAACGAACGCCCAAACCTATTACAAGCAAGCCTCGCTGGTACTGGACCCAACAAAAACCGAGATTCGCTACAACAGCGAATGGAGCGACCCTCTGGGTGCCCGCGGGATGATTCAGCTTGCAGCCAAATACACCGTAGCACGGATGATGGAACGAAATGATTTTCACGACCGCTTCAAATCCGGCGCATCCATTAGCGTGCACGAGTTTTTGTACCCGCTGATGCAGGGCTATGACAGCGTAGCCCTGAAAAGCGACTTGGAACTGGGCGGTACAGACCAAAAATTCAACCTCTTGGTGGGGCGCCACTTGCAGCAAGAGTATGGTCAGGAACCGCAGTGCATCCTAACCATGCCCCTGCTTGAAGGCCTCGACGGCGTCGAAAAAATGTCGAAGAGTAAAAATAATTACATCGGCATCTCGGAACCAGCAAACACCATGTTCGCCAAGGTTTTATCGATCAGTGACGCGTTAATGTGGCGCTGGTTTACGCTGCTGTCGTTCCAAAGCGAGGCTCAAATCGCCCTACTGCGCAGTGAAACAGCAGCAGGTCGCAACCCCAAAGATGCCAAAGTGATGCTGGCCAAAGAAATCACCGCCCGATTCCACAGCCCAGCCGCCGCTGACGCTGCAGAACAAGACTTTACCAATCGCTCTCAAGGCGGCATACCCGACGTGATTGATGAAGTCACACTGAGTGGTGCGCCGCTGGGTATTAATCAGTTACTCAAACAGGCGGGGTTGGCTGCGTCAGCGGGCGAAGCCAACCGGTTGATCGATGGCAGAGGCGTACGCGTAGACTCCAGCGTGGTTGAAGACAAAGGGATTAAGCTGGAAGCAGGCACTTACGTGGTGCAAGTGGGTAAGCGCAAATTTGCGCGGGTGACATTGAGTTAACCGCAGAAACGTTAAACCACTTACCCGTTAGTAGTTAGTAGTTAGTAGTTAGTAGTTAGGCCACGCTTAACCGCGTAGCCGCTATTTGCAGCAAGCCATCGAAAATAAGACTCTCCACCAACTCAAAGTTCACAGACATATTGGGCGCCATCTTCCAACCAGCGCCGCCAGTCATGAAACATACCGGCTCGGTACCGCAGTGCCGCCGAACATGCTGGATCATGCGCTCTACTGCACCGGCAATGGCGTAGGTACCCCCACTGGTCAAAGCGTCGCTGGTGTTGGTGGGGAACTCACTAACCTCGCCAGTCGGAACATGCAAGCCTGCAGTGCCGCCCACCAGCGCTTGCAGCATGATCCCATGTCCCGGCAAGATCAAACCGCCAAGGAACTTACCCAAAGCGTCCACGGCGTCCACCGTAACCGCCGTGCCAACCATCACAACCACCATGGGGCTAGGATGGGGCTTACCTTGCGAATCACGCGACGACGCATTGGCGAGCATGCGATGGCGTGCACCTATCATCGCAATCCAGCGGTCTGAACCTAGCCGCGTGGGATGGTCATAACCGTTGACCAGACCGGCTTCGGTAGTGCTAGACATCGCCCAGCGCGGTTCCGTATCCCAAATTTCCATTTGCTCTTGCACCCGCCGCTTCACGGCGTCACCAGCCACAAAGCAACCCAGCATATAGCTAGGCTCGGGTAACTCCGCCCATTCACCTTCGGCCAGCTTGTCAATATTCTCCAAAAACACAGCGCCATGCGAAAGCTGCTGTGCATTGCGGTGAGGGCGGTCATACAGCGCCCATTTCAACCGCGTGTTGCCAACGTCAATGGCTAAAAAAGTCATGGGTATCCCCTCGTAATTTTGTCTCCCCCGCCATTGTGCACGTGGGCGCGCGGCTACAAATTACGTGTTTACCAAAATCAAGGTAACGTATGACTCGGGTAGCCAATCAGGCTGTACACGTACAAGCAAGTTTCCCGTCTGTCCTCCACATGCACTTGCTGGGTGGGCTCGATGCCTGGCACAGCGAAACTGTTGCTCACCAACAAGGCACCTGACTTGGCCTCAGCACAGGCCTTCGCCCATAGGCGAGACATGGGAACAGGCGACAAAAATGCGTAGACCACGTCGTAATCGGCCAAGCTGTGCACCCAAAAACTGCCATAGCCAATATGCAAATTCGGTAAATGCAAGCTCCAGATCCACGCCCAAACCCAAGTAAGCGGCGCATACTCCAAACCAACAAACTGACAATCAGGCCGTGCATGAGCCAACTTTCGCAGCACGCGACCATCACCACACCCCAAATCAATCAAGCGGCATGGGGCGACAGGCAACAACATAACCAGCCTGTGAGTCGTACTGGAATTGCTCATATACAAAGGCACACGACTCGTATCAGTACGCCAAAATACAAGCAGAAGCAGCACAAAGCCGAGCAGCCAGGCCCAGGGCGGCCATCCCAAACTCAGCGCCAACACAGCCAGCGGTGCAAACAAAAACGAAATCAGCCACCACCAACGCGGCAAGCGCAGAGCGGTAGCCACCAGCAATGCACACAAACCATGGAGCAATGCCAACAACAGTACAGGCACGGGTACTGATGGCGCCAACCACGCCATGCTAATCACCATGATCAAGCCTGCCACCACTTGAGCCAGTACCGCGTAGCGCAAAGGTGCTACTGCGGTGCTAGCATACGTAATAGCAACGTGTGTGCCTGTGTCTATGTCAGCCGATTGAGTCCTTGTTGCTTTCACTGCATTCCCATCAACAATCGTCAAGCATATTCATTTGAAGTTGCTAAAATTACATTCATTTACAAAAATCTTATATTGAAACATCACAATGATGCATATGAGAATATTGTGATAAATATCACTATCATCGCTTTTTAAGCATCATTAAATTGGAAACATGGAACGTGTGACAGCCTTCAAGTCTGAGACGGCGTCGGCATCTGTGCCTGTGCCTGTGCCGCGCATGGTTCAAGCGATTATCGGCAACATCTTGGCATGGCTGGGAATATGGGTAATTCCCTCGGTCATTGTGGTCGCATTTGGTGTGCTCACATGGCAAGACTTTACCAACAACACTCCAGAAGGTACGCCTCTGCCCATCGCGGTATGGGTAAATGACGGTTTACAGGGGGCAACAGACCCACGTGAGGTGCAAGCACAATTGGCCCGTGCACCTGTCACATATTACGCAGATACCAAATTATCCACCAGTGAACACTGGTTTTCTGTCACCGCTTCAGCACCTCAAGTAGGGCACCCCTGGGCGATTGATTTTCCATCTCGTCACGCTACAAACCTTACGTGTTGGGATCGTACGACGAACGCGCTGCTGGGAACGGCCAATCGGACAAACGTAAAGGGGCAGCTGATTAAAAGCCGAGCAGGGTTTGCGATACCGCTTAGCGCTGCTCAGGCAGGGGCAGCATTGGTTTGTCGCGGAGAGTTTGAAGGGCCAGCGCGCATTGCAGCAACCGCCTGGCTCGCCAGTGATTTAGATTCGGCTGAATCGGCTTATAAGAGAACTGGTGGCCTCATTGATGGCGGCATCGGCGTATTGGCTATCTTTATGCTGCTGACCGCATTAGTGAACCGCAGCAAACTGTATTGGATCTTTTTCGGCTGGCTAGCTTTGAGTCTTCGAATGGCTGCATTGTCGGCAGGCACTGATTTTGAAGTGTTGGGTACGAGCATCACCTCCAGTCTTGTGATTCCCATAAGGCAATGGACATTGGGCTTGTATTACGCCATGGCCATCACATTGTTCTGCCAATTGTTTAAAGAAGATTTGGCCAAGATCAAAAGCAAATGGCTGCTCACGCTGCAACAAGTGTGTGCGTTAGCTATTTTCCCAGTATGTGCTTTCATGTCGTACAAAAGTACCTTACCCATTTTATGGGTCGGTACGGTGATTGGTGTCTGCGTGATGGTGTTTTATCTGGTGCACATACTGTACCGTGGAACCTCAAGAGTTGCTGTTTGGTACGCCGCGTCCATTGCCGTGTCTTGGATCGCGAGTTTGAGCGAAGTGGTAGCCGCGTCAACAGGCATGCGTAACTCAATGGGAGGGTTAAACAGCGTGACTGCTGCAATTGCATCGGCCCTTTTTGCCTCTCTTGCTGTCGCTGAGCACATCAGAACCGATCGGTTAACAAAGCTGGCCGTGCAAAAAAACCTTAAAGCCGCCTATGAAGACTCACCTATCGGACTGTTCACTTTGAGGGGTGATGGTCTCATCGTCAAATACAACCCCGTTTTTAGTGCCATGCTGGAAGGGTTTGACCTGAGTGGTCCACCGTCCATCTCCCATGTGTTTGAGGCTAATGTTCAGCGCGAAATCGACGCCATGCGGGAGTCTGACGATCGCACCACCATTGAGTTGCAAACCCGTACTCATGCCGAAAACACATCCTACGACGCCGACCGATGGTTCGCCATCAGGGCATCAACCACTGACGGTGACTTTGTGGAAGGATCACTGCAAGATATCACCGACAAAGTGCGCGCTATGGCTCGGCTGGAGTTTTTGGCTAACCATGACCCGCTGACCGACTGCCTGAATTTACGCGGGATTGCACTGCGGGTAGAAGAATCGGCCCAGCAGCCCACTGCATTGGCCTACTTTGACCTAGACCGCTTCAAAGTCATTAACGATCTCTACGGCCATACTGCCGGCGATGAAGTGCTTAGGCAGGTATGCGGGCGCATGAAGAGCCAGCTTGGACCTGATGATTTATTGGCGCGCGTGGGGGGCGATGAATTTGTCGTGGTCTTCCCAAGCGCAACAATCAGCGAAGCCGCACTTCGCTGCAACAACCTAATTACACTGATTTCCAGCCGCCCGTATGTGATCGACACTCAAAGCTTCGTCCTCAGTGTGTCTGGTGGTTTAGTGGAAACTGCCAGCTTTGGCACGCCCACAATCAAAGGGCTGGTGTCTACTGCCGACACCGTGTGCCGTATGGCAAAAAAACACCCCTCTGAACGCCTGAGGGTAATCGAGCGCGGAGCCTCTTTTTTCAAGCATCACAAGGAAGAACTGGAAATCATCAGCAGTCTGGAGCGTGGTGTTGCACCCGAGGGCTTGTATCTTGTGATGCAACCAGAAATGTCGCTGTCCGCTCCTTTTGATTCACTGAATTTTGAGGTGCTGCTGCGGCTGCGCAAATCCAATGGTGACGAAGTACCCGCCAGCGTCATTATTGAAGCCGCTGAAGCCCATGGCAAAAGTGCCATCATTGACCGCTGGGTAATCACCACCATCATCGCGTGGCTGGAAACCCACGCACACCAACTGCCCAATACCCAGTTTGTCGGCGTCAACCTTTCAGGGGGCTCATTGAACAATGAGACGTTTGTCGAAGAACTGTTCACCCTGTTCGAAAAACACAAAGCCGCCTTGTCGCTTATCTGCCTGGAGATCACCGAGACAGTAGCTTTGACCGATATTCAGAATATGCAGAAGTTCATTGACCGCGCACGCACCATTGGCGCCAAAGTAAGTATTGATGACTTTGGCGCAGGTTATTCGTCTTTTGGATATCTCAAAAGTCTGTCGGTGGATGCCCTAAAACTTGACGGCTCCTTGGTTAAAGGTTGTGCCAACAATCCGGCGAGCACCGCCATCATCAACGCCCTTGGCGGCTTAGTGAAAAGCCTAGGGCTGAAATCAATTGGTGAATTTGCAGAAGATTTACCCACCATTCAGGTGCTGGCGCTGGCAGGCATCGACTATGCACAAGGCTGGGGCATCAGCAAAGCCGTAATGCCCGAACGAATTTTGGCGGCACGTTCTTGCGTAGACTTGATTGAAGACCCCGCCGTAGTGGCATTTGCAAGGCAACTACAGGCACATACGTTCCAAACTCCACCGCTCTTATTTGAGCACTTCACCTATGTAGATGGTGCCCTTCATTGACGTGGATCGAGGTCAGGTCAGGCAGCCATTCCACCAAGCGACGGCCAGGGGCTGGAGAACAGTGGAGCAAAGACTTTTGCTGACGTCTTCACCGTAACAGGAATAGTCAACGGGCAATCCCACTCAAAGTTCAGATTTTTCGCGCCAGATAAGTCAATATCTGGGTGATCCGTTTC
>JAYUED010000115.1:0-39838 GCA_043739385.1 Betaproteobacteria bacterium | reverse complement strand
GCGAACCCCGTGCACCGCATTCAGGTTTGGACATTGCAGCCCCCCTAGGTCAAACGGTGATAGCACCAGCAGAGGGCACAGTGGTGCAAACAGGCGACTATTTCTTCAACGGCAATACGGTAATGATTGACCACGGGCAGGGGCTTATCACCATGCTGTGCCACCTCAGCCGCATTGACGTGGCTATCGGCGATGTGGTGAAGCAGGGTCAGCCGATAGGACTGGTAGGGATGACGGGGCGTGCCACAGGGCCGCATTTGCACTGGACGGTCAGCTTGAACGACGCAAGGGTTGAGCCCAAATTGCTGCTCGCCAAGCCCTGAATATCATGCGCCATGGTCGTCATTCCCCCATCGAGCCTAATTTGCTTCAATAAACCCTACGGTGTGCTCAGCCAGTTTACCGACGAAGGGCGCTGGCGCGGGCTCAAGGATTACATTGCCGCTGAAAGCTTCTATGTAGCAGGGCGACTGGACGCCGACAGCGAAGGCCTTTTGCTACTTACCAACGACGGTAAGTTGCAAGCCCGCATTGCAGACCCACGCTTCAAGATGGAAAAAACCTATTGGGTGCAGGTCGATGGTGTGCCTTCAGAGGCCGCACTGGCCATGCTTCGTCAAGGCGTTCAACTCAATGATGGCATTACCCTGCCTGCTCGTGCTGAGTTAATCGATACGCCGTCTTCTCTGTGGGAGCGCACCCCACCAATTCGTGTGCGCCGCGACCTGCCAACCGCTTGGATAGCGCTTACGATTCGAGAGGGCCGCAACCGCCAAGTGCGGCGTATGACGGCAGCTGTGGGCTTTCCTACCTTGCGTTTGATTCGTGCCGCAATTGGCCCCTACACACTGAATGATTTGGCACCAGGGGTGTGGGAATACGCACCATCGCCAGACGGTCGTCTACAGCGACCTAGCAGTTAGCGTCACCGCTGAAAAGCGGGAGTGACGTGTGGTCGGGCTTACGCCGAAACGGGTTAAAAGCACGGCTGTTACGTGCCCTTGTCCTACACCAGACAGCACAAAAGCTACCTAGACTGGGGGATCTTTCCACTTCTGGAGTATTACCATGCTGGCCACTTTTGCCCCTCAACTCACTTTATTGTCCGTCCGCACAACTGCCAGTAGTACGGTCATCGGTATTTTTCTGGCCTTGACTGCCTCCGCCACAGTAATGGCTGGTACGGTTGGCCCTACCGGCATTGATGCCTCGGGCAACTACCAGCAAGAGCGGACTTGGTGCATGTCCAATACGGCGGGTGAAGCACGTGTGGACTGCCTCAAGAATTCCGCTGCGGCGCAAGATGCAAGGCGTCGAGGTACGCTGGACACCAGCAGTGCCGATATACATGCCAATGCACTGCTGCGTTGCCAGGCGTTTGCTGGTGAAGATAGGGTTGCTTGCAAAGCCCGCGTAGAAGGGCGTGCTGAGTCCAGCGGTAGCGTGCTGGGTGGTGGCGTGATAACGCGGCTAGAAACAACTGTGCCCGCTGAGGCGCCAAGCCAAGCCATCGGTATGCCTAAAACGCAGTGATTTGGATTAGGTGCACTGTGCGCATAAATGGGCCTTGAGGCAGTGAGCCAACGAGAGGGTGAGTCAGTTTGCAGCAAGTCATTTATTGATAATTAAGAATGCAACTTCCCTGCTTCCTTCTGCTTCCCTCCGTTCTTGCTTGCTAACCCTTTTATGGAAACACTCCGTGTTTAAAGCCCTTCAACTCACAAAATCCGAGACTGGCTTTTCAGCCACCATCACTGAAACAGACGAAGCCCAATTGCCCTCTGGCGATGTATTGGGGCAGGTGGAATACTCCACACTGAACTTCAAAGATGGTCTTGCCATTACAAACACTGGCCCAGTTGTGCGCAATTGGCCTATGGTGGCAGGCATTGATGGTGCAGGTACGGTGCTGGAATCTTCGCATCCGGCCTGGAAAGCTGGGGATCGGTTTGTTCATAACGGCTGGGGTCTGGGCGAAACCCGCTGGGGTTTGATGGCCGAGCGTGCCCGTTTGCAAGGCGACTGGCTGGTGAAGCTGCCCGCAGCCTTCACAACCCGCCAAGCCATGGCAATTGGCACTGCAGGCTATACCGCCATGCTGTGCGTGCTGGCGCTGGAGCGTAATGGCGTTACACCGCAGAATACATCCGGTGCCGAAGTACTGGTCACAGGCGCGACCGGCGGCGTAGGCAGCGTGGCTGTGGCTTTGCTGAGCAAGTTGGGCTACACCGTGGTGGCCGCTACTGGAAAAGCGAGCGAAGAAGCATATTTAAAGCAACTGGGTGCCACCGCCGTGATAGACCGGGCTGCGTTGTCTGCGCCGGGTAAACCATTGCAAAAAGAACGCTGGGCAGCCGTAGTGGATGCCGTAGGCTCACACACGCTTGCCAACGCTTGCGCACAAACGCGCTATGGCGGAGTGGTTACAGCGTGCGGTTTAGCCCAAGGCGCAGACTTTCCCGCTACAGTGATGCCCTTCATCTTGCGCGGCGTTACCTTGGCAGGTGTGGACAGCGTGATGGCTCCCTTGGCACTGCGCCAACAAGCCTGGAGCCGTTTGGCCATAGATTTGGACCCTGTCAAACTCGAATCCATCGTGGAAGAAGTTCCCCTGACCCGCGCAGCAGAGAAGGCTGCTGAGCTTATGGCTGGCAAGGTACGTGGGCGGGTGGTGGTGAGGATTTGACCCTATCTACTCACTTACCCATGCTTAACCGCAACTGTCTTCAGCGTACTGAACCCATACAAGGCCTCAAACCCTTTCTCGCGTCCGTACCCTGATGACTTCACCCCGCCAAATGGTAGTTCGACCCCACCGCCTGCGCCGTAGTTGTTGATAAAAACTTGACCACTGCGGACACGTTTGGCCATACGGAACTGACGTGCACCGTCGCGAGTCCAGATGCCTGCGACCAAACCGAACTGTGTAGCGTTAGCGAGGTGAATGGCTTCTTCTTCAGTATCAAACTTCATCGCGCACAGCACTGGGCCGAATATTTCTTTTTGCGCAAGACGGTGATTGACTGGCACATCGCGAAGCAGCGTCGGTGCCTGGTAATAGCCCCCCTCAGGCGCCTCATCGACGATTTGACCTTGGGCCACCATGGTGATATTGGCAACTTGGGCATCGCTCAAAAAATCCCATACGCGCTGCTGCTGGGTTTGGCGAATCAGTGGACCTAAATCCAAATCCATAGCTGCGGGGCCTACCCGGAGTTGCGTGAAAGCTTGCCCCAGACGCTCTAACAGTGGCTCGTAAATCTCCTGCTGCACAAGCAGGCGCGAACCAGCTGAACAGGTTTGGCCTGCGTTTTGAACGATGGCATTGACTACGGCGGGTATGACAGCGTCCAGGTCTGCATCAGCAAATACGATTTGAGGGCTTTTGCCACCCAACTCCAGCGTGACGGGACAATGGCGCTCGGACGCGACTTGCTGAATTAGTGTGCCAACCGATGGGCTGCCCGTGAAGCTGATGTGGTCAATGCCGGGGTGGCGGGCCAGCGCGTCGCCTACCTCGTTGCCGTAGCCGGTGACGATGTTGAGAGCTCCGGCGGGGAAGCCTACTTCAGCGGCGAGTTGGGCTACACGCAGGAGAGACAGGCAGGCGTCTTCCGAAGGCTTGACCACGCAGACGTTACCCGCTGCTAACGCACCGCCTACGCTGCGGCCAAAAATCTGCATGGGGTAGTTCCACGGCACGATGTGACCCGTGACGCCATGGGGTTCGTACCACGTGAACACGCTGTAGCCGTCCTGGTAAGGGATGGTCTCGCCGTGCAGCTTGTCGCAGGCTCCAGCGTAGAACTCGAAATACCGGGCCAAAGCAAGGGCGTCGGCTTTGGCCTGTTTGGTGGGTTTGCCGCAATCCCGCTGCTCGATAGCGGCCAGTTCGTCGCTGTGCTCGGTGATTTTGAGCGACAGGCGCATCAGCAAGCGACCTCGCTCTGCTCCGCTGAGCTTTTGCCAAACAGCCTCAAAACATTGGCGAGCAGCACGTACGGCGGCGTCAATGTCTTGGGCGTTGCTGCGCTGCAATTCATCAAACGGCTCACCGTACGAGGGGTCAATCACGGGGAGTGTGCGACCGGACGAGCTGGGAACGGCAGCGTTGGCGATGTAGTTGTATTGCATAGGGAGTGGCGTTGAGCGTGGGCTGCGATTAGCGCAGTAGGTCTTCAGGTTGGGCGCAGAGCTGCACGTCCTTCAGGCTAAAGCTTGTTGCGGTACCTGGGAACAGGCGGATCTTGGTGAAACCTTTGCCTTTGGACAGCAGTGCAGTGCGTAGGTTGTGTTCTGCGTCATCGCCTGCCACGGGTAGGGTAAATTTTCGGGCAGCAGCACCGTTGCCAGAAGCTTCAATAGTGATGGTTTTGGAGCCTGCAACCTGTATTTTGGCGCTAAGGTAGCTTAGGCGCTCGACAGGTTTGTCAAAGTTAATTTCGACAAAGTCTTGCACAGTGCTGGATTTTCCTGCGGTTAGGCTTCCAAGTTCAACGCTGGATTGGATGCCTGAAGCTACGCATTTTTGCTGTATCAAGGCTGAGGCTTGCAAAAGCCATTCGGTGTTATCCATGATGTTCCGTGCTTCGCGCCACTTCAAATCGGGAGGGGCGCGCATGTCACGTTCTGGCATTTCCCAAATCAGCAGTTTGGGTGGGCTTAGCTGAAATGAGTCGTCGCGCAAGTAGGTGTGCAAGCCCACCCACTGGCCTTGTAAAGCGTCTACGGAAATGCTCAGCAGATCACGTTGCAGTGCATACCGCATAGCTATGGGAAAGTTGGTCCAGTCTGCTGTGTAGCTGCTGCCTAGCAAGGTAATCGGCGTGGTGTTTCCACCTAAAAGATTTACCTCTCCTGATCCTGCGCCCTTCTCGACAGTAAAGATTTTAATGAGTTCTTTGCCGGGAATCAGCGTGCCCTTGGGCAGTTGCTGGGCCAGGTCGCCTTGCACTGGCCAGTCTTTGGGTGACCAAGTTAACGTGTACGCAGTGGTAGGTGTTGACTCCAAGAGCCTTTTGAGCCCTGCGTCTGAGTTAATGGCATCGCGTACTGTTTCTGCTCCGAGTAAGGCTCCCGAAGACGACCAGTGGGTGTCTTGCTTGAAAAACAAAGGCATGGGGCTGGTACGCACTGGACTGTTTTGGAAGGCCGTGTTGATATCAGCAGTAGAGACGCCGCCATCGCGCAGCTTTTTCAGTATGGTGGCGTAGTTGCCCTTCAAGTAATCACTCAAGGGCAATGATAAGGGGAGATTTTCTGAGTGAATTCGTATTTTCAAAGGTGCCATAGCAACAACTAAAGCAATGTCATTTTGCTTAAAGACGGCGTTAATGCGGCGAATTAAATCAACCGTTGTATTCACGGCAGGGTTGTCACTGGCATCTGATATTTCATGTCGATAGTAGAGCCAGTCGTTTTGGCCGACGATGCTAGGAACGTCTTGTGCCACGGAGGACAAGATGGTAAAGCTGGTAGCCAAAGTTAGTAGTATTTTTGTCATTTATTACCTATTTTTTAAATATCGCGCTATCAATATTCATTTAAATGAAGGCATGAACAAAGCTTTCAATGAGGAGCTGGTGAAGGCTGTAGTGGTCATGGCGATTGTTGGCAGCAGGTTTATTTACCAATATAGCGCTCTAGCGCATTGGCACTGCTTTTAAGCACCAGCTTGTCGCCGTCACCGGGCATTAACAGCAGGCTGTAGGTGAGTCCTTGCGCCATAGTCAGCGGGGCTTTAGCTAGGGCTGTTTTCTCACCAGTTCTGGTGGCTTGAAGCTCGATGGAGATAGGGTTCACAGCCAAAGAGGCCGAGGTGCCTGGGGCAATACCAGTGAATACTTTTGTACTGCCATCAGCTGTCAGCGCGTCAATCACGCCGGCTTTGGGCGCAAGGTGGTAGATAGTCAACACGGCTTTGAGTTTGTTGGAGTTGACTTTGTCTGCAAAAAACAGGGGTTTACTGTCAGTACCCAAGTTAGGTAGGGCCACAGTGACAGAGCGACCTACAACGATTTCTAGAGGAATCTCTGCACTGCCCGATTTACCACTGCCCCGTACCCGTAGTTGGTGTGGCCCGGCTTTAAGCACCATGTAGTCGCTGACAGTGGCGGCAGTCAAGCCTTGTTGACGGGGTTTGCCGTCCAGTTGCACGTCCATGGGGCCATCAGCGCTGACCACGATGATGCGCACATATGCCGAGTCAGCTGGGGGCTGTGGGTCGTAAAGGGCACTGGCAGTTTGTGCTGAGGCTTGTGGGATAAAGCCTAACGCCGATAGCGCCAAAAGAAGGGGCGTTAAAAGTTGAGTTATAAGTGTTTTCATCGGTAATTAGGATGTGATGAAGCAGAACTGAGACCGCACAGGCGCTTGACGCTTTAGGCTTACCATTTGAATTCTACAGAGCAACGGTGAATGCTTGTTACCCTGCACGGCCCGCTGGGCAGTAGGGCAAAATACCTATTTTTATTTGTATAGCTTCATACGCTTTGCCTCACTGTACTCTGCGCCTATGATCTGGATTTACCGTCTCAGCTTTGCAAAAAGTGTTGTCGCTGTTGTATTGATTGGCTGTGCTTTGCTGGCCAATGCGGGATCGCAGCGGGTGTGGGGCTATGTGGCGTGGTGGATGCAGGACACATGGAAAACACTGCCACTCGCCCATTTTGAGCGTTTAATTTTTCTTCAAATTGAGGTGGGTAGCCTTGGAGCCTTAGAGGTGTCGCATGGTTGGCCTGCGCAGTGGACAGGCTTGACCAAAGCGGCTGTAGACCAAAGTGTTGCTCTCGATTTGGGCTTGACTTTGCTGGATCCCGCTACGTTCAATGCGGTTTTTGGCTCGGATACGGCCACCCAAAGGTTGCTTAGCGATGCCTTGGCGTTAGCGGCACAACCTGGAGTTAGTGGATTGCATCTGGACGTGGAGGTAAACAGCCGCACGGGTGGTCTGCAGGCGGGAACGCTCAAACGTTTCCATCACTTTGTAGCCACACTTGCGCAAAAACTCAAGCAACAATCACCGCCGCGCGTCTTGTCTGTATTTTTGCCCTTTGGTGACTATGGCGGCATTTACGATGAAGAAACTCTGGCGAAGGTAGATCATGCAGTGTTGCAAGGCTATGACGCTCACTATTTAGACAGCCCCAATGCTGGCCCAGTTGCCCCGCTGGCAGGGGATGACTTTGTCACCTGGGAAAAAATGCTAGCGCAATCAGACAAACTGGGTGTACCGCGCGTACGTACTGTCATGAGTTTTCCCTTGTACGGCTACGAATGGAATGTGCCCTCGTGCATGCCTCGCGGCGAGCACGAGGGCAAGGGGGACACAACAACCTTGCTTCCAGTCGCCTTTCAGCTTGCACCCAAGCTGAGCATCAGCATCACCGATCGGGTGATACGCTTTGGGGCGCAGGTGGAGCCGCTTAGCCAGTCGCTGTATTACAGGTTTGTTTCCCCTGTAGGTATCTGTACGGTGGGCTGGTTTGAAGATTCGTACAGCCTCAAACTGAAAGCAGACTGGCTGGAAAAACAAAATCTAAGGGGCTTGGCCTTTTTTCCCTTGGGCTACGACCAAGGCGCGTTGGTCAAGATCATGCTGCAACGCTGGAAGCAGTGACAAATTCTGCTGAGGCTTAAAACCCAACTTGATAAAAGTAGTTACCTGGCTCCAACTTGTCAAATACTACCGAGACTCTAAACTCGTCGAGCAATGTAATTTTGGGCATAGGCATGCTTGGCTTAACGCCGGTGATATTGGGCAGCACGCCTTTTCGGGGCAACATGAGGATCAGACTGGCACCGTTAACTGGAAGCTTACCGCCGACTGCTACGTCAAATTCTGTACGGGGCCCTTCCATGCGTACCACCAAACGAAAACGTTCACGGTCACGCCACCACGTGTTAATGGCGCTAGGAGTAGCTAGCCATACCGTACTTTTTTGCAAGTTGAGGTACGACAAATAACCTGGCATAACGGTATTCAGCAACTGGCCTTCGCCCATGTTTTGACTGTGGACGCTGAGCACGCCCATGGCCCCAGTGTCCCGGGCCAAATTAAAATCATCCTGCATCGCTTGCAGTAATTTTGGAGATTCGGTAAAGCTGGCCAGTAGATTGAGGTCATCTCGCTGGGTGCGAGGAAGCACCATCAAACCATTCACAATATCTGTGCCTTCGATGGGGGCAAAAAACGGTAAGCGGGTGTCGGCGTCATGTGCATCTGACAAGTGGTGGCGGAGATCCGCTTTTTGTAGAGCGATCTCCGTGGCTTTGTCGTAGCCCTCATTGGGTGCACGAAATCCAGTAATGGCACCGGTGTCAGGAATCACGCTTTGCATCTGGGACTTCATATTGCTAATGCGTTGTGCTTGAATTTCCGGCGTTTGGCCTTTGAAGCTGAGATGAATGTCACCGTGGTAGGCCACTTCAAAGTCACGGTTCAAACTCTTCAATACATCGGGGTATTCAAGCGCACTGCTGGTCAAAACGTAGAAAGCACCTTTGTAGTCGACGTCCCGCATCATTTTGGCGAGGAATAGCGAATTTGAAAAGCCTTGTTCGGTGTCCATCTCTACTATTTGGGCCGCTTTCCGTCCATTTGGCCATGCAGCTTTGACTATGTTCGGGCGGTGTTTTAGCCATGAGATGCAGTCAGTAACCAGTTTATTAATATCCGTGGGTTGCTGTTCCCAGCTAGATTCGGCAAAACCAAACACCACAGAACGACCAGCTTGTGGACCTGTCTCAGCATAGAGGACGGCACCTTCGTCAATACGTTCATGGTCTGGTATGCGGCTCCAGTTCATGAATCGCCCACCAATACCTGTGCCTTTAAAGCGCAGGGCGCGCTCGGCGTTATTACCCAGCAAGATGCGTTTTCCCGCGCTTTGGTTGAACGACACAGGAGATTCACCGCTCAAAATCAAATGGCCAATTTCCGCTTCCTTGGGAATTTCACCTGAGAATTTAGCTGCGCCCAGTTTTTCTAAAAACTCCCAGCCTGTCCATTCACCAGCTGGCCCACGTGTACCTGTCGCCCAGGTTGCCAAAACGCTACCGCCACGGTCTCTGAAGGCCAGAATCTCTTGGCGTTCTGCGATGCTCAAAGCCGCTGCCGAGGGCAGGATCAGCACGCCATATTGGAGTGCGCTAAGGTCTGCAATGTTGGTCAACTCTTTGGCTTTGGGCTTGATGTTTTCAAGGTACTTGCGCCATGGTGCTAGCAGTGTGTCGTAATTGCCGCCAATGCCTGAGAAATAGGTTTTACTGTTCGGCGACGCATAAAGCCATACCGCCGTATTTTCTGAAAATGCAGTGCTGGCACGGGATGTACCGCCCAAAATAGCGGGAGGCCATCCCATCCCTTGCATCGCCATGATGAAGACGAGCAGGCTGGCCGTAATACCCAGCACGAAAATACCAATTAGATAAGTGCCGATGCGCCGGTGGGCCGGGCGAACTTCAAAGGAATCAGGGTCTTCGGTTTGCATAGATAAAGCGTAGCGCTTGGCCGCACCGACCGTGCCAGAAGCACGGCGAGTTCCAAGCTATTTGGTCGCGGCGGTTGCTGTCGTTGCAGTTAGCGGGGCGGGAACTGTATTTCCGCTTTGGCCGCTTTGCTTTTGGGGTTTGTATCGAGTGAGAAATATCGGCTCAGACGGGTTATGGACGATAGCCGTAGGATCTTTTTTACTGGGCTTGCGCTTGTCGCGCAGCTTGAAGGCGACATAAGCCGCTACCGCTACCACCAAGGTACCGATGGTTGTTAGTAATATGACAGTGGCCAAAATTGAAATTAAATCCATGGTTTAAAGCTTTCCTTCTCGTTGTAATTTTCCCCAAGTCATCGCTGTTCCACGCCATTCTTCGAACGTGGCAAATACCTTGGATACATCCACAATAGTGATGTAAAACAAACGAAATGCAACGGCGTAACCAATCAGCGCCGGATCTTCTTCTTCCACCACAACGCAGTAAGTGGCGGCAATCACATCAAGCATGGTAAGTTGTAGCCACCAGTAAAAAATGAACAGTACGATGCCATATCTCAACCCTACATAGGCAAAGAATACGCTGCCTGCAACCGTAGATATAGGCCAAAGGATGCCTTCAAATAGCATGTACCACAGAATGTAAAAGTTAATGCCGGCTTTACGTGGTTGCCAAAGCGCTGAACTGTGCTTGCGCATGGCCTGCAAGATACCTCTTGTCCACCGGTAGCGCTGTTTCAACAAGTCAAGTAGGCCACTCGGCGTTTCGACCCAAGCTATAGCAGTTGGTTCATAGGCTATATGCCAGCCGCGCATCAGCATTTTCAAGGTTAGGTCACAGTCTTCGGCAAAGGTGTCTTGGTCGTAGCCGCCTACCTCCTGCAGTACTGATTTACGGAACATGCCCAAGGGACCTGGGATGATGTTGACCGATCGCATAAAGCTCTGTGCTTTACGTGCCATGGCTAAACCTTCGACATATTCCAAAGCTTGCACGCGCGTCCAGATGTTTTCACGGTTTAATACTTTGACATTGCCAGCAACAGCACCAATCCGTGGATCATCAAAATGCCGAATACAGGCCCGTAGGGTATTTCGTGACAGCTTGGTGTCGCCATCCATATTTAATACAAATTCACCTTTGGCGCTGGTGATTCCCGTATTCAATGCATCGGCCTTGCCACCGTTGCGCTTGGAAATGACACGAACGGAGATGAGTGTGCTTTGGCGAGCGACGGCGAGCGCTTTTTCATAAGTGTCATCCGTAGATCCGTCGTCAACGATCAACACTTCGTAGTTGGGATAGTCAAGCTTCAACAAAGAACGAATCGCTGCCTCAATGACCGGCCCTTCGTTGTATGCCGGTACGATCAGACTGATCATTGGCAGCGAAGCATCGTCGTGCGTATTGGGCTCTTTTTGTTGGCGCTTTTTGACTTGGTATTCCAAGTGCTCCATGAAGGAGAACAACATCATCAAGCCGTAGCGGAGAATTAGCAGTGTTAAAAAGAACAGCAGGTAGAGCGAAATAGCGCTAAGGATGAAGTTCTCTACCAAGACCTGGAAGGCGTTCAGACCTAAGGACAATAGCTGCAAATGGTTGAAGGCAACGAACATCATTGCCAAGCCCACTACGGTTAAACCCAGTACGTAGCGGATGATACGGCTCGTTACCAAAGCTTTTCCAGGTTTAACGAAACAGCTCGAGCCCGGTAGTTTGCCCCGTCGCGCCGGCTTGACAGACCCCACAGGTTGAAACCAACCGCATAGTCTTTGCTCAGCCAGCGTTTGGCAGCAGCACTCGCGCTCCAGCTGTTACCAGCTTCGCCATATAAGGGGGCACCCAACTGACCTGATGTGTAGAAGAACCAATCTTTTTGAACCCATTCAGCCTGTAAGCCAACGCTGGCTGTTCCTGAACCTTGGGCGGGCGACCAGTAGTTCACAGTATTAAAGCGAACATCGCGCGTGTCTGTGGTGACATATGCTTTTATACCTTGCCCAAAAGGTCGCCAGGAGGGTGTGAACTTAAGGGAGGTCGTCAGCAAGGTATTGGTGTCAGACACATGGTAAACACTGGCGCGACCGTAAAACTCACCAGCACTGAAGTTTTGGCGTGTATCAATACCTGCGTGGTAGGCCGATAAACCAGCGTCCAACGCACGTGCGCTAACGGAGGTTACACCCCAATTGAGGCGGTCGAAGTACACCTGGGTCGGCGTATCACTCGAGCCCGCTACTTTCAAGCGGATACCACCATAAGCTGCGGCTTTTGGTGTGCCTTGCACATTCAGATAGACCTTCGGTTCATAGGCTACGTCCAAGGCTTGAAACCGCAGTGTGACATCGCGCTCTTGTAGCTTCAAACCTGCAGGATCAAGGCGATCTTGCAGTGCGCGAGTTTCGACTTCGTAGATTTTGGTACCGCTTTCATCACGCCATCGATGGGCTACCGTTAGGTAGCGTGTTTGCATATCTTGAGAGTCGGCTGAGCGACCGATCGATAGCGTTGTGCTAGGGCGTAAATCGCGGTCGCCATATTCCAAACCTTCACGTGCACCGGTGTTGGAGGGGTCTAGCGCGAGGACTTGGCTGTACATAGGTTTCGCCAAATCGGCACGACCTTGCCAGCGAGCCGCATTGGCCAAAGCCAAACGGGCTTCGGCATCGAAGGGACCATTCAACAGTAGCGCGTACTGTTCATAAGATTCGTTCAATCTGCCTGTCCAGGCAAGGCTATTTGCAATTTTGAGTCGCAAATCATCATTGGGCTTAGCTCCTTGCTGGATCAGTGCTAATCCTTTGGTACCTGCAGCTTCATGGTTAACAGCAGCATATAACTGCTCTACCTCAGCTAACCCTGACAACAGATTTTGTTGAGTTGGTGTCAGGTTCAATGCCCGACTGGGGGCCAAAGCGAGATTGCTTGAAGTTGGCGTCAGCACGCGTTCACCTGCAGCAATGGCCGAGCTGGAAAGGCCAAGTGAGCAAAAGCTCAACAAGATCACTACGGCTGGGTGGCGGTGCTTTGCATTCCTTGCACTGAGGAGTACATCAAAATCAGCCATTTTTATCCGCTTCAAATTCGGAGCTGCGACGTATTGCCCTGCGCAGAGGACGGGCAACTGTTTCTGATGGCACAGCCGGGACGATGGGCCCAAAAACATGAGGTGTAGCTGTAAGTTCGGCTGATGTATCTGGCATAGAAATTGGACCGGTCACTGCCGCTGGCGGTTGATGTTGAACTGGGGCCGTAGAAACCTTTTCGGCATGCAACGCAGGTCTCTCTGCGATCACCGATTTAATTACAACAGGCAGTTTTTTTGCGAAAACTTCAGGTGTAGCAACAGACGCAGCGGGTATTTGAACAGGTTGAGCCACTTCGGGTTCAACCACAACAGCGGCTGTAGATGCCGGCATTTGGTCCTCCACTTGAACTACTTTCACCAATGTGGCGGCTGGAGCTGCAACTGCCTGAGCCGTAACGGCAAGCGATCTCGGTTGTTCTTGCTCTACCGGCTGCACAGGCATAAGTCGCTGTGCTGGCAAGTTTGCCAAGGGCTGCGAGGCAAGCTCTTGGGATATGAGGAACTGCGTAATCGTATCCGGAAACGTTTTGCCTTGTACAGCTTCGCCAAGACCGGCCAAGCGGGCGCGAATATCGGGACGCATAACGATAAATTGCATATCAGCAAATAGCTCATCTACGCCATCACCCAAAACGGCTTGCAGGGCTCGCTTTATGCTGCTCTCCGGGCATCCGCTGAAGAATATGTAGCATAGGTTGCCGTCTGTGGTGGTTAAATCACCTGCACGGGTAACGCGTACTTTTGTTAGCAGCTCGGTGCAGGCTTTTGTGCTGCTAGGTTTGGCAATTACCAGTGCGCAGGGAAGGTTGAGTAATTCTGAGCGATCCACCACGTTAGTGGTTTCTCGAACAAAACTGGCTGGAGGCAGATAGCCGCGCTTGGCTGATGCCACCACGCTGGAGAGTGCCGCATCAAAGTGCATTTCAATATCGCGGTTAAAAACCTGACCACGAAGAGATTCCAGCATTAAAGGAATCCGGTTTTCCTGTACGTCTCGGTGAACTACTAAACTGGTACCTAGACGCAATAACAAAATTTCATTTTGGTAGCGTAAAGATGCTTCGCGCTCGATCACAACAATGCGAGCCCGGCGTCCGAGCGACAGACGCAACGTGTGAACGGCTTCGGCTAAGTCGCGCAGCACGCTATGGCGCTCGAAGCTCAGCAAAACTGTAGGCGCTACAGAGCCAAAAGCAGCGCGAATCACACTAACCATGGAATCGCATGCCTGCCACTGACCGACCATTTGTTTGCTTAAAACTGCCAAGGCTGGGTCAATGTACAGGTACCGTAGCTGTTCCGGTGGTTCTTCGGTTTCAACGACTTCCGATGGCGGTGTACTCAGCGTTGATGCTGTCCCTGCGATCGCTTCCACATGGGCCGCAATCTGTTTCTTCACCTGATAATTTCCGCTATCAAGAATTGCAAGGTGGAAAACCTTAGCGGCCACTGTGCTATCTGGCGACTGCCAATATTCAAACGTCAAATCCAGACCATCCTGACGCCCACCCAGCCGCACAATACCTGCCAAATAGTCCATCAGCCCAGTCAGCGTGGCCAGCGAGCTGGATACCGTCGCCACACGGGTAAAGACGAGCAAAATAGTAACCTTGAGTTTTCTGGCCCACTGCCCCAGCGCTTCAGCTTGCTCTAGTGCGAGTGATATGTCGTGAAGGCTGAGCAACTCATCTGCCTGGTCAATCACCAAATAGCTTTGTGCGGGCAAGCGAAAGTGATCCAGTTCACTAATGAAGGCTTCAGCACCAAAGCGGAACATTTTTTTACTGAAATCATCCTGCAATTGAAAAACTTGCAAATGCCCGGTTTCAAGCGATGCATTGACTCCTGCAAACCCCACTTGTGCCAATCTGTCAATAAATACTTTGGGCGCGGAGGGTACCAATAGCGTAGTGGGAATATTGCCGCTCACAGCACCAGCCATACTGGCTGCCAGGATGGGAAAGCGCGCCGGTGGTGTTTCAGCGATCATTGCGTACACCCCACCAGGGAGCATCGCATCGGTGGTTTCAGGAAGATCGGAGACAAAAAGGCGGATCACCGCTCTTTTTCGATCGATTGCTTCACCTAAGTCTTGAGTCGCCACGGCTTAATGTCTTGGTTGTTGCCGCCCTGCACAAACTTGCCATGACGGCTGCGTTGAACGCATACCAAAGTCAAAAATGTACCTAGCTAGCAATGGGGAAATAACGAAAGTGGAGGAAAGATTAAATATTTTTAATAAAAAAATAATCATTCATTGAACGAATTTTACTTAGCTTTTTCAGCATAAATAGTTATGTTTTTTAGTTAAAGACACAAATGCAACACTCTACATAAATGAATATCCTGCACATTTGAAGCTTCTAGGCCACCACTGTGTGCCTAGAACTTACGACTATGCAGCAATGGCGTCCAGCAGTTCTGTTTCAATTTCTATTTGCATTCGATTATGTTGCAATTCGAGGCCAGAAATCAAAAAAGTGTCCTCTACCCGCTCACCCAGGGTTGTGATTTTTGCAAGTTGCAAGTTCAGTTTGTGTCGCGCCAAGACCCGTGCGATGCTGTAGAGAAGACCCACACGGTCGCTGGCAGATACATTTAGCAGCCAGCGTTGTGCTTTTTCATCTGGGCGTAACTCAACACGCGGCACTACAGGGAAGCTCTTCACACGGCGTGAAACCCGTCCACGCCCAGGCTTTGGAAGCGGCCCAGACGCTTCAATAGCCCGTAGCAGCTCGCTCTCCACCATGTTGACCAGTTCACGGTAGTGCTCAGCTAGGACACTGGTGACTACCTGAAATGTGTCAAGCGCGTAGCCATCGTGGGCTGTGTGAATTTTGGCGTCCAAAATACTGAAACCGGCCTGCTCAAAATAGCCGCAAATGCGGGCGAACAAATCGGGCTCATCACGGGTATAGACCAGCACCTGCAAGCCTTCCCCTAGGGGCGAGAGTCGTGCACGCACAATGGCTTTGTCGAGGTGACGCTCTTCGGCAACCATGCCGTCCTTATGCCCCAGATGACGTCTTACATGACGCGAAAGGTGCCGGGTGTGCCACGCAATGTCTGCTGCGTCATGGCGCATGAAATAACTCACGTCCAACGTATTCCACAGTGGCAGGTGGGCCATATGAGGCTGAGCATGCAAAGCCAGGATTATAAGGGCTTCGCGTTTGCGCGCTTCTACCTCGGCGTCTGGGTCTGGTGCGTGGCCGCCCAGAACACGCAGTGTGGCGCGGTACAGGTCTTCGAGCAACTTGCCTTTCCAGGCGTTCCAGACTTTCGGACTGGTCCCTCGTATGTCGGCCACCGTCAATAAATAAAGCGCGGTCAGATAACGCTCCGTGCCTAAGCGTTTGGCAAAGGCGCTGATGACCTCGGGGTCGCTTAGGTCTTCTTTCTGTGCAATACGGCTCATGGTGAGATGCTCGGTCACCAAAAACTCAATCAATACGGAATCACTGCGCGCAATACCGTGCTGCTTGCAAAAAATACGCACTTCATGGGCACCCAGCTCCGAATGATCGCCGCCACGGCCTTTGGCAATATCGTGAAATAGCGCGGCGATGTAAAGCGTCCAAGGTTGATCCAAGCCTGCTGCCAGTTGCGAACACAGCGGGTATTCGTGAGCGTGTTCGGGCAAAAAGAAGCGCCGCATGTTGCGCAGCACCATCAAAATATGCTGGTCTACGGTGTAAACATGAAATAGATCATGCTGCATTTGCCCAACAATACGGCGAAACACCCACAGGTAGCGGCCCAGTACCGAAGTCTGGTTCATCAGCCGGATAGCGTGGGTGATGCCTTTGGGTTGTTGCAGGATTTGCAAAAATGTTTGGCGGTTGATGGGATCCCTTCTGAACGCGCCGTCCATCAGGCTGCGGGCGTTGTAGAGAGCCCGCAAGGTGCGAGCTGACAAACCCTTAATGCCTACTGTGGTTTGGTAGATCAAAAAGGTTTCCAAAATCGCGTGCGGCTCCCGGGTGTACAGGTCGTCGGATGCAACCTCCAGCATGCCCGCCTTGTCATGAAAGCGTTCATTGATCGGTCGCAGCACGTGCATTTTGGGGTTCAACCGTTCCTCAATGTTCAGCAGTAGCACCTGGTTCAGTTGGGCAACAGCCTTGGCTGCCCAGTAGTACCGGCGCATTAACGCCTCGCTTGCGCGCACTGGCAAACGCGATGCTTCGCCCGTTGCCGCCGAGTAACCAAACGATTCGGCGACCGCAGTTTGCAAATCAAACACCAAACGATCCTCCCGTCGATGCGCGAGCAAATGCAAGCGCACGCGAATCAGCGAAATCAGCGTTTGGTTAAGGTTGATCTGCCGAACTTCAAACGGCGTGGCTAACCCTTTGCGCGCCAGCTCGTCCCAACTCTTGCCCAGCTTGGCAGCCTTGGCAACCCACAAAATCACCTGTAAATCGCGCAAACCGCCAGGAGATTCTTTGCAATTGGGTTCAAGCGCGTAAGGTGTGTTCTCGTACTTGTTGTGGCGCTGGCGCATCTCCAGGGTTTTGGCGACAAAAAACACCTTGGCGTCCATGGCCGCTGCAAAACGCTTCTGAAACTGCTTGAACAAGCCTGCTTGGCCAACCACCAAGCGAGATTCCAGCAATGACGTTTGCACGGTCACATCTTTTTCGGACTCTTGCAGGCACTCGGTTAGCGTGCGCACGCTGGAGCCAATTTCTAAGCCAAAATCCCAACAGCTGGTGATAAAGCGCTCAATGTGCTGCTTGAGTACATCATCCGTCTCGGCCGAGTGCCCGTCGGGCATTAGCAGCAGGACATCCACGTCAGAGCAGGGAAACAACTCACCCCGACCAAAGCCACCGACGGCCACGAGCGCGTGGGGGGACGATGGTGCGCCTAGGCCGGCAGCCTCCCACAGCACACGCAGTGCTTCATCCACCAGCGTGGCCAACTGGCGCAGCGCGCTACGTACGTTTCGGGTGGACGAGCCACTGCCGCCTAGGGCATGCAGTACTACGTCTTTTTTTTGCAGATAATCTGCTTTCAGTGCAAGCAGGTCATGCATAGATTGCTATAAAAATTATAGTTAAAAAATTATAGTTAAGTATCGCTGAGTCAATGTTGAGCAGGTACAAAGTCTGGTACCGCAGGGCTACCTGCTGACAGCGTCATCACTTCATAGCCTGTCTCCGTCACCAGCACTGTGTGCTCCCATTGGGCTGACAGTGAGCGGTCTTTGGTGACGATAGTCCAGCCGTCTTTGCCAGGGCCATCTGTGATTTCTTTACGCCCGGCGTTCACCATCGGCTCGATCGTGAAGGTCATACCAGGGTGCAGCTCGTCCAGTGTGCCGGCCTTACCATAGTGCAGCACCTGCGGCTCTTCGTGAAACACGCGACCAATGCCATGGCCACAAAACTCACGCACGACCGAAAACCCCTGGCTCTCGGTAAAGCGCTGAATCGCAAAGCCAATGTCCCCTAAACGTGCACCTGGCTTGACACGGGCAATACCGTGCCACATGGCGTCATAGGTGAGTTTGCACAGGCGTTTTGCTTGAATGGACACCTCTCCCACCATAAACATGCGACTCGAGTCCCCATGCCAGCCGTCTTTGATAACGGTCACATCAATGTTGACGATATCGCCCTTTTTCATGGGCTTGTCGTTGGGGATGCCGTGGCACACAATATGGTTGAGCGAGGTACACAAGCTCTTAGGGTAGGGCGTGTAGCCAGGGGGCTGGTAGCCGAGAGTGGCCGGAATGGTGTGCTGTACCTGCGTCATGTATTCATGCGCGAGCTTGTCGATCTGGTTGGTGGTGACTCCGGGGAGCACGTGGGGTGTCAGATAGTCCAGCAGCTCCGAGGCCAAACGGCCCGCGATGCGCATGCCTGCAATACCTGCTTCGTCTTTGATAGTGATACTCATGGCGCAATTATCCCGCAGACAGAGAAATATCTCTAGGGCGTGCTCTGGCAGGGGGCGTCAACAGCGCGACTTGAATAGCCTAAGAGCTTAAACCCATCAAGGCACAATAGGAAATGCTGACGGGATGCTGACTTTTTACTGTCATCCACAATGCCTCGGGCAACCGTGCCCTTACAACAAGGAGACCTGAATGACGCGACAACACCACCCTAGCCCAAGCCCAAACCCTTATGCGGCTCTGAATCGCCGTGACTGGTTGGCCTTAAGCGCCATAGGGGCCTCTGCTTTGGTTTTGCCGCCAGCGATGGCACAGCAAGCTTATCCCAGCAAATCTATTCGCCTTGTCGTGCCCTTTAATGCTGGTGGTGCCACCGATGTGCTGGCACGGCTGATTGGTGAAAAGCTCGGAGCGCGTCTGGGGCAACCGGTAGTCATTGACAACAAAGCCGGTGCCAGTGGCATTTTGGGTACGGATACGGTAGCCAAAGCTAACGCTGATGGCCATACCTTGCTGTTTTCGCTCACCACGTCGATGCTCACCAACCAGTTTTTATACGAAAAACTTCCCTACAACCCGCAGCGTGATTTGGCGTTGGTGTCTCAGGTGGCATTAGGGCCTATCGTGTTGGTCGTCAATGCCAAGGTGCCCGTCAACAACGCACAGGAATTGCTGGCATATGTGGCCGCCAATAAAGATAAATTATCTTATGGCTCGTATGGCATAGGGTCGCACTCGCACTTAATACAGGCCTACATCAGCAACAGCCAGCAGGCCAATATGACCCATATCGCCTATAAGGGTGAAGCCCCGATGATTCAGGACTTGATTGGTGGCCAAATCCCGATGGGGATTGCCAGCGCATTGGGTCTCAAGCCGCATATTGATTCGGGCAAACTCAAAGCCATCGGTGTCACGGGCCCCACACGCATGTTGGTGCTGCCGAATGTCCCCACATTGGCTGAGCAGGGTTTAAAAGACGATGTCTATGGCGTGGTAGGTTGGCTGGGCCTGGCTGCACCGGCCAATACACCCAAAGAAATCGTGCAGCGCTTGGCCACTGAAGTTAAAGCCATCACCGAGCTCCCGGATGTCAATGCAAGGATTGTTGCGATGGGTTTTATCCCTAATGCCGATACGCCTGAAGCCTTTGCTGCTAGTTATAAACGCGACTTGCCCATTTGGGAGCGAATGGTCAAGCTGTCGGGGGCAAAGTTGGAATAAGCCTAGCCTGGTGCAGGCGCTAAATATTAGCGCTGTTCAGAGTGATCTGTACGCAGATCGGTAGGGCTGTCGTGCGCGCTTCACTTGTCGTGCGCTTACATGTTCCGATGGCCTAGATAACACCAGCGTCTTCGGAGCAGCCATCATCCCGTTAAAATTCAGTTTTGACAGGGGCCTGCCCATTCAGCGCGGCCCCAGGCTTTGTACAACACGCCTTCCAAAACGTCTTTCAACATCTCTCTCAAGGCCCACCAGTGACCCTGCATATTTCCCTATTTGACGGCGCAGGCGCGCTCAGCGACTTCCGTGTTCAGCAGCTTTTGCCGCGTTTGCAGGCCGTATTCCCCGCGGTAAGCTCGCTGGCAGCTCGCTTTGTGCACCTGGTGGCTTCTGACACGCTGCCGATCGAGGAAGATAAAAAGCGCTTGGCTGCCTTGCTTACCTACGGCGAGCCTTTTAAAGCCTCCAAGTCCTCTGCTGCGGACGTGACGTTGATCGTGGTGACACCCCGCTTCGGCACCGTGTCACCCTGGGCATCCAAAGCGACGGACATTGCACACAATTGCGGCCTTGTCCTCAAGCGTGTCGAGCGCATTACCGAATACCACCTGATCGCTAGCAAAAAGCCCTCGTTAGAGCAGCGCCAACAACTTTCAGCTTTGTTACATGACCGCATGACAGAGAGTGTGATGTTCGACCGAGAACTTGCTTTGGGTCTTTTCACCGAGCTGCAGCCCGCAGCGATGGAGTACGTGAATGTGCTCTCTCCCAACGCTGCGGACAACCGCCAAGCGCTGCAAGATGCCAACCTGCGCTTTGGCCTTGCGCTGGCTGAGGACGAGATGGATTACCTGCTGAACGCCTTCCAAGCGCTCCAGCGTAACCCCACCGATGTCGAGTTGATGATGTTCGCGCAAGCCAACAGCGAGCATTGCCGCCACAAAATCTTTAACGCTGACTTCACCATTGATGGAGTGGCGCAGCCTAAAAGCATGTTCGGCATGATTCGTAACACCCATGCGCTGGCGCCCCAGCACACGGTGGTTGCGTATTCGGACAACGCATCGGTAATGGAAGGCAGTGTGGTCGAGAGATTTTCAGCCTTATCGCCTGATAGCGAAGGCCATACCTCTGTTAGAAGCTATGAAAAGCGTAGCGCTACTAGCCATGTGCTGATGAAGGTGGAAACGCATAACCATCCCACCGCCATCTCGCCTTTTCCTGGTGCCTCAACGGGTGCCGGCGGCGAAATCCGTGACGAAGGCGCGACAGGACGCGGCTCCAAGCCAAAGGCCGGGTTAACGGGCTTCACGGTGTCCAAGCTCTGGCCCGACGCCGAAGGTGCGAACAAAGCCTATGGCCGTCCCGAGCACATCGCCAGCCCCTTGCAGATCATGACCGAAGGCCCTTTGGGCGGCGCCGCGTTCAACAACGAATTTGGTCGCCCGAACCTGCTGGGCTACTTCCGTGAGTACGAGCAAACTGTGACCTCGGACGTGGACAGTATCCGCCGTGGCTATCACAAGCCCATCATGATTGCGGGTGGTTTAGGCACGATTGATTCTGAACTGACGCACAAGATTTTGTTTCCCGCAGGCACGCTGCTGATCCAGCTGGGTGGGCCTGGAATGCGTATCGGTATGGGCGGCAGTGCCGCGAGTTCGATGGCCACAGGCACCAATGCGGTATCGCTGGATTTTGACTCTGTGCAGCGCGGCAACCCAGAGATCGAGCGTAGGGCGCAAGAAGTGATTAACCATTGCTGGGCTTTGGGCGTTGATGGCAATCCGATTCTGGCAATTCATGACGTGGGGGCAGGGGGCTTGTCCAATGCCTTCCCTGAGCTGACCAACGACGCGGGTCGTGGTGCACGTTTCGATTTACGCAAGGTACCTCTAGAAGAAAGTGGCCTCGCACCCAAGGAAATTTGGTGCAACGAGAGCCAAGAGCGCTACGTGATGGCCATTGCACCTGAATCGCTGGCGCAATTCGCTGCGTTTTGTGAGCGCGAACGCTGCCCGTTTGCAGTGGTAGGCGTAGCGACTGAAGAACGGCATTTGACGGTGGCGGACGAGAGCCGCACACCTGATGCCCAGCCCGTCAACATGCCGATGAACGTGCTGCTGGGCAAGCCGCCCAAAATGCACCGCGATGTGAAGACGGTAACCCGCCAGTTCGCACCCGTGAACCTGACTGGTGTGGATCTGCAAACCGCAGCCATTGCTGTGCTGGCGCACCCCACCGTCGCATCTAAGCGCTTTCTAATCACTATTGGTGACCGCACTGTTGGCGGCCTGACACACCGCGACCAGATGGTCGGCCCTTGGCAAGTGCCCGTTGCCGATTGCGCTGTCACCTTGGCAGATTACAAAGGTTTTGCTGGTGAGGCGATGAGCATGGGCGAGCGCACGCCGCTGGCGAGCATCAACGCCGCAGCATCGGGTCGCATGGCGATTGGCGAGGCCATCACCAATTTACTGGCGGCTCCCTTCGAGCTGCCCCGCGTCAAACTGTCCGCCAATTGGATGGCGGCCTGTGGTGAAGCGGGCGAAGACGCGGCATTGTTTGACACGGTGAAAGCCGTGGGTATGGAACTCTGTCCTGCGCTGGGGATTTCCATTCCTGTCGGCAAAGACTCTTTGTCGATGCGTACACAGTGGACGGAAACGGCAAACTCCTCTCCCTCTGGTATTGCGGATGAGAAAAAGAAAGTCACGTCCCCGGTCAGTCTGATCGTGACCGCCTTCGTCACGCTGGCCGATGTGCGTGGCACCCTCACGCCCCAGCTGAACGCTACTGAGGCGGACACCACGCTGCTGCTGATCGATCTGGGCCATGGTCAAAACCGCATGGCAGGCAGCATCTTGGCGCAAAACTTGAATCAAGTTGGCGATACCGTACCTGACTTGGACGATGCACAAGAATTGGTCAAGTTGGTCAATGCGGTTAACACCTTGCGTACGGAAGGCAAAATTTTGGCCTTCCATGACCGTAGCGACGGTGGCTTGTTCGCCGCAGTATGTGAAATGGCCTTTGCAGGGCACGTGGGCGTGGCATTGAATGTGGACATGCTGGTCACGGAAAGCGACGGCATTGCCGACAGCCGGGCGGAGTACGGCGACAGCAAAAACTGGGCACAGCAGGTCAGCGCCCGTCGCGAAGAGTTGACGCTCAAAGCGCTGTTTAACGAAGAGCTTGGCGTGGTGCTGCAAGTGCGCACCGCCGATCGCGATGCGGTGATGCAAACGCTGCGTGCCCATGGCCTCTCCAAACACAGTCACACCATTGGCAAGACCCGCCCAGAATCGTCCACCATCTCCGCAGGCAAAGGCCAGATTCAAGTTTGGCGCGACACCAAAGCCGTGTTCAGCGCTAAGTTGCAAGACCTGCACCAAGTATGGGACAACGTGAGTTGGAAAATTTGCCAGCTGCGTGACAACCCGGCGGGTGCGGACGCTGAGCACGCCGGCTTTGGACAGCCGAATGACCCTGGTGCGCATGTTCAGCTTACGTTTGATGCTTCTGAAAATATAGCGGCACCTTACCTTAACTTGAGCGGTGCACGCCCCAAAGTCGCCATTCTTCGTGAGCAGGGTGTGAACTCGCATACGGAGATGGCCTATGCCTTCACTGAAGCTGGTTTCGAGGCGTACGACGTTCACATGACGGACTTGCAAACTGGCCGTGCCAAGCTGCAAGATTTCAAAGGTATCGTGGCCTGCGGGGGCTTCAGCTACGGGGATACGCTGGGAGCAGGCATTGGTTGGGCGCGCAGCATCACCTTTAACCCGGTGCTTGCAGATCAGTTTGGCGCCTTCTTTGGCCGAAGCGACACTTTTGGCTTGGGTGTTTGCAATGGCTGTCAGATGTTTGCTGAGTTGGCTGACATCATCCCTGGCGCGCAGGCATGGCCACGCTTCACAACGAACCAGAGTGAGCGCTTCCAGGCCCGCTTGTCGATGGTGGAAGTGCTGGAATCCCCCAGTTTGTTCTTCAAAGGCATGGCCGGCAGCCGCTTACCGATAGCTGTGGCGCATGGCGAAGGCTTCGCCAATTTCGCTCAGCGCGGCGATACAGCCAAGGTGCTTAGCGCTATGCGGTACGTTGACAACTACGGCGTTGCGACAGAAGCCTATCCCGCCAACCCCAACGGTAGCCCTGGTGGTCTTACGGCAGTCACTACCGCGGATGGCCGTTTCACAGCCATGATGCCGCACGCTGAGCGGGTGTTCCGTAACATCCAAATGAGTTGGACAGATTTGGATAAATCGGGTGGTGACGCGGCGTTCAGCCCATGGATGCGGTTGTGGCGCAATGCGCGCAAGTGGGTGGATT
Organism: Betaproteobacteria bacterium; assembly: GCA_043739385.1. Taxonomy (GTDB): domain Bacteria; phylum Pseudomonadota; class Gammaproteobacteria; order Burkholderiales; family Burkholderiaceae_C; genus Defluviibacillus. Next base: position 15,794 of record JAYUED010000115.1, on the reverse strand, counting down.
AGAAACAAAAAAGGGCCTGGGTTCAATCCAGGTCCTTTTGCTTAGCTGGGTCGTTAAAACTTGGTGTAGTTCAGACTCACGCCCAGGAATGGATGCTACGCACTGGATTTGTCCAAAAACTTGTAGTTGGCAATTCAGATTCCAGCCGCTAGCACTTGCTGGAAGAAGCCTCGGGCCGCCACAGTGCAGAACGGGGCCACCAATGAGTCATGGTAAGCCTGGGTGACGGCGGCGTTACCACCGTCTAGAGCGCCAGCGCTTACAGCGGCTGCAGCGGTACTGGTGACAGCTTGATTGAAGCCAACTTTAGCTGCTGCAAACGGATCGTTGGCGCTGGTCGGTGTTGAATCCACGTTGAGTACTTGCAGTAAACCTGCAGCGGGTGCTGCTGGTGAGGGAGCCGTCCAGAAGCTCTGCATCAGCTGGGTGTTGACGTTGAAAAACACTGTAGGGTCACCACTGCCGCCGCACAACAATACGGGACGAGTAGGCGTCCAGTTGCGCAAATCGTTTGTTTTAAGCGCCATTCTGAAGGGGTACTTTGGGGCCGTCGCTTGTGCGCCAGTGGTAACAGTGGGTACGGCACCATCAGGGTTGGCGATGGCGTCCAGCAGGTAGCTCAAGCGGGCTTTATTTGTAATCAGGTTACTGGCCCCAAATCCCAGTGCAAACAATGGTGCTAGCGAAGCGGGTGTCGTTGGCGGGGTGATGGCGTTAAGCGTGGGTTGCAGCGATGCTTGAGCACCTGCCGGTGCCGTAGGTGCGCTGCTGCTGAACAGGGCGGTTTGAGGCAGCTTACCCTGGGCAAGTAGTGTGGTGTAAGGCGTGTTGGTTGGCAGCAAAGTGTCAATGCCGGTGGCGTAGGCTGGCTCGTAAATGTCGGTCAACTTGGTGTACAAATTGCCGTAAGCTTTTTGGTAGCTGTTCAATTGCAACGGTGCAAAAACGGTGGCACCCAAGTTGACGTTCCCGTAAAAAATGGCGTCGCCAAAGGCGGCGAGGGCATACGGGCCGGACAGCGGTGCGCTGGCGGTGACTGTTTGGCCAGCGGCCTGCATCGCTTTGTGCGTGGCCATGGCCACGTGGCCACCTTGTGAGTAGCCGGTAATGAACAGCTTGCCGCTGTCTTGTACGGGTTGCAGCAGATTGGGCAGGGCTTTACGAGCGGCGCTCAGTGCGTCCATCATCTCTTTAGATGACTGGTCCGCATTCAGATAAGGGGTGTAGCTAAGGGTGGAGCTGTCGTAGCCTGCATAGTTGGGCGCTACCACAATGAAACCTTGGGCGGCAAATGTTGCCGCAATCAAAATGGACTCACCGTATGCGTCATTGGTAATATCGCTCAGGTTGGCAAGGTTGAAGCTCTTGGCCAGCGATGTACCGTGGGCGTAGAGAACCACAGGGCGTGCCCCAGTGCAATTGGATGAACCCGTAGGCGTCATCAGCACACCTGAGGCGTTAGTGGCTTCACCGGCACCACCCACAGTGCCATATTTGATGTATCGGACATCTACGCCACAAGTGGGTGTGCCTGCCACTGCCAGCAAACCTTGACCTGCGGCACTGGAATTGAGGCTGGCGGTTAAGTTAGCCGCTGTCAGTGATGTGAGTCGTGGTGGTGGGCTTTGCAGCAAGGAACCACGCGAAGGGCTAACGCTGTTGCTTACCGTACCAAGATTGATAGATGGGCTGCCGCCACCACAAGACGCAAGTAATGAGACCGCAGTGACAGCGGTAAGTAGATACCTAAATTGCATTGTGGTTTTTCTGTGGGTGGTTTGTAAAAGTAGAGTGACCGTATTTTTTCTGCCAATATCCTTGCCTCACAGCGAAAATTCGCAGCGTGGGTTTCTACCGGAGAATTTTTTACGGTGAATGAGTAGTGAGTTTGCATTACCTTGACGCCAACTTCATTGAGGCAAGTGCATTTATTTGTTGCCTCTAAACTACGGTCATGCCTGCTGCACAACGCTTTGACGCCATTGACACCCTGCGTGGTGTTGCTATCTTATGGATGGCTGTTTTCCACTTCTGTTTCGACCTGAACCATGAGGGGTGGATCCATCAAAACTTTTTGTCTGACCCAGTCTGGATTTGGCAGCGTACCGCCATCGTTAGCTTGTTTCTCTTTTGTGCTGGCCTAGGGCAGGCGGTCGCCGTTCAGCAAGGGCAGACTTGGCCACGGTTTTGGCGGCGTTGGGGGCAGGTCGTGCTGTGCGCGCTGCTGGTCACCGCCGGTTCAATGTGGATGTTTCCACAAAGTTATATCTACTTTGGCGTACTGCATGGCATTGCAGTGATGCTGGTTATAGTGCGGTTGACTGCGGGCTGGGGCCGCTGGTTGTGGTTTCTTGGCGCTATGGCTATCGCTATGAAGTTTATAGCCGTCTACGTCCATGGAGAGAGCATAAGCCTGAGTTTCCTCAATGACAGAGCGTTCAATTGGCTGGGGCTCATCGGTCAAAAACCACGGACGGAAGACTATGTGCCCGTGCTGCCGTGGTTAGGGGTGATGTGGTGGGGTATGGCGGCAGGAACATGGTTGCTGCAACATCGACCCAAAGTGGTGTCCCATGCGCCAAGCCAGGCTGGTTTGAGCTGCTTAGGACGCTGGAGCTTGAGCTTTTACATGCTGCATCAACCTGTACTGCTGGGGTTGTTATCGCTGGTCAGCATGTTTAGGGCGTAAAAAGTAAAAAAGCGCAGAGAGTATCTGCGCTTTTGGGGCTGTACTGGGCCTCAGCAAAGAGGCTCTAGCGGCTCAACTCTTTATTCGATCTTCGCTTTAGCGCGCAGGTCTTCTTGGAATTTTGCCAACTTTTGCTGTTGCAGCTGCTGGGTAATTTGTGGCTTCACATCGTCAAATTTAGGCAGTTGGGCATCGCGCACGTCGACCAAGCGGATGATGTGGTACCCGAACTGGCTTTTTACAGGGGTGTCGGTGGTTTGGCCTTTGTTCAGCTTGCTCATGGCATCAGAGAATTCTTTGACGTAGCTGTTGGCATTGGCCCAATCCAAGTCGCCGCCCTTGCTTCCAGAGCCTGGATCTTTGGATTGTTTCTTGGCAATTTCGTCAAACTTGCCACCTTTTTTCAGGCTGGCGATGATGGATTTTGCTTCATCTTCTTTATCAACCAGGATGTGGCTCGCACGGTATTCTTTGCCACCGTTAGATGCTGCAAACTTGTCGTATTCAGCCTTGATATCAGCATCGGTGACCGGATCGGTTTTTTGGAAGTCGGCAAAGAGCTCGCGAATCAAAATGGTTTGCTTGGCCAACTCGATCTGATTTTTAAAGTCGTCAGTAGCGTCCAAGCCACGCTTTTGGGCTTCTTGCATGAAGACTTCACGGGCGATCGCTTCGTCTTTGATTTGACCTTGCATTTCAGGTGTGACAGGACGGCCCGAACGGGCAACCTGTTGGGCCAGCACTTCAACACGAGATAAAGGAACGGCCTTGCCGTTCACGATAGCAACGTTTTGCGCTAGAGCTGACAGGCTGACAACACCGAGCAAGGTGGCGCTAACCAGCGTAGAAATAAGCTGCTTTTTCATGACGTTAATCCTGATTGTCTTGGAGCATTGGAAGAGAGATCGCTACAGTATTAAGGCAGCGGCAGTCACTATGACTGGGGGGAATTCAGATAAGTTCGATGGCCAGCGCGTGAACGCCCTGGTCTAGAAAATCTTGCAGCGCATCATACACAAGGCGGTGCTTGGCAACGCGGGTTTTACCCGTGAACGATGGGGCGGCAATGCGCACACGAAAGTGCGAACCAAAGCCTTCGCCGTTGTCACCCATGTGGCCTGCATGGTCAGCGCTTTCATCAATCACTTGGAGCGTGGTGGGCTCCAAGCGTTCCTGCAGACGCTGTTCGAGTTGGGCTGCAGTGGCGGTCATGGTTTGATCTTTGTCGACGTAGGCTGGAGATCATTCTCCGCCTTGATGTATTTGCTAAGGTAGGCGGCTTGCGCCAGTACAAAGACCAGCATCAGACCCATGCCACCAAACAGTTTGAAGTTGACCCAAGTGTCGGTGCTGAAGTTGAAAGCGACCCACAGGTTGATACATCCCATTACGGCGAAGAAGCCTGTCCAGCTCCAGCACAGTACTGACCATATGCTGTCAGGTAGCGTCATTTGCGCGCCCATCAGAGTTTTGATGAAATTCTTTTTCAAAAATAATTGACCAACAAGCAAGCCGCTGCCCATGGCCCAATACAGGGCCGTCGGCTTCCATTTGATGAAATTTTCATTGTGAAAATAGATGGTGGCGCCCCCTAAGCCAATGACCAGTACCAAGCTGATCCACAGCATGGGTTCAATCTTTTTGCCCTTGGCTACTAACCACAGGATTTGTGCCAGTGTGGCTGCGATCACGACGACGGTGGAAAGCAGCACTGGTGCTTCTGCTGTTCCGACTACGCCACCCGAGACTAAAAAACCAAATAAGTCAGTGCCCACGGCTGCAGCCCAGTCTTTGTGACCTTCGGCGTACTTGAACATGCCGAAAAACAGCGCAATAGGCAAGAAATCAAACAATATTTTCATGGTGCAGCTTTAAAAGCTAAAGAGGCGGAGTTCATGCAGTAGCGTAAGCCAGTGTCGGTCGGGCCATCTTCAAAAACATGACCAAGGTGTGCACCGCAATCAGCGCAGAGAGCCTCAGTACGCACCATGCCATGCGCACGGTCTGTTTTTGTGGCAACGGCTGTAGCGTCAACTGCTTGGTCAAAGCTGGGCCAACCACAACCAGCGTCGAACTTGGTGTCCGATACAAAAAGTGGCTTATCGCAGCAAATGCAGGTGTAAGTTCCTGATTTGAAGTTGTCAGCGTATTTTCCGGTGAAAGCACGCTCGGTAGATGCATGGCGGGTGACTTCAAACGCATGCGGTTCAGCAGATTTTTGTGCTAGCAGTGCTTTCCATTCGGCATCAGTTTTTTGTATTTTGGTGGTCATTATTTCTCCAGGGGTATCAACAGATGTCCATAAGGTTTAGGACGAACAGCTGATTTCAATGCCTGATGCCCAATCGGGTGGAAAATCGGCATAAGGTTCGAAACCAGGGTGCTCGTCATGGGGAGATTCAAGCAGCTGGCGCAAGCGGTCAACCTCAGAAAAGTCTTTCACTTTGGCGGCTCGGATTGCCTGTTCTCCCAAGTGGTTTCGTAAAACAAATTTGGGATTGGTTCGTAGCATTAAATTAGCCACTTGTGCAGTATCCATCATAGCTAAATGCTCTGAATATTGCAGCAACCATGCATCGAAAGCTGAGCGATCAAGGAACAGGTCACGCAGAGGTTCAGCGTTCGCTACGTTTGCGGGAGAGCGTGCCTGCTGGGCTACGTAATTCGACAAACGTCGCCAGAAAATTGTGTAGTCCACGCGGGTTGCAGAAAGCAGTTGCAGGATGGATTCGATAAGCGCCCGTACCCCCTGCTGGGGGTGCTGCGCTGCGCCGGATGTCAAACTGACTGATGAGATCAACCCCAGCTTGGCCCGCATACAGGCCTCCATGGCAGTAGGAAATACCGTTTTATAGGACTCCAAGGCTGCCAGCGTCAGTTCCTGGTCGCCTTCAGTGCTGCTGATAAGCGGTAGCAGTGCTTGACCTAGGCAGAATAAATTCCAGTAAGCGACATTTGGCTGCTTGTTATAGGCATAACGACCTTGGGTGTCACTGTGGTTGCAGATATGGGCGGGATTAAAACCGTCAAGAAATTGAAACGGGCCATAGTCAATGGTGAGGCCCAAAATACTCATATTGTCGGTGTTCATCACCCCATGGCAAAAACCTACAGCCTGCCATTGGGCCACCATGTGGGCAGTCCGCTCACTCACGGCTTCCAAGAATGCCGCGTAGGGATTGCCATTGAATGCGGTACTGTCTCGGCAGGCAGGGTAGTGCCGGTCGATTACATAATCCGCCAGGATTTTGAGTTCGGAATGCTGGTCGCTGTGGGAGAAGTGTTCAAAATGGCCAAAGCGGATGAAGCTGGGCGCACTGCGGGTCACGACGGCGGCCGTCTCTAGCGCTTCGCGCCGCACCACGGCATCAGAACCTGTCACGCACAAGGCACGCGTGGTGGGAATCCCCAAGCCGTGCATGGCTTCGCTACACAGAAATTCGCGGACGCTGGAGCGCAGCACCGCGCGGCCATCGCCCCCTCTTGAGTAGGGTGTGCGACCTGCACCTTTAAGTTGAATTTCTTGCGTGCTGTTGCCGTGTTTTGAAGTTTGTATTTCGCCTAACAAAATAGCTCGACCATCCCCCAATTGACCTGCCCACACTCCAAACTGGTGACCGCTGTAGACGCTGGCCACGGGTTCGCTGCCAGGTAAAACCTGGTTGCCCGTTAATGCTTGCAAGGCCTCATCAGACGCCAACCATTCAGAGCTAAGCCCTAGTGCCTGTGCAGCCTGTGCGCTGCGGCCTACCCAATAAGGAGCTGGCAGGCTACTGGGCGTGAGTCGGGTAAAAAAATCGTTCTGTAGGTGGGAAAAACTGTTGTGCCAATGTAAATCGGCGCTAGTTTCGTTAGTAGGAGGGGTATTAGGGGCCATCGGATTCATGGTTTTTATTGTCGCTGAGCACCAAGCGACATGCTGCTCGGTGACTGAGTAACTTGGATGTCTGATATTTACTGTTCATATCTAGGGTTTTCACGGGGTAGATAATTTTTTTTGTCCATGGCGAAAATACGTGTGACTCAAAACTCCAGATAGTTTATTCAAATGTGAACTATGCAAGCACTTCAGAGGTAAGCGACCATAGTTTTTGGTGGTGCGATGCTCAAACTTTCTTAAAATTGTTACTAAATCGTTACAACTAAATTGTTGGAATTTTTACGTAAAGTTGGAGCCCTTTAGCGCTCGCCCACCGGCGTGTAACGAATTAGTGCCAGCCCGTGTAAACCACGGATTGGATGATATTTCTAGAGATCAAGCCAGGCGCATAGCGCATGGTTTGGTTGGCGAACGCACTGTGAAGAACAAACAATGAGCAACCGCAAAAAACCTTTATTGCCCCTCATGCCTTGCGCTGTTGTGCTGGCCCTGTCAATGGCGACAGGCAGTCCACCGGCCATTGCTAAAAAGAGCAAATCCAAGCCCGAGCCTCAGATCACTGAATCGGCCCCTAAGCCTTCCAAGTCGGCAGGTTTAGCGACAATTTTTGAAAATTTTGCCACTAATACTTGGGTTGCTCGTTCGGTGTCTCTGCCAGACGTTGGACTGAGTACAGCTGTCGTAATGGGGGGCGGCCAAACCCTACGTGACATTTACTTGCCGGTGCCTGCCAACGTGCCCTTGCTGGATGCGGCTATTCAGTTCAATGCCAGTTACATGCGTGCCGATCAGGGGCGTACGACATTGCTGTTGTCTTTGGACAATGCAGCTGTTGCCGCCCGCGGGATTACGTTGGAGCGCGGCGACGCCAGCCAAGTGGTTGCCGTGCCCAGTACTCCACAGCCATCAGGATTTGTTCGGTTTGGTGTTGCTTGGAATACCGTGATCCCCTTGGGCGCTACAGATTCTATTTGTACTGATATGCGGTCCATGGGAAATTTGCTGCGTATTGAGCCTAGCAGCCGTTTGACTTACCGCTTTGATGCAGCAGCAATTCGTGATTTGTCCACCGCGTGGACAGCGATACCGCAAGCGCCTGTGATTTTGGTGTCGGGCAAATCACTTGCGCCGGATGCCTATGCCACGGCTTGGCGTGTCGGCCTGACTTTGGAGCGCGCCGGTAAGCGTCCCTCTGTCGTGGTGATGCCCGCTGTAGGTCAAGAAGTGGATACAAGTCGTTTGTCGGTGCCAGAAGGTTTACGACGCATTTCGGCTTTTGCGGCGCTTTCGCAGGGCGGAAAGCATGTATTGAAGGATTCAGCCGAAGTTGGGGCTTGGTTTGCATTGAATCAAATCAGTCTTGCGCATGTGGATGTAGTTGTGACTGATCGCAATTTGGTGAGCAGCGTTCAAGCGGGCTTGAGTGCTTTGGAGAGTCAAATCAAGGCAGAAGCACCAGATGCTGCAGCCAGCTTTACCCAATGGCGAGTACAACGCTTGGACTCCGTTACGAACCCAACCGCTGCTGGCGAGATTCGCCTGGCTGTGACGTCAGGTGGTGCTACTGTTGTGGTAGCGGCGGACGCGGGCATCAAGCTTGCAGATGTGTTTGACACCCAATGGCGAAAAGTAGCGGCTTCCACGGCCATGGTCGTCAAGGCGGCTGATGTGCCTTCTGGCGAAGCTAACGCCGTATCGCTGTCAGCTTTGGGTGCTGCCCCAAGCAGTTTTGACGTAATTGGCTATGGTGAATGGATTTCTAAGTTTGAGATCGGTTCAGGTCTACTTAAAGAGCGTCGTCCTAGCGAGTTAGTGATGGACTTGTCTGCTGCACCCAGCACCTGGGGCACAGTGCCTGTCGCTTCAATTTTCATGAACGAAGTTTTGTTGGCGTCCAAACAAATGGAAGCCACAGGCAAACGTGAGCGCCTGACGGCCGTAATCCCTAGCTACGCACTGGGTGCGCGCAATGTGATTCGCGTGTCTTTCGTTCGCCAGCTACTGAGCGACCGCTGCCGTGAGAACCCTGGCGCCTTCCCGGTCTCTGTTTTGGCCAGCAGCCATGTAGTTCTGGGTGGTGAAAATGCTGACGATGATTTCACAGGCATGTCCTCTCGCTTGTCGCAAGGTGGCGATGTGCTGGTGCCCAACGCCTACTTGGCCGATGCACCACGCAGCTTGGCACGATTGATACGCCTAAGTGCAGCAACAGATGTGTCCCCCACTAAATCTAAATTTATCGTTGTGGGTGGCGAGACACAAGCTAAGCCGACAGCGCCTTTCTTGGCGATGGACATTGCTTTCCCCACTGAAAATCGCAAAGTGGTAGTTGACAAGGGTCACTTGGTGCTTGCTGATGACACTGACCGTAAGCTACTGGACATTGCGGGTCTGACACGTATCGGTGCGGCATCGGTTGAGCATGTCGATGGCAAGCCCGGTGTGATTTACCACACGGTGGCGGAGGATGTTGGTCGCTACGACAAGCCGTTTCAGTTGATGAATGGTAACTTTGCAGTCATTGGGCAAGAGGGCTTAGTAGCGCAGTTTGATTCACGCAGCAGCTTGGATCGTCGTTTGTTTGAAGAAGTAAAAGAGCCCTGGTTCAAACGTTATTTCTGGTGGGCTATCCCAGTGATTGCAATAGCTTTGTTCCTTGCGCTGTTGTACGCGGCCAGCCGCTACCGCCGCCGCAACGCAAAGTAAGCGCAGCCCCATGAACAGGCAATTTCTATGATCTCTTGGCAGTATTTCGCTGCGGATTACTACGCCAACTTAGAAGTGCTAGCGGCGGTATTGGCCGTGCTCATCATCATTTCAGGCTTGGACGACTTGGTGATTGATATTTGGTATTGGTCGCGTCGTGTAGGCCGTTGGTTCGCGAATCGCAAAAAGCCGTACCGACCGTTGACTGCACTGCAGCTTCAGGAGCGTGTTGAGCAGCCACTGGCTGTGATGGTTCCTGCTTGGATGGAGTACGACGTGATCGCCGCCATGATTGAAAATATGGTGACAGTCATGGACTACAAAAATTATATGATTTTTGTGGGTACCTACGTTAACGATGCCGCGACCATTGCCGAAGTGGAGCGCATGCGTCGCCGCTACAAACAATTGCGCCGAGTGGAGGTGCCCAATCCAGGTCCTACGTGCAAAGCTGATTGTTTGAATTGGGTTGTACAAGCGATTTTGAAGCACGAGGAGCAGGCTGGTATTGAGTTCGCCGGCATGATCTTGCACGACAGCGAAGATGTGCTGCACCCGCTGGAGCTGAAGTTCTACAACTACTTGTTGCCACGCAAAGACATGATCCAGTTGCCAGTGATGTCGCTGGAGCGTAAATGGTATGAATTGGTCGCTGGCACCTACATGGATGAGTTTGCAGAGTCCCACGGCAAAGACATGCTTGTGCGTGAAAGTGTTTCAGGTGTTGTGCCCTCCGCAGGCGTAGGCACCTGCTTTTCGCGGAAAGCCATTTTGGCGCTGAACGCTGAAACGCAAAACCAGCCGTTCAACACTATGAGCTTGACGGAGGATTACGACATTGGCAACCGCTTGGCCCACATGGGGATGCGTTCTATTTTTGCGATTTTCCCTGTTCAATTTCTGGTTAAGCAAGAGCCTTGGTTTTTCAAAAGCAATGTGCAAGCAATAGCCAAACTTACTGATATGCCACTGTGCGTGCGTGAGTATTTCCCCGATACATTCCGTACTGCATACCGTCAAAAAGCCCGCTGGACGCTGGGTATTGGCCTGCAAAGCTGGGAGCAGATCAAGTTTACTGGCCCACTGGTAGCAAAGTATTTGTTACTGCGTGACCGAAAAGGTGTGTTGACTGCGCTCATCAGCATGATGGCGTACTTTTTGTTGATTCAGTTTGTGATTTTTCAGACAGCTGCTTTCGCTGGGCTGTGGACGGTTTACTACCCACCTTTGTTCTCAATGGACGGTTGGTGGCCTTATGTGTTGCTGTTTAACGGATTTGCTTTGTTGAACCGTATAGGACACCGTATTTACTTTGTGACGGCTTTGTATGGCTGGCGGCACGGCTTATTGTCAGTGCCACGCATGGTTGTCAGTAATTTTGTGAACTTCATGGCTGTTGCAAGGGCCTGGAAGCTGTATTTGAGCTATTTATTCTTGGGCAGCGCCATGGTGTGGGACAAGACTATGCATGACTTCCCGTCTGCTGAAAATTTGATTGTCCAAAAGCTGCGTATTGGTGACCTGCTGCAATTGTGGCAAGCAGTGGACGAATCTACGCTCCAAAAAGCTTTGGCGGAGCAAGTTCGGGTGCAACTGCCTTTGGGGCGGGTGCTGGTGTCCAACGGCTGGCTAGACGATGAAACGTTGGCTGAAGTGATTGCCTTCCAGTCCGATTTACCGCGCGCCAAGATGACCGAAGGCATTGTGACTCAGCATACTGCACGCTTACCTAGCGATTTATGCATGCGATTGCGTACGCTTTGTATAGGTGACAACGCGCAAGGTAAACCGATGGTGGGCGTTGCCAGCCCATTGAATGCCGAGTCTTTGCAGCATTTGACCACAGTACTAGGACGCGAGCCCGTTCAATGTATTGCCCGCGAAAGCGAAATTGCGGCAGGTTTACGGTTGCTGCGTGGTGAAGACGGTGCGTTCGGCGCAGGTGGTGAAAAAGCTCCTCAAACACCGCTACTGGGGGACTTACTCATAGAGCGTGGTTTCGTGCAGCGCCAAGCTTTCGAAAAAGCAATGGAGAAATATCGCCCACAACGTCATGGACGTATTGGAGACTTTTTGGTGGAAGAGGGCGTTATCAGTCGTGAGGTAATTGAGAAAGTCGTTGCGGAACAACGCCAACAGGAATCGCCCAGCAATGCCTTCGCTTACAAAGCGTATCTGCCAAAGTTAGACGTGAAGGAAGCAATACACCTTGGATTGACTGAACTACCTATGGTTGAGGCTGTACCTATGGTTGAGGCTGTACCTGTGGTTGAAGCTGTACCTGTGGTTGAAGCTGTACCTGTGGTTGAGGCTGTACCTGTGGTTGAAGCTGTACCTGTGGTTGAGGCTGTACCTGTGGTTGAGGCTGTACCTGTGGTTGAGGCTGTACCTGTGGTTGAGGCTAAAGTGGACTCGTCGTCAGGGCAGCGCTATTTCTATATTGATCCCGCACTTCTTGCGCTAAGCCATCGAATACCAGGATTGTGGCGTGCATGCAATTCAGTAATCGGCATCATCCATGCAGCGGTGGGTGTCAAAGCGCCAGTAGTTTTGCTGAGCTTCCAACGCCAAGACATTTTGAGAGACCTTGCAGAAGCTGTTCACACACTTCGCTTACTGCTTGGTAAGCAGGCCGATATTGTGCTTGTGGAGCGGGATGCTTCTCTGCGCTTCCAGAGTGAAACACTGCTTTTGCGTCTAGGGGTCAGTCTGGTCATTAACCAGAAGGTCCCTGCAAACCGTATTCCCTTGATGCTGGAGTCTTTACAGGGGCAGGTTTTCAGCCGCGAAATTGAGATGAACTTTGAGAAGGCACTTTCCAGTCTTATGACCTCAAGCGAACGAGGCTATTTATCGCCAGCGCGTTTCGTAGCTGAAACCGCTAATACGTTAAAACGGCTTGACTCGCTTCACCTCCCCTGTGCGTTGGTTGTTGCTAGGCCGTCAGATGGTTCGTCGTGTACGGAGCTCCTTGGTGCCTTGGATGTAACCCGTGCCGGTGATTTAACGACTACAGATGGCAAACAGTGCTTCATTTTCTTTGGCTGTTGCCCAGAGAGCAGCGTAGAGCGTGCATTACAAGCCGTTGTCACTGATAAGGCTAAGCCATTGCTCCAAGATGCAAAATTTGTGACGAATCGCTCTAGCATCACTGCGTATCTTCATGCTTTAGATCCGGCGACGCAGGGCACAGTATTTGCCGACTTGATACCGTTGATTGTTACGACTACTGCAGATGGTAATGCCATCCGTGATATTGGTTTCAGGCCTCAGCCTACTGAACTGAACGTATTGCCCGTACGACCTTTGTTACCGGCTCTTATGCCTTCAGCTGACGTACAAGCCTTGCTGCTACCAGAGGCTGTAGTTCAGTTGGATTCAGTCCAGTCGCAGACTGTTGTCCCTCAGTTAACTAAACCCACAACAAACTTGCTTACATCGCCCAGTCCGGTTCATACAACCACTGTTCGTCAAAAAGCGCATCGAATAGTGATTAATGAAGAGGTATGAACGCATGGCTGTAAAAATGAAGCCTTCCTTGCTGCGGTGGTGTCATACCTTCGTGCTGCCATTGGTGATGATAGGTACCGCCTACGCACAACCTCAGACCCTAGAGTTGCCGTTGTCAGGCTGGTCTTTGACTTTGGCTGAAAAAGCGTTTGCCGCTTATCAACGTGGCGATTTTTCAGAAGCACGCTCACTGGCAACCGAAGTGATGCGCATGCGTCCCGATGTGGAGAAAATTCGCCGGTTGGTGGTTGCGACAAAGGATAAAGAAGGAGCTGCCTCCTCATTCACTATGTTGGTTGAGGGCACGCCAACCGTCAGTCGCACCCGTGTAACTGACGAGTCTATTTCTGAGCATGAGTCAGAGGGCAGCAGTCGCAAGCCACCCTACGTCCAGCGTGAGCGAAAAATTGCAGGTCATGTGGCTAAATCGGTGCGCATAGCCGCTGCGGTAAATGACAAAGTTCGCCTTTCACCGGGCCTAATTCCTAAATTGATCGTGCCAGCTGAGGCTTTGGAGGCTGAGAATTCATCTTCATCTTCATCTTCAGCTTCATCTTCAGCTTCAGCTTTGGCGCAAAAGGTGTACGACCAGATCAAAGCCGGTGACTCCAAAGCGGCCGTCATCACAGCAGAGCAAGCAATGCAAAAATATCCTGGGTATAAAAAACTATGGGAAGCGCAGGCCAATGCCTTATTTGCTGCTGGGCGGACTGTCGATGCAGACCGGGTGATCGCGCAAGCGATCTCGCGATTTGGTCTTGATGATGGCCTATTAGTTTTTCGCGAAAACGTGCGTAATCAACTGGCTGATGAAGCTGCAAACAACGTCAACCGCGCAATGGAGCACAAAGACTTGGATGCAGCTGTCTTAGCCGCAACACAAACCGTTGTTTATGCGCCTGATGTAATGGGTAACCGCTTGCTGCTAGTTCACCTACTGATGACAGCGGGGCGGTTTGCAGAAGCAGAGAGGGCCGCTAGTGCGGCTGTAACGATGTATAAAGACGATGCGCTGCCTCTCATGATGCGAGGCTACGTTCGCCAATATCTTGGGCAACGTACTGCGGCAGTGGCAGACTTTGACGCCGTGCTGCGTCGTGCTGATTTGACAGCGATTGAGCAACAGAACTACCGCATCATCATGGCAGACGCTGCGTTGGCAGCTGGGGATCCCCAGGCTGTATTGAGCTTGCTGGAGCCACTGGAAAGTAAGGTGTCCGGAAAACCAGACGCAATGCTTACATGGCGCCACCGCACAGCCGTGTTGCAGTCAGCCACCAAAGCTGACGGTGCTGTGATCGTGGCTGAGGTTTTGCGCCCCTTGAACCTTGATTGTCAAGCCTCCCGTGGCGGGCGTAATTGCTATTTGTCGCCCGCATCTGCTGGTACAGACCCTGCCTATACGTTAGCCGCAGCTACCTACAAAGAGATTACGAACAAAAACTATGTCTTGGCACTAGCCAATGTACGCCAAGCCGTACGACTTGATCCCGACAACGCTGACTACCTTGTGCTGTTACTCAATACCTTAGTGCTGAATGGACAACTCGAAGAAGCCGATGGCGTCGCTAGTGAAATCATTGCCCGAGGTCAGCCTAGTGCGCAATTGTTAGCCCAACGTGGCGATATTCGTAACAAGCTGGGCCAAAAATCCTTGGCGGAGAATGATTTTTCGGCAGCTTTGAAGATCGATACTTTGCCGCTTTCACAAGAAATGACTTTGCTTGCACAGCTCAATCGCAAAGCCGAAGCACGCGCTCGATTGGATAAAGCACTGAAAGTCGGTGAGAGCCCTTCAGCGTCAGATTTGGACTTGGCTTATCTCGCAGTCAGTATTAACGCAGATGATAGAGCTTCGGAGGCTTTTGAGCGCAGCGATAAGGCTAAGCAACTCTCTGTTGGAGTTTTACAGGATGCGGCTTACACGGAGATGCGTATTAACCATGACCAACAAGCCATTGACTATTTCACGCGTGCCGCCGACGTTACGCTCAGCAAGCCACTAGAGTTACGTAGCAGCACAGAAATGCAGTCACTATTGGCCATGCGCCGCAATATTGCTCAACTTTCACGTGAATGGGGTGCGAATGCAACGATGAGCTTTCGAGGCTCTGGTGCGCCAGGGTTTGGGCAATCTTCCAGTGCGGCCAGTACCGACAGCGTGCAGCTTGGTGCTGAGTTGTATTGGCGCCCTTTTGGCTTTCGCAACAGCAAGTTGTTTGAAGTTTATGCTCGGGCTTTTGATACGCCCTACAGCCGTGCTGGTGGGCTAACGGGCGCTGCCAGCTTACAGGGCTCTGTGGGTATCCGCTTAAAACCTTGGGCTGAATCCAATTTGGTACTTTCCTTGGCTCGGCTGTTTCCGATAGGCTCAAAAATGAACAGCGATACGCTGGCACAAGTGGCTTACTTCAAGGGTGAGGGCGGAGAGCTTCGTACCGATGCGCAGGACTGGTGGACACAGCAGTACTACGCTGAGGCAGGGCGTTACTTTCAGCATCCGCAAAACTATGCTACCGGCAACGCACGCTTAGGTCGCAGCTACCGATTAGACAACATCAGTCCTGATTTGGTGGCTTTCCCCCACGTAGTTTTGGCCGGTGACTATAACAATGCTTACACGACGAGAAGCGCTGTAGGCGTTGGGCCAGGCATCAATTTTCGATACTGGTACAGGGAAGACACCTATAACTCACACAGGTCATTTGTCGATTTATCACTGCAATACCGTATCAGAATCAGTGGCGACGAACAACGTGCCAAGGGTACTTTCCTGACCTTACAAACCTCTTATTAAGGCCATTCTGTGATTGCCCCTATTTCTACTTGGCTTAAATATTTGCTCGCAACCGTTTGCACCATACTTACAACCTCGGCTACAGCACAAAAACCAGCTTTGGCGCAACTCTATCCTGCTGCACCACCTGCAGGATCATCATTCGTTCGTGTGCTAAGCCCCTTGCGAGAGCCCGTGCAACTCAGCCTTGCAGGTGTTGAGGAAAAGCAGGT
>JAYUED010000114.1:0-4693 GCA_043739385.1 Betaproteobacteria bacterium | reverse complement strand
CTCAAGCCGAAGAGCTAAAGAAAATTGGCCGAGGGCTGGCTCATCGAAGTCGGCTCAGCCGACATTAAACGGGGCCAGAACTACGCACTCTTGAGTCCATTAGAAGTGGAGGAATTTAAAGTCGAAGTCAAAAGCTCTCTGAATGGAACGCTCCCGCTCCAACTCCGATTTGGTCCGGTGGGTTCAAAACTGATAGTTACCAAGCCAGGTAAGGGTGGCCCAGCGCTTACAAAAAAGGCGCAGCCAATTGCACGATTTGTCGCTAGGCATATTCATATCGCCTACATACCGGCAGTCAGAACGGCTAGCGCTGCGATTCAAATTGTTAACGACTTGGTTGATCGCGAGTTGGCTCTGGTTGAGGCGCGCCCGGAATATAAAGCTGCGATGCAGGCAGTTGCCGATTTACAGCGCCCCGTGCTGGCGAGCATTGGGGCGAGTATTAAGCACACGCTCCAAGAGTTTCTGCCAAATGTGAAAAATGTTGCTGTGGAAATATCAGAGGACGCGCGTTATAGAGCGTTGCGACGATCAAGTGAAATTGTCATTGATGATGGAACTGCGACCCCGCTCGACAAGAAAGGGGACGGTGTGCAAAGTCTTGCCGCACTCAGCCTCATGAAATACGCTTCTCATTCTGGCAGTTCGGAGCGGCAATTGGTACTCGCTATTGAAGAACCAGAGTCGCATTTGCATCCCAGGGCCATACATCAGTTGCGTGTCGTTTTAGATGAATTGAGTACACAGCACCAAGTGATCTTGACTACTCATTGCCCACTTTTCGTTGACCGCACCAATTTGAAATCAAACATCATTGTTAATAAAAAACGGGCGAGTCCAGCGAAAAACGTTGCGGAACTCCGGGAAATCCTTGGGGTGCGGGCTTCTGATAATTTGCGCAATGCAGAGGTCGCACTCGTTGTGGAGGGAGAGGATGATCGACTGGCATTGTTGGCGCTTCTTCCCGTGGCATCGAAGCGCATTGCCACTGCGATTACCACAGGCTTCATCGCTATAGATACTTTAGGCGGTGGTACCAATCTTAGCTACAAACTCAGCCAACTTCGGGAAACGCTGTGTACTTGCCATGTCCTTTTGGATCACGACAAGGCTGGATTGCAGTCCTATGAAAAGGCTAAGGCCGACGGGCTAATTGTTCCGGCTGATGTAACACATGTCATCTGCGCTGGGCTTGACGAATCAGAGTTTGAGGACATGCTCGATGAGTCACTCTATGCCGATTTTTTGAAGAATAAATATGGGGCATCTTTAGCCTCACCAAAGTTCAAAGGAAAGCGCAAATGGTCTGACCGACTTAAAGCTGCATTTGAGCATCAAGGAAAGGTCTGGCCGGCCAAGGTTGAAATGCAGATCAAGAAGGAGATCGCCGAATTGATTGAGGCAAACCCGACGAAGGCCCTGAACATTCACAAAAAGGGTTCTATTGATGGGTTGGTTTCTGCTTTGGAAGCAAAGCTGGGGCAACTTGATGAAGCCAAGGGTGCTCTGTAGCCTATGTATGAACGTGTGATCTCATCGATTTCGCAGACCAATTTCATAGATAGGAATAACTCGAATACATGAACACCGCCGACCTCACCGCCTTGCTCGATCGCCTGCGCGCCGAGCCCCGCGAATCCGAATGACTTGAATTCAAGGTCAATCGTTATGAGCCCCAAGCCATTGGCGAATACCTGTCGGCCTTGGCCAATTCAGCTTGCCTGCTGGGCAAGCCGCGTGGCTATTTGGTGTTTGGCATTGAGGACGGCACCCACACCGTGGTGGGCACTGCGCTTGACCCGCAGGCCGAAAACGGCCAGGGCAACCAGTTGATGCCACTGTGGCTGGCCTTGGGTCTGCATCCCAACGTAGGGTTTGAAATTCACACTTGGCAGTACCAGGGGCAGCGCGTGGTGTTGTTCGAGGTGCACCCGGCGTTTGACCGGCCGGTAGAGTTTTATGGCAAGGCCTTTGTGCGCAATGGCAGCAGCAAGACGGCGCTGGCCAGGTATCCCGAAAAAGAGCGCGCCATCTGGAGCCGCCGTGTTGATTGGAGCGCGCAGGTGTGTGAGCAGGCCACGCTGGCCGACCTGGACCCATTGGCCATAGCCGAGGCGCGCCGCCAATTCGCCGAGAAGAGCAAGACCAAGCCAGACCGGCTGGCAGAACTGGCTGCGTGGGACGACGCCACTTTTCTGAACAAGGCCAAGTTGACCGTGCGTGGCGCGGTCACGCATGCGGCCTTGCTGTTGCTGGGGCGCGAGGAGTCTTCTTCATTGTTGGCCCCGGCCGTGGCGCGCATCAGCTGGATTCTGAAGAATGAGCGCAACGAAGAGTTGGACTACGAGCACTTTGGCCCACCACTGCTGCTCAACGTGAACAAGGTGCTGGCCCGCGTGCGCAATCTCACGGTGCGGGAGTTGCCGGATGGCACGCTGTTCCCGGTGGAACTGACGCAGTACGACCCTTGGGTGATCCGCGAAGCCCTGCACAACTGCATTGCCCACCAGGACTACGGCTTGCGCGGGCGCGTGCAGGTGGTGGAAACGCCGCATGCGCTGCTGCTCACCAACGTGGGCGGCTTTTTGCCGGGGCGTGTGGAGGCGGTGATTGACCAAGACGCCCCACTGGAAATTTACCGCAACCCGTATCTGGCCGAGGCAATGGTTACCCTGAACATGATCGACACGCAGGGCGGCGGCATCAAGCGCATGTTTCAGGCGCAGCGGCGGCGGTTTTTCCCGCTGCCAGACTACGACCTGTCGCAGCCCGAGCGGGTGATGGTGACGCTGCGCGGGCGCATTCTGGACGTGCGCTACACCCGGCTGTTGATGGCGCAAGGCGAGCTGGACCTGGCCACCATCATGCTGCTGGACAAGGTGCAAAAGGGCCAGCGCATTGCGGCGGCGGATGCCAAACGGCTGAAGGCCGCCAAGCTGGTAGAGGGGCGTTACCCGAACCTGATGGTGGCAGGCAGTGTGGCTGCGGTGGCAGGCCAGAAGGCCCAGCACATTCGCAATCGGGGTTTTGACAGCCAGTATTACCGCGACATGATCGTGGCCTTGGTTCGTGAACACCAGCCAGTGTCGCGCGAGGACATTGACAAACTGTTGCTGGACAAGTTGCCAGAGGTGCTGAGTCAGGCCCAGAAGCTCACGAAAATTCACAACCTGTTGTCATCGCAGTCGGGCAAAACCATCCGAAACGCGGGGTCGCGGACGGCTTCACAGTGGGTTCTGGTCGATAAAAAAAACAATGGAAAACAAAATGGTTAACAAAGGCGGCCGCCCTCCTACCTCAAAAAAACCTGTTTCTTTTCAATGACTTAAGCTTTGTTTAGTGTTTGTTAGCCGCTTTGTTTAACAAAGGGAGCCACTTGCACAACTACCCAAACAAGGCAATGTAGCGGCTCGAATGCTGCAAATTGAACAAGTGGTGAACAATTGGGGTCAGACTCCAGTTAATTTATAGGCGCTATTAATTCAGGAGCTGCTCGCGCATTATCTATTGGCGTAGAGGCCAAAACGATAGGTAAAAACAGGCAAAAAACGGCTTGTTACTGTCGCTGTGTTGCACAAATTGAATTTGCGGGCCTGTAGACAACCGAAAACAGGTCATTTTTACCCATAAAAGTGCCTGTAAGCCAATAAATACATGCGCAAGCAGCTCCTGTAAACATAGTAACTAAACGACCGAATGCAGAAAGTCTGTGATATCTCGTAGCCAAGGCTGGCCGTGGTGCGGCTGCGCAGCTAGGGGTTCTGCAAATCCCACCGTCCAATTGCCTATATCGTTCATCTTTTGTGAACATGGGTCGATATTGAACAAAACGAGAATTCGTACAGGAGCAATCCGGGTTACCTCAGACTGCAATTAGTTCAGTATTTGCGATTTTGGGTCTGAGCTACTTCGCAAGAGTGCTTAAACGCAAACCGGATTTTTCGTTCTTGTTTAGATAAAGTTATTAAAAATCAACGGGTTACGTGCTTAATCACAGAACAACGCTGCTGCCAGTGCGCAGTGAAAGTGCGGGTGTTTGTAATGCCAACAGTCTTGATGGCGCGCTCAAACGGTTGGCGAATGCCTTCTATGCCAGACGATGTTCTTGCAGAGACAATAAGGCTAGCTTTAGCCGCAGTTTTGTCAAGCAGGAACGGGTTGGACTGTGAAAGTTTCATCCCTCGATTTTACCCGCCAAGCATAAAAAGATCAGTAAAGAAAGACCCATGAACTCAGCCACCATCGTCCAGAAGCTCTGGAACTACTGCAACGTGCTGCGCGACGACGGCATGAGCTACGGCGACTATGTGGAGCAGCTCACTTACCTGCTGTTTCTCAAAATGGCGGACGAGCGTAGCAAGCCGCCGTTTAACCTGAGCGGTGAATCACCCAGCCCCATATTGAAGGGCTACGACTGGCCGTCGCTGCTGGCCAAAGATGGTGACGAGCTGTTTGACCACTACCGCCACACGCTGGAAAAGCTGGGTGCCGAGAAGGGCACCATCGGCCTGATTTTTGCCAAGGCTTTAAACAAGTTTCAAGACCCGGCCAAGCTGCGCCGGCTGGTGGTGGACTTGATCGACGGTGAAAACTGGTCAGCTATGGGCGCTGACGTCAAGGGCGATGCCTACGAAGGCCTGCTTGAGAAAAATGCGCAAGACACCAAGAGCGGCGCCGGCCAATACTTCACGCC
>JAYUED010000113.1:0-40324 GCA_043739385.1 Betaproteobacteria bacterium | reverse complement strand
GCCCGTGCAAGAGCGCCCTGTCATCACACTGCTGCTGGCGCAGGGTGGTGAATTCGCCTTTGTGGTATTCCAAACCGCTGCTGGCGCCCATGTTTTTTCAGCGCATACGTCTTCGCTACTGATCGGTGCCGTGGCCATCTCCATGCTGCTCAGCCCCTTGCTGATGGTCTTAGTGGACAAGCTGTTGCTGCCACGCTATGCCAACGCCAACAAGCCCACAATGGAAGAAATCTCTGAGCCACAAAGCGCCAGCGTCATCATTGCAGGCTTTGGGCGCTACGGCCAGATCGTTGTGCGAATTTTGAGCGCCCAAGGCATTCCAGCAACGGTGCTTGACCATGACGTAGACATGATCGAAACCGCACGTTTGCTGGGTTCACGCGTGTTCTACGGAGATGCCACACGGCTGGATTTGTTGCGCACTGCAGGTGCCGAATCCGCCAAAATCTTAGTGATCGCAGTGGACAGCGTAGACCAGTCGCTGGTCATTGCCGATCTTGCCCGCGAGCACTTCCCTCACCTCAAGATCGTAGCCCGCGCACGGGACGTAACGCACTGGTACAAGCTCAAAGACCGAGGTGTCACCCTCATGGAACGCGAGCTGTTCGAGAGCAGCCTTCGCTCTGGGCGCAGCGTGCTGGAGCTGCTAGGCTACGCCCACCATGAGGCGCGCCGCGTTACCCTGCGTTTTCGCCACCACAACCTCGCACTGCTGGAAAAGATGCATCCGCTCTACAAAGACAGGGGCAAAGCCATCGCCGCCATCAAAGTCGGCCGTCAGCAGTTTGAAGACCAAATGGCGCAAGAGCGGGCCGAGCATGAACAACGCACAGGGCCACCGCAGGGCTGGGGGCAGTAGGCCCCCCTGTAACCACCCCTACTAGGCAAACCATGACCTCATCCATGCGCCGCATTGCCCACCTCGACATGGACGCTTTTTACGCGTCCGTCGAGTTGCTGCGCTATCCGCAGTTGAAGGGCTTGCCTGTGGTGATTGGCGGTGGTCGCCGCCCGGCGGACGAAGTGCTGCAACTGCGTGGCGCACTCCCTGTTGACCAGTTCCCCCTGCTGCAAGACTACGTGGGCCGGGGCGTCATCACCACTGCCACCTACGCAGCGCGGCACTTTGGGATTGGTTCAGCCATGGGCCTGATGAAAGCCGCCAAGCTCTGCCCGCAAGCCATACTGCTGCCCGTGGATTTTGACGAGTACCGCAAGTACTCGCGCCAATTCAAGGCTATCGTCACCGACATAGCGCCACTGATGGAAGACCGTGGCGTGGATGAGGTCTACATCGATCTCACCGACGTGCCCGGAGGCCAACGCGAAGGCGGGCGCACTTTGGTGCGGTTGATACAAAAAGCCATATTCGACGCCACAGGCCTCACCTGCTCTGTAGGCGTTGCGCCCAACAAACTTATCGCCAAAATGGCCAGCGAGTTCAACAAGCCCCAAGGCATCGCCATCGTTTTTGAATCTGATTTGCAAACGGCTATCTGGCCACTGGCTTGCCGAAAGATAAATGGCATCGGCCCCAAGGCGGAAGCAAAATTAATAGCGTTGAACATCCACACCATAGGCGACTTGGCCGCTTGTGAGCCACAGTGGTTGATCGCGCACTTTGGCAAAAGTACTGGCGCGTGGATGCACCATACCGCCTGGGGTCGCGACGACCGCCCTGTGGTTACGCAGAGCGAGCCCGTCAGCATGAGCCGCGAAACCACGTTCGACAGAGACCTGCACGCCGTGCGCGACAAAGCCGAATTAGGCGTGATATTCACCGAGCTGTGCACCAAGCTGGCAGGCGATTTACAGCGCAAAGGCTATGTGGGAAAAACCATAGGCATCAAGCTGCGGTTTGACGATTTCAAAAGCGTCACGCGCGACACCACATTGCCCCACGCTACCGCAGACGCCCAAACCATCCGCCGCACCGCAGGCCTGTGCCTGAAGCGGGTAGATTTGACGCAACGGCTGCGACTGCTCGGTGTACGGGTCGGGACGCTCTCGAAAACAGAAAAAGAAACTGAACGTGAAGATGATTTGTCAAAAAATAGGACTGATTTGCAATCACAGCCTTCATCCTTTGCTATGCATTCTTTAGTGTTTACCGATCAACTGTTCTAACCACTGCGCTATGTTTCACCTTAGAGCCCTTTGCCTTCGCCATAGCGCTTTTGCAGCCCTCCTCTGCACCGCCATGCTGCCACCCTCAGCGCTCTCCGAAATTCTGCGCTTCGCCGCCCAAGGCGACATCGCCACGCTGGATCCGCATGCCAAGAACGACCGTTTCAACAACGCGATGGTCCAGCACCTCTACGAGCCACTGGCGCTGCGCGGGCCAGATTTGAAAGTCATCCCTGGTTTGGCTTTAACGTGGGTGCAAGTGCCCCAAAAAGACAACAAAATCCCTCTGTGGCGCGTTACCCTGCGCCCTAGCGTGACCTTTCACGAAGGCCAGCCCTTCACCGCTGACGACGTGGTGTTCTCCATTACCCGCGCCCAAAGCCCTCAATCCCATCTGCAAAGCGCGGCCAGTTCGCTGGGCCGGGTGCGGCGCATCGACGCCACAACGGTGGAATTCGACACCATGAAGCCCAACCCTCTTTTCATCGAAACACTCACGCTGATACCCATCATGAGCCAAGCCTGGGCCAAAGCCCACGGCGCAGAACAACCTGGCAACCTCAGTGCCAACCAAGAAACCTATGCCCACCGCCATGCCAACGGCACCGGCCCGCTGCGTAACGCCGTGTGGAAGCCTGATATCAGCTTGACGATGGACGCCAACTCCAACTGGTGGGCGCGTGCGAACGAAGGCAAAGCCAGCGGCGGTAACCTGGGCAACGTCACCCAAGTCCTCTTCACGCCACTCCAAAGCGTCTCCACCCGAGTTGCGGCACTTGCCACCGGGGCGGTCGATCTGGTGGTGGATTTGTCACCCAACGACCGAGCTTATCTCGCCAGCAACAAGGCGTTAAAAACTGTTTCTGGCTTAGAGAACCGCATCATCTACTTTGGCTTCGATGTGAAATCGCCTCACCTTCGTCACGGCACATTAGCGGACAACCCTTTGCAAAAATCCCAGGTGCGGCAAGCACTGTGGCAGGCCATCGACTACGCCACGCTGCAAAAGCAAGTCCTCAAAGGCGACCACCTGCCCACTGGTGCGATGGTCACGGCCCTCACCACCGGCTACGACCCAGCACTGAATACCCTGCCCCGCTACGACCCTACAGCTGCCCGCGCCCAACTGGCCCAAGCCTGCTACCCCAACGGTTTCACACTGGGCCTGAACTGCCCCAGCGACCGCCACCCGGTGGACGAGGTGCTGTGCAAAGCGGTCACCAACTTCTGGAGCAAAGTCGGCGTGCAAGCCCGCCTGCGCCTGCAGCCCAAAACGCAGTATTTCGCAGAGTTGGAAAAAACCGGGGCCGATGTATTCCTGATGGGCTGGGGCGGTGCAACGACCGACGCGATGTACAGCCTGAAACCACTGGTGCACAGCGCAGTAAGCAGTACAAACGGCACAAGCAGTTTCGGCAGCGTGGCCGGGAAGTTTAACTACGGCGGCATCGTGGACCCGAGTTTGGACGTTTTGATTGACAAGGCAGAAATTGAACAAAACCCGGCCCTGCGAAAGACTCTTCTGCTGCAAGCGCTGCAAAAGGTGAAGCAAGAGGCTTATGTGATCCCGCTGTTCCAGCAAGCTATTTTGTGGGGAATGCAGAGCCGCATCAACGCGGTACCGCGAGCGGACAACCGGCTAGAGATTTTTCGAGTGCAGGTTGAGACCAGTGCCGTCAATGTCGGATCCGTGACTACACGCAACATACCCGCCCAGTAGAGGCAATTAGCCGCCATACTTCGTTGTTTATTAATCTCTAAAAGAATCTTCCTGCGCATTTGCTGCGTACCCCTGATATTGGACAAACGCCCTCAAACCACGGAGAACTTAATGCCTTTGAAACCACATCGCGCATTGCTGGCCGCAAGCGCGCTGCTTCATCTGATCTGCCCAGCTACTTCCTTCGCCGAAACCGGAAAATTACTGCTTACCGGTGGCGTCAGCAGTATTGACGGTGCGGCAGGTGGTGGCTTAACGCCTTGGGCCGTGATTGGCTCTAACGCGACTGACGGTGAAATCGGCGCTACTGCGCACCTCACCCGCACAGTAGTGAAAGACTACGCCATGACCAACTACGGCGCAGCGGTAGGCTACAAAAACAAGGTGGAGTTGTCCATCGCTACGCAAGACTTTGACGCAGGTCCGACCTCGGCATTGGCCGCGTTTGGCGTGACGCCAGGCACGCATCTGAAGATGGACATCATTGGTGCCAAGGTCAAACTGGCCGGCAATGCAGTGCTCGACAGCGATACCCTGATGCCACAAGTCGCTGTGGGTGTGGAATACAAACGCTTGCGGGCTGGCACGATGGGGCCGGTGATTCAGGCACTGGGTGGCAAATTAAGTGGAACTGATGTGTATGTCAGTGCCACAAAGCTGTTTTTAGCCCACAGTATTCTCGTTAACGGCACGCTGCGTGCCACCAAGGCCAATCAAAATGGCTTGCTGGGTTTTGGCGGGGCATTGGGTGAAGACAAGTACCGGCTGATGCCTGAAATCTCGGTGGCTTATTTGGTCAGCAAAAACATCGCCATCGGTGCGGAATACCGCTTCAAGCCAAACAACCTGGAAAAGGTGGGTAACAGCGTGTTTGGCGCCAACTCAGGGGCTTTGCGCGAGGACGATTGGAAAGATATTTTCATCGCCTATGCCCCTACCAAAACCGTCTCGCTGACCGCTGCCTATGTTGATTTAGGCCGCATCGCCCCTGCTTTAGTCGCCAACCGCAAGCAAACCGGCGTTTACATGTCAGCACAGTTGGCCTACTAAGCGCCTATTTGTTCTATTGAGACTATTAAGTCCCACACCCCAGTCAATACCAAAAGACTTAATCATCATGACCCTCACACTTCGTCAACTTTGTGCCAGCGCCGCCTTGATGGGTATGCTTGCCGATAGCAGCGCCTTAGCCCAAGCCGTACCTACGGCTACGGCTGCGGCAACGTCAATGGCTGACGACCAGCTTTTCAAAGACCTGGGCGGCAAGCCCGGTCTGGTGAAATTGATGGAAGACTTTGTCCCTCGCTTGTACGCGGACCCTCGAATTGGCAGCTTCTTCAAAGAAACCAAACCCAAGTTCCTGAAAGACCAACTGGCGGATCAGTTTTGCGTGGTGTCGGGCGGTGGTTGCACATACGACGGTGCGGATATGAAATCCGCGCATAGCAGCATGGCTATCACCCAGGCAAACTTCAACGCGCTGGTAGAAGATCTTCAACTGGCGATGGATGCCCAAGGTATTGCGTTTCGTGTCCAAAACAAACTGCTGGCCCAACTTGCCCCGATGTACCGGATGATTGTTAACGCACCATAAACCTGAAAGTCGTTTAGCGGGTGGTGGAGGGAGGACTGCGGATTTAGGATTTTTGTTGGATAGTCTTCCCTGCCCCTTACATGCGGCCCTTCCAGGGCACCAGCTTCACTTCAACCCAGCGCATCAGCAAATCGAACAGGTAGGCCACCACGCCAATCACAATGATGCCCATGATGACAATATCAGTACGCAAGAAGTTGGATGCATTCAGCACCATCTGACCCAAACCCACGTTGGCAGCAACCATTTCAGCTGCGACCAGGGTCGTCCAACCAAAACCGATAGCGATGCGCATCCCGATCAAAATTTCAGGCAATGCTGACGGCAAAATCACGTGCCGAATCACCTGCATATAACTGGCACCCATCGAATAAGCGGCGTTAATTTGCTCCTGCGACGCACTACGCATACCCGCCCGTGCGGCTAAGGCCAACGGAGCAAAGCAGCTCAGAAAAATAAGCAGCACCTTGGGCGTCTCATCAATGCCAAACCAAATGATGATGAGTGGCAAGTAGGCCAATGGTGGCAAGGGGCGGTAAAACTCCAACGGCGGGTCGAAAATACCCCGCATCACGCGCGACATACCCATCGCGATACCCATCGGTACCGCTGTAATAAAGGCCAACCAAAACGCCACTGATACCCGAAGCACGCTGGCCAACAAATGCTGCCACAGCGGTTTATCATTGGTCTGCCCCGTCAGGTATTCGTAAAACTGCTGGAACACTGCTTGCGGCGTTGGTAAGAACAGGGGCTTTACCCACCCCATGTTAGTGATAAAAAACCAAACCATCAAAATCGTAAGCACCGAAGCTATGCTGATGGCGCTGCTGCTGCCTTCGCCTGGCACCTTGAATTTGCTGGTTTTCAGCGCTACGGAAGCAGCCGCAGATATGTTGGAGGCTGTCTCTATGCCGACTTTAGAAACGTATGGGCCGACCACGGTAGGCCCAGGCACAGTTGCAGCAAGATCAGACATGGGCGGCCTCCCTATGATGAATGATGGACAAAATCTCTTCGCGCATGCGGATGAACTCAGGCTCCGACTTCACTTTACGTGAATCACCGTGTTCCAAAAATTGGCGAGAAAACGGCACAGTGTCGTAAATATGCGAGATTCGTCCTGGACTTGGGCTCATTACTATCAGCCGTGTCGCGAGGAACAGGGCTTCTTCCACCGAGTGGGTGATGAAAAAAACCATTTTGTTGGACTTGACCCAGGCGCGCAGCAAAATCTCTTGCACCTGCTCACGGGTGAATGCATCCAGTGCACCCATGGGTTCGTCCATCAGTAAAACTGCGGGGTCACTGGCCAGAGCACGAGCAATGCCCACTCGCTGCTGCATGCCGCCAGAGAGCTCATAGACTGCACGTTCAGCATACTTCTCTAACCCCACCAAACTCAATTTCTCGTGAGCTACGCGGTCACGCTCCGGCTTAGGCACACCGTTCAAACGCAGCCCCAAGGACACGTTATCGCGCACATTCAACCAAGGCATTAAAGCGTGCTTTTGGAATACAACACCCCGGTCGGCGCCAGGGCCATCAATCGGCTTACCGTCGAGCAAAATCTCTCCGCTTGATGGCGGTAAAAACCCAGCGATGCAGTTGAGCAGCGTGGTTTTCCCACAGCCCGAAGCACCGAGTGCCACCACAAAATCCCCATCATGCATTGTCAAATTGACTGGGGCCAGCGCCTGCAACAGCCCACCTTTGATCGCGTAGTTAACCGTCAGATCACGAATGTCCAATGTAGGCATAAACAGCCCTTCCTCCAAGTACTAAGACTAAGCCTTAACAGGGAGGCCCACCCTGGTTTGAGATGCGTCGTCTTCGCTGATGCGAAGACTTACTTTGCCATCGCTTTTTGCACGTAGGTGGTCGTCACAAACACACCGTAGTTAGGCTTAAGTTCTTGCACGCGGCCTTGTTCTTTCAAAAAAACAGCGGTATCGGTCAGCGCTTTGCCTGCACCGCCACCCAACCAGGTGGAAGAGAGCTGCTCTTGCAGAGTAGGAAATTTGTACAGCAACATGGAAGACGGAACATCTTTCACGTCGGCTTTACTCCATTTGGCAACTGCCTTAGCCTGAGGGGAATCCACGCCCCATTTGGCGGTGCTGCTACGGTAGTCTTCATCCACTTTGGCCAAGGCTTTCACCAAAGCGACCATAAAGCCTTCATTTTGAGCCGCCCACTTGCTGTCCACAATCAAGCCATCAAATGTAGGGAACCCCTTGGCACCGATAGTGCCGGAAGTAGCCAGTACTTTGCCACTGCTTTTGATTTTGCTTAGCACTGGATCCCAAATGAAAGCGGCGTCGATGTCACCGCGTTCCCAGGCTGCGGCAATCTCAGGTGGGCGCATGTTCATCACGTTCACCGTCTTGGGGTCAACACCTTCGAGCTTCATGCCCACCATCAGCTGGTAATGAGAGGTAGATACAAAAGGTGTAGCAACTTTTTTACCCTTGAGATCTTTCATGCTGGTTATGTTGGAGCCATTGCGCGCAATCAGCGCTTCAGCGTTGGAAATATCGTCCAGAATCCAAAACAACTTGATGTCTTGACCCTGGCTGACCGCTGCAGTAATAGGACTGGAGCCCGCCTCACCGATTTGCACATCGCCCGACGCCATGGCGCGAATCACATCGCCGCCACCACCAAACATGCGCCAATTGATTTTGTAGCCCGTGGTTTTTTCCAACTCACCCGATTCCATTAAGGTGCGCAACGGTACCAGCATGTCTTGGTGGGCAAAGGTGACTTCTTTGGTTTGAGCGAAGGCCGACATCGCCAAAGTAAAACCCACAGCAGCCAACAATTGGGGCCATTGTTTGAATAACAGTTTGTAGATTTTCATAAGTTTTTCCAAGGAATCCAAAGTAATGTGATTACCTTGCGACGCAAAACACATGCCACAGGGTGGAGTCAACTGTGCGCGCAAGGACACATCTGCGTAAGAGCCAGTCCGGAAACAAACTTAGAGCCAGCGTCTCGTCGTTAACCCGCAGCAGGCAACAAGGCATTCCGGGCAGCAGGCACAATGGGTATATTGGTCACACTGGCAGCGAAGCCTTGATTACTTCTGAACTTACCTCGCGCTTCGGCCAGCTGGTTCACCGCTAGCCCTAAGGCTTGAATGCCGGCGACGATGTGCTCTGCGGCAATCGACGACAAACGTAAGCGAAAGAACGGACAGGGGTAAGGAGGTCGCACAAAGAAGACATCTCCCGCTTCAATCAACACACCGTGGTTGCGTGCCATCATGGCCAGCTCCGCCGCATCCACCCAGGCAGGTGCCCGCACCCACACTGAGGCACCACCAGAAGGCAAATCAAATTCAAAATCAGGCAAATGCGTGCGCAATGCCTGCGTCACCAGTACCACCCGTGCTTGCATCGCAAGGTTAACGCGCCGCGCATGAACATCATGGTGACCCAACGACAAGAACAGCGCGTAGGCGTGCTGTAAAAATGCACTGGGGTGTCGCACCATCGCATGGCGCAGTCCTCGCAACTCGGCAATCAGCGCGCGCGGTGCAACGATGTAGCCCAAGCGCAAAGAGGGCGAAAGACTCTTTGAAATAGAGCCCACATAAATCACCCGTCCAGTGCTGTCCATGCTTTTCAGCGCAGGCATAGGCGTGCCTTCGTACAGGTTTTCAGCCTCATAGTCATCCTCAATCACCACAAAATTCTCTAACTCAGCGCGTCTCAACAATTGTTGGCGGCGTGCCAAGGTCAAGGTGGAGGTGGTGGGGCTTTGGTGAGAAGGCGTCACAAACATGTAGTCCACGGGCGGCATAGCCTCCACGACCACGCCGTCGCTGTCGACCGGCACCGTGACCCATTGCGGGTTACGCAGCGCAAAGCTGTTGCGGGCATGCGGGTGGCCAGGTTCTTCCAGGCCCACACGCTGGGTTTCATCGAACAGCGCTTCGGCCAACAGGTAGTACGCATGCTGCGCGCCCACGGTTATCAAAATATCCTCCTTCAACGCAAAAACACCTCTTTTTGGCAGCAGACGCAAGCGTATTTGCTCCACCAAATCGGGCACATCGTCCAACTCTAAATCTGGGGTCCAGTAGGGTAGGTGCGAGCGCGCCAAACTGCGCACACAGCATTCACGGAACGACTCGGTTGGAAACAGCTGCGGGTCGTAAGTGCCGTAGGTGAAGGGGTAGGGGTAATCGCGCCATCGCTCAGGCTTGGACAGCGTACGCTGGTCGGTCAATGAACGCAGCACTCGCTCTGACCAATTTGGCGGAAACCCTTGAAAATCCCGCTCCATGGACAAGGGCAAGGCTTCTTGCGCATCGCTGGCACGGGCGTTGGCGGTGACAAACACGCCACTGCGGGCACGCGACTCGATGAAACCATCGTCCATCAATTGCTGGTAAGCGGCGGTAACAGTATTGCGGCTTAGGCCCAGCACCTTGGCCAATTCACGTGAGGAAGGCAACGGCGCACTGGCGGGTAAGCGGCCTTCCAAAATAGCCTGCACCACGGCGAGGCGCAAACGACCTTGCAGGGAAAGCGCAGGCTGGTCTGCCAATTTGAACAGACTGTCCCATTGGATATTTTTGGTGCGGTGAGTGGTTTGCATGGTGGGTCAGTCTACGGCACGCTAAATCATCCGGATGAACCACCAGAGTCGACTGGCTTGCCCGAATTAAGCAAACTGGCTCTTTCAGGAGGGTACAAAGCACTCTACGCTTACGGTAGCCTACTTTGCAACTTTGGAGCCTATTTTGACCAACCCCACGCCCCCCGTGACCGTATCCACACTAGAAGCCTTCAGCGCCGCTTGGAACGCCCATGACGTCGACGCGCTGATGGCATTCATGACCGACGACTGCATTTTCGAGGCGGCTGGTGGTCCCGACGCTTGTGGCACGCGCCATATCGGAACGCAAGCAGTGCGTACCGCCTTTGCCAATGTCTGGCTGACCTCACCGGACGCCACTTGGCATAACGGCCAGCATTTGGTGCAGGGTGACTTTGGCATCTCTCAGTGGCTGTTTACCGCCACCAATGCTGACGGCAGCCGTGTTGAAGCGGATGGTCTTGATATTTTCGCCTTCAAAAACGGCAAAATTCAAAGTAAAAAAGCCTTCCGTAAAGCACGACCAGCTCTGCCTGCCCTGAAAAACGTGGCCTAACGTCGCCTGTCAACGGGAGTTCAAATGTCCGCTTCGTTCACGGCTTCTACAGCCCCTTCAGCCATGCAGCTCCCCGTGCCACCGCCAAAGCGGTATGACCCATTATTCGATCCTTTGGTAGCCGAAAACCCTGGTGCCGGCGTCGCTTATGCGCCCACCTATTGGGTAGCTTCCGCAGGTGAGCCACCCGCTGATGATGGCCCGGTAATGCAGGACTTTGATGTGGACGTGGCCATCATCGGATCGGGGTCTACCGGCATATCTACGGCCCTCTATCTCGCGCAAGAACACGGTATTGTGGCCACCGTGCTGGAAGCAAACCAAGCCGCCTGGGGTTGCTCCAGTCGCAGTGGCGGCCAAGGCCAAAATGCCAGCGGACGCCTCAAACGCTCGCAGTGGATTGCGCGCTGGGGCATGGACACCGCCAAAAAACTCGACACTGAAATTCGCACCGGTTTTGAGAACTTTAAACACCTGACGACGCAAATCGACTGCGATGCCTTTGACGGTGGTCACCTCTACCTCGCGCACCGTCCTGAAAAAATGGACGGTCTGCGCAGTGAAGCCAAATTACTGCGCGAACAGTTTGGTTACACCCACCGCATACTGAGCGCCGAAGAAGTCCGCAGCAATTACTGCGACGAACGCGAAACAGTAGGCGCCATGCTGGAAACCGAAGGCGTAGGCATCCACCCGCTGAAGTTCACGTTTGGGCTGATCCGCCAAGCACGTGCCCTGGGCGTCAAAATCCATACCTCCAGTCCCGTGCAAAGCTGGCAAACCATAGCTGGCATCCACCATCTGCAAACCCCTGGTGGCATCGTACGTGCCAAGCGGGTGGCGGTTTGCACCGGCGGCTACACAGGACAGGGCGCGAACCCGGTTCTAAAGAACAAAATCATGCCGATTTTGTCAAACTCAGTGGTCACACGCCCGCTGACCGAGGCAGAATTAAAAGCGACCAATTTTCTGTCGCAGACCTTCCTGACCGACACGCGTACGCTGCGCTTTTACTACCGTTTGCTCAAAGGTAATCGCTTGCAAATGGGCAGCCGCAGCGCTATCACCGGTGCCGAAGCCAACGACCCGGCGCACCTGAAGCTGCTGACGGATGCGATTGCCTGGAAATTCCCTCCGCTGGCAGGCATCGCCATCGACTACTCCTGGTGGGGCTGGGTGGACATGAGCCACGACATGATGCCCCGTATCACGCAACCCGATACCAACCAAAGCATCTGGTATGCCGTGGGTTATGGCGGCAACGGCGTTTCATTCTCGACCTGGGCGGGTAAGCGCTTAGCCCAGCGGGTGGCGGGAAAAGACAGCGACCGTGCAGTATTTGACCTGCCTATTTACCGCTCGGCCCTGCCCTTTCCTAATGTGTTTGACAAAATAGAGTCGCAAGCTTTTGCGCCGTTTCGCCGCTTTGGACAGCGTTTTTTATACAAGTGGTACTGGTGGCAAGACGAAAAATAACTACAGATCAATTGCGCAGATCCCTTGCGCAATTGAAATGACTATTTCGAGCGTAAATCGGCGGTCCACAACAAGTCGGCTGTCCCAAAGCCGATTTACCTGATCCCAAAAAACTTGACCACCACACCCAGCATCACACAGCGGGTTTTTCGCGCCCAATCAGCCATGCGCAGACTGCTGAAACCAGGCCTGCAAACAGCACGTACAGACATATCAACCAAGGCTGACCATCCCCTGTCTTAAGCAAGGCCGTCGCGATAATGGGGGTGATGCCAGACGCAAAAATGCCAGAAAACTGGTACACAAACGAGATGCCGGTATACCGTACCTTAGCGTCAAACAGGTCACAAAACAGCGCGGCTTCCGGGCCGTAGATGGCTGCATATACGATCCCCAAGGGCACGATGATTGACAACCAAATCAAGGTGACATTGCCCTCAGAATGGGTCATCAACCAAAAGCCCGGGAAAGCAGTCAAGGCAGTGATGATCGCGCCCCACATGAACACCTTGGTGCGACCAATGCGGTCTGAAAGATGACCAAAGAACGGAATCGTGAAGCACATCACTACGGCTGAAGCCATAACGCCGAGCAAGGCGTCCGTTCTACTGATTTTGATCGTGTTAGTCAGATAGTTAATTGAAAACACACCAAAGATATTGAAGAAAACACCGTCGATATAGCGTGCGCCCATACCTTTCAACACATTGCCAGGGTAGCGCCGAATCATGTCAACAAAGGGAATGCGTACCGCCTCATTGCGGGCCTTCACCGCTTCAAATTCGGGTGTTTCTTGCACCGCCAGCCGGATGTACATACCCACCATAACCATCACACCCGACAAGAGAAACGCGATGCGCCAGCCCCAGGCTAAAAACTCAGCATCCGTGAGCAACGAGGACAGCAGGGCCACCACACCCGAGGCCATACACAAGCCGATAGCCAATCCAATCTGTGGCAGCGAGGCATAAAAGCCACGTTGACCCTTGGGTGCGTACTCATAAGCCATGAGCACTGCCCCGCCCCACTCACCACCCAAACCAATGCCTTGCAGCACACGAAGCAGCAAGAGCAACAGTGGTGCACCAATACCAATCTGCGCGTAGGTAGGCACTAAGCCAATCAAGAAGGTGGCGATACCCATGATCATCAGTGTGATGATCAGCATACTTTTGCGCCCAAGTTTGTCGCCAAAATGGCCGAAGATGACGCCCCCCAAGGGCCGGGTCACGAAACCAACGGCAAAAGTGGTGTACGCGAGCAGCGTAGAGACCACGGGATCTGCAGCTGGAAAGTACAGCTTGTTAAAGACGATGCCTGCAACGACACCGTATAGAAAGAAGTCGTACCACTCGATGCTCGCGCCCACCAGCGCTGAGATAACGACCCTGCGGATCGCTTTTTTGTCGGGATTGCTCATGTGTTGTCTCCGTTGATGTCTATGCCCTTGCGGGCGGCTTGATCGCCTTTTTTTCCGTTATCCCACCGTCCCACCAACCCCTTGCACTCTTTCAACCGCTTAGGATTTGGCTTCGTTCTTGAGCTTCATGTCCTCACGAACCATGTCTACCGCTTTCTCTGCCAACATGACCGCGGGCGCGTTGGTATTGCCAGACACCAGGGTGGGCATCACCGAACAATCCACCACCCGCAGCCCCGTTACTCCGTTAACACGCAGTCGGGTATCAACCACCGCCAGCGGGTCAACTCCCATGCGGCACGTGCCTGTAGGATGAAAAATCGTGGCACCGTTGTCACGGCAAAACGCCAGCAATTGCGCGTCCGTGGTTTCCAAAGGCCCAGGCTTGACCTCGCGCAAGACATAAGGCTGCATAGCCTCGGATGCGGCAATGGCGCGTGCGGCCTTCATGCCCGCTATCACTGTGCGCCGATCCAACTCGGTAGAAAGATAATTTGGCTGCATTTCAGGAGGCTCAAACGGATCTGATGAGCGGATGCGGATATGCCCACGCGATTCGGGCCGCAGCTGGCAAATCGACATCGTGAAGCCCGAGTACGGGTGAACTTTGCCACCTGCCATGTCCGCGGACAGGGTTGATACATGAAACTGAATATCTGGCGTCTGCGCCTCATCGGGCAAAGCCCGCATAAAACAACCACCTTGGTTAATGCCCACGGCTAAGGGGCCAGACCGAAATAGCAGCCATTGCAGCCCCAGTTTCAGTCGCCCGAACAGCGAGTTGAGCTGATCATTGGTGGTGATGGGACGCGTGCATTCAAAAGAAAGCCGAATCTGCAAATGGTCTTGCAGGTTTTCACCTACGCCAGGTGCATCCACAACGACCGGTATACCGTGCTTTTCCAGCAGCGCACGGGGGCCAATGCCTGAGAGTTGCAGCAATTGCGGCGATTGGATGGAGCCCGCACACAACAACACCTCCCCCGTGCACCGGGCCGTCTTCATCACACCACCCTGGCGGTAGCGCACGCCCACGGCGCGCTGCCCCTCAAAGTCCACCCCCGCAGCAAAGGCTTGGGTTTCAATGCGTAAATTGGGACGTTTTCGCGCCACCTTCAGATAAGCGGTCGCCGTGCTACAACGCCAGCCGTTGGAAGTGGTGAGTTGGTAATAGCCCGCGCCTTCTTGGCGGTTACCATTGAAATCATTGGTGCGCGGAATACCGATTTGACTGGCCCCACCAATGAAGGCCTCAATCAACTCATGAGGGGCACCAATATCGGACACTTTCAAGGGCCCATCACCCCCATGAAAAGGGTTTGAACCACGCTGGTTGCCTTCTGATTTGATGAAATACGGCAGTACATCACGGTAGCCCCAACCGGTATTGCCCAATGCCGCCCAATGGTCGTAGTCCTCACGCTGTCCCCGGATATAAATTAAACCGTTGATCGCACTTGACCCACCCAGCGTTTTACCCCGTGGCCAGTAAATCCGGCGGCCATTCATGTTCGGATCGGGATCGGTTTGAAAGCGCCAGTTGTAAGTGTTGCTCCACATCGTCTTGCCATAGCCGATGGGCAGGTGAATCCACAGCGAGCGGTCAGGCGGTCCCGCCTCCAGCAGCAGAACCCGCGTCGCAGGGTCTTCACTCAAACGACCTGCAAGCACGCAGCCCGCAGAGCCTGCGCCAACGACAAGGTAATCAAACTCTGGAGCCATGGCGCCTACTTTTTGGAAAAAACAACGTGTTGGTATTCGTTTTTAAACAGTACGAATCCGTTGGTTCTTTCAGTTTATGGCTTATTTTTCGGAATGCAACGTTCCATTATTAGAGATTTACCCTACGCCACTTTCTGCAAGTCCGACTGAAACCATTGCCACAGGCTCCTCGGCTGAGCGCAGCTTGCGCCTGCTAGCGAGGTTAGCCGAAGCAGGATATGCGTTATTACTGGCCGATTTGGCCACGCACTTGGCTCTTCCCAAGGCCACGGCGCACCGGTTGTGTACACAGCTACTGGAATCAGGCTTCATAGCCAGAGACACCAAAGAGCGTGAATTTGTCATTGGTCCGGCACTGCGCAAATTAGCGCTGGACACGTTGAACCACGACACGGTACGCGGCTTGCGACACAAGGTGCTGTCAAATTTGGTTGATCTCGTCGGCGAGACCTGCAACCTCACCACTCTGGATGGTGTCAGCGTGCTGTATCTTGACCGTGTTGAAGCCCCCTGGCCCTGGCGTTTAACACTGGCCGTCGGCGAGCATGTGCCCTTGCATTGCACCGCCAGCGGCAAACTGCTATTGGCGATGATGCCTGCGGCTCAGCGTCAGTCGCTGCTCTCGAACCTTCAATTGCAACGTATGACGAACAACACGCTAACCACGGTACCCGCTTTGCAAGCCGAGTGCGCTGCCATTGCCGCTGTGGGTCACGCACTGGACCGCGAAGAATTTATCCAGGGGCTGATAGCCATTGCAGTGCCCGTATGGGACGACCACCAGTGCGCACGGGCCACGCTGGCCATCCATGCGCCGCCCACCCGCCTGTCAATGGAACAAGCCCTCTCGTGGTTACCCGCACTGCATGAGGCAGCACGGAAAATGTCCAAGCTGTTGTGAGCGACTAGCCCTTACGGTTTAGCCGTTCAACGCATCAGTCTCAGGACACCACTTGGTAATACAGGTTTTGCGGGTGCTTGGCTTGCGCAAAGAAGAACCAGCGCTCCGCTACCAACCCGGGGGCTTGCACCAACACTGCCAGTACCCACACATCGAGACCACCACCGCTGCGCACACCCCACAGCGCCAGTACAGCGGGCAAAGCGAAGCACAACAGCAAGAACACCAGCTTTACCAGCTTCAACATTCTTGGTGCGCGGCCGTGGAAGAACTCGCGGGTATTGAACGCACCTGCCGACATGCCCATGGACTTTTGAACCAAGTTGGGGGCTTGGATGCCGGTGGCCGATTGCAGGGTGGATTTGTGCTTCAGCGCCGCGTTGTGACGCAGCGCCATCACGCGGGCAGCCCAGGCCGCCAATGTGACCCACAGAGCGTGGGGACCAACGACTTGCAGCAAGCGAGCTTCACCAGCCAACGCCGCCAAGGCGCAGGTCAGCATCAAGCCGGATGACAAGCCGATCAAGGCAAAATTCACAGGCGTCAACGGCTGGGACCATTCTTGGACAAAGCGCAAGCAGGCATAGATCATTGCCGTGCAATACCATAGCAAACTAGCGAATATCAAACAGGCTATAGGCCATAAAAAATTGTAAAAATTCATTTGCAAGGAGAGCCACCATAGCGCCACCACCGCCATGAAGACAGGCAACACAATCACCTCACGCGACAGCCACGAGGTGCGCCACATCAGCGCCGCCCGCCAAGCGCGCTCTGGGCGACCGAGGTGGGCAAACGAAGCGCCCAAACCAATGATAAGCATCACCTCGGCGACGATGAGTGCCACAGTGACAAAACCGTTGTCCAGCGGAAAACCGGCCAGCACTGCCAGGGCCAGCGTAACCACCAGTCCTTGCGCGGTACCGGCGATGGTGGTGAAAAATACAACGGAAAAGGCGGGGTTCATGGTGCGGCATTCCCGGTTGACGTCACTGCTGATTTTCCGTTTTGAGGTTCACCGGTTGAAAACGCCATGGAGTCACCAACCGCTGCGGTGACGCGGCGCGGCAAATACTGGTTGGCAGGACCGGTCTCCCATTCAGGCATCAGCGAATAGCCGCCGCGCTCACGGATGGCAATCGACACCTCGGAGTTGGGGTCTTTCACGTCGCCAAACAAACGTGCCCCGGTAGGACAAGCCTTGACGCAGGCAGGTTTGCGGTCTTCCTTGGGCAAGTGCTCGTCGTAGATACGGTCCACACAGAGTGTGCATTTGGTCATCACTTGCCGCTCTTCGTCGATTTCGCGTGCGCCGTAAGGACAAGCCCAAGCGCAGTATTTGCAGCCTATGCACTTGTCGTAGTCCACCAGCACAATACCGTCTTCTTTGCGCTTGTAGCTGGCCCCGGTAGGGCAGACGGGTACGCAAGGTGGGTCTTCACAGTGCAGGCAGCTCTTGGGGAAGTGAATAGTGTCGGTGCCGGGAAAGCTGCCCGCTTCATAGGTTTGCACGCGGTTGAAGAAGGTACCTGTGGGGTTGGCTCCATAAGGGTTCTCATCCACCAATGGGCCGGCTGAACCGGAGGTGTTCCATTGCTTGCATGAGGTGACGCAGGCATGACAGCCGACACAGACGTTGAGATCAATTACCAAGGCCAGTTGTTTGGCGAGCGTGGGCTGAATGGCTTTCAGCTCGACGGCTGTGCCTGTGCCGATATGCGTCCCACTTTTGGAGTTCACCAGCGCTACTTTGACCACGTCGTCGGAGGCATAGGCCTCAGCCACGATGTTGCTGCTCAGCAAATTTTGTAGCCACTGGATCATGATTTTTTCCCTCCGGCAAAGTAGGCCATAAACCGCATCGTCTTCACTGTGGTTCCCAAAACGCCAGGCACAGGTGGAACCGTAGCAATCTGGGGAAAAGTTTCTTGCGGCTCTTCCGGCTCAGCCGGTCGAATGCGCACCCGCACGTCATACCAGCCGGCTTGTCCGGTGATAGGGTCGGAATTACTGACTGTCCGGGGTGCGCCTTGTACCGGCGCACCGCTAAGAGGCAGCTCTTCCGAAATCAAATGGTTCAGCAAAAATCCTTTACGCGATTCGTCGGCGCCGGGGGCCAGCTGCCACGCGCCGCTGGCTTTGCCAATAGCATTCCATGTCCACACAGTGCCAGGCTCCACGGCCTCGCTGTAGCGCAGCATGCAACGCACCTTGCCCCATTGGCTTTCTACCCAACACCAGCCACCATCGGGGATGTTGGCGGCGACAGCGGTCACAGGGTTCACATGCAGGTAGTTATGGCTGTGAATTTGGCGCAGCCATGCGTTTTGCGAATCCCAAGAGTGGTACATCGCCATGGGCCGCTGGGTGATGGCATTGAGCGGGTAGGTGGTGGTGTCGGTGGCCGCGTCTTCCAGTGGGGGGTACCAAAACGGCAACGGGTCAAAGTAGGTGTTGATGCGTTCGCGCAACTCGTCTGGCGGTTGACGGCCTGAGGTTTTGCCCTGCGCGGCCAGCCGAAAGGTTTGCAGCGTGTCCGAATAAATCGCCAACTGCACCGGATCGTTGCGCTGGCGCCAGCCTTTGTCCTTGGCAAAATCCAGGTACGGGCGGTTCCAGTTGCGCATGTACTGCTGGGTTTTGGGCAAGTGGAACTGGAACACGCAGTTGTTTTTGGCGTACATCTCCCACTGATTGGGATTAGGGTCGCCCTTCAAATGCTGATCACCGTTTTTGCCGCGCCAACCCATCAAAAAGCCAATACCAGGTGCCGACTGGAAATTGACCACGAAATCGGTATAACCGGTGAATTTGCGACCGCCCTCTGGCGTGGTGAAGGCGGGAAACTTCAAGCGAGAAGCCAACTCGATCAGCACCTCTTGAAATGGTTTGCATTCGCCCAGCGGCTTCACCACGGGCACACGCACCGAATCCACAGGACCGTCGAACTCGGAAATCGGCCGATCCAACATACCCATCACATCATGGCGTTCAAGATAGGTGGTGTCAGGCAGTACCAAATCAGCGAACGCCACCATCTCGCTTTGGAAGGCATCGCACACTACCAAGAAGGGAATTTTGTACTCGCCGCTCTCGTCTTTGGCATTGAGCATATCGCGCACCGCCATGGTGTTCATGGTGGAGTTCCACGCCATGTTGGCCATGAAAATCAATAGCGTATCGATACGATACGGGTCACCCTTGGTCGCATTGGTGATGACGTTGTGCATCAGGCCGTGTGCCGACAAGGGGTGCGACCAGGAAAAGGCATGGTCAATGCGAATCGGCGAGCCATCTGGATTGATGGCCAGTTCTTCCGGGTTAGCTGGGAAGCCCAAGGGAGCCGCGTTCAACGGCGTGTTGGGCTGAATCATCTCGGGCGAGTTGAAGGCCCGGTAGTTAGGCACGATGTGGCGCGGGTACGGCGCTTTGTGCCGGAAGCCACCGGGCGCGTCAATCGTGCCCAGCACGCTCATAAGCACCGATAACGCTCGTACGGTTTGGAAACCGTTAGAGTGCGCTGCCAAGCCGCGCATGGCGTGGAAGGCCACAGGTCGCGCTGTGGTGCTGGGGTACTGCTTGCCCCAGGCATCTGTCCACGGAATCGGCAGCTCGAAGGCTTGCTTGAGCGCGGTTTCACCCATTTCCAGCGCAAGTTGGCGAATGCGTTCAGCAGGAATACCTGTGATGGTCGAGGCCCACTCGGGTGTGCAGCTTGCAACCCGGTCACGCAATAGCTGAAACGCTGGTGCCACACGGGTGCCATCAGCCAGCGTGTAATGCCCTTCTAAGGCAGGATCGCAACCATCTGCAATGCCTTCGGGGTAAGCATTTTTGACACTGCCGCTGGGGATGTCCCACACCAGCTTGTTGTGCGGATTACGGCCATCGCCAGGTGGGCCTTTTTCGGGGTTAGGGTCGAAAGCGAACAGCCCTTCGCGACTGCCTTCGTCCAACACCACCAGTTGCGGTGAATTGGTAAAGCGTTTGAGGAAAGGACGGTCTACCAAATCCGTGGCAATCAACTCGTGCAACAGCGCCATGAACAAAGCCCCATCGGTGCCAGGCTTGATGGGAATCCATTCGTCCGCAATGGCCGAGTAGCCGGTACGCACAGGGTTGATAGAGATAAAGCGCCCACCAGCTCGTTTGAATTTCCCCAAAGCAATCTTCATCGGGTTGCTGTGGTGGTCTTCCGCCGTACCAATCATCACGAACAGTTTGGCATGGTCGAGATCCGGCCCACCGAACTCCCAGAAGCTGCCGCCTATCGTGTAAATCATGCCCGCAGCCATGTTCACCGAACAAAAACCACCGTGTGCGGCGTAGTTAGGCGTGCCGAACTGGCGGGCGAACATGCCGGTCAAGGCCTGCATCTGGTCACGGCCCGTGAAGAGCGCGAATTTCTTCGGATCCGTCGCACGAATTTTGCCCAAGCGCTCGGTGAGGATATCAAAGGTACGCTCCCACGATATCGGCTCGAACTCGCCCGCACCGCGGTCAGAGCCAGGTTTGCGCAGCAGCGGCTGGGTCAACCGGGCAGGCGACACCTGCTTCATGATGCCCGCACTACCCTTGGCACAAATCACGCCTTGGTTGATGGGGTGATTGGGGTTGCCGTCGATGTAGCGCACTTCCGGGCCGTTTTTGCCATCGCGCAAATGCACGCGGATGCCACATCGGCAAGCGCACATGTAGCAGGTGGTGCATTTGACCTCGGTGTTGGCCATGGGTGTGGGCGACTTGGTAGGGTCGTGCAGGGGAGCGCTGGAGAGGAACTTGAACACGGCTTAGCCCAGGTTAATGGTGAAAAGGACTTACGCAAAGGCCCTTGAATACGCAGTGCGCTTCCAGGCTCATGTTTCATGTGCATAGATCCCGATTCAACAGGAAATACATCAATCAAATAGCAACTAAGCATCTAGTCAGCACTAGGCTGACATCAGACGTAGCGACCAGGAGGTGCCATTGCCAACACGGCTAGCGCAACCGATGCAAGGCGAGACTGCAACGAATCAGCCCGTGAGGTCAAGATAATGGGGACTTGCGCGCCCAGCACCAAGCCTGCGCAATCACCACCACCGATGTAGTTGAAGCTTTTGTAAAGCATGTTGCCCGCATTCAGGTCAGGCATCAGCAACAAGTCAGCCTCACCAGCAACTTGGGACACCATTTTTTTGATGCGTGCGGCTTCTGCAGAGATAACGTTGTCGAAGCCGAAAGGGCCTTCAACCACAGCGCCTGGCCATTCGCCAAGTGTGGCTAAATCAACCAGGGCTTTAGCGTCCAACGTGGCAGGAATGGCGGGGTTCACCAACTCCACAGCAGCCACAATGCCTACTTTGGGGTTGGCAATGCCCAAATGCTGTAGCAATCGCACCGCATTGCACAGAATGTCGCGCTTGGTCGCCAAATCAGGACTGATGTTGACCACGCAATCGGCCAGCGCCAACAACTTGGGATAGCGCGGCAAGTCAAATACAAATGCATGGCTGATGCGCCGCGTGCCACGCAACCCAGTGTCTTTGCGCACCACCGACGCCATGAGCTCGTCGGTATGCAATGAACCTTTCATCAAAGCCCCGACTACACCTTTGCGGGCCAGTGCCGTCGCACGCGCTGCAGCATCGGCACCTGATTCAGCCGTTGCGATGGACTCAAAGCGCCGTAAATCAATACCCGCAGCCTCGGCGGCACGTGCCATCAACCCCAGTGGACCGACCAGCACCGGCTGAGCAATACCTGCGTCCACCATGTGAGCAGCAGCTTCAAGCGCCATCGCATCACAGGGGTACACCAGCCCGATACGGGGGTGGTGTGCTAACGCAAGCACCGTTTCCCGCGCACTGGCTACCAATGCGGCCAGGCGGGGATGTGACTCAGACATAGTCTTTGTATTTGTCCAAAAACCGAATCGGCTTGGCCAGTGCGTCGCGGCGGAACGGGTCGCCCAGTTCACGGGTACACATGACCTCAATCACGCAGGTCTTGCCATGGTTCATTTGCAGATCAACCGCCTTCTTGAGCGCCGGCCCCACGTCTTCCAGCTTGTCCACCACGAT
The DNA here is from genome assembly GCA_043739385.1 of Betaproteobacteria bacterium. Classification (GTDB taxonomy): domain Bacteria; phylum Pseudomonadota; class Gammaproteobacteria; order Burkholderiales; family Burkholderiaceae_C; genus Defluviibacillus. Next base: position 18,138 of record JAYUED010000113.1, on the reverse strand, counting down.
ACCCTCAGCGCCCATAGCAATGGCGATACCAGCAAAGCTTTGATTATCCAGCTCACCAGCGACGAAGCGGCGGTTGTAAAAATCAACCTGGTTTTTCTTCTCTGCACCCCATTGGCGGTTATGGAACACCACGGCAGTGACGGGAATGTTATCGCGCACGCAGGTCATCACCTCGGACATGCTCATACCCCAAGCGCCGTCACCAGCGTAAGCAATGGCCGGACGCTCTGGCGCGGCACATTTGGCCCCAATCATCGTGGGCAATGCGTAACCGCAATTACCAAAGCTCATGGGGGCAAAGAAGCTGCGCGGCTCTTCAAAGCGCAGGTAGCTGTTGGCAACGGCGTTGATGTTGCCGATGTCGGTGGAGACCATCGCGCGGGGCGGCATGGCTTTTTCCAGCTCACGCAGCACTTGGCGGGGATGCAGCCAGTTGCCCTCTTCTTTGGCCTGCTCTTCAATCATGTCCAGGCTGAAGGCGTCACGCTCGTGCGTCCAGTCATCCAACTCCTTTTCCCAAGCGGTTTTTTCAGCTTGGATCTTGGCAAAGCGTTCTGCTTTGGTGGCGTCGCAAGCCAGAGTCAGACCGGCTAACCGGGCGGTCAGTGCAGCGGCCACGGCCTTGGCATCACCACAAATACCCACGGTGATTTTTTTGACTAAACCGAGATTGGTGTGGTCAGCTTCCACCTGGATGATTTTGGCGTCTTTAGGCCAGTAATCCAACCCATGTTGGGGCAGTGTGCCAAAGGGGCCCATTCTGGAACCCAGCGCAATCACCACGTCAGCCTGCGCTATCAGCTTCATAGCAGCCTTGGAGCCTTGGTAACCCAAGGGGCCACACCATAGCGGGTGGCTGGCGGGAAAAGAATCGTTGCGCAGATAGCCGTTCGCAACCGGCGCGCCCAGGCGTTCGGCCAAGGCTTTGCATTCCTCTACCGCGTCACCCATCACCACACCGCCACCGGCCAAGATGACGGGAAATTTAGCTGTGGCTAACAGGGCCAGGGCTTCGCTGATGGTGGCTTCACCGCCAATACCCCGATCTACGCGCATGGGCTGGGGAATTTCGCAACTGATCTCGCCGTAAAAATAGTCACGCGGGATGTTCAGTTGGGTGGGACCCATCTCGGACATGGCGCGGTCAAAACAACGGCCGGTGAATTCGGCCATACGCTTGGGGTTGACCACATGGCCTTGGTACTTGGTGAACTCCTGGAACATCGGCAGTTGGTTGGCTTCTTGAAAACCACCCAAACCCATGCCCATGGTGCCGGTTTCTGGCGTGATCATCACCACTGGGCTGTGAGCCCAGTAGGCGGCCGCGATAGCCGTCACGCAATTGCTGATACCAGGACCGTTTTGGCCAATCACCACACCGTGGCGGCCGCTAACGCGGGCATAACCGTCCGCCATGTGGGCTGCGCCTTGCTCATGAACGACAGGGATTAAACGGATGCCGGCGGGCGCAAAAATATCCATAGCGTCCATGAAAGCAGAGCCCATGATGCCGAAAATATCGGTAACGCCGTTGGCCACCATGGTTTCCACAAACGCCTCGGAAGGTGTCATTTTTTGGACGCCCGGGACCACGGTGCGTTTAGCAGCAGAGGTGGCTTTAAGGACTTTGGGGGATGTTTCAGGCTTACTCATGGACGGGAGTCTCCAATTCAGGTTACGGTAAACAGTCGGTCATTTGCAAAATTGAAATGAACAGTTCCACAATTCAACACAATTCAGCATCTTCAACAATTCTAGGTAGCACATAGGCATCAGTCAACACAAATTCCAAATAGTTGAATGAATTCGACAAATAATTGAAATATGAATACCATCCCTCCCTATGAATACCGAGTCCCCGCCACCAACTGACACCGCCGAAATCAACGGCGATACGCCCACCATGCGGCTGTTTTCGCTGTTAGAGGCCATCGCTTCGAAAGACCAGCTGTTCTCCCTGCAAAGCATGGCAGAAGAAACCGGCCTGCCCAAACCCACGCTGCACCGGATGCTGCAACAGCTCGAAGGCGCGTCTCTGCTGCGCCGCGAAGGCGATGGACGCCAGTACAGCACTGGCATCCGGCTGCGTCGTTTGGCCGAAAACCTGCTGCTCAACAATACCTACCACGGGGCACGCCATGTTGTGCTGCGGCATTTGGTAGAGGAAGTGGGCGAGAGTTGCAACATCACCGCCTTGACCGGCAGCGAGGTGGTCTACCTCGACCGCGTTGAAACACCTGCGCCGCTGCGCTTTTATTTGCACCCCGGCTCCCGCGTACCGGCCCATTGCTCAGCCAGCGGTAAGCTGTTTTTGGCCCAAATGACGCCTGTACAACGACGCCGCTTGCTAGCCCATGCACCACTGACCTCGTACACGCCCAAGACGGTCGTGGATTTGGCACAGATTGAACGGGAACTGAGGAACGTGCGCCGCGATGGCTTTGCGATGGACAACGAAGAATTCCTGCCCGGCCTGCTGTGTGTGGCTGTGTTGGTGCCTTCCCCGGCCTCTCCGCAAGGCCGCTCTAACCTGTGTGTGGCCGCGCAAGCGCCCATCATGCGTTTAACGCCTGATAAAGCCTTGTTGCTGTTACCAGCCCTGCAACGTGCCGCGCTAGCGCTGAGCCACATCGAGCAAGACACCCCATCGGTGGTGAGTGTGGCAGGGGTCGCACTGTGACCGCCACCCTGCGTCCTCAGCGTTTTCTGGCGGTGCGCGATGTCTTTGGCATCGACACCAGCCTGCAAGTCCCCGCATTCAGTCCGGATGAGGTCTGGGCACATAACAAGATGGAAGGCGGAGGAAAAGGTGAGAAAGAAGCGTGGGATGCCCATGTGCCTGACGTCGACCCCGCCTACCGCTTCAACCCGGATGTAACGCTGGCCATTCTGGCTGGCTTCACTCGCAACCGCCGGGTGCTGGTACAGGGCTTGCACGGCACAGGAAAATCCAGCCATATCGAGCAAATCGCCGCCCGACTGCATTGGCCCTGTGTGCGCGTTAACCTGGACGGCCACATCAGCCGCCTGGACTTGGTAGGTAAAGACGCCGTGGTGCTCAAAGACGGACAACAGATAACGCAGTTTCAAGAAGGTATCGTGCCTTGGGCCTTGCAACGACCGATGGCGCTGGTGTTTGACGAGTACGACGCCGGTCGCCCCGATGTGATGTTTGTGATTCAGCGCCTGCTCGAACGCGATGGCAAATTCACGCTAATGGATCAAAACCGGGTACTGACGCCGCACCCGTACTTCCGCCTGTTCGCTACCGCAAACACCTTAGGCCTGGGCAATGTGAACGGTCTCTACCACGGCGCGCAGCGGCTGAACCACGCGCAAATGGACCGCTGGAACATCGTGGCCGCGCTGAACTACCTTCCAGCAGCAGAAGAAATCGCCATCGTGCAAGCGCGAGTGCCACAGCTGGCTGATGAGGCTGGGGCCATGCTGGTCGCACAAATGGTGGCCGTGGCGGGCTTGACGCGCAAGGGCTTTGCAGCAGGGGATTTGTCCACGCTGATGTCGCCCCGCACCGTTATCACTTGGGCCGAAAACATCGAGATATTTCGCGATCCGGCGCTAGCCTTCCGCTTGTCATTTGTCAATAAATGTGATGAAGCTGAGCGGCCTGTGGTGGCCGAATACTTTCAGCGCTGCTTTGACCAAGAGTTAGGCGAGTCCTACGCACACACCGCTGCAGTATGAGTGAGGTGCAGCGGCGTGCGCAGCATGAGCAACAGGTAGAAGAGCTGTGCGCCGCTAGCCTGCGCGCCCTGACCGGCGTGACGACCCTGCACTTCAGCGGCCACCAGCTGCACCGAGGCGACCGGGCCATCGCCCTGCCCGCGCCTCACCTGCACCCCTCGCTGGAGGAGGATGATTTCCGCTCGTTTCGCGGCGCAGCCGATGGCATCGCGCAGCGCATCAACTTCTCTGACGCTGCGCTGCACCAGCAACTTGGCCAGTCCAGCGCCAGAGCAGATAACAATGCTGCCGATCCCGTTACCCAGCTGGTTTTTGAGCTGCTGGAGCAAATTCGTGTGGAAGCCTTGGTGCCCGCCCACCAGCCCGGTTTGCAACGTAATTTGCGGCAACGCTTTGAAGCTTGGTCGCTAGGCCTGCACCACGCGGGCCACACCGACAGTGCAACCGGAATCCTGCTCTACACGGTGTTGCAAGTTTGCCGCGCCCGTGTCACTGGCGAGCCCGTGGTGGCCGAGACTGAAGACCTGCTGGAAGCCACCCGCCTGGCCATCGCACCGTGGTTAGGCCATGACTTGGCGGGCTTGCGCCGCCACCGCTACGACCAAGCCACCTACGCCCACCACGCCTTGGCCATTGCACAACACGTTGGGGGGCTAGCGGCCTCGGTGCAAAAAAAAAGCGACACTGCCACCCAGCAACGCCACACCCGCGCCGCCTTCAGTTTATGGGTTCCCACACCCCTGCCTGCCAGCGTGAGCGAGAACACCGCGTTCAACGCCCGTAACCCTTTCAGCCTGGACGCGCAAGACAGCTACCGCATCTTCACCACAGCTTATGACAAAGAGCTGCTGGCCAGCAGTCTGGTACGCCCCGCCCTACTCACAACCTACCGCGAACAGCTTGACCAGCGCATTGCCAGCCAAGGCTTCAACCCACACCGCCTCGCCCGCGAACTCAGCGCCGTGCTGGCTCTGCCCACGCGCGACGGCTGGGACAGCGGGCAGGAAGAAGGCTATATCGACGGCCGCCGGCTCGCCCAATTGGTCAGCTCCCCGACCGAACGACGCCTGTTCCGCACCGAACGTATCACGCTGGCAAGCGATGCAGTGGTGGGATTTTTGATTGACTGCTCCGCGTCCATGAAGGCCCACATCGAAGCCATCGCCATGCTGACCGATGTGCTGGCGCGGGTGCTTGAGCAGATTGGCGTGGCCAGCGAAATACTGGGCTTCACTACTGGAGCGTGGAACGGCGGACGGGCGCAGCGCGATTGGGTCAAAGCGGGTCGCCCCGACTACCCCGGCCGCCTCAATGAAGCCTGCCATTTGGTTTTCAAAGCCGCCGATACCCCCTGGCGACGCGCCCGCCCCGGCATTGCCGCCCTGCTCAAAGCCGATTTGTTCCGCGAAGGCTTGGACGGTGAAGCTGTGCAATGGGCGTGCCAGCGCTTAAGGGGTTTAGAAAGCTCGCGCATCGAGTCACGGCGCATCCTGTTGGTGATCTCCGATGGTTGCCCCCAAGACAGCGCCACCAGCCTCGCCAATGGCCCCGTCATCGGCCCACTTTATTTAGACAATCACCTGAAAGAAGTCGTGCAACGCCAATCGTTGAGCGGCATAGAGATTTACGGCGTAGGCGTAGGCCTCGATTTAAGCCCTTACTACCGCTACAGCCACGTAATTGACCTGTCAGATCTGGGTGGCAACCGCGTGTTCAGCGATGTGGTGGCGCTGATGGGCAAGGGACGCCAGGGGTGACGGCTGTTGCGCACATGAATTATTGATTCATTGATCGGGCGCACCTTATCGAATTCAAGGATTGACAGCGTCATCAACGCCATTTACAGTAAGTTCTATATATTACTACATCGTTCCATATATTGGAACATAAAATATGGACTCTACTTTGGCAAAAGGACTGGCTGTGATGGACTGGCTGGCCAGGCAGCAGCGAGAGTGCCGCGTAATTGAAGTCGCTCAGACTTTTGGTATTGCCCGCAGCAACGCCCACCGCACCTTGCAAACCTTGGTGGAATCGGGCTGGGCAGTCCACAGTGCCAGTACCAGCACTTACCGCGCAAGCCTGCGTCTGTTTGAGCTTGGCGGACTGGTAGAGGCGGGCTCTGACCTCAAAACACTGCTGCACCCGCATCTTGCCGATTTAGCGCGTGACACGGGTGAAACCATCCACCTCACGGTATTGGAGGGCGCGAACATCGTTTACCTTGATAAATTTGACAGTCCATTGCCGGTGGCTGCCTATTCGCGCATCGGCGGCTACGCACCCGCTTACTGCGTGGCTTCCGGCAAAGCCTTACTTGCCGCATTGCAGTTAGACCTGTCAGCGCTGCGCGCTTTGTTCGGTGATTTGCCTGCCCATACGCCCAGCACCATTACCGATTACGACACGCTTTATGCGGAACTGGTTTGCACGCAAAAGCGTGGCTGGGCAGAAAACCGCGAAGAATGGCGTGTGGGGGTCTGCGGCCTCGGCACAACAGTATTCAACGCCCGAGGCGAGCCCGTGGCGGCCGTGGGCATGAGCGTGCCCTCCATTCGATTCACCCGTGCGCAAGCGCGATCTTTGGCTGACAAATTAACGGCCTGTGGTCAGGAAGCCAGCCACACCTTAGGTTACCGCCGCGACACCCACACTGAAGTGCCACGGTCTACGACTCTTTTTCGGAGACAACCATGAACGCTAAAAACTTTCACGTCGCTGCGGTAACAAGGCGAAAGTCACTTCAGGTAGCAACGCTGGCAGCCCTTGCAAGCGCCTTACCCTGGACGGTCGTCGCGCAAGCGCAAATACCCGCCTACCCCGTGAAACCTATCCGCTTTCTGGTGCCCTACCCACCCGGTGGTGGCACCGATGTAATTGCACGGATTGTGCAAGAACGCTTTCAAGCCGCTTTAGGTCAACCCGTGGTGATTGAGAACAAAGGCGGTGCCGGTGGCTCGGTCGGCACGGAGATCGCCGCTCGTGCAGCGCCTGATGGGTATACCGTGCTGTTCACCCTCAGCTCGCACACCATCAACCCCGCCATCTTTAACAAGTTGTCGTTCGACACAACCAAAGACTTTGAGCCTGTGGGCATGGTGGCTTCGCTACCGCAAATTCTGGTTGCCAACATGCAACTGCCAGTAAATAACGTGGCAGAGCTGATCGCCTTGGCCAAAGCCAAGCCAGGCAGCCTATCTTTTGCGTCTGTCGGTAACGGCTCCCCTGGACACCTTGCGGGTGAAATGCTCAAGCTGCGCACCGGCACCCAAATGACGCACATTCCCTACCGGGGTGGTGGCCCAGCTATCACCGATGTCATGGGCGGACAAGTTCAGCTGCTGTGGGTGTCCATCCCCGCTGCCGCCGCTTTTGTCAAGGCGGGTAAAGTCAAGGCGCTGGGCGTTTCCACGGCCAAACGCAGTTCCGCCTTTCCAGATGTCCCAACGATGCAGGAAGCCGGTATAGCCGACTTTGAGGTGGACTCCTGGTACGCCATGTTTGTACCCACGAAAACACCCAAACCCATTGTGGACAAACTCAACCGCGCCTTGAACACGGTGCTGGCCGATCCCGCAGTCAAGGAAAAACTATTGGCTCAGGGCAGCGAAGCGGTGGGAGGGACGGCTGAAGCACTTGGCAAAATTGTCGCTATTGAATTGCCCAAATGGGCCAAACTTGTCAAAGAAACCAACATACAGGCAGATTGAGATGACACCCGCCCACACAACATCCTTTAATGACAACGGTACTGCCGTTGATGTACAGGTTCAATCCTTGGTAATGCGCGCCCGTGTGGCTCAAAAAATAGCCGAAGGCTATGACCAAAAACGCATTGACGAACTGGTTACAGCGGCAGGCTGGGCCATCATCGAACCCGCCCGAAACCGTGAACTTGCCGTGATGGCCGTTGCTGACACGGGTGTGGGCAACGTCGAAGACAAGATACGCAAAAACTACCGCAAAACGTTTGGCCTGCTACGTGATTTGCAAGGGGCCAAGTCGGTAGGTGTCATTGCCGATGATCCAGAAACCGGCCTGATAGAGATTGCCCGATCTGTTGGCGTGGTCTGTGCCATCACACCCTCGACCAACCCAGGTGCCACACCCGCGAACAAAATCATCAATGCATTGAAAGGACGCAACGCCGTAATTGTGGCCCCGTCTCCCAAAGGCTGGGGCACAGCCGAGCGGCTAATTGCGTTCATTCACCAGCAGTTTGACCTGATTGGCGCACCGCGTGATTTGGTGCAGCTGCTGCCCTCACCTGTCAGCAAAGCCTCTACGCTGGCGTTGATGCGCCAGTGTGACCTGGTGGTAGCTACAGGCTCGCAAGCAAACGTTCAAGCAGCTTACGCCAGTGGCACGCCAGCCTTTGGTGTGGGGGCGGGCAACGTAGCCGGCATCATCGACGAAACGGCCGATGTGGCGCTAGCGGCTGAACGCATCGTGCGCTCCAAGACCTTTGATAACGCTACCAGCTGCTCCTCAGAAAACAGCCTCGTCCTCGTTAAAGCTGTACGCGAACGTGCCCTTGCTGCGCTGCGTGAAAGAGGTGCCGTGCTGCTCAGCAGCGCGCAAAAAGCACAGCTGCAAACGCTTATGTGGCCGCAAGGAAAGCTGTCGCCAGCCGTCATTGGACAGTCCGCTTCCGTGGTGGCTGAGCGGGCAGGCTGGACTGATATTGCGGCGCAATCACCCACAGTATTGCTCGTTGACGAAGAAGGCTTTGGCGATGAGTACCCGTTTTCTGGCGAAAAGCTCTGCCCCGTATTGACAATTTACACGGCCCGTGATTTTACACAGGCGGTCACCACGGTTGAACACATCTACGCCCACCAAGGCGCGGGACATTCGGTAGGCTTGCACAGCACCCAGCCGGAGCGTGCCCTGCAACTGGGATTGACGCTACCCGTGGCACGGGTCATCGTTGACCAAGCACATTGCATCGCAACAGGTGGCAGCTTTGACAACGGTTTGCCGTTTTCGCTCTCCATGGGCTGCGGCACCTGGGGTAAAAACAACTTCTCGGACAACATGAACTACAAACACTATCTCAACATCACGCGTATCTCACGCCCGATACCAGAACGTATGCCCAGTGAGCACGCTGTCTTTGGCCATTTTTTCGATAAGTTTGGCCGCGTATGAGCCCCAGCATCTCCACCGTTAGCGAGCTGATTGCACAGAACGCTGCAAACCGCCCCAACGCTGTGTATGCCGTTGACTGCGAGGGGGGCGCAGCGCTCACCTTTGGCGGACTCGCAGTCGCTTGCCATCAGGTCAACTCGCTGCTCAGAGCGCACGGCACGCAGCCTGGAGACACGGTTTCGCTGGTCATGCCCAACAGCCTGATGGCATTGCAATTGCTGCTGGGTGCCATGAACGGAGGCTGGTGCGTGAACCCTGTCAACCTGCTGTCCCAACGAGAGCAAATGGCTTATGTTTTGAACCACAGCGACTGCAAGCTGGTTCTGGTGACTCCAGAGTGGGCGCCTACGGTACGTGAAATTATGGCGGGATTGGAACGGACTGTGCCAGTGGTGATCATGGATCCCGCTGCACGTGCATGGCAAGACATGGCGGCATTAGCACCCGCGGAGGATGCCACAAATTCAACACCACAACTTCACCTACCAAGTGGCAACACGCTTGCCCTGCTGATGTACACCTCGGGCACCACAGGCGTACCCAAAGGAGTAATGCTCAGCCATTCCAATTTGGCCGCCAACGCACTGTCCATCAGCACAGAGCACGCGCTGACTTCCGATGACCGGGTTCTTGCCGTATTGCCGCTCTACCATATCAATGCGTTCGCAGTCACCATGCTCGCACCCCTCGCCCACGGTGGTAGTCTGGCGATGCCAAATAAATTTTCAGCAGCCCGCTTTTGGGAACAAGCGGCAGCACAAGGCTGCACCTGGATTAACGTGGTGCCCACCATGATTTCCTACCTGCTGGAAGGCGATACACCCCCAACCGACCTGCTCACTGGCATTCGCTTTTGTCGCTCGGCCTCGGCAGCGTTGCCGCCCGATCATTTACAAGCTTTTGAGTGCAAGTTCGGCATCGGCATCATCGAAACGATGGGATTGACCGAAACCGTTGCGCCTTCTTTTTCCAATCCCCTAGAGGCTACGCGCCGCAAACTGGGGGCCGTCGGCCGTGCTTCTGGCTGCGAAGCCGGTGTGGTCGATGCCCACCTAGCGCCCTTGCCTGATGGAGAGACGGGTGAAATTGTGATCCGTGGCCCGAACGTGATGCTGGGTTACTACAAAAATGAATCGGCAACACGCGCCACCTTTACCCCGGATGGCTGGCTTCGAACGGGTGACCTCGGGCACCGTGACCTTGACGGATTCTTCTTTGTCACAGGCCGTATCAAAGAACTCATCATCAAAGGCGGTGAGAACATTGCACCCCGCGAAATTGACGAAGCACTAATGCGCCACCCTGCCATCCTGGAGGCCGCTGCGGTCGGTATTCCAGACCGCCATTACGGTCAAGAGATCATGGTTTGTGTGGTGCTGCGACCCGGCTGCCTGCAGGATGAAGCCGCTTTGCGTGATTTTTGCATTGAACAACTGGGTCGCTTTAAAACGCCCAAAGTGATCCGTTATGTCACTGAACTGCCGCGTGGCCCGTCAGGCAAAGTGCAACGGTTGAAATTATTGGTTTTGGCGGACTGAGTTACTGCCCTGTTGCTCAGAGCACCCGCTCCAAAAACCAAAACGCCGACAGCATTACCAGCAGCCAAGATCCGAAACGCAACACCCAGCGGTCGTAAAACAGCTTGCCCACCAGCGGCTGCGAGACGATCACCCAGCCCGTCACGGCGATCAACTGTCCCGCTTCCACCCCCAAGTTAAAGCCGCCCAAAGCCCAGCCCAGCAAGCCAGAAGGTGCGGCCGCTTCCAACAGCAACCCGGCAAACCCATAGCCATGAACAAGGCCAAACGCGCCCGCCAGCAACTCGGTCCGCAGCCAGCGCTGGGGGTAGATGTTCAGCAGGGCAGAGACACCAATCGACATCGCAATCGCCGGCTCCACCCAAACTGGAGAAGCACTGGTGTAACCCAGTGTGGCCAAGATCAGGGTAATGGAATGACCGAGGGTGAAAGCGGTGATGGTACGCAGCAAGCGCCCCCATTCGCGGCGCTGGGAGAGGGGTTGTGCAGGCAGCGCCGTCACCCCAGCCTTGCGCGGCCATAGCAGCAAATGCAATGGCAGCACCAGCGCCAGTAGAAATGCCAGGTGGTCATAGCCTTCCAGCAAATGATGGACACCCAGTAAAAAATACTGGGTCAGGCTGCGCCATGCTGAATTCGGCTCTGCTTTGGCGTTAGCCGCAGGGGATTCATTCGCAGTGGCAGAAGTAGCCGAAGAAGCCTTAGTCCCAAAGCCTGCCCGCAGTACCGTGGCCTCGACCTGTGTAGGCGACACCGTCAAAAGCAGGTCTTTACCGTCCAGTTTCCCAGCCACCAACAACCGATGGGAGGCATCTTGGGTTTTAAACAGGCTGTAGCGCAACGCAAGTGCTGAACCGGCAGAAGTTGTCGTGCTTTGCGGTGACGCACGAAACCGCACATAAGATCCGTCCCCACGGGACTCCAGACCATCAAACACCCAAATCATCGGATTGGCATCTGCAATGCTGATTTCTTTACCTAAGAGATCGCTGATGGCGGGCGTGGCAGCTTTGATCTCTCCCCAGGTAACTTTGCCATCGCTATTGGCATCGACAGGCAGCGCCAGCTCTAGGTCTTTAATGGCTGCAGAGAATTGGAAATCAACGGCTGCAGGTACACCTGCAGCACCTGGACGGTCGTTAACTTGCAGATAGGCATCACTGCCCTTGTGTGCCCAGGCGTTACCCGTGGTTATGCAGGCCAGGAGCAATACCATCAACGCCATCAATCCCTGCCTAACCCATTGCGACAAGGGATTCATAGCTTGCTCTGCCCAGGCAAAGTCTGCAGGCGACGGTCTTTCAAACCGATGACAGCAATACCAGCTTGCACTTCAGCCAAGGCTTTTTCATCCCGGGCTGCGCGGGCACTTTGCAGGGCTAACCACCAGTCGATAGGTTCTTTTTGTAGCGTTAAATTTTGTTGTGCCAGCGCCAACGCGGCGCTGGGTTTGTCGTCTAGCCAGAGGGCAATCAGACCGGCTTCACGGGAATGCAAAGACACGTCGTCGCCCCTGCGGCGCAAGGCAGCATCGCGCTCATGCAGCTCGGTAGTGAGAGCTTGCCAGCCGTGTTGACCGTCTAGGCGCAGTGCGTGGGCACGGCGGATCAACACAGCGTCGGTTTCAGGCAGATTAGCCAAGACTTTCAGCGCGACTTTGGGTTGAGCAGCTTTGGAAGGGCTTTGGCGCAGCAACAAGTCGCTGTAAGCCAGAGCGGTGTAGAGGTCAGGGTCGGCTTTCAGGCTTTGCTGGTAGGCCTTGGCCGCAGCAGCATCGTGTCCCGCGCGCTCTTCGCTCTCAGCCAACAGCGACGCAACCCAAGCGACTTGGGCAGGTGCCTGAGCAGCACTTATCAGTGTCTGAAAGTCGCGTGGCGTTTGGGCAGTTTGGCCTTGCAACGATTCAGTTTCCAAGCTACAGGCCTTGGCATACCAGAGTTGGCGGGCCTGGGCCACAGCGTTGCAGGCGAGCAGCGATTCAGTGTAGCGACCCGACAGGCGCTCTAGACTAGCGAGTGTTAGCCACGCTTGGGCATTGCCACGGTCGCGCTTCAAGGCGGCTTTCAAGGTGGCATGAGAGGCCGCGAATTCGTGTCGGCCTTGTTGCACAGTGGCTTGCATTACCGAGATAGCAACTGGCGCATCGGGCTTGTCCCACCAGGGGCTGAGTACGGCTTGCGCACGGCCCCAGAAGCGGGTGTCACCCGACTGGCGGGCCTCGCCAACCCAGGCCTGAGCTTGAGACAAGGCCTCCTCGGCAGTGAGCGCAGCGGAGACTTGAGGAGGAGGAAGAGAAAGCGAAGGTGAATCTTTTACAGTACCGGCGGCGGGCACTGAAGTTGCTGACCTCGGTACACCGCTGCGGTAAAAGGTACGTGCTGCGGGCAAAGTCTCAATGACTTGGTCGTCGCGCTCAGGTTTGATCTCAGTGACAGCCCCAGCGCCCACTATTGTGAACACAAGAAATGGAAGCACCAAAAGCTGGCGATGAAGGGATTTGCACAGTGTCATCGCCAGGATTATGGAGTTCGTTGGTCAGCTAAAAAAAATTGATGGCAGCTTAGATAGCACCAGGTTCTGAAGTCTCGTCCACAGCCAGTTGGGTGGTGGAGATGTCGTTAGGTGAAGTCGCATCGCTGCTCATGCTCATGATGTCAGTCATAAACTTAACCATACCAGACACACTAATGGTCGTGATGGCGGAGCCTGACCCAGCATCGCCGCCGCCGCCACCGCCGCCGCACGCGGTAAGGGCAAACGCGACAACTATCGTGGACAGCAGCGCCAGTGATTTTGAAGTTTTCATAGTTATCCTTGTTAATTAATTCAGGATGCTGGGTAAATCCAATGGACTTACCCAGCTATCAACCTAATAGCTAAATACGGTTAAACCAGTGCTTACTTTTGCAGAGGTGCCGAGCCAGGATTAGGCGTATTCAGGTACGGGAAGGTGGTCAGGAAAGTAACAGCAGCCTGGTCAACACCATCATGTACAGCAGCTGACGTCGAACCCAAGGGCACGCTGGAGGCTTTGCACGCAGAAGTCACACCAGCTACGTTAGGGATGCTGTTGAGCTTCAAACCATCGTTGTCGCCGTTGATAACGCACAGACCACCAAGCATGGCAACCAGGGCGATGTCCACCACGTCGTCTTTAGGACGGCGACCATTGGGGAAACCGGCCAAATCTACAGCTTGAGACAAGTTGGCCAAACCACCTACACGCAGCACTTCGCCAGCCACACCCAAACGGTTCTGACTGGAGTACGACACTGGCATGATGGCCGTGTTCAAACGCAACATTTCTGACGGTGTGGGGTTAGCTGGCTTGTTCACGCCAGTGATGCCGGTCAGGAACACGGTTGCCAAGTCGGTACGTGGCAGGTTGGTGGGGGCCAGCGCTTTTGCGTCACCGGCAAGCACCAAGCCTAACAAGGCGGGCAGCGTTGGGTTGGTTACATAGCTCAAGAATTGACCGTCGCCGCTGGGCTTAGAGCCATTGAACTTGTCTTTGTCCTTCAAACCAATCACAACTTCGTTCACCAAAGGATTGCCCAAGCGAGAAACTTGTGTCCAAGCGCCACCGGCCTTTTCTGAAGCCTGATGACCTGAAGGAGTTGCACCATTGAGCAAGCGCGCTTGGCGCATGCTGGCCGTGGTCCAACCACCGATTACAGGGTCAGTACCAGCGGTCAAGCAGTCTTTATGAACCTCAATGGCAATCGACGTGACGTTCAGGCCTTGAATCGAGTTGGCGGCAAAAGCGTTAACGTTGGCCGGGTTGGTGATTTGAGACGCAGTAGCGTTCACAAGGTCGAAAATCGGACCCAAATTGACCGCAAAGCCTTCTTGACGCTGACCGACGAACACACGGCCTTGGTCTTTCCCAGAAGGGCAGCCCGGAATCGTAACAGTGTGGATATGCTGACCAGCATAAGTCGCATAAGCATTGGCATCACCCAAAGTCTTTACGCCGATGTAGTCAACAGGCTTCTCAAACGTTGTAGAACCACCTGCGGTCTTTGTGACAGCTTGGGCAACACCGGTGCGGCGATCGCCGCGCACGACGGTGACGCCATAAGTTTCTGTCACATTCAAATTGGGGTCATTCAGCTTGCTGACCATACCGGCTTGCACCAGAGGGATAGAGACATTTTGACCACCGATGTTCAGCTGTACATCGTTCAGTTTGTTGGCAAAACGGAACTGGAAGGTGATGTGTTCTTTTGCATCACCGACGTTGTCCAGGTGAATCTCGTACAACGCGTTGGAGTCCAGCTTGAAGTAGTTGGGACCGCCATAGCTTTCTTGCAAAGGCATGTAGTTGGCAATCATGGTGACGTAGTCAGTACGACCCGTCTCATAGCTGCGAAACATGTAGAAATCACTGGCATCCACTTTGGGGCTGGTAGTGATGAACGGCGCTTCGCGGTGGCTTGAAGCACTGGCGAGGCCTGCGCTGCACATAGCAGCGACGGCCAAAGCGGTCAACGTAAGTGGCCGGGTGAGCTTTTTAAGATGCATGGTGAACTCCTGATATGGCGTGGTATTTGCTAAAGCTGTAGAGAGACCTAGGCAACACTTTGTCGTTGCCTGATCACTTTACGCACCAGATACACCACTGGATTCAAAGCTTTTAATTAACCATAATTACTTAATGGGCATAACTCTAAAAGGCGCCCTGAATCGCATCTATCGCTACAACATAACAACTCTAAAATAACCAGCAAAGGTATGGTTTTGAGACTGTCAGTGCAACTTGTCACTGGCTACTTGTCACTAGATTGATAGGCCGATATCCGTACCATCGCTACAGTGCAGATCCAAGGAACCCTCAACCATGCACTGCTTCACCCTCACTCAAGACCAGCATATTGCTCACCTCGTGCTCAGCCGCCCGGAAGCGCTAAACACAATGGGGCCCGTATTTTGGCGCGAGCTCGACGAGGTGCTGACCAAAATCCACAAAGAGGGCACTGCCCGCGCGATGGTGATTTCCAGCACGGGCAAACACTTCAGTGCGGGCATGTCGTTGGACACCTTTGGCGGCGCTATCACGATGGACGACCATAGCCCTGAAGGCCGCGCCGCCATGTTTGATTCGCTGTCGGAACTGCAAGCCACCTTCACCAAGCTGGAGACTCTGCGCATCCCAGTGATTGTGGCCTTGCACGGTGGCTGCATCGGGGGAGCGGTGGATATGGTGACCGCTTGCTGCATACGCTACGCCACTGCAGAAACCTTCTTTTGCATCCAAGAGATCAACATCGGCATGGTCGCGGATGTGGGCACCCTTCAGCGCCTGCCCAAGTTAATTCCACTGGCGGTCGTCAAAGAGCTGGCCTACACCGGACGTCGCCTTTCTGCCCAGAAAGCACTGGGCTATGGGCTGGTGAACGAGGTGTTCGATACTGTGGAAGCCTGCCTGGCAGCCGCCATGCAATGTGCAAAAGAGATAGCCGCCAAGCCGCCAGTGGCAATTTGGGGCACCAAGCAAATCATCCACTACACCCGTGACCACAGCACGGAAGACAGCCTAAAGCAAATGGGCTGGGTGCAAGGTGCGATCTGGAGCAATGCGCATGTGCGCGAAGCGGTAACGGCAATGAAGGAAAAGCGAGTGGGGAGCTTTCCGGCGTTAACACCACTCAAGGCGTTTGGGGACGTCTGACGCCCCCCCTAAATCAGGCATGGCCATGTTGTGTGGGTTGTAGGGAATTGCCTACGCGCAATCTGCTGCTTGCCCGATAGCGGAGGGTGAAAGCCCAGCGCACTATGGCGGTGTTGTGCATCTGCACTTGATCACCAGATGGGGACTCGCCATGAATACGAATTTATCAGACTTCAAAGCACACACGGGCGACCGGTCGCCATGGTGGCAAGCCTTCCCTATAAAGATGAACGCAGCGTTCTTTTCAGGGCTTTTGGGGGTGCTCGCCACACTCGGCTTGCTGGTGTGCTTTTTCTATATAGCGCAAGAGGCCGTGCAACAAGGCGAGCTGCGAAATAAGGTAAGTACCGGGCAGACCGAAGCTGTGATGCGCTGCAACACTTTGCAGGTTACACAGGTAAGCCAAGCCTGTGCTCCGGATCTGCACGTTGCAGTGCGCTGACAAGCGCTAATTGTTAAACCCCTTGCGCGAGTTCGCTACTGCCGCGCCATCCGTACATTTCCCGGCAAAGCCATCGGGTGGCTGGTGCGGAAGGGGTTGATGTCCAGCCCCCCGCGTCGGGTGTAGCGTGCGTACACAGCCAGCTTCACAGGCTGGCAACGCGTCCAGATATCCATGAAGATGCGCTCAACGCACTGCTCATGGAATTCGTTGTGGTTTCTGAAGCTCACCAAGTACTGCAACAACCCTGCTTGCTCAATCTGTGGCCCGCTGTAAGCGATTTGCACGCTAGCCCAGTCGGGTTGACCAGTGACCAAGCAATTGCTTTTGAGCAGGTTGCTTGTCAGCGTCTCGGACACAGGCTGCTCATCAAAAGCCGCCGTCAGCAGCTCTGGGGCGGGGCTGTAGCTGTTGCATTCGATGTCCAGCCGGTCTAGGCTCAAGCCATCCATTTCATGCACCGGTTCACGGTCGAACATCTCAGGCAACAGAATTTTGACACCCACGGAAGCCTTCATCACACCCCCTTGCCAGATGGCAGCGCTGATGTCGGTGCGAATGCGTGTTTGCACCTCGGCCGCGTCCGTAAAGGGCGTGTTGTTGAAGCTGTTTAGGTAAAGCTTGAACGATTTACTCTCCACAATATGCGTGGACTCTGCGGGCACAGTAATGTGAGCCAGTGCAACCTGGGGTTTGCCTTTGCGGTTCAACCAGCTCAGCTCAAACGCTGTCCACATGTCGGCACCAAAGAACGGCGCTGTCTCGCTCAAGACGCCAATCTCAGCTCGTTTAGGTGCGCGTGGAATGGGGAATAGCAGCGAAGCGTCGTACTGGTCGATGTACGGCACGGGCTTTCCCAAGGGAGAGTCTTGGGGTGACGATAAAGGCGGGTTCCTAGGATTAGGAGGATTAAGAGAGTCGTTCAAAGCAAAGTCCAGCGCCGCGTTTACGCAGCTTGCATGTGGGGAATGGCGTGGCGCAGCAAATGCTCGACCACACCGGGGGGTAAATCATGTCCCATGCCGTCGATGCCAATGAACTTGGCACCAGGTATGCGGCGGGCCGTGTCTTCGCCGTGAGAAAAAGGCACCAAAGAATCAGCACGGCCATGCAGCACCAGCGTAGGCGCTTTGATACGGTTCAGCTCGTGGGCGCGCTTGCCAGTATCAGCACCGATAGCAACCATTTGGCGCAGTGTCCCTACCGGATGATAGTTGCGCTTCAATCCAGCCATGATGTCTTCGCGCAGTGCAACCGGTTCTACCGAAAAACCAGGACTACCGATCAGGCTGTATATCTTGACGAAGTGGTCAACGATGGCCTCCAAATCCTTGCCTTTGGGACGCGTGAACAACGCGCGAAGCACTTTACTTTCCGCGTCAGGCAAGCCGCGTGCGCCGCTGGAACTCATGATACTGGTGAGACTTAGCACCTTGTCGGGCGCCGCGAGTGCTACGCGCTGGGCAATCATGCCTCCCATGGAGACGCCAACGATATGGGCTTTGGGCACCTTCAGCGCGTCCAGAACACCCACGGCATCTAGCGCCATGTCGTGCAGGGAATAGGCAGACGCGGGTGTCAAACCCATTTTCATTTTGATCGATGCCCACACCACATTGGGCGCACCATGC
>JAYUED010000112.1:0-4695 GCA_043739385.1 Betaproteobacteria bacterium | reverse complement strand
GTCTGAGCGCAGCACTTCTTGTTTCACCGTCAAAATTTGCGCCGGATGCATTGAAAAGCTGCGCAGACGTTAACCAAGTTAATACGGGTGGGCCAGCCGACGTTTGGTGGGGTTAAGGAAATGCTGAATGTAAATTCAATGTAAACATTTCTTCAATCGAGTCGCACAACAAACCTCAGTTAGTGGCAACATGGCGTGTTCGAGGATTTTTCTTCTGGGTACCGTTCCATGACTGTTTTATCCTTTTTTCGGATCGCCCTGTTGGGTATGCTGACCTTGAGCGCTGTGGTCCATGCGCAGTCGACCTCAGAAAGCCTCAGTACCGCTCAAATGATCGAGCAGCTCAAAGCGCCGTCAGCGTTATCCATCCCCCCATCGCGTAGCCGCAGCCTGCGCAATT
Organism: Betaproteobacteria bacterium; assembly: GCA_043739385.1. Classification (GTDB taxonomy): domain Bacteria; phylum Pseudomonadota; class Gammaproteobacteria; order Burkholderiales; family Burkholderiaceae_C; genus Defluviibacillus. The sequence continues at coordinate 4,295 of JAYUED010000112.1, read as the reverse complement.
TGGCGGTTGAGGCTGTCTCGTCGAATGACGCCGTATCACCTGCACGGCCCTCGCTTTCGTTGCAAATCTTGTTCGATCTCAACTCTGCCCGCGTCCATGCCGAAAGCCAACAGGCGCTGCGCAACCTCGCGCAGGCGCTGCAATCACCAGAACTCATCGCCGCCAAGTTCGCCGTGGAAGGACACACGGATGCCAAAGGCCGCGTGGAGTATAACCAAAAGCTCAGCGCCTTGCGCGCCGATGCGGTGCGAGACTACCTCGCGCATCAAGGCGTAGACGCCAGCCGTTTGGTCGCCAGCGGCAAAGGAGCCAGCGATTTGGCCAATGCCGCTGAGCCCTTCTCGGCTGAGAACCGCCGTGTGCGCATTGTGAATTTAGAGTGATGTGCGTAATGAGCCGTAATGGCTTCGCCTTGTCAGGCATAAAAATGAATTATTTTCGATTGAATAAAAGATATTTAGATATTAAAAATATAGCAATCAGTACTGTCCCATGAACGTCATGCCCTCCCTTCAATCCGCATGGCGCTCGCTAGGCCGCTTTCCGGCGCACCGTGTGACATGGGGTCTGGCTGTTGTGCTGGGCGTGTGGACGGTGTTGGATGTGCTGGTGTTCCACGTCAGCAGCGGTTTGGCGCTGTCCACTTACGACGGTATGGTGCGCGCGCGGTTTCACACGGCGGCAGCGGATCCTCGCATGGTGATTGTGGACATTGACGAGGCTTCGCTGGCCCGCATGGGTAAACAGTTTGGCCAATGGCCGTGGCCGCGTGACACCCTGGCAACGGTGCTGGACTACATCGAAAAACAGCAGCCCGCCGCCGTGGTGTGGGATATGGTGTTCTCGGACGCCGATCTGCAAAACCCCGGTGGAGACGCCGCCTTCGACGCCGCTGTGCAGCAAAGCCCCTATAGCCATTTTTCAGTGGTACGGCTGCCCCCCGCCAACGACCGCCAGAGCCAAATTACCCGCGTGGCCTTGCCAGGGCTGTGGACAGCCTCTGGTGCTACCTCTAGCACAGCGACGCACCCGATGGCGACCGTCGCACTGATTTCGCCTGCGTTGCCCGGCGTGGCTGCATCGCGCTTGGGTTACAACAATGGCTATGTGGACGGTGATGGCGTACTGCGCCGCTACCGCTATGCCGAATATTTGAGCGATGGAAGTGTGATTCAATCGTTGCCCTTGAGTGTACTGTTTGCTATGAATAAAGTATCTGCATCTGATATTTTGGAAAGGGCAAGCGCTTCATTTACCACCAAAACCAAGGATGAACTGATTGATTACCGTGCAGCGGCCAACACCTATCCCCGTGTGACTTTTGCCGATGTGTTTGCGGTAGCCGAAGGCGAAAAACCATTGGCTGTTGTGCCTCGTTTCGCTGGCAAGGTAGTGATCATCGGCTCTTCTGCCCCCAGCTTGCATGACATCCATCCCACACCACTCTCGCCGCAACAGAACGGCGTGGATGCATTGGCGACGGTACTGGACAACGCGCTCAACCAGCGCCATCTGCATGAGCTGCCGTCGGTTTTGCAGGCGTTACTGGCTTGTGCGCTGTTGGTGGGCATTGCGTTGTGGGTCGGGGTGCGGGGGGTGTCGTCACTGGCCCCTGTAACCCTGTTGCTGCCCGCTTTGCTGCTGGGTATCAGCTACCTCACGTTGAACGGCTCGCCGCTGTTTGTCGATTTGCACCTCAGCGCCGGTGTAGGCCTGCTGTTTTTAGCCAGTTTACGTACTTGGAATGGCTTACGGCGCGATTATTGGTGTCGCATGCCCCGTACCAAGAGCATCAAGAGTAAAAATGCAGAGCCACTGTGGATATGGGCTGTGCAAGGGCATGCTGCATGGATCGACGCTAATTTTGATCGGCTTCTGAGCGCTGTGCAAAAGCATGCGCCCCAGTGCCGGGTGGTTGCAATGGACGCCGTGGCCGTCTGGCCTCAACGCTTGCACTGGCCCGAGCTGGCTTGCATGGCGGCGGTGGTCGGCCCTGCGAGTGCGCTTCAACTTGGCGTCGTAGGCTTGCAAGCCGCTCTGGCACCTTTGCTGACCTTGTCCCCACCAGTCCTGGTGAGCAACGTTGCTTTTGAAGCACTGGTACCTACTCTGTTCAGAGTATGGTCAGACTTGCAAGATTCTGTAACGCATCAAGCCACCGAAAGACCACCATGAAGATTTTGCTCGGTACCCTTCTTTGTATGTTGGTCGCAGGGGGACTTTTCGGATCAATGCCAGTGCTTGCGCAAGCTGCATTGGCACAACGTGCTACAGAAATAAGAGTAGATAAATTACCCTCTGCCGCCGTTATTGGGCAGCTCAGCGCTGGGGTGGCCACACGTGTGATGAGCGTGGAGGGCGGTTGGGTTCAGATTGAAGTGACCGACGCCGCTAAAGGCCGGCTCATTGGCTGGGTGCGCGCCAGCACCCTTAACTTACCCACGGCCAGCGCCAAAGCCGCTGACCTGCCCAATGGACGGCTGGCGGGTAACAATGTGGCGCTGTCGTTGGGTATACGTAGCCTGACCCCGCGTGGCAACCGCCACGCCCTCATCATTGGCATCAGCCGCTATGCCGACCCCGCCATCCCGGTTCTGCCGGGTGCTCTAATTGACCGGGAATCTGCCACCCAAATGGCCCGCGCCATGCAGGTGCCTGACGGCAATATCCGCTACCTGCAAGACGAGCAGGCCACCGGTGACGGCATTCGCAAAGCCTTGGCTGATTTGAATGACCGCGTCTTGGACGGTGACCGCGTCTTCGTGCATTACTCGGGTCACGGCACCCGTTACAACGACCCCAAAGCCGGGGGCTGCGTAGAAGCTTTGCTGGCTTATGACGGTGGCTGGGCGGGCACCATCACCAACCATGAGGTTGCTGATTTGCTCAAACCGCTCACCCAGAAGACCGATAAGCTGTTCGTGATGTACGACGCTTGCCACTCCGGTGGCGTGATCAAAGACGCCAGCACGGTGCGCACCAGAGGCTATGTCAATCCCAATGACGAGGGCGTGCTACGTCCCAAGTTCGCGGCCATCAGCGAAGAATGTGGTCGCCCGACCAACATCCGAAGCCGTGGCCTCGATACCGAGCAAGCCGCGCAGGGGGCTTTGCCGCAAGATATTATCCACGTCAGCGCAGCACAGGACAACGAAGTCAGCTTTGACGATGCCCAAAAAGGAGGGCTTGCTACCCAGTTCATGCGCGACTGCATGTTGCGCGACGCCAAAGATATGGACGGTAGCGGTGCCGTCACGATGGAAGAAATACGCATGTGTGCGCAAGACAAGCTGGAACGACGCATGCAAGGGGACGCCACCTTTAAGGCGCACCATATCAAGTTGAAGGGCAATACCGGATTTGTCCCCGCATGGTTCAGCCAAGCGTCCAGCTTGGCATCTCTGGTGCCTGTCGTCACCACAGCCATGGCGCCCCCCATATCCGCTACCCCTAACGCTGTCGTTGCCACCGTTTTACCGTCGTTCGCACCTGCTGAGCTGGCTCAACCTTCTGCCGTGCCCTTGTCTGTATCCGTACTTGTGGCTCTGCCCGCACTCACCGGTGAGCAGGCGCTGCGCCAAATGTATGAACAGCGCGATGCGAAGCGGCGTGTACAGATCACGATGGGCCAAAATAAACTCAAAATTGGCCAGGATGCCCTCGATCTGACCGTGCAGTCTGATCGTGCCGGCTATGTGTATGTCGCTATGGCGGGCTCCGACAACCATGCCCTTTACTTGCTGTTCCCCAATGACTTAGACCAAGACAACAAAATTCAAGCTGGTCAACAGCTGCAGCTGCCTCGCCCTAATTGGCGTGTTAAAGCTGCTGGGCCTGCAGGCCTCGACCATCTTTTGGTTCTGGTAGCTGATGGCCCTAGGGATCTGACGGCATGGTCTGCGGATGGCAAAGCCATTAAGGCCGGGCCGTTCATGACGTCGCTCAACGACGCCAAAGGGCGCGCGCAGCTCGGGGCGCTGATGGCCAACGCACAATCACCCACCATGCCCGCCTGTAGCACCACCGCCGCGCGTGAAAATAATCCCGTTTGCTCAGACACTTACGGCGGCGTTATCGTCTCTGTAGAAGAACAAAAATGAACCTGATCAAATTGCAAACAGCGAAGCTGCCCGTGTTGGGCTTGGTCCTGAGCTTGTCGTGGGCGTTGACCGCTTGCGTCTCCAGCCCCATGCACTTAAGGAACCTCTGCATAACTCCGGCACCTGTGTGCTTGCAGTAAGCCCGGCCTGAGAAAATACAGCCCATGAAACAAGCCAACTTGAAGCTCAATCTGA
>JAYUED010000111.1:0-4710 GCA_043739385.1 Betaproteobacteria bacterium | reverse complement strand
GTGGTGACGGTGCAGTCGCCCGAGGTGATGTAGGGGCCGCGTGAGGCACAGCCCCACCGGGTTCATGCCTTGCTGGGACGCCCGGTTTTAATGGCGGGCACAGCGCCCACCGCTGCCAGGAAAGCCGCCTCCGGCATGGCAGCCAGCGCCTTGATGCCGGCGCGAAGCAGCTCACTCTTTTTTGCCGGGCTGGCCAGACGGGCTGCGCGCTGTTTGAGGTCGTCCAGCACGGTGTATTCAGCTTTTGGAATGGTGAAGCTGTCACGCACTACTTTTGGTTTTTTAGGCTTGACTGGCTTTGCTGCTTTGGGCTGTTGTCTTGATCGCTGATTTGGCCACCGGCTTGGATGCAGTCATGACCGGCATTGCCGTGGCGGGTATTGTCTTTTTTGCGGGGGACTTTTTCACAGTGGTTGCCAACACGGGGATCAACGTTGGTTTTGCTTTGGGTTGCGTAGCGATGGCTATAGATGCTTTCTTGTGATTAAACGGTTTATACAGTTTATACCGTTTCCATGGCCACTGTCAAATTGACCCATTCCGAAACTCTAGTTGCTATTAATATAGAAGCTTATTGTGTGTATTCCACAAGGGTAAGTGGCATTTTTGTTTGGAATTTCATTCTTCCAGATCAACACGCCAGCCATTTCCGCACCTGATCGGCAACCCACGGTCCGTCGTCCATTGGCAGGTCGTGCCCGGCATTGGGAGGTGGAGACGGCAGCGCACCTCTCGGATCACGTGTTCCCGTGCCTGCCGGTGCGCCAGTGGGTGCTCTCAGTCCCAAAGCGGCTGCGCTACTTCATGCAGCGTGATGGGGCGGTGCTGAACATGGTGCTGCGCATCTTGCTGCGCGTCATTGCGCAAAGCCTGCAGGCTCACAGCCGGTGCGGCGCAGTTGGACAAGACCGCCCTGCACATCGGCGCCATGGCCTTCATCCACCGCTTCGGCTCCAGCCTGAATGAGCATGTCCACTTCCACGTCTGCGTGGTCGATGGAGTGTGGGCGGTGCTGATCGCGAGAATCTACGAGGTTTTCCCGCTGCTGTGCGCGATGTGCGGTGGCCAAATGCGCCTGATCGCGTTCATCATTGGGGGCGCACAGATCAGGAGGGTCCTGGAGCACATCCGGGTGGAGTCAGAGCCCCCACGCATGGCCCCGGCACGCGGGCCATCGTTGTGGCGGGACTGTGATGCGCAGGTGGGTGATGGTGTGCAATTCGAGCCCGACTGGGATCTGGCGGTGCAACCCGAACTCGACTACGAGGCAGGCCAGCGCGTCAACTGGTGACCGGTCAAACCGGCGATTCAGACTCGCTGCGGGGTAGCTGCGGGGTAGCCCTGGGTGTGGCGTACCCGGCGCAGCGCAAATCACTCTGCCGGACAACGCATTTTGGTGGTGAAGCTGCCAGGCAGGGCGTTACTTTAGGTCAGGTGAGGATTTTGACGCGGGTCGAGGGCTGATCAAGGGCGCGATACACGCAGCTCATGTGGTTGAAATTCCTATCCGTCCTACAGTCGCGCCAGCCCACGGTCAATCAGAAATTTATCTGGCTACGCAAGGAAATAACCTTCTCGTCCTTTCCTGCAGTCGCGCCAGTTACGTCCAAAGGTGTGACTGGATTGGAAAACTTGGTAGCAGAGTAATTCAGCATGATACGTGCATTTGGATTCAACAGCCAATTCAAACCAACAGTTGTAGTGTTGCCTTTCGGGCTATTTTGAATGCGGCCATTGAGGCCGGTTGTCGTTACATCAGAAGCATCAAACTTCGAAAAACGCAAACCAAGCTGCAAGCCGCCCATTGCGCCACCAAGCTTAAAGTTTGAATTAGGCTTCACACCACCGAAAACACCTGCCTTGTAGGATTCTGACCACTTCTCGCCAGTCAAGTTATACATTAATTCAGCATATCCAGCTTTTACGCTTCCCTCTCCGGAACTGACGGAACTAGTGGCATTGAGGTTTACCAAAGCATATTCGCCCTGCGCTTTGAATGGACCGTATGTGTAGGCCATCTCCAAGCCAGCAAGGTTTTTCTTAACCGTAACAGCATCATTGGAGGGTCCGCCATAAGTTGCGGTGCCAAGCAGAGTCGAGCCAATCTGTGCACGGTAAATATTTGCCAGGCCACGGTTTTCTGAACGGAAACCGATAAGTGTGGCACGCGTGTCCCTAGAAGCAGCACCAGAGGTGTTGTTAGTGGCACTTGCCAGCGTCTGGAATTTACCCGTGGTGCCTGAAAGACCCAGATGGACCACGGAATCTTTCACACCCGTCAAATTCGCGAAGTTATAGGTCAGACGTGCGGCGGCCTCACGACCCTTGGAGTCTTCGTTTGTCACCTGATTGAAATCATTTTGATAGACAGATGCCGCATATGTCATATTGGCCAGTGGCTCGCCAAACAACATCACACCGATTTTCTTGCTTGGCGCCAGCTGATTTAGATACGAGCGCTCCATGAAATCAATGTTGTTGGAACTGGTAAGTTCTTCCAGGCTGAAAGGCTGCTTGAAGCGACCGACGCGAACTTGTGCTGCCTGGTTAAAGCCATAGTTCAAAAATGCAGTGTCAATCAAGTTTGCACTGGAACCGAGCGTATTAGCCACAACTTCGTAACCGATGTCTTTGAATACAAAACCGTTGAAGCCAATGCGGGCACGGCGGATTTCAAAGTTATCCGAGAGCGAAACGCTGTCACGGTCAGAATTTGCGCCGAAGTCGCCAGATATGACACGCGCGTCAAAGTGCACGCGACCAGTAAGATTGATACTGTGCTGTCCGTCTGCAGACTCCAAGCCGAATCCATTCGATTTCACGCTGCCATCCTTGGCTTGCTTATCGATGTGCTTAGTTGCTTTGCTGAGGTCTTGATCTTGACGCTTCTCGACAAGAGTTTGGTTCTCTGCGGCGTCTTGAGCCGCTTTAACATGGGTATCGTATTCTTGCTGCGTGATGACGCCTTTCTTCAGAAGCAGATCCATAAGACCTTTGAGTCCTTCCGACGCCATCGCAGGCATCGACAGTGTGGCGCACACAGAAGCAACTGCTACAGCAATACGCTTTGCAGTGATAATTCGAATTGACGATTTTTTCATAGCGTTTCTCCAGTAGATACCTCAGTTGCAATCAAGATTTTGCGTCGGCTCTTGCCTTGCAGATATCCTTGCTTTTGGATTGTGTGGACGAAATGTTTCGAGTTAATGACAAGCTATAGGAAATCAACGGGCCCCGCCTGCGCCATGGCCGTCACCGCTGCGCGCAGTGGCGCGTTTGAAGTTGCGATCCGCCCGTGGCAGCACCGCTGCTGGATCTTCCCGCGCGATCCCCACTTCCAGGCCAAGGCCGCTCGCATCCTGGACCTGTATGCGTGCTACCGGCAGGGCCAGGCGCTGCGCGAGGACGAGTTCGTCATCTCCACCGACGAGAAGACCAGCATCCAGGCGCGTGTGCGTATTCACCCAAGCCTGCCAACCGGGGCCTGGCCCGACCATGCGCGTCGAGCACGGGTACGCGCGTGGCGGCGCCTGGGCCTATCTGGCCACCCTGGATGTGCACGGCGCCAAGGTGTTTGGGCGCTGCGAATCAACCACCGGCATCGCACCGTTCGAGCGCTTGGATGATCAAGTCATGAATCAGCCGCCGTACAGCCAAGCACGCCGGGTGTACTGGATCATGGACAACGGCTCGTCGCATCGCGGCGAGGCTTCGGTGCGGCGTCTGACGCAGGCCCACCCCCGATTGGTTCCGGTGCATGGCCCCGTGCAAGCCAGCTGGCTCAACCAGATCGAGTTTTACTTCTCCATCGTGCAACGCAAGGCGCTCACACCGAATGACTTCCCCTGTCTGCAGGCCGTCGCTGATCGACTGGAAAGCTTGCGAAGCGCTACTACGAGAGCATGGCCCATCCCTTCGAGTGGAAGTTCACCCGCGCCGACCTCAACGCCTTGATGGCACGCATGCGATTACGCTATGCCGAAACCCACACTCTGAAGCTCGCGGCTTGAACAATACATGTGTGAACTTCCGAAATGGACTATTAAGCCCTTCAGGATCGGAAGTGCAGCACTCCCAAAATGACAATCAGCAACCTGCTGCCGCTCTGGATTGGCCGGCCATGCTTTAGGGTTAAAACCCTCGTGGAATAAGCGCAAGTAGCTATCAATTCAGGAGTTAGTCAGACTCCACAAGGCATAGCCCAAACACAGCAAAACTGGATATAAAAATTGTATCATCAGGCACCCCGCCCACGCTCGGGCAAACCATTGCCCGCCTGCTGGGTTTGAGCGCCAGCGAATGCGCCGTCAAGCGCGGTGCGGTCTGGTGGCTGCGCAACCGCGAACGAGGCGCGCTGTCACAAACCGTGGTGGTCACGGTGCAGTCGCCTGAGGTGCTTTAGTCAAGCACTTCCGAGATCCGGGCATTGGCCCGGTCGTTAGCCGATAAAGCCTCTATGCCTTGCTGGGCCTCCCCGTTTTAATGGCCGGCACAGCGCCCAGCGCGGCCACAAAGGCGGCATCTGGCATGGCAGCCAGCGCCTTGATGCCGGCGCGAAGCAGCTCGCTCTTTTTGGCCGGGCTGGCCAGACGCGCTCCGCGCTGCTTCAAATCGTCCAGCACGGTGTATTCAGCTTTTGGAATGGTGAAGCTGTCACGCACCAGTTTTGGCTTTTTCGCCTTGACGGGCTTTGCAGCTTTGGGTTTGGGT
>JAYUED010000110.1:0-14106 GCA_043739385.1 Betaproteobacteria bacterium | reverse complement strand
GGCGACAACGTCAGCATCACTGTGAAACTCATCAACCCCATCGCCATGCAAGAAGGCCTGCGCTTCGCTATTCGCGAGGGCGGCAAGACCGTGGGCTCGGGCGTCGTGGCTAAAGTTATTGCTTAAGGATTACGAACATGTCTACGTCTCCAACCAAGCAAAAAATCCGTATCCGCCTGAAAGCGTTTGACTACAAGTTGATCGACCAATCTGCGGCTGAAATCGTTGACACTGCCAAGCGCACTGGTGCGATTGTCAAAGGTCCAGTGCCTTTGCCAACCCGCATGAAGCGTTTTGACATTCTGCGTTCACCTCACGTGAACAAGACGTCGCGTGACCAGTTGGAAATTCGTACGCACCAGCGTCTGATGGACATCGTTGACCCAACCGACAAAACGGTTGATGCGTTGATGAAGCTCGATCTGCCCGCTGGCGTAGATGTTGAAATCAAGCTGCAATAAGCTGATTAACGGTATCGTTAAGCGCAAATAAGCAACATTTACAAGTCAGTCACCATTAGCATTTCCATGTTTGGGGTGAGTGATTTGCATTTGTTTTTAATGCGCGCTAGAATCTAAGGCTTATCTGAATTTTTTGGATAAGTCTTTCCACAGTTCCGGTCAATCGTTACCGGTTCTTAAACCCAAGTCCTCTGGACTGGAGATTAAAAAATGAGTCTTAGCAATCGCTTAGGGTTGCTGGGCCGCAAGGTGGGCATGATGCGTCTGTTCACTGATGATGGGGCTACTGTTCCTGTCACAGTGATCGATGTATCTGACAACCGTGTGACCCAGGTCAAATCCCAGGAAAATGACGGCTATGTGGCACTTCAAGTCACATTTGGCAAGCGCAAAGCATCGCGCGTGACCAAGCCCGAAGCCGGGCATCTGGCAAAGGCTGGCGTACTCGCCGGCGAGATTATCCAAGAATTCCGTGTAACGGCTGACGCCGCTGCGCAATACACTCCTGGCGCTACGGTGTCAGCTGGGTCGGTTTTCGTGGTTGGTCAAAAGGTGGACGTGCAAGGCACAACCATCGGTAAAGGCTTCGCCGGCACCATCAAGCGTCACCACATGAGCTCGCAGCGCGCGTCGCACGGTAACAGCCGTTCGCACAACGTTCCTGGCTCTATCGGTATGGCACAAGATCCTGGCCGTGTGTTCCCTGGTAAGCGGATGACGGGCCATTTGGGCGTCGATACCGTGACCACCCAAAACCTCGATGTCGTTCGTATCGACGAAGCACGCCAACTGCTGTTGATTCGGGGTGCTATCCCTGGTCATGCGGGTGGTTTTGTGACCGTTCGCCACGCCATCAAGGCTAAACCTGCAGTTGACGCGAAAGGGGCGAACTGATGCAGCTCGAACTCCTCAATGACCAAGGTCAAGCCGCTTCTAAAGTAGATGCGTCTGCGACGGTGTTTGACCGTCCCTACAACGAAGATCTGGTTCACCAGATTGTTGTGGCATACCAAGCTAACGCGCGTCAAGGCACCCGTGCCCAAAAAGACCGCGAACAAGTTCATCACTCAACCAAGAAGCCCTTTAAGCAAAAAGGTACTGGCCGCGCTCGCGCCGGTATGACTTCTTCGCCTTTGTGGCGTGGCGGTGGTCGGATTTTCCCGAACATGCCTGACGAAAACTTCAGCCAAAAGATCAACAAGAAGATGTACCGCGCTGGTATGGCTTCGATCTTGTCCCAGTTGGCCCGTGACGGCCGTCTGTCGGTGGTTGATTCGTTGACAGTTGATTCACCAAAGACTAAGCAGCTCGCTGCAAAGTTCAAGGCTATGAACCTGGAATCAGTGTTGGTGATCGCCGACGAAATGGACGAAAACCTGTACTTGGCCTCGCGCAATCTGGTGAATATCCTGATTGTGGAACCTCGTTACGCCGATCCCGTGTCTTTGGTGCATTACCGTAAGGTATTGGTTACTAAGGCTGCCCTCGGTAAGCTTCAGGAGATGTTCGCATGAGCGCAGTCCAACAAAAACCAAAATTCGACGAAGGTCGTCTGATGTCGGTGCTGATCGCCCCTATCGTGTCTGAAAAGGCAACGATGGTCGCTGAGCAGTCCAACGCAGTGACTTTCCGCGTCATGCAAGACGCTACCAAGCCTGAAATTAAAGCCGCTGTTGAACTCATGTTCAAAGTGGCCGTTAAAGGCGTTTCGGTACTCAACACCAAAGGCAAGTCCAAGCGTTTTGGCAAGTCCATGGGTAAGCGCGCTAGCGTGCGTAAAGCCTATGTGCGCCTGATGCCCGGTGAAGAGTTGAACCTGACTGGGGAGGCTGCGTAATCATGGCCGTCATTAAAATGAAACCTACTTCACCCGGCCAACGTGCTGTGGTGAAGGTGTCTCGTGACCACCTTTACAAAGGTGATCCGTATGCACCGTTGTTGGAACCTCAAATCCAGAACGCCGGTCGCAACAACAATGGTCATATTACCGTTCGCCATAAAGGCGGCGGTCATAAGCACCATTACCGTGTTGTTGACTTCAAGCGCAACAAGGATGGTATTCCGGCAAAAGTCGAACGCATTGAGTACGACCCTAACCGTACCGCACATATCGCCTTGATCTGCTATGCAGATGGCGAGCGCGCTTACATCATTGCACCGCGTGGCCTGGAAGCTGGCGCGAGCATCATGAGTGGCTCTGAAGCACCGATTCGCGTGGGTAACACCTTGCCAATCCGCAACATCCCTGTGGGCTCCACCATCCATTGCGTCGAGTTGCAAATCGGCAAAGGCGCACAGATTATCCGCTCAGCGGGTACGTCTGCCACCTTGCTGGCTCGTGAAGGCATCTACGCTCAAGTACGTTTGCGCTCGGGTGAAGTTCGCAAGGTGCACGTTGATTGCCGCGCTACGTTGGGCGAAGTCGCCAACGAAGAGCACAGCCTGCGCCGCCTGGGTAAAGCCGGTGCTAAGCGCTGGAAGGGTATTCGTCCAACCGTTCGCGGTGTGGTGATGAACCCTGTTGACCACCCACACGGTGGCGGCGAAGGCAAAACCGGTGAAGGTATGCATCCTGTTGATCCATGGGGCAATCTGACCAAGGGTTACCGCACTCGTAACAACAAGCGCACGCAAGTGATGATTGTTTCGCGTCGTAAGAAGTAAGGGGCACACAAAATGACACGTTCTCTGAAAAAAGGCCCCTTCGTTGACCACCACTTGCTCGCTAAGGCGGAAAAAGCAGTGGCCATCAAGGACAAGAAGCCGATCAAAACTTGGTCGCGCCGTTCCATGGTTTTGCCCGATTTTATCGGTCTGACCATTGCTGTGCACAACGGCAAACAGCATGTACCTGTGTACATCACTGACCAAATGGTTGGCCACAAACTTGGTGAGTTCGCATTGACGCGTACTTTCAAGGGCCATCCTGCGGACAAAAAAGTCGTGAGAAAGTAAGGAAAGACCATGGAAACACGTGCAGTCCTCCGGGGCGTCCGTCTGTCGGTCGATAAGGGCCGCCTTGTCGCCGATTTGATTCGTGGCAAGAAAGTTGACCAAGCGTTGAATATTCTGCAATTTACGCAGAAAAAAGCCGCCGTCATCATTAAGAAGGTCGTGGAGTCCGCTATTGCTAACGCCGAACACAATGACGGCGCTGACATCGACGAACTCAAGATCACCACCATCTACGTGGAACAGGGCACCACGCTCAAGCGGTTTACCGCTCGTGCTAAAGGCCGTGGTAACCGTATCAGCAAACCCACGTGCCATGTGTACGTGACGGTTGGTAACTGAAAGGTCTGGAAGAACTATGGGACAAAAAATCCACCCAACAGGCTTCCGCCTGGCTATCAGCCGTAACTGGTCTAGCCGTTGGTACGCAAGTAACCGTGATTTCGCCGGCATGTTGGCCGAAGACATCAAGGTTCGTGAGTACCTCAAAGCCAAGCTGAAAAATGCATCCGTTTCGCGTGTATTGATCGAACGCCCTGCCAAGAGCGCCCGTATCACGATTTTCTCGGCTCGTCCGGGTGTTGTGATCGGCAAAAAAGGCGAGGATATCGAGAACCTCAAGCGCGAACTGAGCCGCCAGCTGGGCGTGCCTGTTGCAGTCAACATCGAAGAAGTGCGCAAGCCTGAAATCGATGCTAAGTTGATTGCTGACAGCATCACCCAGCAGCTCGAAAAACGAATCATGTTCCGCCGTGCCATGAAGCGTGCTATGCAAAACGCTATGCGTTTGGGCGCTCTGGGCATCAAGATCATGTCGTCTGGTCGCTTGAACGGCATTGAAATTGCCCGTTGCGAGTGGTATCGCGAAGGCCGTGTGCCATTGCACACCCTGCGTGCTGATATCGACTACGGCACCTCTGAAGCCAAAACCACTTACGGCATTATTGGCGTAAAGGTTTGGGTCTATAAGGGTGATACCTTGGGTCGCAATGATTTGCCCGCAGTGGAAACCCCACGTCCTGATGACGAGCGTCGCCCCCGTGGCCCTCGTCGTGATGACCGTGGTGGCCGTCCAGGTGGCAATGACCGTCCTCCAGCACGCGGTGGCGTCCGTCGTCCAGCAGGCAGCAATGCTGCCCCTGCTGACGGTAGCGACAAGCCTGCTGAAGCCTCAGGTGCCCTGGCACCGAAATCTACCGTTCAGCGCGTCCGTAAAGTAGCCGCGCCTGCTGCACCTGTTGCAGCTGACGGTAAAGGAGAATAACTATGTTGCAACCCGCTCGCCGCAAGTACCGCAAAGAGCAAAAGGGCCGTAACACCGGTATCGCAACCCGTGGTAGCACAGTTGCGTTTGGTGATTTCGGTCTGAAATGCACAGACCGTGGCCGTTTGACAGCCCGTCAAATCGAGTCCGCGCGCCGTGCGATTTCTCGCCACGTCAAGCGTGGTGGTCGTATCTGGATTCGTGTGTTCCCTGACAAGCCAATTTCCCAAAAGCCTGCTGAAGTGCGAATGGGTAACGGTAAGGGCAACCCCGAGTACTACGTGGCTGAAATTCAGCCCGGTAAGATCGTGTTTGAAATCGTCGGTGTTCCCGAAGAGTTGGCTCGTGAAGCGTTCCGTTTGGCTGCTGCCAAACTGCCTTTGCGGACCACTTTTGTGTCCCGCATGATTGGCCAGTAATCAGGAGAATGAAGTAATGAACACGACTGAACTGCGCCAAAAAGACGTTGCCGGTATCAAAGCCGAAGTGAAAGCCTTGCAAAAGGCTCATTTCGGTCTGCGTATGCAGAAAGCCACGCAACAGCTCAACAACACGATGACTCTGCGCACCACGCGCCGTGACATCGCCCGTGCGAAGACGATCCTTGTTGAAAAACAAGCCGCCGAAGCTGTAACCTCTAAAACTGCTTAAGGAGCAATGATGACGGAAGCTAAAAAATCCCTCAAGCGCACCTTGATTGGCAAGGTTGTCAGCGACAAGCGCGCTAAAACTGTGACGGTGCTGATTGAGCGTCGCGTGAAGCACGCGCTGTACGGCAAGATTGTCGGCAAGTCGAGCAAGTACCACGCGCACGACGAAACCAACCAGTACCAAACCGGTGACGTGATTGAGATCACTGAAAGCCGTCCGATCTCCAAGACTAAGAATTGGGTTGCGACCCGCTTGGTCGAGAAGGCCGCTTCGGTTTAAACTAAAGGCGTTAATGCCTTCTTCAAAAATGGCTCACTGTGTGGGCCATTTTTGTTTCTAGTTGCTAAAAACTTCCGATATTCTTTTGTCTTTTTATCCCTTAAATTTAGGAGCACCCCATGATTAAAGTTGGCGACACCTTGCCTGCAGGCACCTTGATGGAATTTTCTGAAGTTGAAGGTGAAGGTTGCAGCATCGGCCCCAATGCAGTTGATATCACTAAGGCTACAGCCGGGAAAACCATTGGTCTGTTCGCTCTTCCGGGCGCATTTACCCCTACTTGTTCAGCCAAGCATGTGCCTGGTTACGTCGATAGCTACGCAGACTTCAAAGCCGCAGGCGTGGACGAAATTTGGTGCGTTAGTGTGAACGATGCGTTTGTGATGGGTGCTTGGGCGCGTGAACAAAAGTCTGCGGGCAAAGTACGTATGTTGGCTGACGGCAGCGCCGCTTTCGCCCAAGCGACCGGCCTGACGCTTGATTTGACCAGCCGTGGTATGGGTCTGCGCAGTAACCGTTACTCGATGCTGGTTAAAGACGGTGTGGTTGTGGCCCTGAACAACGAAGGCCCTGGCAAATTTGAAGTGAGCGATGCTGCCACGCTCTTGGCCCAAGCCAAGGGTTAAATTCGACTCTGAAGGCCTATAAATCGGCCTTCAGGTAGTGCGCGCCAGCCAAAGGGTTATGGTAATAAGGCGGCACTTCATGGAAACCCAGCTCGGCGTACAGTGCACGGGCGGATTTCATGGTGTCTAAGGTGTCGAGCAGGATGCAGTCATAACCCGCCATGCGGGCACTGTCCAGCGTAGCATCGGCCAGCAAGCGGCCTAGTCCCAGGCCGCGAAAGCCGGGGCGTACATACAGACGCTTCATCTCACAGGCGTTGGGGTAGTCCACTGAGTCCAAGGGACGCAGGCCGCAACAGCCGGCTAAGGTTCCCTCTACCGCTACCAACCATAGTGCGCCACGTGGTGCGGCATAGTCGCCAGGCAAGTTCAGCAGTTCTTCCTCAAAATTCTGGAAGTCCAAATCAACCTTCAGACTCACAGCGTATTCACGGAATATCTCTTGGGTGGCAGCTATGCCTTCAGGGCCGGTCGGTACAGTCAGCTGCGGCCTACCTTTCACCGCTGTATTCGTTGTACCTTGGATCATTTTGTTTAAGTTTGTGCCAGCAGTTGTTCCACCAGGCGGTGCAGCTCAGCAAAATCCGGTTCACCCACGTAGCGCTTGACGATTTCGCCGCGCTTGTTCAGTAGATAGGTCGTGGGTGTCAGCTTTACTTCGCCCCAGGCACGCGCTACAGCCCCGGTGTTGTCAATGGCAACTTTGAACGGCAGTTTACGCGTCTCTGCGTAGTTCACGACATAGGCCGGTGGGTCATAGCTCATGGCCACGGCCACGGTGTCAAAGCCTTTGTCTTTGTACTTGTCATAGGTAGCAATGATTTTGGGCATCTCCG
Source organism: Betaproteobacteria bacterium (assembly GCA_043739385.1). Lineage (GTDB taxonomy): Bacteria > Pseudomonadota > Gammaproteobacteria > Burkholderiales > Burkholderiaceae_C > Defluviibacillus. Next base: position 7,037 of record JAYUED010000110.1, on the reverse strand, counting down.
CTACGCAAGTGGTGCAGCTGGTCGCCCAAAAATTCACTAAAGTGACTTTTCCCTTTAAGTCGGCACTGGTCTTTTTGCTGCCATCGAGCAAGACAAACGTAGACTCTGGTGCCAGGGTTGCTGCGGTGGCCATGTAAGTGCCTGCGCCCACGGCTAACAAGGCTGCAGCGCCTATCACGTAAACAATTTTATTCATGGACAGAAAGCCTTTTATGGATCGTCGTCAGTTTAATACAGCCACGGTCGGTAGCCTTAGCGCCCTGCTGCTGTCTACTTACCAACATGCTTACGCCTTGAGCCTCAGTGATCTAACGCAGGGTGAGGCTTCACAAGGCCTCAAGCTCGCCTTGGAAAAAGGGGCAACCATCGCAGTTAATCTTTTAGGCAAGCCTGATGGATTCATGGGGAACGATAAAGTTCGTATTCCTTTGCCGGGTTATTTGGAGGATGCAGCGAAATTAATGAGAACCTTCGGCCAAAGCAAGCCTATCGATGAGCTGGTCACCGCCATGAACCGTGCAGCCGAAGCCGCTGTTCCCTTGGCCAAAGACCTGCTGGTCAAAGCGGTGAAGAATATGAATGTGACGGATGCCAAGAACATTTTGAGCGGTGGCGGTGACTCCGTGACTAAATTCTTTGCTGACAAAACCCGTGAACCTCTGGGCATCACTTTTTTGCCGATTGTTACCCAGGCTACGGAAAAGGTCGGCCTTGCTGCCAAATACAACGCTATCGCAGGCAAAGCAGCGGGCTTAGGCTTGGTACGCAAAGAAGACGCTAATATTCAGCAGTATGTCACTGGTAAATCGTTGGACGGTCTCTACCTCATCATCGGTGAGGAAGAGAAAAAAATTCGTCAAAATCCTATGGAGGCTGGTAGCAGCCTACTTTCCAAGGTGTTTGGCGCGCTCAAATAGTTTAATTCCCTCTCAACGTGGCCACCTGCGCTGGGGTGGAACCCAGCGGTTTCCCTAAAACTTCTTTGTTAAAGCAACACGATAATCGCTAGATGCGTTTGTTGATCTGCCTAGGCTTGCTAAGCCTCACTGCCCTTGCGGCCTGTAATCCCACGTTCAATTGGCGTGAAGTACGCGTAGCCGATACCCGTCTTGCGGTATTGCTGCCTTGCAAGCCAGACACTGCCGTACGGCCAGTAGAGTTGGGGACAAAGCTGGGCACGGCGCACGTTGATTTGCACCTGCAAGCGTGTGAGGCCGGCGCGGCTACTTTTGCCATTGCTTATATGAATGCGCCCGGCGATTCAGCAGCGCCGGCTACTGCAGCCATCCCAATGCCTGCATTGTTGAGCACATGGCAGGAGGCCAGCCTTGCCACCCTGCATGCCACAGCGCCTCAAATTCTGTCTATGCGTGTGGCGGGGGCGCTAGAGCAGCCATTCCCCCAAAAGGTGACTGCTTTGGGCCAACGCGCTGACGGCAGCCATGTGGAAAGCCAAGCTGTCTATTTTGTTCAAGGCCAGCAGCTCTTCCAAGCTGTCATCTTGGCTGATCACATCAACACCGACGTAGCAGAAACCTTTTTCTCCGGGTTGAAGCTGCAATGAACCTGCCCATTGCAAACATTCTTTCGGATGCCAAGGTCGTGCGGGTGTTCCTGGCTTTCGCATTCGCTTACTTTCTCTCTGCCCTTATCCGTGCCATCACCGCCACGCTAGCCCCAACGCTGACGCAAGAACTGAACCTGCAGGCCAGTGATCTGGGTCTGCTCGCTGGGGGTTACTTTCTGGGTTTTGCGGCCATGCAACTGCCCTTGGGTACTTGGCTAGACCGGTACGGCCCCAAGCGCGTCATTCTCTTCTTTTTGAGTGCGGCAGTGCTGGGCTGTATCGCGTTCGCTATGGCAACCAGTTTTTCGGGCTTGCTGGCGGCACGCGTTTTGTGCGGTGCGGGTGTCAGCGCCTGCTTGATGGCACCGTTGACGGGCTACCGGCGCTGGTTTGGCGCCGCAGCCCAAATTCGCGCCAACTCGTGGATGTTGATGACGGGTTCGCTGGGCATGCTGGCGTCCACCTTGCCAGTGCAATGGCTGATGCCCGTATTAGGCTGGCGTGCTTTATTTTGGATTTTGGCCGCGTTGGTGGTGTTGGGTATGGGCTTGATCGCATGGCAAGCGCCAAGCTGGGTGATCCCCAAACCTACATACTCTACACCCCCTAAAACAACTACACCCGCCGCTGCGACTTCAACACCTGAAGCAGCTTCCAGCTATGCAGAGGTATGGCGCCACCCGTACTTTCAACGCCTCATACCTATGGGCTTTTTTAACTATGGCGGTATGGTCGCCATGCAGACGCTGTGGGCCGGGCCGTGGATGGTCAAGGTGGCCGGTTTCAGTGCATTGCAGGCAGCAACTGGGTTGTTTGGTATCAACGTCACCATGATGTGTACTTTTTGGGCGTGGGGGATGCTCAGCCCCTGGCTGTTCAAACGTGGCCTGAGCGCCAACCGCTTGATGGCATGGGGTGTACCCTTCAGTATAGGTGGACTCGCTATGGTTATAGTAGCTGGTCCCGCTGTTGGTGCCTTTACGCCAGTGCTCTGGGCCTTATTTTTCATGGGCAGCAGCTTCGTGGCACTTTCTCAGCCTGCGGTGGCTTTGGCCTTCCCCTCTGCGTTGGCGGGGCGGGCCTTGTCGGCCTACAACCTAGTGCTGTTTGCCGGGGTGTTTGTTGTGCAATGGAGTCTTGGCCTAGGCATTGACGCCTTCAAAGCGGCAGGTTGGCCTGAGGTGGCGGCGTTTCAGGCTGCAATGAGCGTGTTTCTACTGTGCTGTCTGGCCTCTTACGCCTGGTTTTTGGCCAAGGGCCGCGCATAATTCGCTTTAAATTATTTGCCCTCATGAACAGCATACTGATCGTCGCCCATGCCCCGCTGGCCCATGCCTTGCGCGAATGCGCCCTGCATGTATTTCCCGACTGTGGTGACGCTGTCATCGCTCTCGATGTACCGCCTAACATGCCCCCTGAGGAAACGCTGGCCTCTGCCCGCATCATGCTGTCACAGCTCAAAACGCAGCACACCCTTTTGCTGACCGATGTGTTCGGTGCTACCCCGTGCAATATCGCGCAAAAGCTGATAGATGGTGTTAAAACCAAGCTGATTGCTGGTGTCAACCTGTCCATGCTGTTGCGCTGTGTGGGCTACCGCCACGAATCTCTGGATTTACTGGCTGCACGTGCTGTGACTGGTGGAATCCAAGGCGTGATGCAAGTTGCAATCACCGCTCCTCAAAATCAAACAAGACAAATTCATGATAAAGAACAGCACGACCATCAGCAATAAGCTCGGCCTGCATGCTAGAGCTTCCGCCAAACTCACCAAGCTAGCGGGCAGTTTTCCCTGCGAAGTGTGGTTGTCTAAAGGCGAGCGTCGCATTAACGCTAAAAGCATTATGGGCGTGATGATGTTGGCGGCGGGGCTGGGCAGCACCGTCGTTTTAGAAACTGATGGCGAGCGCGAGCAAGATGCCAACGACGCCATTTTGGCGTTGATGGCTGACAAGTTTGGAGAAGGCGAGTGACATTTTCCATTCACGGCCTAACCGTCTCTCGTGGCATCGCGATCGGTCGGGCGGTGCTGGTTGGGCGCGTGGATGTAGAGCACTACTTTATTAAGCCTGAGCAGATTGATGCGGAAATTGACCGTGTTCGTGTTGGACGCAATGCTGTCGTTGAGGAGCTGCAAAACCTCCAGATCAGCTTGATACAAATGGGGCCGAAAGAAGCTCCTCACGAACTCGGCGCCTTACTGGAGGTGCATTTGATGTTGCTCCAGGATGACGACCTGACCGAAGGCGTCAAGCATTGGATTACTGACCGGCTCTACAACGCTGAATGGGCGTTGACCACACAGCTCGAAGCCATTTCTCGCCAGTTCGACGAAATGGAGGACGCCTATTTGCGCGAGCGCAAAGCGGACTTGGAGCAGGTCGTTGAGCGCGTGCTGCAACGCATGGTCGGCGCAGCCTTGCCCATGTCTGCTGGTCAGCGCAGTGCCAACGCCAAACGCCGCAAAAGCGACCAGCAAGCGCAGCTCGATGGTATGTTGGACGACACGGTGGACGTGCCCTTGGTACTCATTGCCCACGACCTGTCCCCCGCCGATATGCTGCAATTCAAGCGCAGTGTGTTCGCTGGGTTTGTGACTGATGTGGGCGGTAAAACCTCACACACCGCTATCGTCGCCCGCAGCATGGATATTCCCGCTGTCGTCGGAGCCCGTAGCGCAAGTCAGCTGGTGCGGCAAGACGATTGGGTCATCATCGACGGCGATGCCGGCGTGATGGTGGTCGACCCTTCGCCCATCATCTTGGCCGAATATGGCTTCAAGCAGCGCCAAGGTGAGCTAGAGCGCAGCCGACTGAACCGTTTGCGCCATACCCCATCCATAACGTTGGACGGTCAAAAAATAGAGTTGCTCGCCAACATCGAGATGCCTGAAGACGCCAAAGTTGCGGTCGAAGCTGGTGCTGTGGGCGTTGGCCTATTCCGTAGCGAATTCCTGTTCATGGGTCGCCAAGGTAAATTACCTGATGAAGAAGAGCAGTACACCGCCTACCGTGCTGCCGTAGAGGGCATGCATGGCTTACCCGTCACTATCCGCACCGTGGATGTAGGGGCAGACAAGCCCCTGGACGGCTGGCGTGAAAAAGCTGGAAAAACCGGTAAGGACGAAAGCTACCTCAATCCGGCGCTCGGTCTTCGAGCCATCCGTTGGAGCTTGGCCGACCCCGCCATGTTTCTCACACAGCTGCGCGCTATATTGCGCGCAGCTGCGTACGGTAGCGTCCACCTGCTGATACCAATGCTGGCCCATGCCAGCGAAATCCGTCAAACCTTGGCGTTGATCGAGCAAGCCCGTGCTGACCTGGACGAGCGTGCGGTGCCTTACGGCCCCGTCAAGCTCGGCGCGATGATCGAAATTCCCGCTGCGGCGTTGACCGTCAAGTTGTTCCTTAAATACTTTGATTTCTTGTCGATTGGCACCAACGACTTGATCCAGTACACCCTTGCTATTGACCGCGCCGACGAAGCCGTTTCTCACCTATACGATCCTTTGCACCCCGCCGTGTTGCGCTTGGTAGCCGACACCATCCGCGAAGCCCACGCACAAGGCAAAGGCGTCAGCGTTTGCGGCGAAATGGCGGGTGACGCCAGCTTCACCCGCCTGCTGCTGGGCCTGGGTCTGCGCAGCTTTTCAATGCATCCGGCGCAAATTTTGACGGTGAAACAAGAAGTGCTGCGCTCAGACACCAGCAAGCTGAAAGCCTGGGCTCAACGTGTGCTGGAGGCCGATGAGCCCGGAGCGGTGCTGAGCGGCGTGGCCTAACGTGCTCGATTACCGATGAACCCCGAAGACCTGCAAAAGCTCGTCAGCTTGGTCATGCCTTTTGGCAAATTCAAAGGCCGCTTGATAGCTGATCTGCCAGGCCACTACCTCACGTGGTTCGCCCGTGCTGGTTTCCCGCCAGGAGAAATCGGACGCTTGTTGTCACGGCGGATTCAACCGGTCGTCGCAACACTGGGTTGTTGACTGGATTTTAGATATTCATTTAAGGCTTCGGCTGGTGTCCTCCAGCCGAGTGTTTTTCGGGGCCTGGTGTTCAGCGCATTGGCCACGGCGTGGATCTCCTGGGCGCTCCATCGGGACAGGTCGGTACCCTTGGGGAAGTATTGCCGTAGAAGGCCATTCGTGTTCTCGTTCGTGCCGCGCTGCCATGGGCTGCGGGGATCGACGAAGAAGACTTTCACCCCGGACTCAATCGTGAATCGGGCATGGTTGGATAGCTCCTTGCCTCGGTCCCAAGTCAACGATTGCTTCAGATGGGCCGGTAGGCTCGTTACGGTCTTTATGAGCGCATTGGCCATGGTCACGGCCCCATAGCCTCCCAGCGCGGGGCCCTTCTTCGTTCGGGGAATAAGTCCATAGCCGTTCTCGCGAGGGAGGTGCACGAGCATCGTGAACCGGCTTGATCGCTCGACCAGCGTGCCGATCGCGGAGCGGTTCAAGCCAATGATCAGATCACCCTCCCAATGTCCGGGAACGGCGCGGTCTTGCGCCTCTGCGGGGCGACTGGAGATCATCACATCCTCGCTGACGTGTGCCATGCCTTGGCCTGGGCCCTGCCTCGAGGTACGCGCAATGCCCGCCCAGTGCGCAGGCAGTGCACCAGCTCGCGCCTGAGAGCACCACGACCCTGAATGTAGAGGGCTTGGTAGATCGCTTCGTGAGAGATACGCATAGATTTGTCATTCGGGAAATCGACGCGCAGCCGGTTGGCAATCTGTTCGGGCGACCAGCCATTGACCCATTTTCGGTCACCGCGATGAGGTTTGTTGCGACCCTGGAACGGTGCCTGTCGAGGGCTGGCAACCTCACGGCCACCAGCATCATGAACCTTGCCTTCCAAGCGGTCTTGGACGTAGTGGTGCAGTCGCGGGTTAGTCACCAGTTTCGCCGGCTTCGGCCTTTTGGCAACCATCTCTGCCTTCTACTGCGCAACAGACGCCCGATACTCGAGCTTACCTCCACGAGTTGCAGCGTTGCGTGTCAGCTCTCGTGAGACCGTAGAAGAACTTCGACCAATGCGGCGAGCGATCTCTCGCACACCAACGTCTTGGGCTCGCAGCAATCCAATTTCTTCTCGCTCCGCGAACGACAAATATTTTCCCGATACAGGTTTCGACATAAACAATGGCACACCGCCACGATGACGGAACCAGCGAGCGCCTACGGCCGGCGACACGCCGACCACTTCGGCAGCTCTCTCGCTCGTAATCCCGGTCGCAATCTGCTCCCAGAACTGTCGCTCCACTTCTCGCCGAAGCGACGGCGCACCCGGCGACCGCATCGCTCCTCGCCCCGTCAACTTCTGCATCCACCCTGCGGGTCGTCCCATAAACACCTCCATGGTTAAGGTGTTGCGACGACCGGTTGAATCCGCCTTGCGACCCGCGATACGAATGATGTATCAATGCATCGTCGCGTTGCGGCTGCCGGTCATACAAGGCTTGCTCC
>JAYUED010000109.1:0-1511 GCA_043739385.1 Betaproteobacteria bacterium | reverse complement strand
ATTGATATTGGGGTGCGGGCTCACGAGATATTTCGCGATTATTGGGGCGTTCAGATGGAGATATTGGCGGGGGGATTTGAGGTCACGGATTCAGGAATATGCCCAGCTCTGAATACCTGCGCGATGCCGTGCGTGAGAAAAACGAACGCATGCTCAAAGAGCGCATGACGCATCTGTCAAAGCAACTGTCATCCCGCCATTTGCTTGAAAACGAAGCCATGGACGCGTCCACCGGAGAGGGCCTTGCAAAAACTGATTAAGGTCACGCGCGGTCAGCTTTGGGAAGCAGATTTCGAACCGCAAACCCACAAGTAAGAACCCGGCAAGCGCGGCCGCCCAGCGCTGATCATTCAAACCAACATCCTCAACGAAGCCGGCCACGCCTCCACCATCGTTATCCCCGGCACCACACAGGTGTACCGCGACGCGCAAGGCGACGGCTACCCGCTACGCGTGTCGCTGGGAAAACCCGTCCAGATGAAAGAAGACACCGATCTGCTCATCGACCAGATCCGCACAGTCTCTAACCGGCGCCTGATGGGTGACAAACCCGTCGCAGTCCTGTCGCGCGCGCATATGAAACGGGTGGACGATGCGCTTCGGATACTGATGGGGGCGTGAAGGTTGATCAAATCGGCCTCTAGCCCAAGTAGAACGTGCGTAAGCAGCTACTGTTTTTATAGCGAGCCATTGACAAACTGAAGACTCAATCATGAAGATTAAGCAATACACCTACCGCGTCACCTGGTCGCCCGAAGACGACGAGCATCTGGGCCTGTGCGCTGAATTTTCTTCGCTGAGCTGGCTGGCAAAAACCCCCGAGGCCGCGTTAAAAGGCATTGGCAAGGTCGTAGCCGACGTAGTGGCAGACATGCAGGCCGGCAGATAGCCCGTGCCCGAGCCCATGGCCGAAAAGCACTACAGCGGTGAGTTCAGGGTGCGCATACCGCCGCAGCTTCATCGCAACCTGGCCATGATGGCGGCAGAGCAAGGGATTAGTTTGAACCGGCTGGCGAGTGCGAAGCTGGCGGCTTGAGGTCTTTGTGAACCAAATCGTCCTCTAGCCCAGGTAATACCTGCGCAAGCAGCTATTACATTGATAGCAACTGGCGGCAATCGATCAGTGCAATGCGTCCATCGCCACACCGATCCGCGTGGCCGCTTCGTGCAAGCGCTTGTCCAGAGTCCACAGCGTTGAACCCGGCGTTAAAAGCACAGCAGCTAGCAGATGGACATCGACATAGCCCACACCCGTTCCATGCAGCGTGTGGGCGTCAATAAAAGCAAGCACTTCAAGGTCAGTTGCCGTAGCCAAAGCTGGCAAGTGCTGCACCGCCTCCAGCACCGTAGCGCGCTGCTTCAGATTTCCCAAGGCCAGTTCACCGACGACATAGGGGTGCGTGCAAACCAGCCCACCAAGCAGACGTTCAGCGAGGCCGTCGTTGCCTCGCTGCAGGTGATCAACCCACACCGAGGTGTCCACCAGAATCATGCCGACGTCTTGCGGCGGG
>JAYUED010000108.1:0-1517 GCA_043739385.1 Betaproteobacteria bacterium | reverse complement strand
GACAGCGCATCGGAACAGGAAGTGGTTGCCGCCAGCGAGGTGGGCGCTTAGCCTGGCAGTTTGACCTTGCCCCTGAATTCCGTATCTCTTAACGCGCTCATTATGCGGCATCCTTCAACTGTGCCGCAAACCAGTTTTGCTCGAACTGCATCGGGCTGATGTAACCCAGCGTCGAGTGAAGTCTTTTGTGGTTGTAGTACGTCAGCCAATCAATCACCTCGTCCATCGCCTGACGCCGTGTTTCAAACCGCATACCGTACAACCGACCCACCTTCAGTGAGCCCCACAAGCTTTCGGTTGGCGCATTGTCCCAGCAGTTTCCTTTGCGGCTCATTGAGCTTTGCATACCGTATTCAGCCAGTGTCTGCTGGTACACGTAGCTGCAATACTGGCTGCCACGATCCGAGTGGAAGATCAGCCCCGGCTCCGGCCTTCTCCTGAACCACGCCATCCGTAGCGCATCGGTCACCAGGCTGGTCTGCATGTGCGGCTGCATGCTCCAACCGACCACCTGACGGCTATACAGATCAAGGACGACCGCCAAATACAACCAGCCCTCATCGGTCTGTATATACGTGATGTCACCCGTCCATACACAGTTCGGGGCATCAGGCTGGAAGTTGCGGTTGAGCAGGTTCGGCGCGATCGGCAGGTTGTGCTTGCTGTCGGTGGTGACAACAACAAACGTGCGGTTTATGCTGATGATGCCGTGCTGCTTCATGAGCCGCCGAACCCGTTCTTTACCTACCCGCACACCATTGGCACGCAACTCTTGCCAGATTCTCGGCCAACCGTATTCGCCTTTGCTGGCGGCATGCGCTGCCTTGATGTGAACCAGCAGGGCTTCATCACTGACGCGCTTACCGGGTTTTATCGGGTCGCCAAATGTTTTGCGACGCTGATGTTCGAAGTATCCGCTGGCGCTGACATTCAGCACTTCGCATTGCAGGGTGATCGGCCAACGCTTTTTATGGCGCTCAATCCAGGCATACTTCACGCTGACTCCCGCGCAAAGTACGCCGTCGCTTTTTTTAAGATGTCACGCTCCATCTTGACCCGCGCAAGCTCGGCTCTCAAGCGCGCCAGTTCCATTTGTTCTGCGCTTACCGGCTTGGCGCCCGCACCGGCCAGCTTGCCTTTTGCTGCCTGTCTTACCCAATTCTCCAATGTCTGCTTGGGAATGCCCAGCACTTTGGCGGTCACCGCACAGGCTTGTCCACCCTGAACTAATCGCACTGCCTCCAATTTATACTCCAGCGTGTATGCCGCTCTCTTGCCTTTTTCTGCTATCATTTTTGCATCTCCTTAACTTGAATTTTAACCTCAGTTAAGAAATACGTTTTTCGCGGGCAAGGCCAGTGGGAGTATTACTTGAGCCAAATGAATGGGGTGGCTGATGGGGCTCGAACCCACGACAACAGGAATCACACTCCTGGACTCTACCAACTGAGCTACAGCCACCATTGATCTTTAATACTGGGCGAAAAACCTGTCCTGGCATCCGACAGACACTGGCA
>JAYUED010000107.1:0-40518 GCA_043739385.1 Betaproteobacteria bacterium | reverse complement strand
TGGCTCCTCGACCTGGGCTCGAACCAGGGACCTACGGATTAACAGTCCGGCGCTCTACCAACTGAGCTATCGAGGAATACAGCCTCAAATTATAGCGTGAATTTTGAGGTTTTACAAACTTGCTTGCAAACCAATGCGGAAAGTTCGCGGTGCACCTGGAAATAGGTAGACATGGCCGTACTGGTAAGGCGCTTCTTTCCAGTAGCGTTTGTCTGTCACGTTGTCGATACCAGCACTCCAGGTTGTGTTGGTCGCACCGATTTTTATGCTGTAGCGCAGACCTGCATCCAGACGCGTCCAACCGGGTAAGGTGATGCTGTTGTCAGGCAACACGGCGCGCTGGCCTTCGTGTTGAAGTTGGCCCTGTAATTCCAAGCCCGGTACGCTGACCACGCGATAGACAGCTTGGCTGCGCAGAACCCAGTTCGGGACATTGGTGGGGCGCTGACCGTTCGTGGTGGGCTCCAACGTGCTGCCTTGGCGACGCGCATCTAGCAGGGTGACGCCGCCATTCACGCGCCAAGGACCTTGAGCCCACTGGGTGCTGGCCTCGAGGCCTCTATGAACAGCTTGACCGTCATAGGCACCTAGGCATGGCGAAATACCTAAGCGGTTGCACGCGTCCAGGTTACTCATGGGGCGAGCGATACGGAACGCGGTCAGTTGCCAGCCCAGCTGAGCCGTACCGCCTTTCAGGCCCATCTCAAATTGGCGTGATTTCAGTGCCGGCAGGGGGACGCCAGGGTTGGTGTATTGCGAAGCCTTACTCGGTACGACTTGAGACTCCACGCCCTCGCCGTAGCTGGCGTAAGCCTGCAACGCTGGGGTAAGTGCGTAACTTGTCGCGAGCCAGGGCGTCAACACATTGGCGTTGTAGTGCGTGGGGCTTGAGCCGTCGGTGCGGATGCTGTCGTTGACGAGGCTGGTGCTTCGCAATCCCAGCCAGGTGGAAAAACGCGGTGTCCAGCGAATAGCATCAAAGGCGGAAAGCTCTAGCGAGCGTTCATCGCGGTTGGTGTTTTGGTCGTTCGTGCTGGGGTCAGCCGGTGTGACCAATGTGCCCTGCACATTGCCAGTGCCTACGTAGTTGTAGGCCTGAGCTTGGAAGCGGTTCTTCACCCTGCTGCTCGTCAATCCAAAACTCACATCGTGCACGATGCCGACAGTGGTGAACTTGCCTTTGAGCTTCGCGCTGGCCGCCTGTTGGGTACGGCGCTCGTTCTCACTGCGAAAATCGTACACGTCATACGTGCCGTTCGAGCAAAAACGGTCGTAGTTGCCCTCGGCGCCGCAGCCAAAGGGGTAGGCGAGTCGATCATCGGTGCGCAGGCGCTGGCTTCCCAGTTGGGCAGACCAGCGCCAGTCACTGTTAAGGACTTGCTCGATACGCAGTGTGCCCGTCAGCGCATCAAACACTGAAGGTTGTGACCAGGGCTGGTTGTTCAAGTTCAAACGGGGATCTACGGGGGCTGGTAGGGCGTTGCCCAAAAGGCTAAAGCCTGCTTGGCTGGCCTGTACCTTGTGGCTCCATTCCAGCTCCGCTTCGACCACGGTGTCGCGGCTGATTCGCCAATCGGTGGCCAGGGCGACCAGATCGCGGTGGCCGTTGATGTTGTTGGTGAGGGGGCGCATTTCTTCATGGGCTACGTTGAAACGGTAGCCGAACACCTTGTCGACGCCCACACGTCCACCCAAATCCAGCGCCGTCAGCACGCTGCTGCGGCTGGTGAACTCGATACGGGCTGAGCGCAAATCATTCTCGGTGGGCCGCTTGACCACATAATTTACCAAGCCCCCTGGCGCACTGGTGCCGGCCTGAATACCGCTGGTGCCTTTGAGGATTTCCACACGCTCTTTATTTTCTAGAGGTATGGACGTTTCCGCGCTAATAGGCAGGCCTTCGCGGCGGTAGTTGCTGCGATTGTCCAGCGTGAAGCCGCGAATCGTCAGGAAATCCCAATAGCCAGGCGAGTTGTAGGCGTCGGTGATAGACGCATCAAAAGCAGTCAAATCTGCCAAGCGACGTGCACCTACCGCTTGCATTTGTGTGCTGTCGATGACCAGCGCCGAGGCGGGTAAGTCCTTGAGTGCCACGTCACCAAAGCCACTGATGTCGGCGGTCGGGGCACTGTTACGGTCATTGACCGTGATAGGTTTGAGCGTAGCTACTGCAGATGCTGAGTCGGCTTGAGCCCATACCGAAGGTGCTACGAAAACCGTAGCTATCAGCGCTTGTGTGGAGAGCGCAAGCGACAGATTAAATCTAGATTTATATGCCATGACGTCACTTTCAACGAAATGGCAGGTCGGCAATGCAAAGGCTTGCAGAAAGGGTCTGCACCGGCCCCAGAGAAATTGGCAGCCAAGCCTTAAATCATGCTTCCCTGCGCGAGGATTACCTCAATCAGGTTCAAAGGGACTCTCTCAGTCAAAGGTCTTCTGATGAGAAGACCTCGACACCCCTAGCGTTGTCCCGCAAAACGGGACGGGCACAATTGTAGGAGACGCTCTATAAACAATACTCGGAGATATCCGCATGAAGCCCATTCTGACCGCCATTTCGATTGCTTTTATGGCGTTGACCGCTCAAGCGCAGTCAACGACTTCTGCCCAGGCGGCCCAACCCAGCACGCGTGCGCTGCAAGCGCAGGCGCTCGCTACGCTTCCCTTTGCCGATCGTCAAGATTTCGTTGATGCTCGCCGTGGCTTTATCGCGGCTTTGCCCGATGCGCTGGTGTCCGGTACGCAGTTCCCCGTCTGGAGCATGAAGCCGTATGCGTTTTTGCAGCCAGATACTGCAGGCACTGACGATGCGGCCAAGGCGCCGGATACAGTGAACCCAAGCCTGTGGCGGCAAGCGCAGCTCAACGCTATCCATGGTTTGTTCAAAGTGACAGACCGCGTTTATCAAGTGCGTGGTATGGATATTTCCAACATGACGATCATTGAGGGCGACACCGGCCTTATCGTCATTGACCCATTGCTTTCGGTGGAAACTGCTAAAGCCGCTCTGGCGCTGTACCGCGCCAACAGTCCTAGTGCCCCTGAGAAGCCTGTGGTGGCCGTGGTCTACAGCCATAGCCATCTTGACCATTTCGGCGGTGTTCGTGGCATTGTGAATGCCCAAGATGTGGCTACTGGAAAGGTCACGGTCATTGCGCCCGACGGCTTCATGGCTCACGCCGTTGCTGAGAACGTACTCGCGGGCCCTGCAATGGGCCGTCGTGCCCAGTACATGTACGGTCCACTACTGCCTGCAGGCCCGCTAGGGCAGGTGGACGCTGGATTGGGTAAAAACGTCTCTCGCGGTAGCTACTCGCTAATTGCACCTACCGAGGTGGTACGCCAAAATGGGGCGCGGCAAGTGATTGACGGTGTTGAAGTTGTATTTCACCTCACGCCCGGCAGCGAAGCCCCGGCGGAGATGAACATGTTCTTCCCCCAGTTCAAGCTCTTGAATATGGCGGAAAACACCACCCACAATATGCACAACCTCTACACCATTCGCGGTGCTGAGGTGCGCGATGGCAATGCATGGTCACGTTACATCAGCGAAGCCATGGAACAGTTCGGAAGTCAGACGGACGTGTTGATCGCCCAGCACCACTGGCCTACCTGGGGCACAACCCGTATTGGCAGCTTCATGGCGCACCAGCGCGACATGTATAAATTCATACACGACCAGTCGGTACGCCTCATGAATAACGGCTACAAGTCGGAAGAAATCGCTGAGGCACTGAAGCTTCCTGCCAGCCTGGAAAACGACTGGGCTTCGCGTGGCTACTACGGCACGCTCAGCCATAACGCCAAGGCGGTCTACCAAAAATACATGGGCTGGTACGACGCCAACCCCGCTAACTTGAACCCTTTGCCGCCTGTGGCAACGGCCAAAAAGAATATCGAGTACATGGGCGGCTCAGCAGCTGTTATTGCCCGTGCCAAAGATGATTTCGCTCAAGGCAACTTCCGCTGGGTCGCCAGCGTAATGAACCAAGTTGTGTTTGCAGAGCCCGGTAACGTTGAAGCCCGAAGCCTCGCCGCGAATGCACTTGAACAGCTGGGTTACCAGTCCGAAGCGGCTACCTGGCGCAACGCCTATCTGTTTGGTGCGCTGGAATTACGATCAGGCGTTGCCAAGTTGCCTCGCGCGGCCACCCCATCTGACTTGGTGCGTGCTGTGCCTATGCCGTTGGTATTTGAATCTATGGGGACACGCTTGAACGCGCCAAAGGCCGAAGGCCAAATCATCGTCATTAACTGGAAGTTGACTGATACCGGCGAGCAGTACGTCACTCGGCTGGAGAATTCAGCCTTAACCTACATAAGCGGCAAACAAGACCCGCAAGCAGACGCCTCTCTAGCCTTCACGCGTGCTACCTGGGATGCCGTATCGGTTAAGGAATTGACCTTGCCCAAAGCTTTGCAAACGGGGCAAATCAAAATCAGCGGTAGCCTGCCCAAGCTGCAAGCGCTGTTTGGTTTGTTGGAAGATTTTCCGGCTCAGTTTGAGGTCGTGGAGCCGAGGAAGCTGCCGTAAGGTTCAAGCAGCTGCGGGCTTACGCAGTGTAGGCAGACCTACCCCGGTGGCGTCAAATCCGCCGTCCACAGCCAAGACTTGGCCGTTCACATAGCTTGCCGCTGTGCTGCACAGAAAGCCGATGGTGGATGCTATTTCTTCAGGTGTGCCGTACCGGTTCAGCGGAATGGCGTCGTAGTAGTCCGCGCGAATCGCCGCGCTGTGCACCAGCTTGGCCATTTCCGTGTCTACTGGGCCGGGCGCAATTGCGTTGACGCGTATGCCCACGTTGCCCAGTTCTGCCGCCTGTTGTTTAGTGAGGTGAATCAGGGCTGCCTTGCTGGTGCCGTAAGCGACCCGCAAGGTGCTGGCACGCAGGCCCGAGATGGAGGCGATGTTAACGATGCTGCCACCTCCCGTTTTAAGCATCACTGGCGCGCAAGCTTGGGTACACAGATAAGCACCGTCCAAGTTGGTGGACATCACATGCCGCCAATCGGCAAAAGTAGTTTGTGCAATAGGTTTGAACACCGCAACACCGGCGTTGTTCACCAGGGCGTCGATACGGCCAAAATAGGCTGCGACCTTGTCCACAGCGGCTTGCACTTGCTGTGCGTCGGACACATCGCAGGGTATGGTCAACACATGAGTGGCGTTGTTCAGTGCTTCGGCTGTATTTGCCAGCGTGTCGGTGTCGTTGTCGAGCAAGGCGATGCGATGGCCATGGGCCAAAAACCACTGCCCCGCAGCCAAGCCGATGCCGCGTGCACCGCCGGTGATAACGGCGACAGGGGTGGGTGTTGAAGTCAAAGTCACAAGCGTGCTCCAAATAATGAGAGGTCAGGGATTGCAGGGGTTGTGACCATTCTCGCAGCCTCACTTCAACTAAACTCAATACCCAACCCGGAGACAAATCTTGAATATTTCACGCCGCAACCTCTTGACCAGTGTCAGTGCTTTAGTCCTCCCTGTGGGCAGTGCCTTCGCCCAAAAAGCCCAGTTCACACTGAAGTATGGCAACAACCTGCCCCTCACCCACCCCATGAATATCCGTGCGGCGGAGATGGCCGCCAAGATCAATGCCGAGTCCAAAGGCCGCATTGATTTTCAAGTTTACCCTAGCAACCAGTTGGGCAATGACACCGACATGCTGTCGCAGGCCCGCTCAGGTGCATTGGATTTCATGACGTTGTCGCCGCTGATTTTGGGTACGCTGGTGCCCGCTGCTCAGATCAGCGGTGTGGGTTTTGCATTCAAAGACTACAGCCAGATTTGGGCTGCTATGGACGGCGATTTGGGTGCCCATGTGCGCAAGCAGATTGCCGCTTCCTCAAGCTTGTTTGCATTGGACAAAATCTGGGACAACGGCTACCGCCAGATGACGACCAGCACCAAGCCTATCACTACGCCTGAAGACCTCAAGGGCATGAAAGTACGCACCCCCGCTAGCCCGTTTTGGGTGTCGATGTTCAAAGCTTTTGATGCCTCGCCCACCACTATCAACTTTGCTGAGACGTATTCCGCCTTGCAAACCCACATCGTGGACGCGCAAGAAAATCCACTGGCCATCATCGCGACCGCCAAGCTCAATGAAGTGCAGAAATACTGCTCAATGACTAACCACATGTGGGATGGCTTCTGGTTCCTGGGCAACAAAAAATCGTTTGAGCGTTTGCCTGCTGATTTGCAAGAAATCATCATTCGCAATGCCAATGCAGCAGGGATGAAGGAGCGTGATGATGTGAAAACGCTGAACGATAGTGTGCAAGCAGAGCTGAAAACCAAAGGCATGTTGTTCAATAACACTGATGCTGAGCTGTTCCGTACCAAGCTGCGTACAGCAGGTTTTTACGCTGAATGGCATAAAAAATTCGGTGATGAATCTTGGGCAATTCTCGAAAAATACACCGGCAAGCTGCTGTGAGTGGAGGGACTAGCCTGCGCCGTGTGGGCGAAGGGCCACGCTGGGTGGCTCGGCTGGATGGGGCACTTGGCCTGCTGGTCGAGATGCCTGCTGCGCTGCTGGTCCTGGCCGATATCGGAGTACTGTTCTCCGGGGTGGTTGCGCGCTATGTGTTCAAGTCGCCGCTGCTGTGGTCGGACGAGCTGGCTTCCATCATGTTCCTTTGGCTGGCCATGTTGGGTTCGGTGATCGCGCTGCGGCGCGGCGAGCACATGCGCATGACGGCTTGGGTCAGCAAAGCCACGCCATCTCGACAAGCGCTGCTGGAGTTGATCGCTATTGCCGCTTGTTTGGCGTTCCTTGTGTTGGTCGCGTTTCCTGCTTGGGAATATGCTGCTGACGAAAAAGCCATCACTACCCCAGCATTAGAAGTGTCTAACCTGTGGCGTGCCGCCGCGTTGCCGGTTGGAATAGTGCTGATGGCTGCTTTTGCCTTTCTGCGCTTGCTGCGCACCACCAACTGGATGCAGTCGGCGCAGGCCGTGGCCATTGTGGTGGCTGTCGCAGCGATGTTCTGGTTTTCTGCCCCTTTGTTTGAAGACCTAGGGCGGTTCAACTTGCTGATTTTCTTTGTCGGCGTCGCAGGCAGTTGTGTGTTTCTGGGTATTCCCATAGCCTTTGCTTTTGGCCTCGCAACGTTAGGCTACCTCGGCTTGAGCACCGGCACCCCGTTGCCCGCCATCGTGGGCCGTATGGACGAAGGCATGTCGCACCTGATTTTGCTGGCGGTACCGCTGTTTGTGTTCCTGGGTTTGCTGATCGAGATGACCGGCATGGCGCGCGCGATGATCGCTTTTCTGGCCAGTCTGTTGGGCCATGTGAAGGGTGGTTTGTCGTATGTGCTGGTTGGGGCGATGTACCTTGTGTCCGGTATTTCGGGTTCCAAAGCTGCAGACATGGCCGCCATTGCGCCAGCGCTGTTCCCTGAGATGAAAAAACGTGGCGCCAAACCTGGTGACTTGGTGGCGCTGCTGTCGGCCACCGGCGCGCAAACCGAGACCGTACCGCCCAGTCTGGTGCTCATCACCATTGGCTCAGTGACGGGTATTTCGATTGCCGCACTGTTTACTGGCGGATTACTGCCAGCCTTGGTATTGGGGGTGATGCTGTGTCTGGTGGTACGCCACCGCTATCGGCATGAGGATTTGAGCCATGTGAAGCGTCCTCCTTGGGGTGAGATTGCGCGTCTCTTCGCTATCGCTTTCCCAGCCTTGGCCTTGCCTTTTGTTATCCGCGCTGCGGTAATTGAAGGTATTGCCACCGCTACAGAGGTGTCTACCATCGGCATTGCCTACTCGGTGCTGGCTGGCCTGTTGGTGTATCGCCAGTTCGAGTGGAAGCGTATCTTGCCGATGCTGATAGACACGGCCTCGCTGTCAGGTGCTATTTTGCTGATTATTGGCACCGCGACAGCAATGGCCTGGGGGCTGACGCAATCGGGGTTTTCAAAGCTGTTGGCCGATTCCATGGCGGGGCTGCCAGGTGGTGCGCCCATGTTCATGGCGGTATCCGTGCTGGCGTTTGTGATTTTGGGCTCTGTGCTGGAAGGCATCCCCGCCATAGTACTGTTTGGCCCCTTGTTGTTTCCGATTGCCCGCACGCTGGGTATCCACGAAGTGCATTACGCCATGGTGGTGATTTTGTCGATGGGCTTGGGGCTGTTTGCACCGCCGTTGGGCGTTGGGTACTACGCGGCTTGTGCGATTGGTCGTGTCAGTCCCGATGAGGGAATACGGCCTATCGTCGGTTACATGGTGGCCTTGCTGATTGGCACAGTCATCGTTGCAGCCATCCCGTGGATTTCGATTGGATTCTTGTAGTTTTAGCTTCTCTTAGCTTCTATTCGTTTCTAGTGTGTAGTCCCGCGGACTGCACATCGGCTATCCCGCAACGCCTAAAAGCCCATGCAGTCGCGTACTTGTAGTGGTGTACTGCAAAGGCTGCGGTTTGCCAGGGAACACGATTTCCGCCGCCGCAAATGCTGCCAACACGCATTCGTGAAAGCCACAGACGATGAGCTTTTTCTTGCCCGGGTAGGTGTTAATGTCACCTACCGCAAAGATGCCAGATTGAGCGGTCTGGAATTTTTCGGTGTCTACCGGCAACTGTTTTCGTTGCATCTCCAGGTTCCAATCTGCCAAAGGGCCCAATTTTGGGGACAAACCTAACGAAGCCAGTAACACATCGGTGGGAAGTGTCTCGCTACTGCCATCGGGCAACGCGAGTTGCAGTGCGCTGAGCCTAGTGCTGCCGTTCGTTGTATCGACGACAGGCGTAGTGATTTGACCTGCCACAAAGCGCATGCTCCCGGCAATACATGAAGCACGCATTGCACTGATCCGTTCGGCTGACGCAGCAAACACATCACGGCGATGGATCAACGTCACACTTTGGGGTTTAGCCTCGGTTTGGTTGGCACACCACAGTGCCCAAGTCAGCGCATTGTCGTCATCACCTTGAATCACCACGTGTTTGCCCGCAATGGGGTCGTTCTCGGGCAAATGATAAAAAACCTGCGTACCTTCAAATGACTCCAGCCCCGGCACATGCAGCTTGCGTGGGACAAAAGCACCTGCACCTGCCGCAATGAACAGCGTTTTGACGGTGAAACTCAGTCCTGCTGAAGTCGCTACGGAAAAGCGCCCATCGGGAAGCCGTAGCACATGGCTTACCAGCTGTCCCCAGTGAAGTTTGGCACTGCCATTGGCAACGAAAGGCTCAATCTGCTGGTGCAACGCTTGCGCCAGTGCACGCCCTGTAGTCGCTGGCAGACCAGGAATATCGTAAATTGGTTTGTCTGGGTACAGCTGTACACACTGCCCTCCAGGGTGAGGCAGTGCATCCACCATGTGACAGTTGATTTCCAGCAGGCCCAGCTGGAAAGCCTGGAACATACCTATAGGACCAGCACCGACGATGAGGGCGTCGGTTTCCATCACGTTCTCAGGCCTGATCAATGTGAGTTTTTAGGTGCGAGGCTAGTGCAAGGTTGGACGTTGGGTGGCGCTGAAAATCAGCGTACCAACTCTGCCAGCTTGCCCGTGCGGTCTTTCCACTCATCAGCATCGTCGAGCTGAGGCTTGCGCTTGGTGATGCTCTTCCAGCTCGACAGCCGCGCCAACTCGACGTTCAGGCCAATCATGTGCTGCTGATCGGCGGGCACATCTTCTTCTGCGTAGATGGCGTTGACGGGGCATTCAGGAATGCACACTGCGCAGTCGATGCATTCATCAGGGTCGATGGTGAGGAAGTTCGGGCCTTCGCGGAAGCAATCCACGGGACAAACGTCCACACAATCGGTAAATTTGCAGCGGATGCAGGCTTCGGTGACGACGTGGGTCATGGTGTTATTCGTTTATGCGGTTTCGGGTGAAACGGCTATTTTAAGGTTGTTATGGTTCTGCTGACTTACCCTTCGCCCCGCCGGGAACAGGGCAGTTAGAAGGGGGACGGGTGGCCTAGCGGTCAGTTCACCAGCACTGCGCCCGAAGTCTTATGCGAAGCCGTATCTACCAGCACGAGCTGGCCCAGGCTGCGCGACTCGGCATACGGGCGCACTGCTAGCGCTTCTTGAAGCGTCAACTCAATATGACCGATGGCATTGGGCGGTAGCTCGGTGGCGTCCAGCTCTTGAAGTGTGTTGATGTCCAGGCGGTGGACGATGCGCTTCACCTTGGCCTTCACCCAGCGGTGTCCGTGCAACGCCCAATAAACGCGACCTGCCACCAGCGCTTCGTCGTCCATCCAGGCGATGGTGGCGCTAATCTCGCGTTGGCCTTGCAGACTGGCGGGGGTGGGTTCGTCAAAGTTGTCGCTATCAGCCTCTGCTGCGGGCGAATGCGCCAGCAACCAGTCGCCACGCGAAACGTCCACTTCACGGTCAAGCACGATGCCAGCGCTTTGAGCCGATTCCACGTTGCCGGGGCGGCGTGCGCGATCAAGCACTTGGGCAATTTTGGCGATTTGGCCTTTGCCACCACCCGCATTGCCGGGGAATACGATGACTTCTTGCCCTACCGTGGCAAGGCCCGTGGCCACACGGCCCCAGAATATCCGGCGACCTTGGCTCGTGTCAGCACTGGCTGAGAATTTTTCAACCCACTGCACTGGAAAGGCAAACGGTAAATCGGGTTCCGCAGGTGTGTTTGGCAATTGCTCCAAAATTTGTAGCAAACCTTGTTCATGGTAGTTGCACCAGCCCGGCTTTTCGTCCACAACATTCCAGCCTTTAAGAGCCGACACGGGCACGATGGCTGTAGCGGTGATTCCCGCTTCTTTGGCGAACTTGCGCAGCGCGCCGCTGATATGGGCGAACGCGGTTTCAGGGCTGTCGAGGGCGTCCAACTTGTTCACGGCGAACACAATAGACGGCACACGCAGCAGATTAACCAGCAGGCTGTGGCGGCGTGTTTGTGGCAGCAGTTTCAGGTCAGGGTTGGCCCAGTCCAACTTCAGCGCGTCCACCAGCACCACAGCGGCATCGGCGCTGCTGGCAGCGGTCACCATGTTGCGGGTGTACTGCTCGTGACCGGGTGCATCGCCAATGATGAATTTGCGGTCTGGCGTGGCGAAATAGCGGTAAGCCACGTCGATAGTGATGCCTTGCTCTCGCTCAGCCGAAAGACCATCGGTTAACAGCGCCAAATCGGTCTCACCTGCACGCTGAACACCTGCGAGCTGGTCTTGCAATACCGACTTGCTGTCCACCAGCAAGCGGCCAATCAACGTGCTTTTGCCGTCATCGACGGAGCCGCATGTGATAAAGCGCAGAGCATTGTGTGGATGGGGTGCTGTGGACATGGTTCGTAACTCAAATTGGCCTGTTATGCCTACTGCATGAGCAGTAGCAGCTATAGATTGTGTAGCGTTCATCAGAAATATCCGTCCTTCTTGCGCTTCTCCATCGAGGCATCCGAAGTCTTGTCGTCCATGCGTGTGGCGCCGCGCTCGCTTACATCGGCTGCCAAGGTTTCGATCACGATGTCGGCTGCCGTAGCAGCGGTACTTTCCACGGGACAAGTGCAGGTGATGTCACCCACAGTGCGAAAGCGTACGTGGCGGGTTTCAGAGGTTTCACCTGCTTTGAGCGGGGTGAGTTCCGTGACGGGCACCAGCAAACCTTTGCGCTCGACCACTTCACGTTCGTGTGTGTAGTAAAGCGAAGGCAGTTCAATTTTTTCGCGGTCGATGTACTGCCACACGTCGAGTTCCGTCCAGTTGCTGATCGGGAACACGCGGAAGTGTTCGCCGGATTGCAGTTTGGTGTTGAACAGGTTCCAGAGTTCAGGGCGCTGGGCCTTGGGTTGCCATTGGCCAAAACTGTCGCGGTGGCTGAAGATGCGTTCTTTGGCGCGCGCTTTTTCCTCGTCACGGCGGGCACCACCGATGAGCGCGTCAAAGCGGAATTCGTCAATGGCTTCCATCAGCGTGACCGATTGGTGCACGTTGCGCGACTCACCTGGGTGGGCCAAGCGCACCGTGCCGCGTGCCATCGAATCTTCAACGTTGCGCACAATTAACTCAGCGCCCAGTTCTTTGGCGCGAGAATCGCGGAAATCAGTCACTTCATGAAAGTTGTGACCCGTGTCGATCATCAGCAAGGGATAGGGGATACCGCCACCCAAAGTTCCATTTGCAGATTTCGAACCAAAGGCTTTCTCAGCGCATTTCAGCAATACCAGCGAATCTTTGCCACCCGAGAACAGCAGCGTAGGGCGCTCGAACACGGCGGCGACTTCACGCAGAATAAAGATCGTTTCTTCTTCAAGCGCGTCCAGATGCTGGTTGCTGAGGTGGTGTGTAGCGTTCTTTAACAATTCAGGCTCCGTACGGGCGTTCATGCAGGGGTTCTTTCGGAAAGGCTGCTGACTTGCGGCAACGCGGTGTTTTCGGCTTTAACGTGCAAGCCGCATTCTTTGGCGTTTTCGTCTTCCCACCACCAACGGCCAGCGCGGAAGTCTTCGCCCAAGCTGATGGCGCGGGTGCAAGGCGCGCAGCCTATGCTAGGGAAGAATTGATCATGCAGCGGGTTGTAGGCCACGTTGTGCAGCTTGATGTAATGCCATACGTCGCCCCAAGTCCAGTTGGCCAAGGGGTTGTATTTGAGGCGGCCCGTGGTGGCAAGTTCGCTGTCATCGGTCAACGGCACGTCAGCGCGCGCACCCGATTGCTCACGACGCAGGCCGGTGATCCAGCCCTTCTTCCCAGCTAGCGCACGGTTCAATGGTTCGATTTTTCGAACGTGGCAGCAAGCTTTGCGCAGCGCGATGCTCTTAAACATCGGCTCTTCGCCTTCGCGCTTCACGAAGGTTATGACCGCTTCAGCATTAGGGTGATAAACCGTTACAGGCGCACGCGATGTCTGCGTAGTTTGCTCTAAAAGTTGCAGCGTCTCAGCGTGCAGCTTGCCGGTTTCCAGCACGAAGATTGGCAGGTCAAGTTGCAGACTGTTGATGAGGTGGGTGATGACCACATCCTCAGCACCCAGGCTGGACGCTTGAGTAACTTCGTTAGCTCCGAAATCTGTAGCGGACTGCGAAAGCAATGCCTTCGTCTCTGCCAGTTTCAGTTCAAAAGTTGCTGACGCTTTGGCGTTCAGGTCAACGGCACTCATGCGGCTTCCTTGACAAAGTGCGGCGCGGTGTTGACGGCATCGCCTTGGTAAAAAGCGGGGTAGCGGTCGAACTGGCGCTCGATGATGGCGTCGATGCCCGGCACATCCAAATCGGCACGCAGCACGGCGGTATCAAATCCGCTGCGCTGCATTTGAACCAACTGGTCAATCAGCACATCGCCTGTGGCGCGGATTTCACCCGTGAAGCCCCGGCGGCGGCGCAATAAAAACGCTTGGCTGAAGGCGCGGCCATCGGTGAATTTAGGGAAGTTCAACTCGATGCGCTGCACGCCTTCAAGCGGCAAGTCCAAAGGGTTGGCGTCGTTGGCCAACACCACCGTTACCACGGTTTGGACTTCCGTTTGACCAATATTTAAGCCGATGGCCCGCTCTTGGTGGGCGTTGAGTGCTATTAATTTCATAATTTTTAATCGTTTTTAAGCCGCCACTGCTCGCTGTGTCGACGTGCGGGCTCCGTTCGCTGCCGCCTTGAACGGCTCAGCACCTATGCGGCGCAGGGTGTCGATGAAGGTTTCTGCACCCAAGGTCAGGTTTTGGCGCTCTTGTTTGTAGACGTTCAGCACGGCTTCAATCACTTCAGGCACTTCGGCTGCGGTGAACGATGGCCCGACGGCTTTACCGGCCATAGGGGTGCCGCTCAGCACGGAGCCGTCCGAGCCACCTAGCGTTACTTGATACCACTCTTGGCCGTCTTTATCGACGCCCAAAATGCCGATGTGGCCGCTATGGTGGTGGCCGCAGGAGTTGATACAGCCGCTGATGTGCAGATCAATTTCGCCCAGGTCATACAACTCGTCGAGGTCTTGGTAACGCTCGGTGATGGCTGCAGCCAGGGGGATAGACCGGGCGTTGGCGAGCGAGCAGAAGTCCCCGCCAGGGCAGGCGATCATGTCGGTCAGCAAGCGGGTTTGAGCACGGGCGAGGTTCAGTCGCTTGGCTTCGGCCCAGAGGGCGGGCAGGTCGCTGGCGTTGACCCAAGGCAGCACGATGTTTTGGTCGTGTGTGACACGGGCTTCACCGGCGGAAAAGCAGTCGGCCAATTCGGCTACCGCATCGAGTTGGTCGGCGCTGGCGTCGCCGGGGGCCGAACCCTCTTGGCTGAACGCACGCTTGAACGACAAGGTGACGATACGCAGGCTGGCGTTCTTGTGCGGCGCCACGTTGCGCTCCAGCCAGCGGCTGAGTTCGATGTTGTTCACCGTATCGGCTTGCACCAGAGTCGCTACTTTTTCAGTAGCAGACTGTGAAGGTGCCAAGAGGACAGGTGGCACAAAGCATGCCGCAACGCGGTCAAACTCGGCTTGGGTGATGGTGTGGGGTGCGCCGTCGAGTTCGATGATGGCTTTGTACTCGGCTTCCACCTCGTCGATGAAGCGCTGGCCTTCGGCCTTCACCAAAATCTTGATGCGGGCTTTGTAGATGTTGTCGCGCCGTCCAAAGCGGTTGTAGACCCGCACGATAGCTTCCAGATAGTTCAGCATCTGGTTCCACGGCAGGAAGTCGCGGATGGTGCTGGCGATCACGGGCGTGCGGCCCATGCCACCACCGACCAGTACCTTCAGTCCGACTTCACCGGCTTCATTTTTGATGACATGCATGCCCACGTCGTGCCAATGCGTGGCAGCGCGGTCGTCCGTCGCGCCCGAAAAGGCTACTTTGAACTTACGCGGCAGCAGCGCGAACTCGGGTTGCAGCGTGCTCCACTGGCGCAAAATTTCGCAGTAGGGGCGAGGGTCTACGATTTCGTCCACAGCAACGCCAGCACGCTCATCGGTGGTGGTATTGCGGATGCAGTTGCCGCTGGTCTGGATGCCGTGCAGGTTGACGCTGGCCAGCAGGTCCATCACATCGGCGCTGTCTTTCAGGCTGATCCAGTTGTACTGCAAGTTTTGGCGTGTGGTGAAGTGGCCGTAGCCGCCAGTGATGCCGCCTGCCATAGGTTGTTCCAGTTTTAAACCGGTTGCAGCCAGGGCTTGCGCACCAGGGGCATCGTAATCACGGGCGATTTTGGCGAGCACGCGGATTTGCGCACTGTTCAGCTCGCCATAAGGCACAGCCACGCGCAGCATGGGGGCGTAGCGCTGCACATACCAGCCATTTTGAAGGCGGAGTGGACGGAATTCTTCTTCAGCGAGCAAGCCAGACTGCCAGCGGCCCAATTGATCGCGGAACTGGTCAGCGCGGGCTTTAACGAAGGCTTTGTCGAAATCGGTGTAGGTGTACATCGCGGGAACTCGGTTTTGGTTTTAATAAGTATTTGGGAAAATTCGGGCTCGGCGTGGCTTAAATCGCCATCAGCTTGAAGCCTGCATAGGCCATCAGCACCGACAAGAGCGAGCGGATCACGCGCTCAGGTGTTTTTTGTACGAGTTGGGTACCGATCCAGATGCCTGGCAGAGAGCCAGCTAGCAACTTGAGCAGCAAATCCCAATCCACCGAGCCGTTGGACGCATGCCCCAAGCCTGCCACCAAGGTGAGCGGAACAGCATGGGCAATGTCGGCGGCGATGATACGTGGCAAGGGCAGGGCGGGGTAAAGCACCATCAGAACCAGCACGCCAATGGCACCGGCACCCACTGAAGTTAGCGTGACCAGCACGCCGATGAACGCGCCAAACAGCGTAGGCAGTGCCCAGTGTTTCGCTTGGGTTGGCTTGCGGCCAGTGCTTTCAGCGAACGTGGCGTCGTTGGCTGCAGCGGCAGTCTTGCCTTTCATGGCTTTGTACATCGTAGCTACCGCTGTCAACAGCAGAGCTACGCCCAGGGTGGTGGTCATCGCGTGCTGCACAGCAGGGTTGGCAGGCCCGAGTTCACGCAGGATGTAAAGCGTCACCAAGGTGGCAGGTACGCTGCCCAGAGCGACTTGGCCGACCACGGGCCAGTCAATTACTTTGGCTCGGGCAAGGCTGATGGAGCCGCCCAGTTTGGTGAAGGCTGCAAACAGCAAGTCGGTGCCAATAGCGAGATGAGGCTTGACGCCGAAGAAGAAAATCAGCAGCGGCGTCATTAGCGAGCCGCCACCCACACCGGTTAAACCAACGATAAGACCTACAAAGAAGCCCGCAAAAATGAATATGAAATCATGCATGGGCGTGAATGTACCGGGCGGGCATATGGAAACAAACGATATTTTTGTTCGCTGCATATGTGAATATTCGTATGAAGAAATATCGATGCAGGTTTGCGGGGTTTTTCACGGGGGGTGATTTCAACGGTATTCATGGTGTGGATGTACCAAGGGGTGTTCAATGTGTATCGGTTTTCAGCTTGGTATGGCGCAGACGCAAAGCATTGGTGATGACAGAAGCCGAGCTCAGACTCATCGCCAGGGCCGCCACCATGGGCGACAGTAGCCAGCCGGTCCACGGAAACAGTACACCCGCTGCCAGAGGTACGCCCAGCGCGTTGTAGACAAAGGCAAAGCCTAGGTTTTGCCGCATATTGGCCATGGTGGCGTTGGACAAAGCCCGCGCCGTGGCAATGCCACGCAGGTCGCCTTTGACCAGGGTCACCTGGGCGCTGTGCATCGCTACATCGGTGCCGGTGCCCATGGCGATGCCTACATCGGCCTGGGCCAGCGCCGGGGCATCGTTGATGCCGTCGCCCGCCATCGCCACCTTGCTGCCTTCTTTTTGTAGCTGGACTACCAGGGCCAGCTTGTCGGCGGGTTGGACTTCGCCGTATACCTCGGTGATGCCAAGCTGCTTGGCCACGGCCTGCGCCGTACCCACACCGTCGCCGCTGGCCATCACGATGCGTATGCCTGCTGCAGTAAGGGCGGCCAGGGCTTCGGCGGTGCTGGCCTTGATGGGGTCAGCCACGGCCAGCAGACCGGCCAATTGCCCATCTACCGCCAGGTAGATGACACTGGCACCTTCGCGGCGCAAAGCTTCAGCCCGTACCGCCAAGTCGGCTACCGCCACGCCGATTTGCTGCAGCAGCGCCGTGTTGCCCAGCGCCAGGGCGTGCCCTTCCACCTGGCCCTGCACGCCGATGCCGCTGGCCGATGTAAATGCCGCGACCGGCGCCAGGGCCAGGCTACGCGCCCGGGCTGCGCGGACAATGGCATCGGCCAACGGGTGCTCGCTGCCCTGGTCCAGGCTCGCTGCCAGCCGCAGCACGCTGTCGGTGTCGAAGCCCGGCATGGCCACAACGCTGTGGAATACCGCCTTGCCTTCGGTCAGCGTGCCGGTCTTGTCGACGATCAAGGTGTCGATCTTGCGAAAGTTTTCAATCGCGGCAGCATCGCGGAACAGTACGCCCTGGGTGGCACCACGCCCGGTAGCCACCATGATGGACATAGGGGTCGCCAGGCCTAGCGCACAAGGGCAGGCGATGATGAGCACGGCCACCGCGTTGATCAGTCCATAGCTCCAGCTGGGTGCGGGGCCGAAAATGCCCCAGGCGAACAAGGTCAGCACGGCGATGGACACCACAGTGAAAACAAAGTAACCCGCCACCGTATCAGCCATGCGCTGCATCGGCGCTTTGGAGCGCTGGGCCTGCACCACCATTTGCACGATCTGCGCGAGCATGGTGCCGGAGCCTACGCGTTCGGCCTGCATGGTCAGGGCCCCCGTGGTGTTAAGGGTGGCACCGATCAGCTTGTCGCCGCTGCGCTTGGTGACGGGCATGGGTTCGCCGGTCAGCATGGACTCGTCCACCGCGCTGCTGCCTTCCAGCACCGTGCCGTCCACCGGCACTTTTTCGCCGGGGCGCACGCGCAGGTGATCGCCGATCTGTACCTGGGCTAGCGGGATGTCTGCTTCGCTGCCGTCGTCGGCGATACGGCGGGCGGTTTTGGGAGCCAGGCCGAGCAGGGACTTGATCGCCGCAGAGGTTTGCGAGCGGGCCTTTAGCTCCAGCAACTGGCCCAGCAGCGACAGCGAAATAATCACTGCTGCGGCCTCAAAGTACACCGCTACCCGGCCCATGGACATAAAGGATGCCGGGAACACCTGCGGTGCCAGCGTGGCCACCAGGCTATAAACAAAGGCCGCGCCTGTGCCCAGGCTGATCAGGGTCCACATATTCGGACTGCGGTTCCGCACCGATTCCCAGCCCCGTACAAAGAAAGGTGAGCCCGCCCACAGCACTACCGGCAGGCTTAGGCCCAGCTCGATCCAGCTTTGCGCTTGCATGTCGAACCATTCCAAACGGTGTCCCACCATGGCCAGCACCATCACCGCCACGCTGAATGGCAGAGTCCACCAAAAGCGGCGGCGAAAGTCCATCAGCTCGGGGTTTTCAGCCTCATCCAGGCTGGGTATTTCCGGCTCCAGCGCCATGCCGCAGTGCGGGCAACTGCCGGGATGGTCTTGCCGTATCTCGGGGTGCATGGGGCAGGTGTAGATGGCCCCGGCCACTGGAGGGGGTGGGCTGGGTTCTAGTGGGGCCAGGTACTTCTGCGGGTCGGCGGCAAACTTGGTTTTGCAGCCTGCACTACAAAAATAATAGCTGTGTCCCGAGTGGGTGTGAGCGTGGGCGGACTTTTCGGTCACCGTCATGCCGCAGACTGGGTCTTTCATGGAGGCTCCTTTGCAAACTCTATGGGTCGAGCATAAACTCCGTAGTCAACCCCAGAGTCAAGCGTTTTTTCAAAGGTTTTGTATGGACACCGTCACCAGCGCCACCCTGACCATCGGCAAGCTGGCCAAAGCTGCCGGGGTTGGGGTGGAAACCATCCGCTACTACCAACAGCGTGGCCTGCTGCCGGTGCCTGAATCAACCGGTGCGTACCGCCACTATCCAGCGGCGCTGGGCCAGCGCATCCGCTTCATCAAGCGGGCGCAGGAGCTGGGCTTTTCGCTGGACGAGGTGGCCGAGCTGCTGTCGCTGGAGGACGGCCTTGACCGCCCATCCATCCGCCAGATTGCGGGCCAGAGGCTGGAAGAAATCCGCACCCGGCTGGCCGACCTGCTGCGCATACAACAGGCGCTATCGCATTTGATTTATGCCTGCGAACACACCGGCAAAGGGCAGCCGTGCCCGATTATCGAGACGCTGGTGGCCGACCGGCACTGAGTGCTTTTACTGCGCAGGCTGGAGGTTGAATATCACCAGCGCGCTCGTGCCGCTGCTATGCTTCTAGCCAAACTATGACCATCACTACATCGCCATTTGCTGCACTTTTTGCGCAAAAAACCTTTATCCACCTGTGGTTCGCTCGGCTGGCAGGCACCGCTGCCAATCAGATGCTGATGGTCGCTGTAGGCTGGCAAATGTACGATTTAACCGCCAGCGCCTGGGATTTGGGGCTAGTAGGGCTGTACCAGTTTTTACCGGCTTTGCTGCTGTCGCTGGTAGCGGGTCATGTGGTTGACAGGTTTCACCGGGGGCGGATTGTGGCGGCTTGTCTTGCGCTGCAAGCGGTGGTGGCAGGGGTGCTGATGGTGGCCACGGTAGGCCACTGGCCGTCACGTGTGCTTTTGCTGCTGCTGTCGGTGATGTTGGGCACGGCGCGGGCGTTCCAGATGCCCGCCCAGCAGGCTTTAACGCCCATGTTGGTGCCTAAGCTGATGTTGCCCCGGGCTATGGCGTTCAGCTCCGCCGGAATGCAAGCGGCCATCATCGGTGGGCCTGCGTTGGGTGGGCTGCTTTTCGCGGGCGGCGCAGTGGTTGTTTATGGCACCAGTGCTGCGCTGCTCGTACTGGGCTGTACGCTGGTGCTGCGCTTGCGGTATAAGCATGTACCGTTACCTCAGGGGGCCATAAGTTTGCGCACACTGTTGGCGGGCGTAGTGTTCATATGGGAACGCAAAGTGATTTTGGGTGCCGTGTCGCTGGATTTGTTCGCAGTGCTCCTAGGCGGGGCAACTGCTTTGTTACCGATGTACGCCAAAGATATTCTGCATGTCGGCCCTTGGGGCTTGGGCCTGCTGCGTGCAGCGCCGGCGGTGGGGGCTCTGCTCTGCTCCATCGTGTTGACGCGCTGGCCGCTGGAGCGCAAGGTGGGCCGTACGCTACTGACGTCGGTTGCACTGTACGGGGCGACGACCTTGGTTTTTGGTCTGAGCACCTCGTTTGGGTTGTCGCTGATGATGCTGGCCGTGTCGGGTGGGGCCGATATGGTCAGCGTGGTGGTGCGCCAAACTTTAGTCCAACTTGAAACACCCGACGCTATGAGGGGGCGGGTCGGTGCGGTGAACTCGGTGTTCATCGGTGCGAGCAATCAGCTGGGCGAGTTTGAGTCTGGAGCGACGGCTGCTGCGCTAGGGCCGATTGGCTCGGTCGTTCTGGGCGGTATAGGCACACTGCTGATCGCTGCAGCGTGGCTGAAGTTGTTCCCTACGCTGGCAGGGCGTGACAGATTGACGGAAATTGAGCCTTGACATGCCGGGGTCTGATTTGGATCTCTTGGCCGAAGTCGCCCTTAGCTGAAATCGTCTACCGTATCGGGGTCGGGTACGTCGCCGATAGCCACTCTGGTGAGTTCCGCCTGTGCTTTCAGCCACGTGCAAAACGCCACAATTTCTGGCCGGGCCGCCGAGCGTGGCCCAACGATCAGCCAGTACACCATAGGCGACTCCAGCCGCATATCTGGCAGTATTTCTACCAGATCGCCTGACGCCAGACTGTCTGCCACCAGTGGCATACGGGCCAGCGCCACGCCTTGTCCCGTCAGCGCGGCCTGCGCAATTTGGTGCGCATAGTTGAAGTACAGCCAGCGCTTGGGCTCCAGCTTTTTAAATTGGTGCTCGTCCATCCAACGCCGCCAAGTCAGCCATTCGAGATTTTGCGTACGGTGTGCATCACTGGCCTCAATCAGGCCAAAGTGGGCCAAGTCGCTGCCTTTTTTGAGGGGCTTACCGCTTTTGAGCAACCAGGGGCTGGCGACGGGCGTGAGCTGCTCGCCAAACAACCGAATCGCTTGCGAAGGCACTTGGATGGGCCGGGCGTAACGCAGCGCCACATCCACGTCCGCTGTGTCCAAATCCACTGATACATCGCTGGCATCTATGCGGATGTCAATGTCTGGATGCTCGCTTTGAAATGCCTCCAGCCTGGGGATCAACCACATCGACGCAAAAGACGCCCAAGTGGTGATGGTGACGCTTTTGCGTCCCGCGCTGCGGCGAATTTGCCGCACAGTGTTGTCCAGCCTTTCAAGCGACGGCAACACGGCCATCAGCAACTGCGCACCTGCCGCCGTTAACTCTACGGCGCGGGTGTGGCGTAAAAACAGGCTGACCCCCACCTCGTCTTCCATCGCCTGAATCTGGCGGCTGACGGCACTTTGGGTCAGTGACAACTCTTCGGACGCTGCTCTAAAGTTAAGGTGCCGCGCCACCGCCTCAAATGCGCGCAAGTGGCCAGCGGAGATTGGGCGAGTGCGAAGATGGGATTCGGACGGGTGCATAGTCTGTAATTTACCGCGCCCGTTCAATGGCCTCATGTAGCGCTATGAACGCCAGAGTCAGCTTGTGCATGGGTTCCAGGTAAATCATAGGCAGAGCCTGTTCATGCGATTCGCGAATTTTCACGGATGAAGGCAAGTAAGGCTGCAGCACGGGTAGACCTTCGTCAATCAGCTCTTGCACCATGCGCTGGGGCAGGTTGGCTCGGGCCTGAAATTGGTTGACGACGATGCCCGTTACTACCAACTTGGGGTTGTGGTCGGCGCGAATTTCTTGCACGTTGTCCATCAATGTGTACAGCGCTTTGCGCGAAAAATCGTCGCAGTCAAAGGGGATCAAACACCCTGCGGAGGCGATCAGGGCGGAGCGGGTGTAGAAATTCAGTGCGGGCGGGGTATCGATGTAGATACGGTCATAGTCACTGGCAAGTTGCTTCAAGGCTTCGCGCAGTTTGTAGATTTTTTGTCGTGATTCGAGCTTGGTTTGCAACTCGTTTAGACCAGGGCTTGACTGCATCAGGTGTAGGTTTTCACGTGGTGTGGTAACGATGAATTCGTTGGGTAACACGGCGCGAAAACTGTAGCTCAGCGACTGCTCAAAAAATCCAGCTACTGTAGGTAGGCCTTCCACTGACTGTTTGCCCAGCAAATAACTGCTGGAGTTACCCTGCGGGTCTAGATCGACCACCAGAGTACGCAGACCTAGGCTGGCGCTGATAGCGGCCAAGTTGCAGGTAATGGTGGATTTACCAACGCCACCTTTTTGGTTGAATACGACGAGCGGCATAGCGCGGTTCCTTGGAACTGAGGATGTGAGGATGAGGGGTTACGTTGATTGTCCCCTGCCTTTAGGCTATCTTGGGCTTGGGATCATTGTGCTTAGCCATTGTCTCAAGGCAGCGCCGTTGGCTTGAGCAAGTAGTTTGTCGACAAGTTTTTGAACTGCCCACCATCTGTTGCCAATGTGGTTTGCGATTGAGCCCCAGGGCTGAACACCACACCAAAGCCGCCTGCTGCCGTCATCTCTGCCGTGTGGGTTAAAAAGTAGCGCACTCGGTTATCGCGAAACGCGTTCACGGTACCGCCGCGCGTTGCGGAGGGCACTCCCATTGGGGTTTGCCACCACAAAAGCGGCAGGCTTAAGGTATTCGCGTAGCTACGGGCCTTGGCAAAATGCTCGGTGAAGTTGGGCGATGTGGTGTTGGTTTCATCCCAAATTGTGGTTGCATAGTTGGTCGCGCTGGTGCTGGTTACTCGATTGCAATTGGCTGCGACGTAGTTGGCTTCAATGCATCCGATGTCGCGGTCCAGCGTTTGTATGACAGCAAAGTCGGCCTTGTCTGCGCCAATTCGCTTCATGTACGCTGGCTCAGTAGCGATCAAGTCGGGGAAGTTGGAGGGGGGAAAGCCTATATAAGCGTTGGGCGCGTATTTTCGGGCCATTTGTATTAAGCACCCGGCAATGCCGACGATGTCGTCGGTCAGCGTGGCGCAGTCGCCGCTACTGGTGGTCGAGACTTGGGCGAACTCTTGTGTTGGGTCGCGGCTGACACGCTGGGTATAGCCCCAAAAATCGGGCTCAAAGTTCACCAGCGCGGGCTTGCCATAAGTTTTGAGCTGGGTAAACAACAGCCTTACCTGATCCCAATAAAGCTTCATGAATGCGGAGTTTTGCAGATGAGTGACGTTGCCGTCGCCATTGCTCGCCATCTGGTACAGCGTGAACATGGGCACCGCACCGAGGCTATCGGCATTTTGGGCGATGGTCTGTACGTAAGCGCCGCTAGGACTGGCGTAGCTGGGCCAAGCAGTGCTGCCCACCCCGCTTAAATACTGGTCATAAATGTCCACCGTGGCGCCTTGCGCTTGCACCACACTAACGTCCACGGAGCCAAGGCCTATTAGCAAGCGAGATGGCGTGCCTATAGCAGTTGCTATTGCCGCCGCCCGCTTGGCTAATGGCAGCTGTGCAATGGGCGTTGCTGGGGCGACGTAAATTCCAGTGGCTGGGCCTTTAGCTGACGCAGGAGTAGTGACAACAACGGGGGGGGCTGGAGTAGTCACAGGGGGGGTGACTGGTGCGACGGACACTGCTGGCGCAACGGTAGTCGATGCCCCGCCCCCACAGCCGATTAGCAAGGTGAGTATCAAGGTGTTGACGGCAATACCGAATTTGGCGGAGAGGGATTGAATGGATTTCATGTAAGCGGTTCCCTGAGTGTCTTGAAAATGGCGGCACGCTGCGTTGGCTGGTGTACCCAGTAGCTATCGTAGCCGCAAGGTTATGGTCTTACTTTTTGGGTCTGTGGGTGAAACGCTCAGGGTCCAGGGCCTGGCCCAAACGTTTTTCTATGGGCCAAGGTTCGCCATGGAGGCGGGCTGCTAGCAACTCCGCACACAGTAGCGCAAAACTTAAGCCTCGCGAGCCCATGGCGGTGGAGAGCCATAGGTCTTTTTTGTAAGTAAGTGTAACCAAAGGCCCCGACATCGGCAGGCGATCGGGAGACACGCACCGGATGCCAACAAAGGCGTGGCTTGCAGGTCTGTTCACTGAGTTTGCTGAATTTACTGAGAACTGTGTTGCGACACGGGGCAGCAGCTTACTCAAGCGAATTTGGTTGTCGGCGTGGCGATGCGCCGTTGTTTCGGCAGAAGATTGTGTGTCAGCTTGATCGCGCTCAAACGTAGCCCCTACAGCCCAGGCCATGCCTTCGGCCATGGGAATCCACGGTATCAGGCTGCCATACCCGTTGACGGGAAAGGGCGGAAATGGGGCGTGGGGTGGGGTCACCTGCAGGGGAGTGCGTGGGTGCATTCCCCAAGAAATTTGGCCGCGAATCGCCTGCAGTGGCAGTGCCGCTACCAAATGCTGACTGGCGTATGCCGCTGCCACGACGACGAGTTGCGCCTGCGCCAGAAGTTTTCCCGCTTCGTCTCGCAGCTGCCATTGCGCTGTTTCCATCTCCGTGTCTTTAACTTGAATGCTTTGTTGAATACTTTGCATTGAACTAACGTGGCTGTTAGCCTGCAAACTGATATTGGGGTGCTTAAGAAGCGCTGCGACCAGCGCAGCGGGTTTAATCCACGCCGCGTAGTCGTGCCAGATGGCCTTGTCGTCGGACGACAGCTGTGCGGCGTGCAACTGCGCAGTTGTAGCCGGGCGACTCCAGGTCATGTCAATTTCAGCATGTGTGGGTAAGCCAGGACTTCCATCTACCCGGTGTTCCAGCACCCCGCTGCATTGCCAATCAACGCCTGCCACCAACAACGCTTGAGCCTGCTGCAAGGTGATGCGCACACCACTCCGGCTCAGGCGCGACAGCACGCTGTCGTCAGGGGACACATGGGGCACCGCCAAGCCTGCTGGGATGCCAGACGCTCCCTGGGCCGGTTGTGCAGCGGCGTCCAGCACGGTAACTTGCCAGCCGCGCCGCGCCAAGCTATTCGCAACGGCGGCCCCGGCCAAACCCGCTCCTATGACGGCGCAGGTGCCTATTTGCACGGGCTGGCTCACTGTAGAGCGTTTTTTGGGTTCCCAAGGTGGGTTGTAAACGCTGTGCAGGCTGGGCTCGCCTTGCACAAAGCCGCACTGCAACAACGCATTCTGAATATTCTCTGGGACGTGTTCGGCCACAATTCGTGTGCCCCGCTGGCAGCAGCGTGCGATAGCTTTTACCGTATGAATGTCCCAGCTTTTACCGATGCCTGCCAACACCACGCTGTCTGCCGTGAACGTCAGTTCACGCAACACAGCTTTCAGTTCACCCACGCACAGCGTCAACAGCACATGGCCGCCTTCGAGCGAGATGCGGTGAAAGCCAGGCTGCAAACCGTGCCACTGCACCGCTAGAGTTTCAGCGAGTGCGGTCAGTTCAGGGGACGATGCCGTGTGGTTCAGCAGTGTTGCAGCACTGGGTGCTTGGGGGGTGAAGGCGCAGTAGTGCAGCAGGCTGGGGCGAGAAACCGAGGGTTCAGTGCCCGCCTTCCAGGTTTGCCATGTTGCTAAAAAATGCTGACCCCCGCCAAAGTCAGTGTCCAGAATACGCCAGTGCGCAGTACTTCCGACAGGCCAAGCGTTCAGCAATCCTTTTTCAATCCTCAATCAGGAGTGGGGGGCACGTAGCCCTGCACCGCATCGGCACCGTTGCCAAAGAAGTGATTTTCCATTTGTCGCGCCAAATACTGACGCGAACGCAGGTCAGCGAGGTTCAGGCGGTTCTCGTTCACCAGCATTGTTTGTTGCTTGAGCCAAGCGGCCCAAGCTTCTTTGCTGACGTTTTCCCAGATGCGCTTACCGAGTTCGGTTTGGGGAGGATAGGGCGGGAAGTCCAGTCCTTCGGCTTCTTTACCTAATTTGATGCAGTTAACAGTGCGTGCCATAAGCGTCTTTCGGGGATAAGGGATTGTTATACAGGAGCATTTTATGAACCTTTCCAGAGTTCTCCTTCAACTTGCACTGACCTAATGTTTTAAAAAAATAGCAAACAATAAAGGCTCAGACTGCATGAGAAGCCAATTTGGCTTTAAATCGCTATTTAGTGCCTTGCCCATGACGCTCAGACCAAGTCTGCCTTCCCTGTGGCTCGTATGTCCGGCGACAGCTGCCAGAAAATCCACGCAGATGCCACAGTCATCAGCCCCATGGTTGCAAAAGTGGCATGGAAGGCATGCAGGGTTTGCGCAGTACCTGCGTTGGCAAAGTACCCGTTGTAGCCTGCTAGCACAGCGCCTGCTGCCGCCACACCTAGGCTAATCGCCAGCATTTGTACCATCGACAACAGGCTGTTGCCGCTGCTGGCCAGTGGCGCATCAATATCTTTCAAAGTAACGGTGTTCATCGCCGTGAACTGCATGGAGTTGACTGCGCCGAATACCGCCAATTGCGCTATGCGTAGCCACAGCGGTTGGCCGGGCGTGGACAGGGCAAAGCTAGCCATGGTGATGCCGACCAGTGCGGTGTTCAGCACTAATACTTTTCGGTAGCCCATCCAGGTAATGAGCCTGGTAGCAAGGGTCTTCGTCAGCATTCCCGCAATGGCGACCGGCAACATCATCATTCCAGCCTGCGAGGGCGAATAACCCATGCTGACTTGTAACAGCAGTGGAATTAAGAAGGGCATACAACTGCTGCCGATGCGCGCAAACAGATTGCCCAGCAGGCCAATAGTCAGCGAGTGAATACGGAACAACTGAGGCGAGAACAGCGGTTCAGGTACTTTGATCGCGTGCAGCCAGTAGGCGACCACACTGGCAAGGCCAAAGATCAAGAGCACCATTACCGTGGCTTGGCCCAATCCCAGCTCAGATAGGCCATCGAGCGACAACGAAAGCGCGACCATGCCGAAAGACAGAAGCAGGTAGCCACCCATGTCAAATCGCCGTGCTGCCGCGCGCGTACCCTCTGGCATGAACATCAGTGTTGCGATACCACCCAGCAAGCCTACTGGCAGGTTGATGAGAAAAATCCAGTGCCAGGTGGTGTATTCCACCAGCCAGCCGCCCAGTGTTGGGCCAATTAGGGGGCCAATCAGTCCGGGTAGGGCGACGAAACTCATAGCTTTTAAAAACTGCTCACGCGGAAAAGCCCGCAGTACCGCTAACCGCCCAACTGGCAACAGCAAGGCTCCACCTACGCCCTGCACGATGCGTGACAACACCAGTTGCGCTAGGGTGTGGGATACCGCACAAAGCAGCGAGCCTAGAGTGAAGACCGCAATTGCCGCCACAAACAGCCGCCGCGTACCAAAGCGATCAGCCATCCAGCCTGATGCTGGTATCAGCATTGCCATCGTCAGCGAATATGACACCACTACAGACTGCATCCGCAGTGGACTTTCCCCAAGGCTGGCGGCCATGGCGGGCAAGGCCGTGTTGACGATGGTGGCGTCCAGCGTCTGCATGAAAAAACCAATGGCGACGAGCCATAGCAGGCGTTGGTTCCCGGCGTTATTCATGCATAGGTCAATACGCTACTTGGTGCGCAGGTGTTAAACCACCTTGGCAATACACGCGCAAACGTAGTCGATGTTTTTGCTGTTCAATGCTGCCACACACATACGACCCGTGTCGGTGCCGTAGACACCAAACTCATTGCGCAGGCGCACCATTTGGTCTTTGGTCAGGCCAGAGTAGCTGAACATACCGATTTGGCTGGTGATGAAGCCCATGTCTTGCTTCACACCTGCAGCCTTTAAGCCGTCCACCAATTTTTGGCGCATGGCTTTGATGCGTACACGCATTTCAGCCAGCTCTTGTTCCCACTCTGCGCGCAGCGCTGGGGTGTTCAGCACCGTGGCAACTACGGTAGCACCGTGAATTTGCGGATTGCTGTAGTTGGTGCGGATGCAAATTTTTAGTTGGCTGAGCACGCGATCGGCTTCGTCTTTGCTCTCGCACAGCACGCTCAAACCACCGACGCGTTCGCCGTACAGGCTGAAGCTTTTGCTGAACGACGTAGACACCAGGAAACTCAGCCCCGAGGCGACGAATTTTCCAATTACCGCGCCGTCTTCCACGATGCCGTGGCCAAAGCCTTGGTAGGCCATGTCCAGGAAAGGTACGAGTTTAGCGGCCTTGACGGTGGCGACGACCTGATCCCATTGGGCGCTGGTGATGTCGTAACCCGTGGGGTTGTGGCAGCAGGCGTGCAACACGACGATGGTGCCTTCTGTAGCACTCTTGAGCGATGACAACATGCCTTCAAAATCAACACCGCGCTTGGCTGCATCGTAGTAGGCGTAGTTTTCGACTGTGAAACCAGCGTTGGTGAACAAGGCTCGGTGGTTTTCCCAACTAGGGTCGCTGATGAGGACTATGGCGTTAGGGTTGAGCTTTTTAAGGAAGTCCGCGCCAACTTTCAGTGCGCCGGTGCCGCCAATGCCCTGGATAGTGGCCACGCGGCCGCTGGTGACGGGTTCAGACTTGGCACCAAACACCAAATCTTTGACGGCTGCGTCATAAGCGGCCACACCGTCAATCGGCAGGTAGCCACGGGGCTTGGGCGCGTCGGTCATTTGTTTCTCAACCGTTTGCACGCATTTGAGCAGAGGCAGTTTGCCGTTGTCGTCAAAGTAGACACCGACACCGAGGTTGACCTTGTTGGGGTTGTTATCAGCGTTGAATTGCTCGTTCAGGCCCAAGATGGGGTCGCGGGGGGCCATTTCGACAGCGGTAAACAGGGACATAAGGGTTCCTCTAAAAGTGTGTTGGTTAGCGGTGTTCCCGAACCTGCGGTACGCTGTCGGGTTGCGCTAATTTTAAAGGCACTGCCCGAGGTCCATCCGAGGCTAATTCAAGGTATTTCATGCAAGAAGTTATTGTTGACATTCCCCACCCGAATAAGCGCCAGCCGGTAAGCGCCGATACAGCCGCCACGGGCGAGTTCATCAGCTTCCCTGGTTCGCCTTTTGAGTTGTTTATGCCGTATCCACCCGCAGGAGACCAACCGGCAGCTATTGAAAAGCTGGTGGAAGGCGTACGTGATGGTGAGGTGTTTCAAACTTTGTTGGGTGTGACCGGCTCTGGTAAGACCTTCACTATGGCGAATGTGATTGCTCGGCTTGGGCGGCCTGCTATTGTTTTTGCGCCTAACAAAACCTTGGCGGCTCAGCTGTACAGTGAGTTTCGCGAGTTTTTCCCGCACAACGCGGTGGAATATTTCGTCAGTTACTACGACTACTACCAGCCTGAGGCCTATGTGCCGCAGCGTGACTTGTTCATTGAAAAAGACTCGGCTATTAACGAGCACATCGAGCAAATGCGTCTTTCCTGCACCAAAAGCATCTTGGAGCGGCGCGATGTGTTGATCGTAGCTACGGTGTCTGCGATCTATGGCATTGGCGAGCCTGAGAGCTACCACCAGATGATCATGACACTGCGTATTGGCGACAAGCTGGGGCAGCGTGATGTGATTGCACAGCTGATTCGGATGCAGTACCAGCGCAATGACATGGACTTTTCACGCGGTACGTTCCGCGTGCGCGGTGAGACGATTGATGTATTTCCTGCGGAGCACAGCGAATTAGCCATCCGTATTGAGCTGTTTGATGACGAAATCGAATCGCTGCAGCTGCTGGATCCACTGACCGGGCGGATCAAGCAAAAAATCCCACGTTTCACGGTCTACCCCAGCAGCCATTACGTGACGCCACGTGACAGGGTGCTGGCCGCTGTCGAGACAATCAAGGTGGAATTGGTTGACCGGGTGAAAGAGTTTGTGTCGCAAGGCAAGCTGGTAGAAGCCCAGCGCATCGAGCAGCGCACACGGTTTGATCTGGAAATGTTGAGCGAGGTCGGCCACTGCAAGGGTATTGAGAACTACACCCGGCATCTGTCTGGCGCGCCTGTGGGGTCACCGCCCAGCACGTTGACTGACTACATGCCCAAAGACGCGATCATGTTTTTGGACGAAAGCCACGTGCTTATGGGTCAGTTCAGCGGCATGTACAACGGCGACCGTGCGCGCAAAACCACTTTGGTGGAGTACGGCTTTCGCCTGCCTTCTGCCCTAGACAACCGTCCTTTGAAGCTGGAAGAGTTCGAGCAGCGAATGCGTCAGTTGATTTTCGTTTCCGCCACACCAGCGGCCTACGAGAAAGAGCACTCGGGTCAAATCGTTGAGCAAGTGGTTCGCCCCACAGGTTTGGTTGACCCTGAAGTAGAGGTGCGCCCGGCCACTAATCAAGTGGATGACGTGCTTCAAGAAATCCGTATCAGGGTGAACAAGCACGAGCGCGTGCTCATCACCACCTTGACCAAGCGCATGGCCGAGCAGTTAACCGATTACTTGAGTGATAACGGCGTTAAGGTGCGCTACCTGCACAGTGACATTGACACGGTGGAGCGGGTCGAAATTTTGCGCGATTTGCGACTGGGTACTTTTGATGTGTTGGTGGGTATCAATCTGTTGCGCGAAGGCCTGGACATTCCGGAGGTGAGCTTGGTGGCTATTCTTGATGCGGACAAAGAAGGCTTTTTGCGTAGTGAGCGTTCGCTTATCCAGACCATAGGTCGAGCTGCGCGCAATCTAAATGGTCGCGCCATTTTGTATGCCGATCGCATTACCGATTCGATGACCAAAGCTATTGGCGAAACCGAACGCCGCCGGGCTAAACAAGTTGCCCACAACCTTGCTATGGGCATTACACCGCGCAGCATTGTGAAGCAGGTTCGCGACCTTATTGATGGCGTTTACAGCGAGAAATCAGGCCAAGAAGCGCTCAAGTTGGAGCAGTTGCAAATACAACGCGCCAAAGTGGAGGATATGAGCGAAAAAGACATCGCCCGTGAAATTAAGCGACTGGAAAAGCAAATGATTGAACACGCCAAAAACTTGGAGTTCGAGCAGGCTGCACATGTGCGCGATCAACTTGCGTTACTTAAAGAGCGAGCGTTTGGTGCACCGGGCAAAGATAATGTTCTGCTGTTCAAGCCGGCTTTCTAATACCACGATCGCTGCCTGATGAGGATGGTTGGTACAGCATGCAAGGCGTTTTAGACCGATTAAGTGTGCGAAAAGCAGGCTCAATTCCGGCTTATTTTGTCTAAGACAAACGATGTTCTCTAGGTTATAGTCACCATGGCGAACTGCCGGGGGGTTCTCGGGTATACTTGACTTAATTAGTCAACTAAGCAAAATTGCTGAAAAGTGCTGACTTCTGATGTTGGTTTGTACCCGGGTAATTTGGCAGATTGCCCACCTAATGGAGCTTGGGGCAAGGTGGAAAGTGCATGCGGTTATGGAGATCCGTATGCGTTTGATCTAGGGTAAACGAGCTAACAATAAGGAGCTTGCCATGCGTCTCACAACCAAAGGCCGCTTTGCGGTCACTGCAATGATTGATTTGGCGTTGCGCCAGAGTACGGGGCCTGTCACTTTGTCTGCTATTAGCCAGCGACAGCAGATTTCCTTATCTTATCTTGAGCAGTTGTTTGGAAAATTGCGGCGGCATGAATTGGTGGAGTCA
Source organism: Betaproteobacteria bacterium (assembly GCA_043739385.1). Taxonomy (GTDB): domain Bacteria; phylum Pseudomonadota; class Gammaproteobacteria; order Burkholderiales; family Burkholderiaceae_C; genus Defluviibacillus. Next base: position 9,085 of record JAYUED010000107.1, on the reverse strand, counting down.
ACTCGCGGTCCTGGTGGTGGTTACACGCTGGGGCGCAAGATTGGGGACATCACGGTGGCTGACATCATCGTTTCGGTAGATGAGCCTATTGATGCCACTCAGTGTGGTGGCAAAGAGAATTGTTTGGGTGACGCGGGACGCTGCATGACGCATGAGTTGTGGGCATCGCTTAACCAGCGAATGGTCGAATTTTTGGATTCTGTGACGTTAGATCAGTTGGTGCAAGAGCAGCTGGCAAAAGGTGTGCAGGTGGAAGATAAGCCCGTCGTGAAGCGGGCGATTTCAAGCATGCCAGTGTCTAAACCGATGCGCATGAATGCGCCAAATTCGGTATTTGCATTGGGTAACGCGTTTGCAAAGATGAATTAACGCTTTGCGCTGAGCGCAGTGCGTCGATGGCGGAGTTTTACCCGCTATCGCTACAGGTTAATTCACAGAATGGGATTGCGTTGCAGTCCCATTGTCAATTGAGTCAATTGAGTCAATTGGTTTTTACAGTCTAGTTTGAACATTTTTTCTTGATATTTTGAGCAAATAAAGCCAATAGCCCGCCATGGACGCAACACCTCATTTCCCCATTTACATGGACTACAGTGCCACCAACCCCTGCGATCCCAGGGTAGTGGATGCGATGATCCCTTGGTTGCGAGAGCACTTTGGCAATCCCGCATCGCGCAGTCATGCGTGGGGCTGGGAGGCAGAAGCTGCTGTCGAAAAAGCCCGTGAGCAAGTCGCAGCCCTGATCGGTGCCGATGTACGCGAAATCGTCTGGACCAGTGGCGCCACTGAGTCGAACAACTTAGCCCTTAAAGGCGCAGCTAATTTCTACAAATCCAAGGGCAAACACATCATTACCGTCAAAACCGAGCATAAAGCGGTTTTGGACACCTGCCGCGAGTTAGAGCGACAGGGTTTTGAGGTGACTTACCTTGATGTGCAGACTGATGGTCTCGTTAATCTCGACGCATTCACTGCCGCTATCCGCCCTGACACTATTCTGGCCAGCGTAATGTTCGTGAACAACGAAATAGGCGTGATCCAAGATGTGGCAGCGCTCGGTGCGATTTGCCGCGCTAAGGGCGTTATTTTCCACAGCGATGCGGCCCAAGCCACAGGTCGTGTAGACATTGACCTGACGACGTTGCCCATCGACCTGATGAGTTTGACCTCGCACAAAACTTACGGCCCTAAAGGCATTGGCGCGCTGTACGTTCGCCGCAAGCCTCGTATCCGCTTGGAAGCGCAAATGCACGGCGGTGGTCATGAGCGCGGTATGCGTTCAGGTACATTGCCCACCCACCAAATTGTTGGTATGGGTGAGGCTTACCGCATTGCCAAGGCTGAAATGCATGCTGAAAACAAGCATATCCAAGCACTGCATGACCGCATGCTGGCCGGCTTGAAGGACATTGAGCAGGTATTTATTAACGGCCACGAGACGCAGCGTGTGCCGCACAACCTGAACATGAGCTTTAACTATGTCGAGGGCGAGTCCCTTATCATGGGCATCAAAGGCTTGGCTGTGTCCAGTGGCTCAGCCTGCACCTCTGCTTCGCTCGAGCCTAGCTATGTGCTGCGCGCTTTAGGCCGCAGTGATGAACTTGCTCACAGTAGCCTGCGTATGACGATTGGCCGCTGGAGTACTGAAGAAGAGGTTGATTTTGCGATTTCCACCATCAAATACAACGTAGCTAAGCTGCGTGATCTGAGCCCTCTTTGGGATATGTACAAAGAAGGTATTGATATCAGCACGATTCAGTGGGCTGCACACTAAGGAACCATCATGGCATATTCTGAAAAGGTCATTGACCATTACGAAAACCCCCGCAATGTCGGCTCTTTTGAAAAGGGCGACGACTCGGTAGGCACAGGCATGGTGGGTGCACCAGCTTGCGGCGATGTAATGAAGCTGCAAATCAAGGTTAACCCATTGACGGGCGTAATCGAAGACGCGCGCTTCAAAACCTACGGTTGTGGCTCTGCCATTGCTTCGAGTTCACTGGTCACCGAATGGGTTAAGGGCAAGACTTTGGACGAAGCGGCTGCGTTGAAAAACAGCCAAATCGCCGAAGAGTTGGCTTTGCCACCCGTCAAAATCCACTGCTCTATCCTGGCAGAAGACGCCATTAAGGCGGCGGTTGATGATTACAAGAAAAAGCACGCTGCGGTAGCAGTAGCCGCCTGACATGTCCGTCACCCTGACTGAAGCCGCAGCCCGCCACGTCACACGCTACCTTACCAAGCGCGGTAAGGGAGTGGGTGTACGTCTGGGCGTCAAGACCACCGGTTGCTCGGGTCTGGCTTACAAGCTTGAATATGTCGATGATTTCGCGCCTGAAGATGTGGTGTTTGAAGATCGCGGCATTAAGGTACTGGTGGACCCCAAAAGTCTCACCTATATCGAAGGTACACAGCTTGACTTTGTGCGCGAAGGTTTGAATGAAGGCTTCAAGTTCAACAACCCCAACGAGCGGGATCGCTGTGGGTGTGGTGAATCGTTCCGGGTCTGAGGTCTACTTGCCAATTCTGACAAGCCGCCATCTAGGCGGCTTTTTGCTGATATGAACCTTCAATTGAATCTTCAAGCCAACGATTTTGAACTGTTTGGTGTACCCGTGCGTTTTGTCCAGGACCGTGCTGCGTTGGACGCCCGGTGGAAAGATCTGCAACGTGAGGCGCATCCTGATAAATTTGCAGCCCAAGGTGCTGCGGCACAGCGCGTCGCCATGCAATGGTCGGTACGAATCAACGAAGCCTACCAGCGGCTGAAAGACCCACTTAAGCGCGCCGCTTACCTGTGCGAGCTGTATGGCGCCCCGGTGAATGCTGAGAACAACACCGCCATGCCAAGCAATTTTTTGATGCAGCAAATGGAGTGGCGTGAGGCCTTGGACGATGTGCCCAGTGGTGCCATGGGCGCTGCTGCCCTGCAAAGTTTGCTGCAAGAAGTTTCGGCTACCCATGCTGTAGCTCTCGGGGCTGTTGAAGCCCTCATTGATACCACCCCAGGTACTTCCCCTGATTACTCCGCCGCCGCACAGCAAGTGCGTGCATTGATGTTCATCCAGCGCTTTCAGCGCGATTTAGACGACCGCCTGGACCTACTGGTCTGACGCTCTAGGACAATAAGCCCATGGCATTGCTGCAAATTTCAGAACCTGGTCAAGCCCCTGGTCCGCACCAACGGCGCATCGCCGTCGGTATCGACTTGGGCACTACCCACTCGCTAGTCGCTTCGGTACGCAGTGGCGTGGCTGAATGCCTGCCCGATGAGGCGGGTCGCGTGGTCCTGCCGAGCGTTGTGCGTTACCTGCCGGACAACAAGCGCGTTATCGGCTTTGATGCTCACGCAGCCCAAGCTATTGACCCTGAGAACACCATTGCCTCAGTCAAGCGCTTTATGGGCCGGGGTTTGGCCGATATTGCCCAGCGTGAGAAGCTGCCATATATCTTCATCGACAAGCCCGGTATGGTTGGCCTGCAAACAGTGCATGGCGAAAAATCACCGGTCGAGGTCAGTGCCGATATCCTCGCTACGCTGCGTTACCGTGCTGAAGATACCTTTAACGACGACATTTACGGTGCCGTCATAACTGTACCCGCCTACTTTGACGACGCACAGCGCCAAGCCACCAAAGACGCAGCTCAATTGGCCGGTCTGAATGTGTTGCGACTCGTCAACGAGCCCACCGCCGCTGCCATCGCCTATGGGCTGGACAACGCGTCGGAGGGCATTTACGCTATCTATGACCTGGGTGGTGGCACGTTTGATATCTCCATCCTGCGCCTGACCCAAGGCGTGTTTGAGGTTATCGCCGCCGGTGGTGATTCTGCGTTGGGTGGAGACGACTACGACCGCGCGCTTGGCGATTTGGTGCTGACGCAAACCGGTCTCAAGGTCGATACCGCTGCCGACAAAGTCGCCTTGTATATGGCCGCGCGTACGGCCAAAGAGGCGTTATCCGCTACTGATTCAATAGCCATAAGTGTGCAACTGAGCTGTACTAATCTTAATTTAAAGATAAAAAATACGGATTTCGAGGCTGCCACCGCTCCACTGACGGCCCGTACCCTGACTGCTGTGCGCAAAGCCCTGCGCGATGCTCAGCTCACCAAAGACGAGGTGCAAGGCGTGGTGCTGGTCGGTGGTTCAACCCGAATGCCGCAAATCCGCCGTGCCGTGGCCGAATTTTTTGGCCGCGAGCCACTCACCAACCTTAATCCGGACGAAGTTGTCGCTCTGGGGGCCGCTATCCAGGCCAACCAGCTGGCAGGCAACGTAGGTGCTGGGGATTTGCTGCTGCTCGACGTGATTCCTCTGTCGCTTGGCATCGAAACCATGGGCGGCCTGGTGGAGCGTATCGTGCCACGCAATCAGACCATTCCGACCGCGATGGCGCAAGATTTCACCACCTACAAAGATGGTCAAACCGCATTGGCATTGCATGTGGTGCAAGGCGAACGCGATTTGGTTGCAGATTGCCGCAGCTTGGCCCGCTTCGAGCTGCGCGGTATCCCCCCGATGGCCGCAGGTGCAGCCCGCATTCGTGTCACGTTTACCGTCGATGCCGATGGTCTGCTCAGCGTAGCCGCTAAAGAGCAGGGCAGTGGCGTCGAAGCCAAGATCGATGTGAAGCCCAGTTATGGCCTCTCAGACGCGCAAATTGCCAAGATGCTGCAAGACAGCTTTGCTACTGCGCAAGAAGACATGTTAGCCCGCGCCCTCGTAGAAGCCCGCGTGGATGCAGACAGGATGCTGATGGCCACCCAGAGTGCGCTGCATGCGGATGCGCAACTGCTGACACTAGCTCAGCGCGAAGAGATTGATGCGCTAATGGCCCAGTTGCGTGCCACAGTTGCTCAAAGTACAGATGCTAAAACCGTAGAAGTGGCTACTGCTGCCCTCGCCAAAGGTACTGAAGCTTTCGCTGCTGATCGGATGAACCACGGCATTCAGCAAGCCCTGTCCGGCAAAAATGTCGCCTCGCTGTAAAAAGGATCACCCCATGCCTGTTATCAAAATTCTTCCCCACCCCGAATATTGTCCTCAAGGCGCTGAAATCTCAGTTCCTGCAGGCACCAGCATTTGCGAAGCACTGCTTGAAAACCACATCAACATTGAACACGCCTGCGACATGAGTGCTGCCTGCACCACTTGCCACGTGATCGTGCGCGAAGGTTTCGCGTCATTGGGCGAGTTAGATGAAACCGAGGAAGATCTGCTTGACCGCGCCTGGGGTTTAGAGCCAAATTCGCGCCTGAGTTGCCAAGCTTTCTTGGCGCAAAGCAATGTGACGGTGGAGATACCCAAGTACTCTATCAACCATGCCAAAGAGAATCACTGAGCTCACCTCTCATTGATTCACTGAGTCTGTCCCATGCGCCAAATCGTACTTGACACAGAAACCACCGGACTCTCTGCTGAGGGCGGCGACCGCATTATTGAAATTGGCTGCGTAGAGCTGCTTAACCGTAAGCTCACCGGCAACAATCTGCATTTTTACCTCAACCCAGGGCGTGACAGCCATGAGGAAGCACTGCGCGTTCACGGTATCAGCAACGAATTTTTACGCGATAAGCCTAAGTTTTCTGCTGTGGCGGATGAGCTACTGGCTTACTTGGGTGGTGCCGAAGTCATCATTCATAACGCACCATTTGACGTCGGCTTTTTGAACAAAGAGCTGCAACTCATTGGAAAACCAGCGTTACGTCAATTCGTCGACAGTGTTACCGACACGTTGGTGATGGCCAAGGAAATGTTCCCTGGTAAGCGCAACAGTCTGGATGCGCTCTGTGGCCGCCTAGAGGTGGACAACTCAGGCCGTACCTTGCACGGTGCGCTGCTCGATGCCGAGCTGCTGGCTGATGTCTACATTAACCTCACGCGCGGCCAAGATGCATTGCTGATAGATGGCGACGGCGATGCTAGCGGTAACACCACCGCTGGCGTGGACATGCCTAAAGTAGATTTAAGTCGCTTAACTTTAGCTGTGATTAGCGCCAACGCCCAAGAGCAATTAGCCCACGAAGATGTACTGACGCAGATGGATAAATCGAGCAACAAAAAGACCGTGTGGCGCAAGCTGATGGAGCCGGTCATGGCCATAGCGTAGGCTATATGTCGAAGATATATGACATAATATGAGACTCCTTGAATAAATATCAGGGCGATTAGCTCAGGGGTAGAGCACTGCATTCACACTGCAGGGGTCGCAAGTTCGAAACTTGCATCGCCCACCAATTTAAAGCCTTGCAAAACGCATGTTTTGCAAGGCTTTTTTGTTTTGGTGGTAGCCAGGTATGGGTCTACCTATAGTCGACTAACAGTCCCGTTTTGTCTTGCCCTCCGCACATACGTCTTCGGCAGCCATGTTTGAAATCCTCTCCACTGCACTGCATTTGATTATCAGCAATGACCCGTTGTTGCTCTCTATCGTTGCCCGCTCCTTGGCCGTTAGCGCAACAGCCTGTGCACTGGCTTGCGGGTTGGGTGTGGTGCTGGGCGCATGGCTGGGCGTGGTGCGCTTTCCAGGGCGTGGGCTGGTATTGACGCTGCTCAACACGCTCCTAGCATTGCCGTCTGTGGTGGTCGGTTTACTCGTTTATTTGTTGCTGTCGCGGTCTGGCCCGTTGGGCACGCTGGGCTGGTTGTTTACATTCAAAGCCATGGTGTTAGCGCAGGCGGTACTTGTACTGCCGATGGTCACGGCGCTGACCCGGCAAACTGTGGAGGATGCTGACGCTTCGCATGGCGAGCAGCTGCAATCTTTGGGCGCTAAACCTTTGCTGCGCAGTCTGTTACTGGCCTGGGACGAGCGTTACGCTGTACTGACCCTGCTGATTGCTGCTTTTGGGCGTGCCGTATCGGAAGTGGGCGCGGTGATGGTCGTTGGCGGCAATATCGACGGCTTCACCCGCGTCATCACCACGGCCATTGCGCTGGAAACCAGCAAGGGTGATTTGCCCTTGGCGCTGGCCTTGGGATTGGTGCTGCTGGCTGTGGTGCTGGTACTGAACCTTTTGATTGCAGCGCTGCGGCGCTGGCAGCTGTACCGGGATGTGTTGCGCGATGAAGCGTATTTGCCAGCCAGTTCCGCTGAATCCATCAGTCTCTCTGCGCAGAATGCGCGCACTGCAACACCTAACGTACCCAGCTTATCCAGCACGCCAGCAGGCCAAGGCTCATTACGTCCATTACGTCCATTACGTCCGTTATTGACCTTGAGCGCCGCTACGGTTCATTACGGTGGCATGCAGGCATTACACGCCACCTCCTTGTCCATTGCAGCTGGCGAGCGCGTGGCGTTGGTCGGTGCAAACGGTTGTGGCAAAAGTAGCTTGCTGCGCTTATTGCATGGCTTGCAACCGCCGTCAGCAGGCGCCTTTGAGAGTCTTCCTGGTGTGCGGCAAGCCATGTTGTTTCAACGCCCTCACATGTTGCGTGCCAGCAGTGTTTGGAATGTCGCCCTTGGCTTGGGTTTGCGCAGGTTCAGTCGCTCCGCCGCCAAAGTACAGGCTTTGCTGGCGTTGCAGCGCGTTGGATTAGCCGATATCGCAGCGCGTCCCGCCCGAGCGCTTTCGGGTGGACAACAGCAGCGCCTTGCCATGGCCCGTGCCTGGAGTCTCAAGCCCGATCTTTTGCTGCTTGATGAGCCCACAGCCAACCTGGACCCCCATGCCAAACGCGAAGTCGAAGCGCTGATGACAGAGTTGGCCGAAGAGGGCATAACCCTCGTCTTTGCCAGCCATAATTTGGGTCAGGTTAAGCGCTTGGCTACCCGTGTCATTTACCTGGAACGCGGTCAAGTGCTGGCTGATTTGCCGGTTGTGGCATTTTTTGACCGTGCGCTGTTGGCCCAAACCTCGCATGCGGCGGCTTCGTTTGTCAAAGGAGAGTTGGTGTGATGATTTTGAAACAATTTAAGGCAGCGGTTAAGGTTTTAGTGATTTCTGTATCAGCTATGGTAGCTATCAATACAGTAGCTACCTTTGCAGTGGGGAACGCTTTAGCGCAGACGATCACCATGGCGTCAACCACGTCCACCGAGCAGTCTGGGCTGTTCGCGCACCTGTTGCCTGACTTCAAGAAAGCCAGTGGCATTGACGTGAAGGTCGTGGCTTTGGGGACAGGGCAAGCGCTGGACATGGGGCGGCGGGGCGATGCTGATATTTTGTTTGTCCATGACCAAGCCGCCGAAGAGAAGTTCGTGGCAGAGGGCTTTAGCCTGAAACGTTACCCCGTGATGTACAACGACTTCGTCCTCGTTGGCCCCAAAGCTGACCCTGCTGCAACCCAAGGTCGCGATGTGGTTGCCGCTCTCAAAAAGCTCGCTGCCAGTAACGCCGCCTTCATCTCGCGCGGTGACAAAAGCGGGACCAATGCTGCTGAATTGCGCTACTGGGCCACGGCAGGACAATCGATGAACAAGGGCAGTGGCTACAAAGAGTGTGGCTGTGGCATGGGCCCCGCGCTGAACATCGCCAGCGCTAGCAACGCTTATGCGCTAACAGACAGGGGCACATGGCTTAGCTTCAAAAATCGAGGTGATTTGGTTATTTTGGTGGAGGGCGACACCAAGCTGTTCAATCAGTACGGCGTGATGGTGGTTAACCCCGCCAAGCACCCGCATGTCAAAACGGTAGATGCGCAGAAGTTTGTGGACTGGGTGGTATCAAGTGCAGGCCAAAACAGCATTGCCAGCTATAAAATTGGTAGCGATCAGCTATTTTTTCCGAATGCAAATAAAAAATAGTCTCACCAGAGTATTCGCACCTTCAACTCAATAAGGCCGCCGATTTCACTTGTGCCCATACCGGCATTCCTACATACAGCCCCAAGGTGTGCGCAGCACGGCGCGTGATGCGTGAGAGCATGAACGATTCCCCCGAATTGGTTTTCAAACGCAGTTGAAGTACTGCTTGTGCCGGATGCGTGTCGTCTTGGATAGCACTGACGGTACAAGGCAACAGGTTTTGAATGCTGCTGGTGTCCGAAACTGGCTCGATTGTGGCGATGCTGACATCGCGGGCGAGCACACGGAGCCGCACAGGGCGGCCAGTGGCTGAGTTTGGTGTAGTGCGTACC
>JAYUED010000106.1:0-4767 GCA_043739385.1 Betaproteobacteria bacterium | reverse complement strand
GCGCACCAGCATCCCCCGCAGCCGCAACGCCCCCGCCGTCATCCCGCGTGAAAACGGCAAGGGCTGCGGGAACCCGAACGCCGCCAGCATCACGTCGTGCAGCAGTGCATAGATGCTGTAGTGCACCACCGGCGCCAGCAGGCGCGGGTACCAGGCCGGAGGGGGTCGGTTTACGTTTCCGGCAATGGGTGGGACACGGCCGTCGATTCGTCGGGCGACATCAGGTTGAGCGCACAGGCGAGTTCGCGCGACAGCCGCAAGGTCACGGATGCGCCACCGCGAGGCAGTGTCGCCATCTCGGTCACATGCACCCCATCCAGCTGAAGGTACACAGGCGTTTCTTCGGTGTCATCGCCGAAACCATCCATCACATCGGTGTAAAGGTGGAATCCCGGAACGCCCTTGTCCGGATGCCTGTACTTGATGCTCCATTTTGTACTCATCGTTCGTGCTCCTCACTTTCAGCTCGCAAGCTTACTGGCAAGCTCCTTGGTTTTCCCGCCCAGGACAGATCCAAATCTTTGCGCACTACCCGACCCTTTCTACGACCAGCCCCGCAACTGTCTTTTTTATCCCGTCTTCGGTGTAGCGGAAATCATCGACGTTTTCAGTCAACAGGATTGCCGGCGGATCAAAGTCCAGGCAACTGGCGGCGACAAACGCGTCCGGCAACTTCAGACGGCCACCATCGGGGCCGGCGGCAACTCCGCCTGGGACCGCGGCACGGCGCAATACCTCCGCTCTGGTGGTGGCGGCCAAGTCGGCAATCACCTCGCTTACTTCCACGATGATGAGTAGCGGGTTATCGAACTCCGCGGCGAACCATGCCTCCACCGTCGCCCGCTCCGCGGGGTCAAGCAAGCGCCTGGCGGCAACCAGGCATTCCGCAACGCAAATGCGGCTGGTAGCCCGTGCGGCACCGGGATATTTCACCAACAAGGCATCCAGATCGGCCTGCACTTTCACGCGTTTTTCTTCGCCTCCCAAAACCAGATGACTCCACACATTGGTATCGAGCAGCAGCACATGGCTCATTTGTCAACCCGACCAGTCAACAACTCGCGCTCTGTCCAGCGATTTCTCTCGGCACGCAAAAACGCACTCAATTCATCCGCGCTTTGGCTTTTGCCGGATGGGCCAGGCTTGTGCGTCAAGCGGGTCCAATCGTCTGACTGCTCCTTTAAGTCCTGGCCGGTTGAAATGGCTTCGACCAGAGAATCAATTGGCCCCATCAAACCAGCAAGCTCGCGACGAATGCTGGTGCGCAAGCGGCCAAGCGTCCGAGGTTCTAATTCCAGATCTTGCTGAGCACCCAATATCTTTTGAACTTGCGCAGCGGCTTGTTGACCCAAGGCGACTAGGCGGCGGTGAGAAGGTTGGTTGCGCGAAAACTCTGGCCACGGCATTTCGAGGATTTTTTTATGCACGTGCCGCGGGCCAAAGAGACCCCGTGCCTGAAACTCTTTGATCCTGACATTTGCGTAGCCACTGTTTAAATAGCATTCGACGAAGCGCGCCTCGTCTTCGCCTCGAACGAAGGCTATGTAACTCGTTGTCTCTGCCAAAAACTTTTGGACTCTTGCAGAAACGTCTAAAACGCAAGCCGACGCATCGCTAGCAGACGCTGTATATATCACTGCCCAATGCGCATCGACGGGCTGACTGGTCAGCTTCCTTTGCCAATCCAGCCATTTCGTCAAGCTAATATTTTTCTTCTTAGCATTCTCAGTTCGTCGCTCGTCCCACAGTCGCTCACACTGGCCAAACCAACGCGCAGCTTCCACGTCGCCGCGCGCTGTCAACTCCTTTGAATCCAACAAACGCCAATGACGTTTGCCGGGTAGGGACTCGCCTGATGCATCAACGTCGTCTTCTTGCACCAATGGCAAGGCAACCAGAGCCGGATTTACAAGCGCAAACGGCAAAACATTTCGCGCCAGGGCTGTGCGAAAGAGATATTTACCTTGCATAGGACCGGTCAAGACGATGTCATCCCAAGGCTTTTTAGCACCCTGAACCGCCAACGGATGGGTGCGAAGATTCACCACGCGATCGGCAAGATCTGCCAACCCGTTTAGCGAGAACCCCTGGGGCTGCACAAAATAAAAGGCACGAGGAATCATGTCGGACCCCTTGCGGAAACGCGGTGCATACGCGTTTTCTCCACTGCCTCCCAGTAGTCTTTTTTCCACTAGGGCCGATCGCCTCTTTTTGCTCCGCGTGTCGCCCAACTCTTGAAAGTACCAGCGCGTGTCGTCCTCGGTCAGGAAGGCTTGGGCGTCATTCAAGTGCATATGAGGCTTTGGCAGCCTACCGTGAAAAACACGCCCGACTAGCCCGTTACGTGGCAACGCACGTTGCCGTTGAGCATCCGTGCCATTGGCATGGGAAGCCGTAGCAAAAAGTACGCAAGCCGGTACCTTAAACAAAGGGGAAACACCTTTCAAATCCCAGATCTCAGTGAGCTTGAAGCCTAGCGCTTCGCCACTGCGCGAGTTTTGGTGCTGATCCGCACTCAAGAGCGCGCGAGGCATTACAAAAGTCAGCTGAGCGCCGTCTTTCGCCAAGTACCTAGCGCAGTGCGACAGAAAAACAGCCGCAAGATCAAGATTCGCGTTATTAGCCTTGGAGCGAGGCATCAGTCCGCAAGATGCTGCCAGCGCGCGTACATCTTGCTGGTAATCCGCGCTGGTGATATCGCCATAGGTCAGCCACGGCGGGTTCGCAACTATTACGTCAAACATCCAGTGCATAAACACTGGTTGATAGAGGTTTTGCAGAACAAAGCGCCAGATGCTATCGCGGTTGTTGAGCCTTGCATCTCGCATCGCCCGATATACCGCATAAAGCTCGCCTACGTTTTCTTCCGCAAGATCGACACCGGGCACGCGGTTTCTTAGCGCTATGCCAAACGTCGTCAAGCTCTGCTCCACCTTGAGCTGATCGTCAATGAAGTGTTGTGCCAGATCAATCGCTTTCGCGAAGCTATCGGGCTGCCCAATAAAAGGCCCCATATCGAGCCCCAGGCGCTTATCGTCGACACGCACTGAAAAATGGTGTCCTGATGTGAATAATGATTTCTTCGCTTCGTCGGACGAAAGAAACAAGGTATTGGCAAGATAAACGTTCAAGACCACCGGTGCACGGGCTCTTGCCACACCTTCCCCCAATGCCAGCAACAAAGTGGTCTTGGCAATTTGCACCGACAACGGATGGACGTCCACGCCTTTGACCTGGTTGGCAATCTGTTGCGGCGGCATGTCCGGCCATTCGCGCCGGTAACGCGCGACCAAGGCACGCAGAAACGAACCCGAACCACAGGCCGGGTCCAAAGCGTAATAGCCGCGCTCCAAATGCAAGTCGTCCACCACACGCTCGCATAACCAATCGGGTGTGTAGTACTCCCCCAAAGCATGGCGGGTGTCAATGTCAATCAACTCCTGGTAGACGCCCTTCAGAATGTCTTCTTCGACATCGGTGAAGTCGTACTCCGAGATCTGGTTATAAAGTTCGCGCAGCGTAGGTGCCAGTTGATTGAAGAACTCAGTCGTACTGACCCAATAGAAAAAATCGCCTTCAACAAAGTTGGCAACGTTCAGCGCGGTAAAAGCTTCACCGGACAAGATGCCCCGGAGCTCATCATCACTTGGGTGTGTGGCCGGCTTCAGCACGGCATAGGCCAGTAATTTGGCAAATACGCTCAGATAGGTGTGGACCAAATACACCGAATTACCGAGTTCGAACTTGCCGTAGGCCAACTGTAAAAAGCGCTGCCACTGCTCGAATGCGACGTATACGGGCGACGTGCCATCTTGCGCGGGCATGACCCGCTGCATGGCCTGTACAGCGTTGATGAAGATGCGCGAAGTGTCACCAAAATCGAGCTGCACGGCGTCAAGCGTGGCACGTTGCCTGGTTGAGCGGAAAAGAATGCGGTCCAGAAAATAGAAAAACTTTTCTCCGTTATCTTTCTTGACCTCGAAGTCTTCCACTTTGCGCAACCCCGTGCGATTTGGCGTTTCCTGGCCGAGCAACACTTCAAGATTGGGCGCGTAGGTGCGCCACACGCGACCATCGGTCGCTATCAGTACGTAGTCGTACCGATCCCCGCTGTGCCATCGGCCGGCAAGGTATTCGGCCAATTGGTCTTCTGCGTGGCGGCCAGTTTTGGCCAAGTCCTTTTCCCATTCAATGATGACGTTGCTGTAGGCAATATCTGCATACCCTGTTTTGGGAATACCTGGGCGAGGAATGTTGAAAATAGTCTTCTCGCCGCCTTGCGCCAGTTGATTGACGACGTCTTTGGCGGCTTGGCTGTCCTGAAAGAGACGGCTCAGCAAGTTCTGAAACCGCAGCTTCTTGGCCTCTTCGCTGTTCGCTTGACGCAAACCGCTCAGATAGTCGGCGACCTCTTCTTGAACTTTGTGTATGGCCATTTGTTTCCCGGACTCGCGGACTTTGTTCAGCTCTGCATTTCAATGAGGCACAGTTGAAGCTTACAACGCATCGGACCAAACACGGGCCAAGTCAGCAAGGCAATCTGTCGGGACCCCGATAGCAGGACGTTGTCGCAGCCAAGCTTAAACGCCTGGCCTCGCCGATCCATGCCCCTCCCGCCCCTCTCCCTCCACCATCCTCGGTGGCCCCAACTCCCCAATCCGATACCCGCTGGTCCAAGTCCGGTTCCTGCGCCCGGTAAAGAAATTCGGCTTGCGCCGCGCCGGCAACCAGCGCACCAGCATCCCCCGCAGCCGCAACGCCCCCGCC
>JAYUED010000105.1:0-4783 GCA_043739385.1 Betaproteobacteria bacterium | reverse complement strand
GGCAATCCATCTGCATGATGCGAATGGGTGTTTGCATGCCTTTGAGGGTTGGCAGCGACTGCGATTAAGCTTGGTCTAACGCTTCATGTGCAGGTGTTGCGGAAGTGTCTGACCTGCCGTGAACATGTGGTGTTGAACGGTCATGGTCGTGGTCGTGTCGCGGATGTGCTGACATGGCGTCTTTTCAGAATCTATTCGGTCCATTACACAACCTGAAGTTACTATAGAGTCAAGTGGTTTCTTGGAACGCATCATGAAAATCGGCGAATTGGCCCAGGTGGCGCAGTGCTCCGTGGAGACGGTGCGGTATTACGAAAAGGAGGGGCTGCTCCCTGCCCCTGCCCGCACGTCGGGCAATTTTCGGCAGTATGGCGCTGGGCACGTTGAGCGCCTGCGCTTCATCCGCAACTGCCGCGCGCTGGACATGAGCCACAGCGAGATTCGCACCTTGCTGCAACTGGCCGATCAGCCTGACGAAGACTGCGGGTCAATCAACACGCTGTTTGACCAGCACATCGCGCATGTTGATGAGCGTATTCGGGAGCTTGCGCAGCTAAAGCAGCAACTGGCGGGCTTGCGCGAACGCTGCCAGACCGAGCAGGCTGTTGGTGCATGTGGAATCTTGCACGGGCTCGCGGCGATGCCGACGGAATCGAAACCGGAGCGTCATACGCACCTGGGGTGACGCCAGTTGGTTGGCCAAATCGTTACAGCCATCCGAAGCGCAGTATCAGCCGCAAGACCTGTTCAGCACCTGAACTTCTCGGGAACACGCGGTAGGGGTCGTGCGTTGGCAGTCGGCATCAGTTTGAGGAAAACATAGTCGAAATCGACTTATGCCCAAGCGTTTGGTGCATCGCCGCCATAAGTACATGGCCGATCAAATAAATCCACATGAAGGTGGCAAATAACTCGTGAGTGGATTTACTCAGGTCAAAAATATTTGAGTTCACAAAGTACCGCTCCAGCAGCAAATATTGCACAGTCCCCGATGCTGCCATGACACTCGCGGTCAGCAGACCCAGACCGTGAATCGCCCCAGAAAGCACACCTGATTCTGGCACCTCGCGTAGCCGAAGACGCAGCAAGACCCGCAGTTCAAGCCAAATGGCCGGATAAGTGACTTTTGAAAACCATGGAAAAAAATACGTCCAGCCCCGCGGCAGGTTGCCTGCGAGCTTCCAAAGCCAGTAGACCATCACCGTGGCAAACAGACTCAGCCCCGCCCACTGATGTACCAGGTAGGGAACATCCCCTTTGACACCCAATTCAGCCGGAACCATGAACAAGCTGATGATCAGATTGGCAGAAATTCCAAGCGCTATCAAAGCGTGCAGCAATTTGGTGACGTTGTCTCGGCGCATAAAAACCTTTTGTGTGAAAAAGAGTGCGCGGCTTCCGGGGTCAATCGTCGACTGCCGCGCGCTCATCTTAGTCACACCTCACTTAGCGCAGGCTTAGGAGAAGCAAGGCTCGATGTTTGCAAGGCACCTTGATTCTGTTTTCGATTTGATGACATTTGAAGGCACTCAGTCTCAGCTAAGTCTTGCCTCGTACTCTCCATGTACGCAAATCTCTGCGTGACTTGAAATGGAAAAGCATCATGCGCAAATTTACCAAAATCACTATCGTCAGCGTTGCATTGGCCACTGCTGGGGCAATGGCATTCGCGGCCAAAACCATGGAGAACGATGCGGTCGCCGGACCTCCTGCAAAAATCTCCATGGCCCAGGCGATTGCCGCTGCAGAGCAGCAGGCTAACGGGAAGGCAACCCGTGCCGAATACGAGCGCACCAAAATCGGTTGGGCTTATGACGTGGAAGTGGTCAGCGGCACCAAAGTGTTTGATGTCAGGGTTGATGCTGACAAAGGCACGGTGATCTCTTCGGCTGAAGACACGGCTGACCGTGACGACGAGCACGACAAAAGGGATTGATCGTCTAACTGCCACACCGCCCTGCACCCGCAGGGCGTTTTTACATGGGAAGCCGTATGAAAGAACTCAACGAAGCGCTTTTTCTTCTAATCAACGTTTCCGACCATCCCAGTGCAGTCCTGCTGACCATAGCAAAGCTATTGGCCGACTACGCTATTTGGCTGGTACCGCTGGCACTTTCAATCGGCTGGCTGCGCGGCAGTGACTCCACCCGCAAGTTGATGCTGGAAGCGACGGCTTCCGGGTTTGCGGGGCTGCTGATTGCCCAAGCGATAGGACTCGTATGGCAGCATCCGCGCCCGTTCATGATCGGCCTTGGCCAAACCTTGATTCCGCATGCAGCGGATTCCTCATTCCCCAGTGACCATCTCACGCTGATTTGGGCGGTTGCATTCAGTTTTTTGATGCATCAGCGCCCCCGTTTCGCAGGTGTATTTTTGGCATTGTTGGGGTTGCCGATGGCTTGGGCACGCATTTACTTGGGAGTCCACTTTCCGCTTGACATGTTGGGCGCGGCGGTAGTCGCTGGCATCAGCGCATGGCTGTGCTTTCGGGAAGAAAAATGGTTTGTTAACCGTGTTTTTGCTTGGACGACTGCGATCTACCGTCGTATTTTTGCGCCACTTATTCGCAGGGGTTGGGTGCGTGAATGAGACCCTGTGTTTGCCCCAATTTTTTCCTAATGTTGTCCTAAGTATGGCCGACCACAGTCTGGTCTGCGAATTCACGTCCTTCAATTTTTTCCAGTCATAAAACCATGAATACCACCTTGAGTACAAGTACATCAAACCTTTTGAACAAAGTACCCGAAGTCACTTTGGGATTTTGGATTGTCAAAATCATGTCAACGACGGTGGGGGAAACTGGCGCTGACTTTCTCGCCGTAAACGCTGGGTTGGGAAAAACAGTGACGGGTGTGTCTATGGCCGCGCTGCTGGCGATAGCATTATTTTTACAACTGCGAACTAGACGGTACACGCCCTGGATTTATTGGCTGACGGTTGTGCTGGTGAGTGTTGTGGGAACCCAAATCACCGATGCACTGACCGATGGGCTCGGTTTGAGTCTTTACATCAGCACAGCGGCATTTGCGACAACCCTGGCTATTATTTTTGCACTTTGGTACCAAAGTGAACGAACGCTGTCCATCCATACTGTCTTTACCTTAAGGCGGGAGTTGTTTTATTGGGCGGCAATCCTGTGCACCTTTGCCCTTGGAACTGCATCGGGAGACCTTGCGACGGAAGCGTTGGGATTGGGCTTCCAGGTGGGCGCTATTGCTTTCGGCGCTCTGATTGCAGTCACGACTGTGGCGTTCCATTTCGGGGCGAATGCGGTGCTGGCGTTTTGGATTGCGTACATCCTCACACGACCACTTGGTGCAGCTCTTGGCGATTTGCTAACGCAGGCGAAAACCTACGGCGGTTTAGGGCTGGGCGCTGCGATGACGAGTGCCATTTTCCTCTCGGTCATTGTGGTCCTGGTGGGTGTTGCCCAGAGAAATTCCCGTAAGTCGCTGTGACTGTTTCACTGCAATAACCCGGCCGAATCGATGATCGGCCATTTTTTGTAAAAGAGAAAACTCATGAAATCTGCTCCTTTTTCCCGTCCTGTTTCTGGTTTGGTGCTTGCTTTGGCAGTGCTTGGCGGATACGTCGCGCCTGGCGTTATCGGCGTAGCCGGTATGGCCGAGGCGGCGTCGCCCTCCAAAATTGGAGACATTTCCGCCTTCAAGTCGATTGCGGTGGACGTTGCTTCCATCGTTGACAAAGGTGACCTGACAAAAGCGAAAACTCGCATTAAAGACCTGGAGTTGTCCTGGGACGCGGCGGAGGCGGGGCTCAAGCCTCGTGCTGCGGCTGACTGGCATACTATTGATAAAGCGATTGACCGTGCCTTAACCTCACTGCGTGCAAGCCCGCCAAACGCAGCAGACTGCAAACAAGCGCTAGCAGAATTGTTAAAAACCATGGATCTGATCAGCGGGAAGAATTAAGTTCTGCGCCACATTTTGTGATGCTCCAGGGCCATCTGATGAGAGTACTTTTGGTTGAAGATGACCGAATGATCGGTGAAGCCGTCGCTCAGGCATTGAAAGACGCCAGCTACGCGGTTGATTGGGTGCGTGATGGGCAAACCGCCCTGACAACGCTTGAGACTCTGCCCTATGGCATCGTGCTGCTCGACTTGGGGTTGCCAATGAAGGATGGCTTTGAAGTCCTCCGTACCATTCGCGCCAAAAAAATCCCCGTTCCTTTGCTGGTCATCACAGCCCGCGATGGACTTGAAGACCGGATTCGCGGCCTGGATTCTGGCGCCGATGACTATGTCATCAAGCCGTTTGAGATGGCTGAATTATTGGCAAGAATGCGGGCGGTGGTCCGGCGCAAGGCAGGCGCTTCTGGACCTGTAATGACCAATGGCAGCCTCTCACTTGATCCAGCGACGCGGGAAGCGAACCTCAATGGCCAGCCCACACG
The DNA here is from genome assembly GCA_043739385.1 of Betaproteobacteria bacterium. Lineage (GTDB taxonomy): Bacteria > Pseudomonadota > Gammaproteobacteria > Burkholderiales > Burkholderiaceae_C > Defluviibacillus. Next base: position 367 of record JAYUED010000105.1, on the reverse strand, counting down.
GCTTTCTTCACGGGAGTTTTCCTTGCTTCATGCCTTGATGGTCCGTCCGGGTGCCATTCTGTCGCGCGCCGAGCTTGAGGATCGCATCTACGGCTGGAACGAGGAGGTCGAGAGCAACGCTGTTGAGTTTCTCATTCATGCACTTCGCAAGAAACTGGGCAGCGATGCCATTAAAAACGTCAGGGGGGTGGGATGGATGGTTTCCAAGCCACAGTAGCCCGGTCGCTTCAGTTCAAGCTTTCGCTGTGGTTGGCTATTGTTATTTTCGGCGTTGCGCTGGCTGCAGGCGTGTTCTCTTTTTTAGTTGCGTTTGACGAAGCCAACGAACTCCTCGACGCCCAACTCATTCAGGTTGCTACGCTGGTTA
>JAYUED010000104.1:0-41051 GCA_043739385.1 Betaproteobacteria bacterium | reverse complement strand
CGTGTTCACCATGCTGATGGGCGACGACGTGGAGCCACGCCGAGAGTTCATTGAGACGAATGCGCTGCGGGCGGGGAATATTGACGTTTAACGTCGCTCCGCTTCAGTAAAAAAGCCCGGCATGACCGGGCTTTTTTACTGAAGCGAGCCAGAGAAAGCTCTATTGTTTCAAGGTCCAAAGCTTGCAATTCACGTCAGAAATACGTCATAGCTAACGGGTAGCAGACCGTCAACCTGCTTGCACCACGCCATTGCACATGCTTACTGATCTCGCTTTCTGCTGCAGACGCTAACGCAAGTAAGAGTGGGCACCAACAACACTGTGGACAAATTTTGGATAAGCACCTTGTTATCCACAGATCAGTAGTTGAGCACGAAGTTGTTACCTACGAACGTAGATAAGCAACAGGGGGCCACACACAGGCTTATTCAGAAGCTAAGTATTTGATGAAGAAGAGTAAACGCTGACTTTCCACAGAAATGGATTGTCCTTACTACTACTACTAATTTGAAATAGTATTTTTAGAGATAAGTTAGCACATGAATCTGAAAACATCGTCATCGCTGCAATTGCTTTTGAGAGTATCCAAACATTGTGTTGTGCAGACTTCAACCACTACAAAGAACGTTCAGAGCCATTAAAGAGGTCACTGACGCATTTTTTTCTGGTGGTTAGGGGTATAGGAGGTACTACGCGACAACATTGCTCTACAGCTACAAGGTGAAGCAAAATCAGACGCCCGTTTTTTCAAGCGTGAAATGGCAATGGAAGTAGGGATTTACATTCCTAAAAAAGCCGCTCTGAACAACCCTGTGCGTAAATTTGGTGTGAACACTAACTTATCCACACGTAAGCGCAAATATTCAAAGTTATCCCTTTTCTTGATACACCCTGAAATGGGGAGTACACACAGACTTTAAGAATAGCTAAGTTATTGATTGAAAACAGGAAAATAGAGCTATCCACAGAGGAGTAGTGCCCTTACTACTACTACTAATTTAAAATAAGCTTATTAAAGGAATACAGCAAAACAACAAAATACTTTTCGGTACGGAAGCACTCACTTACACCGTGTTCAAAGTGAGATAGAGAGATGAAAGTACATGTTTGAAGACTCGCTAAGCAGTTTGAGAGGCCGCTAGGGCGCGCTCGCCGCGTGGTGAAGGGGCTTGCCAGCATTAGGGTCAATAATCGCTTGGAGAACGCTTGGATGTTTATTGCTAGGTAACTAACGACAGCAACGATGAACCCACAGCCGGCCATTCAGTGGTGTCAAAAGCAATTGAAGCAGGGCTTTGCGACTGAGCCCTGTTCGGTATAACGGTTATTTAGACCTTAGTGACCTTATTCGGTCTTATTTGCTGTCTGGCAGCTCGATTTTCACTTCCAACACTTCAAAGTTGTCTCGGCGTTCCAAGTTGACTTTGATGTCATTAAGGTCGATCTTGATGTACTTGCTGATAACAGCCATCAAGTCGCGTTGTAGCGCGGGCAGGTAGTCAGGTTCAGCGGCATTGCGGCCACTACGCTCATGGGCGAGGATGATTTGCAAGCGTTCTTTGGCTACGCTGGCGGTCTTTTTCTTTTCGCCGATTAGGAAAGACAAAAAAGACATGGCTTACCTTCCTCCAAACAGACGTTTGAAGAAACCTAATTTTTGTGCTTCTACGAAGCGCAAGGGTTTTTCCTCACCTAAGAAGCGTGCCACCACGTCTTTGTAGGCTTCAGATACATCCGAGCCTTCCATGTGGACAGCAGGTACGCCTTGGTTAGAGGCTTGGAGCACAGCTTCGGATTCAGGGATCACGCCAATCAGTTTGATGCGCAGAATGTCTTGTACATCCTCCAATGACAGCATTTGCCCTTGGTCAACACGGCTAGGATTGTACCGGGTAATCAGCAAATGTTCTTTGATGGGTTCTAGACCTTCGATAGCGCGTTTGGTTTTGGAACTTAACATCCCCAGGATGCGGTCAGAGTCACGTACAGAGGACACTTCGGGATTGGTCACAACCAGCGCTTCGTCAGCGTAGTGCATGGCCATCAGCGCACCTGTTTCAATGCCAGCAGGCGAATCACAAATGATGTATTTAAAGCCCATGGCCGCGAGATCGCTGAGCACGCGCTCCACGCCTTCCTGGCTAAGGGCGTCTTTATCGCGTGTTTGTGAGGCAGCCAGCACAAACAGGTTTTCGCATTGCTTGTCTTTGATGAGAGCCTGGTTCAGATTGGCTTCGTTGTGGATGACGTTGATCAGGTCGTACACCACGCGGCGCTCGCAGCCCATGATGAGATCGAGGTTGCGCAGGCCAACGTCAAAGTCAATCACTACGGTTTTAAAGCCACGTAATGCGAGGCCTGTGGCAAAACTGGCGCTGGTGGTGGTTTTACCCACCCCGCCTTTGCCGGAAGTCACAACGATGATTCTTGACATGGGTTTAAATTCCTAGGGAGAGGCTGTTAGTTGTAGTGAGGGGTAAAGACAGTGAGGGTAAAGCGGAAAAAGTGCGCCGTCTCTGAGTGCTGAACAGGACATAGGATATGTAGGGGCATACACGTCATGTGCTTCGCAAAACTTCCATCACCAGCTTGCCTGTTTCGGTGCTACCTTCCAGCCGCACTTGGGTAGCCTTGGAGAAAACTTCAGCAGGCAAAGGTATGTCGCTCGTTCGGTAAACCCCGGCAATGGACAGCAGTTGTGCCTCCAAGCACGTCGAAAAAATACGTGCTTGTGTATTACCACGTGCACCTGCAATAGCCTTGCCACGTAGCGGGGCGTACACATGAATATGGCCATCTGCAATGACTTCAGCACCGGGGTTAACCATGGAAAGCACGATCAAGTCGCGTCCTTTGGCGTACACCTGCTGGCCTGAACGCAATGGCTTGTCGATCACCATTGCGCTAGGGTTGATTATCGAAACTTCGCGCACGGTTTCTTTAATCGCTTTTTGTTCTACGGGTACTGTATGCGGTGTGCCTAGCACAGGGACAGCATCAGGCGCTGCAATTAAGCCTGCAGCCAGGGCCAGAGTCATTAGCGTAGTGTTTCCGCCTTTGATGGCGATTGGGGCCAAGCGGTATTGGCGCAGTAGTGTAATAAGGGCAGGGAAGTTGACACTTTCAACATCGCTTGGCAGTGGCGTCAAGTCGATAACCAGCGGGTCGTGGTCAAAAAAATCGGGTGTATCGCTGAAACGCTGTGACCATTCGGCAGACAGTTGAACCAGATCGTTGGACTTGAGCAAAAGTGCCACCAGAGGGAGGTTGGCACTTTTGATTTCGAAGGTGGCAGGAGCGTGTCCTACAAGGGCTACGGGCATGGCGGAAGTCAGCTCCGAAAAAGGATAAATCTTACCAGTGGGTGCTATAACCAGCGTTTTCTTTTCCTATCCCTGATTTTTTGGAGATTGATATGCCCCGTTCTGTGCTTGACGAAGCCCACATACACCTTGCTATCCGCGAAAAAATTGCCTCCTCACAACGAGCTATCGTGCAGGAAGTACAGGCAGCAATCGCTAAAAATGAGGTAGTGGTGGTTGGGATGGGGATGAACCCTTTTCCTAAAAAAGCAAAACGAGTTTTAGAAGCTGCAGGTGTGCAGTACGCCTACTTGGAATACGGCAACTATTTCAACAACTGGCGTGAGCGGAATGCCTTGAAGCTATGGACAGGCTGGCCTACATTTCCAATGGTGTTTGTAAAAGGCACTTTGGTCGGGGGTGCAACGGAATTGGAAAAACTCATTGAACAGGGCGAACTTAAAGCCATATTGGCCTGAGTTATTGGATTAATGAACTGGTTGGGTGTTGTCATAAAAATAGCTGCTTGTGCTCAACTGATGAGCACAAGCAGCTATAAATAAAGCAGCAAAAAACTTGACCGTTAATCTGTCACTAATTTATCTACCTTGTCTTTGGAGAACCAGGCGACGTAAAGAACGGGCAGTACGACCAGTGTCAACAGCGTGGCAGTGAAGAGACCACCAATCACCACAATCGCCAGCGGGCGTTGGGTTTCAGATCCAATGTCTTGTGAAAGTGCCATGGGCAGCAGCCCCAGTGCCGCCAACATGGCCGTCATCAGTACTGTACGCAGACGTTGCAGGGAACCGCTTCTCACTGAATCCAGGACCGAATGACCGGCGTTGCGCAGTTGCTGGAACACAGAGAGCATCACTACGCCATTCAGTACGGCCTGTCCGCTCAATGCAATAAAACCAATGGCTGCCGACACTGACAGTGGAATTGAGAAAATCCACAGCGCCACAAAGCCCCCAATCAGTGCCAAGGGAACGTTGACCAAAATTAGCGCAGCGGCTTTGAATGATTTAAAAGCGTCAAACAGCAGCACAAAGATTAGCAGCAGTGAAATCGGGACTACGACGGTTAAGCGTTGCATGGCGCGCTCCTGGTTTTCAAACTCACCCGACCAGGTGATGCTGTAGTTTTCAGGCAGCTTGACGTTCTTTTCAGCGCGTAACTTCATGTCGGCTACTACCGAACCCATGTCTCGACCTTTGATGAAAATACCGATCGCCATGGTACGGCGACCGGCTTCACGGGCGATGTTCATGGCACCGCTAGCCTCGCGGATATTGGCTACCGCGCCCAGTGTGGTGTAACCGCCTTCAGGTAAGGCAATTGATGTGTTGCGCAGATTGTCGATAACGCGGCGGTCTTCAGGCAGGCGCACAGCGACGGCGAATTTTCGTTCGCCTTCCCATAGTTGGGTCGCAGCTTTGCCAGCCAATGCAGCTTCAATCACATCTTGCACGTCACCCACATTCAATCCAAGGCGAGAAGCACGGTCGCGGTCAATGTCAATCACCAACTGCGGCAGCTCGCCCAAGCGGTCCACCTCTGCACGCTGTATGCCTTTCACTTGCTTGAATTCACGTTGCAAGGCTTCTACCGCTTTGCGCAATTCGTTCAGGTCATCGCCGGACACTTTGACCACGATCTGGCCTTTGATCTGTGAGATAGATTCGAGCACGTTGTCGCGGATCGGCTGCGAAAAAGCTGGGTCTACGCTGGGGATTACCGAAAGTTTGCGGTTCATCTCGTCGATAAGCTTGTCGCGCGTCATGCCTTTGCGCCATTCCTCACGTGGTTTCACGTCCACAAACACCTCAGCCATACTGAGGGTTTTGGGGTCGGTGCCATCTTCAGGTTGACCTGATTTGGATACCACGGTACGCACTTCGGGCACGGTGGACAGTACCTTGCGCGCCATGGCCATGGTTTTGATGGCTTCTTCTTGCGACAGGCTTGCTGGCATATCCCAATTGACCCAGAAGGTGCCTTCGTTCAATTCTGGCAAAAACTCCGAACCGAGTCGGGATGCGACACCTATGGACAGTGCGAAGGTAGTCAGCGCCAAAACCACTATTTTGCGGCGGTTGTCCAGCGCCCAGTTCAGCACAGGGGTGTACAGGCGCTTGGCAGTGGCCACCACCCGGTTGTCCCCGTGGGGCAGATTGCGGCGCAGCATCCAGTAGGCAAGCAGGGGTACCAGCGTCAGCGAAAAAATTAACGAACCCACCAGAGCGGTACTGACCGACAAGGCCATGGGCTGGAAGATACGGCCTTCATGGCGTTGCAACGCAAAAATAGGGATGTGTGCAGCGATGATGATGAGCATAGAAAACAGCGTGGGGCGACCCACTTCGTTCGCCGCATTGGCCACGACAGAGCGGCGCTCTTGCGGTGTCATGTTTTCGCCTTTTTCGGCCAATCGGTGCATGATATTTTCAATCACGATCACCGCACCGTCCACGATGATGCCGAAATCCATTGCGCCCAGGCTCAGCAGATTTGCTGGTACGCCCATTATTTTGAGGCCAAGGAAGGTGGCGAGCAGCGCCAGCGGAATGACCACCACCACGGCCAGACTGGCGCGAAAGTTTGACAAAAATATGTACAGTACCAAGGCCACTAGCAACGCGCCTTCAATCAGGTTATGGAACACGGTGGTCAGCGTTTTCGCCATTAGCCAGGTGCGGTCGTAAAACGGCACGATCTGCACGCCCTTGGGCAGACCACGGGTGTTTAATTCTTCAATCTTGGCTTTCACGCCTTTGAGCACTACGCTGGGGTTTTCGCCTTTGCGCATGATGACGATGCCAATCACGGCATCATCGTCCTCGTCTTGGCCGACGATACCGAGGCGGGGCACAGCACCTAGCTTAATCTGAGCCACATCACGAATCAAAATGGGCGTGCCGTTGCGTGCACCGAGAACAATACGGCCAATGTCGTCCGGCGATTGCAGCAAACCTATGCCACGAATCGCGAACTGCTGTGCGCCCTGCGCTACGTAACTGCCACCTGCGTTGGAGTTGCCGCGCCCCAAGGCATCGAGCACATTTTGAAAGCTCAGTTTATAGGCCCGCAGTTTGTCCAAATCGGGTTGCACTTCGTACTGTTTGATGAAGCCTCCCATCGCCACCACATCGGCCACACCTGGAACTTGGCGCAAGCCACGCTCGATCACCCAGTCTTCCAGAGTGCGTAAATCGGTGGTGGTTTGGCCGTCGCCACGTACGCGGTAGCGCATCACTTCACCCACTGGGGTAGCGTTGGGTGCTACGTTGACTTGTGCGCCAGCGGGCAAATCAACGTTGTTCAGCCGTTCATTGACCTGCTGGCGTGCAACGTTGACATTAGCGTTGTCATCAAACGTGATAACGGTGTAGGAGAGGCCAAACTGGGTGTGTGAAAACAGGCGAATTGAATTGGGCAAGCCCGCCAGTGCTGTTTCCATAGGCAGGGTAATTTGCTTTTCTACCTCTTCAGCGGCCCGTCCAGGGAAGAGTGCAATCACCGTGACTTGGGTGTCGGTGACATCGGGGAAGGCTTCGACCGATAGGTTTTTGAACGCGATAACACCCGCCATGATGAACATCAGCGTGCCCATCACAATGAACAGCGGCTGAGTCAGCGCGTAGTTAATCAAGCGCTTCATGGCGTTGTCGCCTTAGGAGCCATGGAATTAGAGGCCGCAGCAGTGGATGCAGGGGCTGCACCTGGCGTCAACACAGGTGTTTTGGCCTCATCAGACGCGAGACGGAACTGACGACCAAGTAGCAGAGCGTTGTCGCTCACGATCTGTTCACCGACCTCAAGTCCGCGTGAAATCACCGCCTCTTTGGCCCCTTCGTAGCTGCGTTCGACTTCACGGGGTTCAAATACGCCGGGTTGTACCTGCACGAACACAAACTGCTTGGTGCCGCGCAAAATAACGGCAGAAGCCGGGACGATCACGCCGTTACCCAGTTGGCGTTGTATCCGTGCAGTGGCCAGCATTTCGGCTTTCAGTCGACGGTCGGGGTTGGCGATCACGCCGCGTACTTTGATGGTACGGGTGGTGGGATCAATGAAATCAGCAGCGGCCGTTACCCTGCCCTCAAATTTTTGTCCAGGCAGTGCGGTGATAAACAACTCAAAGTTCGTGCCTACACGCAGGGTAGCGGCTTCGGAATCACGCGCATCAATTTGTACCCACAACGATGTGGGGTCCGATACGACAAACAGGGCAGGAATGCCGGGGCCAGATTGGTCTGGTCGCAACTCTTGACCAGGATTGAGGTTGCGCTCGACTACCATGCCGTTGATGGTGGATTTGATGGCCAGTTGCTGGTTGATACCTGTGCTTGTACCGTATAGCTTGGTACGGGCTAGTGCACGGTCGCTTTCAGCCCCTGCACGGTCGTAGTCAGCCTGCGCCTGTTCTAGGTCTTTGCGGGCGATGATGCCGGCATCAAACAGCTCTTTTTGGCGGGAAAGTGATTTTTGCGCCAGCTGTAGATCGACCTTGGATTTGGCGGTGTCGGCCTGTGCCATACCAAAGTCAGGTGACGCCAGTTGAGCCAATACGGTACCGGGTTTGACTATCAATCCCACATCAGCCTGGATGGCACTTATACGTCCAGCAAACGCGGGGTAGATGCGTTGGGTGCGTTCCTCGTTCCAGACCAGTTTGGCAGGCAAATCAACGGCTATGGCTCGGCCTGGGGTCGAGGTAGAAATTCCAATCAAGGCTAGCTGTGGGTGTCCGGCAGGGAAGCGGAGCTGGTTACCTTGCAGAATAGGCGGTGGAGTGACCGGCTCCGGCGCGGGGGCTTCGGAGCAAGCGCCGAGGGCAGTTCCCACGAGCAGGGATAGCATGGTGCGCTTTAACAAAAGAGGGATAGTGTTCACAGGAGAGTTTTCCTTGAGCGGGGAGCTAATGCAATAGGGTGTACAGGGGAGTACGGGTATTTTTGAGGCAACAAAGACGTTATGACGGTCAACAGAAAACAATTAAGGTGAATCACTGGCCATACGGCCTGGTAGCGACTGCGGATCGGTACGAAGCTGCCAGAAACTCAAGGCTTTGGCATGGTCTGCGCGGGCTGACAGCGCGTCCAGCAGTGTGGCACGCAGGGTACGACGGGCGTCAATCAAATCGGTGAGCGGGATGGCCCCTTTGCCGTAAGCCAGTTCAGCGTTTTCGGCTACACGACGGGCTCGGGGCAGTATTTCAACTTCATAAGCTTGAGTGCGCTGTGCAGTACCGGCTAACTCTTGCTGCAAGCGCTGCATCTCGGATCCTGCGATCAAGCGGGTTTTGTCGAGGGCATCTTGCGCTTGGGCCAGTTGGGCTTGAGCACGGCCAATTTCACCCTCGTAGTTGTAATTCCATTGCAGCGGCATTTGCACGCGTAACTCTAGCAATCGGGTCGATGTGCCGGGATAGTGGTCAAACGAGCTGCCCACGGTGATATCCGCTTTTCTTTGGGCGCTGGCGTTTTCCACCAAGGCTTGGGCGGCCTGCACACGCTCTACTGCAGCACGGATGTCAGCGCGCTGGTCGATTAAGGCCGCGATCGTGGTTTCAGTCAGTGGTGTCGTGTTGGTCTGATTGGGCCAGTCGGGTAAGACTTGCAGTGCTGTACTTCCGAGCTGATCGGGGCGGCGAATCAGCTGGGCAAGCGCTAGTCCCGCACGTTGACCGTCCAGTTGTGCCAGCAGTACGTCCGATTTGGCGCGCTGGGCTTCGATTTCGGTACGCGCGGCTTCTTGTGCGGACAAGTCTCCGGCGCTGACGCGGCGTGCAGCAGTAGTGGCAAGAAGGGCTGAGCTGCGTTCAATGCCCATTACTTGCTCTATCCGGTCTTGTGCGGACAACAGATCAAAGAATGCTCCTGAAGCGGCCAGCACCTGTTGTCCACGGATGTTTTCCAGGTCTGCTTGGGCTGCTGCCGCGCTGCGCTGGGCGACACGTGTGCGCAACTCGCGTTTGTTACCGCGCTCGTAGGTCCAGTCCACGCCAATGGCCTTGTCAATGCGCTTTTGTGTCAACGTATTGCCAGGGCCTATGCCATTTTGCAGGTCGATTTGGCTGGCTTTGGTCGTCAATACCGGAAAGGGTGCGCGGTCAGCAGCCAAAATGTCGGCCTGCGCCGCTCCGAAAGCCTGGCGGGCAAGCGAAACGTCTAAATTCTCCCGTGCGGCTTGCAGTGCTTGCGCCCAGCTTAGACGGCTATTGGTAGGCGTAGCTCCTACCTTTGGTGCCGTGCTGACAATAAAAGGAGTTGCTGCACGCGTCGAGTCAGGCTGTTGTGCCAGTGCTGGCATAACCAATATAACCAATGCCATACCGGACAAAGCCATATTGCAGGTTTTAAAAGTTAATCTTGTAATCATTACCATTTATATCCCATACAGCACCTGACTTAAAATTGGATTGAAACAGATGAACTGACCTGGAGTGGGGTGTTACCCTTGATTGCGTAGCCATTGCCAACTGATTCACGGCAAGGCTCAAAATTACGAGAGTACCGCGATGCGAATTCTGCTGGTTGAAGATGACGATGTTTTGCGTGACGTGATGTTGCGCAGTCTGAGCGATGCCGGACACCGAATAGACGCTGCTGCTGATTTGACCGAAGCTCGTCATTGGTGGCGGGTGCAGCCTTTTGATGCGGTGCTGCTGGACCTGAATATTCCCTTGTCATCTGACCGCCCCGGTACCGTGGTCAGCGGTCTGAGCGCTTTGCGTGAAGCCCGTGCCCGGGGTGACCGCACGCCTGTGCTGGTGTTGACGGCACGTAACCGTACCGAAGAGCGAATTGTTGGTCTAGACGCTGGCGCTGACGATTATTTGGGTAAGCCATTTGACTTGGCCGAAGTTGAAGCGCGGCTGCGGGCCTTGGTGCGGCGCACGCAAGGCACCGACGACGTGGTTAACGTGGGCATGCTCAAGCTTGATCGTAAAGCCCGGCGCATGAGCTTGGGGGATACCTTGTTGGAAATGCCCGCCCGCGAGTTTGAGGTGCTGTGGGAGCTTCTGACCCCGCCAGGCCGTGCAGTGAGCAAGCGTGAACTGTCTGAGAAACTGTCAGAAACTGATGAAGCGTTGGGCGACAACGCCTTGGAAGCTTTTATCTCCCGCTTGCGCAAAAAACTGACCGGCAGTGGTGCGGGTATTCGCACGCTGCGGGGCATTGGTTACCTGCTGGAAGCCGAAGGATGAGCACGATACCGGCCAAAACACCGTCCCTGCGTTCGCGTGTGGTGAAGCATGTGATGCTGCCATTGGCGGTGACTTGGCTGGTGGGCACCGTTGTAACTGTCAGCATAGCCAATTATTTTGCACAACAAGCGTTTGACCGCTCACTTTTGGATGATGCGTATTCTGTTGCAGCCAACGTCAAAGGTGAAGGGGCTTCGCTGGAGCTTATTTTGTCGCCCCGCGAGATTAACCATGTTCTGTTTGACAAAGTGGAGGCTGTTTTTTTTGCCGTGTTGCGGCCTGATGGCACTTTGGTAGCAGGGCACCCTGGCTTGCATGTTCCGTCACAAGCCGAGACCACACCGTATGAGTTTTCAGACACTGTTTACCAAGGCTTATCTTTACGCAGTGTGAGTTTGACGCGGCATGGCAGCAACGAGTTTCAGGTGGTACTGGCGCAAACCAAGTTCAGCCGGGACAGCATGTTGCAGCGCCTGCTGGTGTATTCCATCGCCCCCCAGTTATTTCTATTGATTTTCCTGGCGGTTTGGCTGCGGCGTGCCATTCAGACTGATTTGGAGCCATTGGCCCAATTGCAGCGTGCGGTGGGAAAACGTCCTGCACACGACCTCACCGCCTTTCCTACAGAGGCCAGCACGCGCGATGTGCAGCACTTGGCGCAGGCGCTGAACGCTCTGTTGGGCCGCATCCAGACCAGCGTGCAAGCACAACGCGAATTTGCTGGCAATGTGGCGCACGAACTGCGCACGCCGTTGGCTGGTATACGTGCTTTGGCCGAATACGGGTTGGCAAGACGCGAACCCGAGGTCTGGCATCAGCAGCTACAAGGTGTACTGAGCAGCGAGGCCAGGGCAACCCATATGGTGGACCAATTGCTGGCGCTGGCCTTGGCCGATGAGGCCCGCGAAGGACTTAAGTTGGAGACGGCGGCATTAGACAAGGCCGTACGTGATGCGGTGCTGCGCTTTTTGCCCCGTGCCGATGCTGCAGGGGTGGACTTGGGCGCGCGAGGCATTGATACACCTATGGCGCTCCAATCCAACCCGACCTTGATTGAAGGTATTTTGAACAACCTGATCGACAACGCCTTGCGCTACGGTAAACCTGCAAATGGCAAACCTGCCCGTGTGACAGTTGCCGTTAACGTGGACTCAGTTGAATTTCCACACCAGTTGACGCTCTCGGTGATCGACAACGGGCCGGGCATACCCAATTCACAGCAGCGCATGTTGTCACAGCGCTGGGTGCGGGGCAGTTCAGGCCAACGCTTAGCGCATGGAGCTGGTCTAGGGCTGGCCATTGTGGGCCAGTATGCCCAGAATTTAGGCGCGCAGCTTCAATTCGAAGCGGGCGAGGACGGCCAGGGCCTGCGTGCAAGCGTTGTTTTTGGGCTTAATTCCGACGATGTGGTGGGCCAAGAGACTTGAAGGCTTCTGTGTCGAATACCTTCTTTTGCTCAGGGTTGAGCGTGCTGTAAAACGCCTTGGTGGCCTCACCGCGCAGGCTCATTGCCTGGTTCATGGTAGCTTGACGCTTTTCGCGCAGTGCTTGCATTTTGTCAATGCGCTCAGGGGTGGTTAGCTTGTCAAACTCAGCGCGGTCTGGGCGTTCCATACCCATTTCTCCATGGGCCATGGCTGGAGGCTTAAGTGCCGCGGTGAAGCTGCTCCAGTTTCCCTCTTGCTCGGGCAAGATTTTGAGCTTGGCTTTCAGCTCAGCTTGGCGTTTGGCCATGAAGGCCTGCATTTTGGCGGGATCGTGGCGTTCACGTCCCTCATTTTCCCCGTGTCCCTGCATTCCGTGCGGGGTGTTTCGCGCACCTTCTGGGTTGGCAGGTGCTGCTCCAGAAGGCTGAGCGCCTGCTACTGCGGCGGCTCCGGCTAACAGTGCCGCCACATAAGCATGCTTGGCCATCAGGGCTTGTTTGGTAAAAATAGACATGGTCAATTCCTCATCGGTTTAGAACACCCGATGCGAGTCATCAGGTTGAAGTCAATTCTGCGACCCTGGGGTAATGGCCAAGTACGGCACGGGTGATTTTTTGTAAAGCTGACCAAAAACTGACCAACAATGAAATTTTTTTACTCTTTACATTTCATCACTCACTCGCACCGTAGGGCTCAGGCCAGTGCTGGGTAGTCGGTGTAGCCCTTAGCCCCACCGCCGTAGAAGGTGTTGCGGTCGCCTTCGTTCAGGGGGGCGTTCTCGCGCAGGCGGCGAGTCAGATCCGGGTTGGCGATAAAGGGTTTGCCAAAGGCGATCAAATCTGCACCGTCTTGCAACGCCTGCTCGGCCATGGCCTTGTCATAGCCGTTGTTTACCATCCATGCAGCTTGGCCGCCAGCAGCTCGGTAAAGCGCTTTGGCGGAGGCATAGTTGAACGGACGATCAGGGATCATGCGCGGCCCGCCAGTAGAGCCTTCGATGATGTGAATGAAGGCAAGTCCCAACGGTGCTAGCTCGCGCAGTACGTAATCAAACAGCGGTTGCGGATCAGCGTCGTTAATACCATTTGCAGGGGTGACGGGCGACAGGCGCAGGCCGGTGCGGTCACCACCGATTTCGCGAACGATAGCTTGCGTCACTTCGATAAGCAAGCGAGCTCTGTTTTCAATAGAGCCGCCATAAGCGTCAGTACGCGTATTAGCCCCAGTCTTCATGAATTGGTCGAGCAGATAGCCGTTAGCGGCGTGGATTTCAACACCATCAAAACCAGCTTCTATCGCATTACGGGCCGCTTGGCGGTAGTCTTCAATGATGCCGGGCAGCTCGGATAATTCCAGCGCACGGGGTGCAGACGTGTCCACAAACGAGCCCACGCCGTCCCTGATAACGTAAGTTTTAGCAATTGCCGGTATAGCCGAGGGCGCAACAGGAGATTGTCCACCAGGCTGTAACTCTACATGCGAGACGCGGCCCACATGCCACAGCTGTACAACGATCTTGCCGCCCGCGGCATGTACCGATTGGGTGATGGTCTTCCACGCCGCTATTTGTGCCGCGTTGTGGATACCGGGTGTGTCGGCATAGCCGTGTGCGGTAGGGCTGATTGGTGTTGCTTCGGTGATCAGAAGGCCTGCGCCGTTGAGGGGGTCAGCGCGTTGCGTGTAGTACGTGGCGGCGAGCGCGTGCGGTATTTGGCCTGGAGCGCGGTTGCGTGTCAGTGGGGCCATCACGACACGGTTGGCAAGGTCAAGGCGTCCGGCGCGAAAGGGTTCAAATAAGGAGGTCATAGGGGGCGTATAAAAAGAGCCGCAAGAAAAAAGCAGCAAGGATCAGCACTTGGGGCGGGAAGGCGAGAAACGCAAGTGCTTGAACGTGAAAAGGGGCCATAAAGGCCCCTTCTTGGTAAGCAGTTCGCCAAATGGCGTGGCGTTACTGGGCTCTTTTGCTATCTGGTTACTTGATGAGGCCTTCAGCCTTCATCGCTGCCTGTACGGCAGGGCGCGCACTGATACGACCCCTGTAAGCGGCTAAATTAGCCAAGCCACTGATATCGAAGGCTACATGGCCGCACCAGTTGGTCACCGTAAACAAGTAGCCATCGGCCACGGTAAAGCTGTCGCCCATCAGGTAAGGCTTGCTGGCCAATTGGCCATCTATCCAAGTCAGACGCGACAGCAGTTTGGTTTTTGCGAGGGTTTTGGTTTCTTCTGGCGTGGCCGGATTGAACAGCGGGCTGAAATTTTTGTGCAGCTCGGTGCCAATCACGTTCAACCACTCTTGCAGCTTGTAGCGTGCCCAGGTGCCGTTGGCAGGGGCAAGATTTTTTTCAGGGACAAGATCAGCGATGTACTGCACGATGGCTGGACCTTCATGGAGTGTTTTGCCGTCGTCTAGCGCCAAGAATGGCACATAGCCCAGCGGGTTAATGGTGTAGTAATCGGTGCCGTCATCCAGTTGGTGGGTCTTTGTGGGGGCTTTAAGGGCTTGGAAAGGCAGACCCGCTTCGAATAATGCGATGTGTGGGGACAAAGAGCAAGCGCCAGGAGAGTAATAGAGTTTCATGGAAGGGGCCTTTTACAAGGAGAGTATGAGTGGAACAGAACACAGCGAAAACCAAGCGAGTGTAGTGCTGTGGTAGTTGTAAATACCCCATTACATGAGTGCATCGGTGTTGGCTTAAAACATTATGATGCGGGTATACCTTAAATTGCGTACAATTTAAGATGTGGCAAATAAATTGTTAAAAATGTAATTTCTATTTTTGAGTCATTTTTGAGTCACGTTTTAAAGTTGTCATTCCCTCTTTGCCTATTTTCTCTACACAGGAGTTACCGTGAAATTGTTCAGCCAAGACCGTACATCGCGCACAGTGCGCCGTTCTGCCCCAGCTACATGGCTTGCCACATACCTTGGGGTCGCGCTCGTGGCTTCGCACGCTTTCGCGGCGGATGTGCCCGTGGTGGAGCAAAAGCCATTGCCTGTCGCGCTGGTTGAAACGCTGAACAAGCTCTCTGGCGGGCCGCACGCGGGTTTCCGCGCGAACCATGCCAAAGGCGTGTTGGTCGAGGGTTCTTTCACGCCAGCGAAAACGGCGGCATCCTTCAGCAAGGCCCCGCATTTCGCCAAGAGTGTGCCAGTGCTGGTGCGCTTCTCGAACGGCACCGGTGTACCCACAATGCCTGACGCAGATCCAAATGGCAGCCCCCATGGCATTTCCATTCGCTTCAAGCTGCCAGGTGGAGCCAGCACCGATATCGTTAGTATTTCGTCTAATGGTTTCCCCGTGGCCACGCCGGAAGACTTCCTCGCGTTGCTACAGGCGATTGCGGCCAGTGGCCCCACTGCGGCCAAGCCCACGCCAATCGAGCAATTCTTAGGCAGCCATCCCGCTGCCGCAAAGTGGGTGACTACGCCACGTCCTGCCCCTGACAGCTTTGGTACGCTGGCGTTTTACGGTGTGAACGCGTTCAAATTCACCAACGCCAAGGGCGTGAGCCATTACGCGCGCTACCAGATACTGCCCGTTGCTGGCGAGCACGCGTTGAGCGACGCCGATGCCGCCAAAGCCGCACCTAATTACCTGATGGACGAGCTGCCAGCCCGTATCACCAAGGGCCCAGTGAAGTTCCGCCTGCTGGCGCAAGTGGCTAAAGATGGGGATGTCATCAATGATGGTTCTGTGGTTTGGCCTGCCGATCGCCAGCTTGTAGAGCTGGGAACCTTGAGCCTCACCAGTACACCCCAAGAACAGGTGAAGTCGCAAAAAGCGCTGCTGTTCAATCCACTGTCTGTACCTGCAGGTATCGAGCCTTCAGAAGACCCTGTATTGCTGGCGCGCCCTGCTGCATATGGTGTCAGTTATGGTCAGCGTGCTCAGTAATTCGCAAGCAGTGACTCGTAAGTAACAAGGTTCAGTGGTCAGCGATTGACGTATCAAGCGTCCGCTGAACCTGTGTCGCTGGAGGTCGTCATGGCGCGGTAGCTACCTCCAGCTGTGCCAGCCACACTATCGCGGCTTCACGCGAGCTGCCACACATCTCTGCTGAAGGTTTCAATCCGGCGCAGCAGGCAGGCCGCTCGGTGTGGCCAAAGATGGCGCAGGCATTGGTGGTGGTGAGTTGTACACACCGCACCCCTGCTGGCTTGCCGTGAGGCATACCGGGTATAGCGCTCGAAATCGATGGTGCGGTGCAGCACGCACCACAGTGTTCACGGCATTGCATGGGTCGGCCTCACCTTGAGCCGTGCGCAATGACGTAACGACGTAACGTGCACGTTACGGCAGGGAGAGGGGCAATGGCAAAATGAAGCATGACTCTATCGACCTTACCACCTCTCGATCTTGCCGCGCTGATGCACGCTGAACACCGGGACCCCTTTGCGGTGCTCGGGCCACACGAGGTGGACGACCGATGGTGGGTGCGGGCCGTACTCCCCGGTGCGCAGGCGGTTGATGTTGTCAGTACGGAGATGACGCAGGCTGGGACTGTGATGGCGACCTTAGTACGCTTGCCTGGCACCGATGTGTTTGAAGGGGTTATCTCCTCCCTACTAACGACCAGTGAGCCTTTGGCTGACCCGTTGGCCTACTGCTTGCGGGTGGACTGGGGCACGCACACATCGGACATTGAAGACCCGTACCGGTTTCCCTCCGTGTTGGGTGAGCTTGATGTGTGGCTGCTTGCCGAGGGCACCCACCAGCGTCCCTTTGAGTGTTTGGGTGCTCATTTGTGCGAGGTGAATGGCGTGGTCGGCGTGGCGTTTGCCGTGTGGGCGCCTAACGCACAACGTGTTTCGGTTGTGGGCGATTTCAACCAATGGGATGGACGCCGCCACATGATGCGGCTGCGGCGCGAATGTGGTGTGTGGGAGATTTTTGCACCGCATGTCGCCGTGGGTGACTGCTATAAGTTTGAGATTCTCAACGCGCAAGGTCACGTTGTACTGAAGGCTGATCCTTACGCTTTCAGGATGCAGCTGCGCCCTGGTACCGCGTGCATTGTGTGTCCGCTGCCCCCCGTTCGCCCCTTACCTGATGGCCGTCAACTGGCCAACAGTTTTGCGTCACCTATGAGTATTTACGAAGTGCATTTGGGCTCCTGGCGGCGTACTTTGGACGGTGTGGCCGCTGATTCCGAATTTGCTGGCCAAGGCCGTTGGCTGAGTTACCGCGAACTGGCTGAATCCCTGGTGCCGTACTGCGTGGAAATGGGGTTCACCCACATTGAATTGCTGCCCGTCAGCGAACACCCGCTTGACGGCTCTTGGGGCTATCAGCCGATAGGCCTGTACGCACCCAGCGCCCGCTTTGGCTCGCCAGATGACTTTGCTGTCTTCGTCGATGCCGCCCACGCTGCCGGTCTGGGGGTGATTTTGGACTGGGTGCCCGGACATTTCCCAACCGACGCCAACGGGCTGGCTCAGTTTGATGGCACAGCCCTCTACGAATACGCCGACACGCGCGAAGGCTTTCACCAAGACTGGAACACGCTGATCTTCAATTTTGCCCGTACCGAGGTGCGCAACTACCTTGTCGGCAACGCCCTCTACTGGCTGGAGCGCTACAACATCGATGGCCTGCGCGTGGACGCCGTGGCCTCCATGCTCTACCGCGATTACAGCCGCAAAGCTGGCGAATGGATTCCCAATGTTCATGGTGGGCGCGAGAACCTGGAAGCCATCGCCTTCTTACAGCGGATGAACCACGTGGTGGGCACCGAGCGCCCTGGCGCGATCACGTTGGCGGAAGAGTCCACCTCTTTCCCCGGCGTGACCCGACCACCCGAGAGCGGCGGATTGGGCTTTCACTACAAATGGAACATGGGCTGGATGAACGACACGCTGCGCTATACCAGCCTCGATCCCCTTTACCGCCAGCACCACCAGAACCAACTTACTTTCGGGCTGATGTACGCCTTCACCGAAAACTTTCTGTTGCCGCTTTCACACGACGAGGTAGTACATGGCAAGGGTTCTCTGCTGCAACGCATGCCCGGCGATGCGTGGCAGCGCTTTGCCAACCTGCGGGCCTACTACGCGCTGATGTGGGCCTACCCCGGAAAAAAGCTTTTGTTCATGGGAAGCGAGTTTGCTCAATGGGCCGAGTGGAACGCCGATGCCTGCCTCGACTGGCCCGCCCTGCAAGACCCCCAGCACTCAGGGGTGCAGCGGTTGGTGATGGACTTGAACCGCGTGATGCGCCATTTCACTGCTCTGCACACTTTGGACCATGACAGTCACGGCTTTCAATGGCTCAGCCATGACGACGCTGCGCAATCGGTAGTGGCATTCGCACGGCACTCTGCCCCTGTAACAGGCGGGGGCGTGTCGGTGGATGCCTCTGTCGTGGTGGTGGTTTGCAACTTCACCCCGATGGTGCGCCACGGCTACCGAATTGGCGTGCCCAAAGCGGGCAGTTACCGCGAGATCATTAACAGCGATGGGGCGGTGTATGGAGGAAGCGGAGTCGGTAATGGCGTTGTTCAAACCGAAACGCAGACAGAGCACGGCTTGGAGGACTCCCTGGTTATGACGTTACCGCCGCTCTCTACGGTGATATTGGTGTCGGTGTTGGAGTTGGCATAAGGGTTGCGTCAATTCTGGTTTTGTAACAAAGGTGTTTATGTTGACCACGGGCAAGTCCTATCCTATGGGTGCTACGCCCGACCGCACAGGCGTTAACTTCACGCTGGTGGCCCCCAATGCCACGGCGGTGGTGTTGTGTCTGTTTACCGCCGATGGCAGCGAGCGGCGCTTGTCTCTGCCCCAGTGCAGTAACGGTGTGTGGCACGGCTATTTAGCGGCCAGCGACGGTGGCACCGCAGGCTTGGTTTACGGCTACCGTGTCCACGGCCCTTGGGCGCCCGCCCAAGGCCATCGCTTCAACCCTGCCAAGCTACTACTCGATCCCTACGCCCGTGAGGTGATGGGGGAATACGACGGCGACGATATTCACTGCGGTCATAGTCTCGCCAATCCACATCTGCCGCAGCAGCCTGACCCGCGGGATAACGCCAGCACGGCGCTCAAAGCCCGCGTTGCTGCGCTGCTGCCGATGTCCACAGTCTCAGCACCGCAGATTGCCCCTGGACAGCGCGTGCTGTACGAGTTGCACGTCAAAGCCCAAACGGCCCTGCATCCCGCTGTCCCTGAAGCCCTGCGTGGCACTTACGCTGGACTGGCCCACCCTGCCGTACTCGACCACATTCAAAGCCTAGGCGTTACTACTCTCAGCCTAATGCCCGTGCAGCACCGGGCCGATGAAACCCGTCTGCAAAAGTTGGGCCTGCGCAACCACTGGGGCTACAACACCATTGGCTGGTTTGCGCCCGACGCCCGCTATTGGAGCGGCACGCCGGGCACCAGTCCCGCCAGTGAATTCCAAGCCTTGGTTGATGCCGTCCATGCACGAGGCATGGAAGTGGTAATTGACGTGGTGTACAACCACAGTGCCGAAACCGACGAACACGGCCCGACGCTCAGCCTGCGCGGCATCGACAACGCGCTCTACTATCACCTGCGCCCCGACAATTTGGCGCTCTATGAAAACTGGAGCGGCTGCGGCAACTGCCTGAACCTGAACCAGCCCCACGTCCTGCAAATGGTGATGGACAGCCTGCGCTACTGGGGCGATACGTTGGGCGTAGACGGTTTTCGATTCGACCTTGCCCCCATCCTGGCGCGCCGCGACACGGGCGACAAAGCTTTTGACCAGCGCTCTCCTTTTTTAATAGCTGTAGGCCAAGAACCTGCCTTCGCTAGCAAGCTATTTATTGCAGAGCCGTGGGATATCGGTACTGGCGGCTATCAACTGGGCGCATTCCCACCCGGTTGGCTGGAATGGAACGACAAGTACCGCGATACGGTGCGCCGCTACTGGTTGACAGGAGAGGCCAACCGAGGCGAGATTGCCCACGCGCTGGCCGCGTCCAGTACCTCGTTCAACCACAGTCACCGCGCCCCTAGCGCCAGCGTTAACTTCATCACCGCCCACGACGGCTTCACGCTGCGCGATCTGGTCAGTTACAACGACCGCCATAACGAAGCCAATGGCGAAGGTAACCGCGATGGTCATGGCAGCAACCACAGCAACAACTGCGGTGTCGAGGGTGAAACCACTGACCAGGGCATACGGAACAAGCGCAGAGCGCTACAAAAATCATTGCTAACTACCCTGGTGCTATCGCAAGGCACGCCGATGTTGCTGGCAGGCGATGAGATCGGCCACACCCAGGGCGGCAACAACAACGCCTATTGCCAGGACAACGCAGTGACGTGGTTGGACTGGAGCCGGGCGGATGAGGCGCTGACGGCGCTGGTGACCGCGCTGACTGCCGCACGGCGTCAGATTCCCGCTCTGACCCAGGATAAGTGGTGGGCAGGCGAAGGTGATGTGCAGTGGCGAGATACGGCAGGTGAGGCGCTGGCGGGGGATGCTTGGCAGCGTAGGGATGAACGCGGGTTATGGGTGCAGTGGGCGGGTAGCGCGGTAGTGCGGATGACGCCTATGCTGGGAATGGTTACGGGAATCTAGGGCAATGCAGGAGAGGTTCAGGTGTTGGGTGCCATGACGTTGACCCTAGCTCTGCTTGGGGTGCTCTTTCCGATTTACTCTACTGAAAAAATTTCTCAATGCTAGAGTCAAGAACATACTAGGATGCTTCATGAAAAGCATATTTATTTCAACCGTTGCGGCACTCATCCTTTGTGTTGGCTGCTCCGCCAAACCCGCCGAAAGCGACGTCGCAGGAGCGCTCAATGAGAACGTACCTGTAGCGTTTAAGACCCTTGTGACTGTTGAGCAAACGCAGGCCGAAATTACCGCCAGCAGTGACGAGGCAATCGTTAAATTCAAATCGCATTTGAAGCTTAGCCAGTCACTGTTCAAGCCTGTTGATTTCGAGAGCATTGCAAAATCTACTGATAGTGATGTGGCATTATTTAGCCAAATAGAAGAAGCTGCTTAAGGTCTCTCTCCGACCGCTCGGAATGAGCTTGCACTAGATATTAAGACTTCAACATCGAAACCAGTTTTCATTGCTCAAACAGCTGCAGCTGGTACTGCTGCGGAATGGTATGGCTCGTTCAAAGGCAAGAAAGTCATTGATAAATGGGTTATCAGTGAATTTAAAACTGATGTTGATCCAGCATTAACGGGACAGCCACGCGAAGCGTTTGACAATTCAGCCGTCGAGACTACACAGGCTAAAGCTTGGTTTGCCGAACTCAAGCTTAAACAAGTAGATGTACTCCAAAAGATTGAGATCAGTAAAAAACTTGCAGAAAAGGATGCTGAAATTGATCAGGCTAAGGCCCTTGCTAAGAAGGAACGCGAGACAAAAGAGACCTTGATTGCTGCGAAAGTGCAACAGGATAGAAAGCTACCCATAACTCTGGCCATGAAACATGCACTTCTCGGAAACAGCCAAATATTGGTAATGCAATCAGTCCAAGCGATGACAATTCGGTTAGAGGTGTCGCGGGGTTTTTAGAGGTTCGCACAAGACTACCAATTGACGGCAGGAAAACCAATGGCTGTAGGGCATATGGAGGGTTGGGGCTTTGCGAGCGGCGATATCGTACAGTTGAGCAATCCTGCGTTCGACACTAGAAAAATATCTATTTCCTAGGCGCTTACCGGACGTCTCTTTTCCTAAAGTTAGCCGCAGGGAATTGAAATTAGTAGATGCTTCTACTTCTGTAACTGCTTTTTTACTCATACCCGAACCACCGGAAATGGCGGCAGACCCGCCAAGATTGCGGCGCCGTAGCGCATCGTTGAGAGGCGTGTATCGCAGACGGTAATCACGGCACGGTCAGTCACCGTGCGCACTCCTCGTCCTGCCCATTGCGCGAGCTTCATGCCTGCTCTGGGGACTGATATCTCTGTGAACGGGTCGCGTCCTTGTGAGCTCAGCCATTCGGCCAAGGCTTCTTCTACGGGGGAGTTTGGGGGCGTGAAGGGCAGTTTGTCGATCACCACGTGTTCACACAGCTGGCCGGGCAGGTCGATACCTTCACCGAAGGATTGCAGGCCAAAGAGGATGCTGCGTTCGCCGTTCTCTACCCGCAGACCATGCGTTTTCAGCAGCTCGGTGCGTGAGCGTTCGCCCTGCATTTGGGTTTGCTCGAGCAAGTCGCGCGGCAGAGCGGCGTGGCAGGCTTGCATTTGGCGTTTGGAGGTGAACAGCACCAGCTGGCCGTGCGTATGTTCGCGCAGCAGGCCAGGCAGGTTTTGGCACAGCTCGTCCGAGAATCCGGGGCTTTTGGGGGAGTGCTGCATTTTGGCGATGCGCAGTTCACCTTGGGTGCTGTAGTCGAAAGGGCTGGCAACGACCAGGGAGCGGCGCTCGGGGAAGCGGTTCAGGCCGCTCAGGCGGTCGAAGAAGTCAAAGCTGCCGCAGGCGGTCAGGGTGGCGGAGGTGCAGACCGCTGCGCTGACGTTTTTCCACAGGCCGCGTGACAGCAGTTGTGCCGCCGTCATGGGGCTGGCGCACAGCCAAGCGTCGGGTGCAGAGATGGGTAAGCCGGTGGGGCGCACAGGTGCGGGCGCATATTCCAGCCATTTGGCCCATGGCACTTTGTCGTGCGTGGCCCAAGCGTGGAACAGGTTTTCTAGCGTGGTGAGTTGCGAGAGGTACACGCCCAGCTCGACACCAGCGCGGGTCTGTTCGTCGCGTTCGGCGGGGGACTTGGACTCGTCAGGCTCTTTGAGTGCCTCGGCCACGCTACTGACGATGCCGCCAATGTTGCGCAGCTGGATGGCGAGCTGCGCGCATTCAGGGATTAACGCCTCAGGGATTTGTCCGTGGGTGAACCGGTGGGTGGTTTTGCTGGGTGGCTCGGCACTGACCAGTTGCGCTTGCGCCAGATAGTCTTCCAGGATGGCGAATTTGTCGGTGCATTCGGTGATGCTTTGTGCAAAGGCTACCGGGTCAGGCCGGGTACTTGCGGGCAGGCCCCTGCCATGGCGGATGGCAACGGTGCGCAGCGCGGTAAGCAGCTTGTTGCTCGTGCTTAGGCGTGCGCGGTAGGAGAACTGGTCGCCTGCGATGGTGGGCAGGTGGTGGGCTTCGTCGAATACAAACAGCGTGTTGCCTGCGTCGATCAGCGTGCTTTCGGTTTGCAGGGTAGCGAGAATCAGCGCGTGGTTGGCGACTTGCAGTGTGGCGGTGGCAGCAGTGCGTCTGGCTTTGAAAAAGGCGCAGCTTTTGAAGAATTCGCAGCGCCCGCCGTTGCAGGCATGAGCGCTAGCCTGGACTTGGCGCCAGTCGTCCGGATCGGGCTGCACCTCAAGGGCGTCGATGTCGCCATCCCACTTGCCGCTGTGGAGTTTCTTGGAGACGTTTTTGAACCAGCGCAGCGCTTCAGCGTTGTCGCGGGGCAGGCCCTGGGGCTGCCAGCGGGCATCGGCAAAGGCTTCTTGGAATTCTGTGCCCAGCAGGTTGTCTTGCCCGTCGTCGTGCAGTGCGCCCTCTAGGCGGCTTTCGCAGATGTAGCGGCCGCGCCCCTTGAGTATGTCGAATTTCAGCTCAGGGATGATTTCAGCGAGGCGGGGCAGGTCTTTGTTGAACAGCTGCTCTTGCAACGCCACAGTAGCCGTAGAGACGATGACGGGCTTGTTCAGTAGCTCGGACGCGACGATGGCCGCAAGACAGTAAGCCACGGTTTTCCCGGTGCCGGTGCCCGCCTCTAGCTGGGCGAGGTGGCGGCCGGGACGGTCTTTGTCGTCCGGGGCTTTTGCACTGAGGAAAGTGAGCAGTGCGGCGTGCATCATTTCGTACTGACCGGGACGAGCGATGAAGCCAGGCCATGTCAGCGCGACTTGTCCATACAAAAGTTCGAGACGAGTCTGGGCTTTGTCCAGCAGGGCGGGGGAGATACCTTCTGTACTGGTGTAGGCGGAGGGTGTGGGGGCAAGTGGGGTGTCTGGCGCGGTCGGGTGCATAGCTGGATTATTCACGACGACCTTGTGGCGCTGCTATTTGATGCACTTTGATGCTATTTAGGGTCGTAGAGCCGCAATAGAGCCGCAATAGAGTCAGCAATTGCCAGGTGACTAATTTCCACTTAAAAACTTCAAAAAGGAAATTTCTTTCTTGAAGTTTCGTTCCATAAAAAAGGCAGTGGTTAAAAGGCGCGCACACCTTCACGCCAGGCACTGCGAACAATCGGTAATTCACCACTCATGCGGACTCGAATCAAGTCAGCTCGCAATCCCTCTGCAAGCTCACCACGATCCGTTAGGCCAATAGCTTGCGCCGGGTTGCGGGTTACGGTATTGACTGCCTTCGGCAACGCCCAGCCCACGGTGTCACGCAACAGAAAGGCCGCCTGCAGTAGGCTAGCTGGAACATAGTCTGACGAAAAGATATCCAGCAGGTCCAGCTTTGCCAGTTCCGCCGCCGCCACATTGCCCGAGTGCGAACCACCTTTCACGAGGTTAGGGCCACCCATGACGATGGCGATGCCGGCTGCGCGTGCAGCGGTTGCAGCTGCAACGGTAGTTGGAAACTCTGAAATCGCAATCCGCTCTTCGCTGGCCTGCTCGACATGCCCAATCTCGGTATCGTCATGGCTGGCAATAGGCAGTTCGCGCTGATGGCTGCCGGCGATGACGGCAGCGCGATTCGTATGCGAAAACTGTTTCTGATAGCCCTTCAGCTCAAGTACAAGTGCATCGTATTCTGCGTCCCTGAAGCTGCCGTAACGTTCGGCGTAGCGGCGGTACTTGCTCAGGTCGCGCCACTGGCGCTGGCCGGGCGTGTGGTCCATCACGCTGACGAGTTCGACCAGCGAGTCGTCCGCGTAGCGCTCAAACACTTCAACAATGTCGGGCGCTGAAACCTCGCAGCGCAAATGCAGTAAATGCTCAACGCGCAGCAGGCCTTCATCGCGGCATTCATGCAACGCCTGGATGGCGACGTGCTGAGTTAGGCTGCGCGCGCCGCCCTTGTCCAGATCCCCGATGACGACAGAGTCCAGCACAGTGGTGATACCGGCAGCAGCACACATGGCGTCATGCATGACGGTGGCTGAATGCGCGTTCCAGATCACGCCGGGCCGTGGCACCAAGTGTTTTTCAAGGTTATCGGTATGCAGTTCGACCAGGCCCGGTAGCAGCCAGTCGCCATTCCAGTCCTCGGCGCTGGGGGCAGAGGTGTTACCGCGCACTATGGACTTTATCAGTCCGTTTTCTATCACCATGCAACCGGTGAATTCTTCGGTGGATGTAACTATTTTTGCGTTCTTGATGATGCGTTGTGTCATGAAAGATTTCCGGTTTGTACAGGTTGGCGATGTTGTTCAACGTCAAAGCAGTGGCTGGCGACCGATTTGCGTACTTCGTCGTCATGAAAGATGCCGACAACCGCGGCACCGCGTTCACGAGCAGCATGGATGAGTTCCATCACAACGCGACGGTTGTCGGCGTCAAGCGAGGCTGTCGGTTCGTCGAGCAGCAGCACTGGCGGGTTGGCGATCAACCCGTGTGCGATGTTCACGCGCTGCTGTTCTCCACCTGAGAAAGTAGCGGGCGGCAGTGACCAGAGCCGTTCATGAAGGTTTAGCCGCTCCAGCCATTGCCCAGCCTGACGGCGCGCTTCTGTGGCAGCCACGCCCAGGCGACGTAAAGGCTCTGCAACCACATCAAGCGTAGAGACGCGTGGGATAACACGTAAAAACTGCGATACATAACCCAGTGTGTGCCGGCGGACTTCAATCACTTCGCGAGGTTGAGCACCTGATAAATTTATCCAGCGGTTCTGATGGCGGATGCGTACTTCGCCGTTACTGGCGCCGTAGTTTCCGTACAGGCAGCGCAGCAGCGAACTCTTACCGCTGCCCGAATGACCGGTCAGCGCCAAGCATTCACCGCCTTGCACACTCAGGTTGATACCCGAGAACACAGGCAGCTCAAGCCCGCCACGTCCATGCAGGACAAAGGTTTTTGAAAGGTCGGTGGTTGCTAGTAAGGTATTCATGGCGTGAGAACCGAAGAGACAAGCAGTTGGGTGTAGGCATGCTGTGGGTCATCCAGCACGCGGTCTGTCAGGCCCTGCTCCACTACCAGCCCGTCTTTCATGACCAGCATGCGGTGCGCAAGCAAGCGAGCTACCGCCAGGTCGTGTGTCACGATGATGGCGGCCAGGTTCATCTGATCCACCAGCTCCCGCAGAAGGTCTAGCAGTCGCGCCTGCACTGAGACGTCCAGCCCGGTGGTGGGCTCATCCATAAAGACAAGCCGGGGATGCGTGACCAGGTTGCGGGCAATCTGTAGCCTTTGCTGCATTCCGCCAGAATAGGTGTTGGGCAAATCGTCGATGCGGCCTTCATCCAGCTCGACGCGCTTCATCCAGTCCAGTGCTTCGGAGCGCAGGCGGCCATAGTGGCGTGAGCCCAGCGCCATCATGCGTTCGCCGATGTTTGCGCCGCCCGAGACATTCATACGCAGGCCCTCGCGCGCATGTTGCTCGACGTAACCCCAGTCGGTACGTGCCAGCCAGCGGATTCGCGCTTCGGAGAGCTGGGCCAGATCGACCAAGCCATCGCCTTTTCCAGCTTCTCCAGTCACGCCGGTCTCGGAACGAACGTCGTAATGCACGGAGCCCTCGTTGCAGGCATGGCGCGCTGCCAGCAGGCGCAGCAGTGTGGATTTGCCGGATCCTGACTCACCTACCACCGCCAGAACTTCCCCGGGGTAAAGGTCAAAGCTGATGTCATGGCAGGCCCAACGCATGCGGTTACCTTGTATGAAGTTTTTGCCAGCACCGCGCACGGATAGAAGTATGTCTTGGCTCATGCGGTTGCCCCTGTCGCTTGGCGGTCCGGCGTGGCCAGTGCGTCCACGATGCGTACGGCCTGTTGCCCACCTACGTGCCCGGAACTGCGGCGTTCGCCACAAAAATCGCTGTCCGAGCAGACAAAAAGTCGGCTGCCTTCGTCATCGACAATCATCTCGTCGAGAAAACTTTCAGCGGAGCCACAAAGCGCGCAGGCATATTCCCAACGCTGAACTTCAAAAGGGTGATCTTCAAAATCAAGGCTGCGTACCGTTGTATAAGGCGGAATCGCATAGA
Organism: Betaproteobacteria bacterium; assembly: GCA_043739385.1. Lineage (GTDB taxonomy): Bacteria > Pseudomonadota > Gammaproteobacteria > Burkholderiales > Burkholderiaceae_C > Defluviibacillus. The sequence continues at coordinate 14,009 of JAYUED010000104.1, read as the reverse complement.
TACGCTTTTCACGCCCTGCGCCAAACAGCTGCAGCGCCGCGTTCATGTGCATCTTCGGGTTGTCAAACTTGGGTATTGGGGAGGGCGAGGTCAGGTAACGCTCGTTGACCAGTACCGGATAGTCATAAGTTTTTGAAATAGCACCCAGCTGTGCGATGTCTTCGTAAAGCTTGACGTTCATCAGGCCGTACTCCGCCAGTGCATGCATGGTGATGGTCTCTCTGCGGCGCGGCTCCAGCCGGAACAGCGGTTCTGGCATGGGGACCTGGTAAACAAGGATTTGAGCTTCTGTCAGTGGCAATTCAGGAATGCGGTGGCGCGTCTGGATGATGCTCGCTTCAGCTGTTTTTTCGGTAGTGGGCACACCCGTGGTGCGGGCAAAGAAGCGGCGAATATTGACGGCATTGGTTGTATCGTCGGCCCCTTGGTCTATGACTTTTAGGACGTCATTAAGCCCTATGATGCTGGCCGTTACCTGTACACCGCCGGTTCCCCAGCCATAGGCAAAAGGCATTTCACGCGAGCCGAATGGAACCTGGTAGCCAGGAATGGCGACAGCCTTGAGCATGGCGCGCCGAATCATTTTTTTCGTGCGCTCGTCGAGAAAGCCGAAGTTGTAGTTTTCGTCCATCATCATGCGGTTTTCTGGATTGCAGCAAGCTCGTCTTGCACAGGATTAGATTGGAGGTGACCTTCGCTACCGCGCCCTTTCGCATGTGCAGCGCGAAGTCTCCGAACGAGCTCAAGTTCAGACTGGAAGTCCACATAATGCGGAAGCTTCAAGTGCTGAACAAAGCCGGAGGCTTCGAGGTTGTCGGCATGGGAGAGCACAAACTCCTCGTCTTGCCCGGGCGCAGTGATTTCTTCACCCAGTTCACGCGCCCGCAGCGAACGGTCTACCAGTGCCATGGCCATGCTCTTGCGCTCGGCACCGCCAAACGCCAGGCCATAGCCCTGTGTGAATTGCGGTGGCATATCGCGATTGCCAGCAAACTGGTTGATCATTTGGCACTCGGTGACTTCAACATCACCGATGTCGATGGCAAAACCCAGTTCGTCCGGCACAATTTCCATCGAAACCTTACCGCGCCGAATTTCCCCGGCGAAAGGATGTGAGTTTGCATAGCCGCGCTGGCTGGCATAACCCAGTGCCAGCAACCAGCCTTCGTCGCCGCGCGCCAGCGCCTGTAGGCGTAACGGTCGGTCCGCAGGGAACATGAGGGGCTGCCGTGTCAGATCGCCGGGCTCGGTTTCAGACAAGGGCTGGGGTGTTTCCATCAGGCCTTCCTTGGTCATCAGTTCGTTGATACGTGGCATGGATTGGTGTGCTTTAGCTACGTCTGGTGCGATAGCAGTGGACTCATCTGCCACTCCGCCATCAGCCAGCAGTGCAAAGTCGAGCAGCCGCTGGGTGTAGTCGTAGGTGGGGCCAAGAATCTGTCCACCAGGCACGTCCTTGAAGGTGGCCGAAATTCGCCGAACAACCTGCATCTTTGCCGTGTCCAGCGGCAGGCTGTACCCAAAGCGTGGCAAAGTAGTGCGGTAGGCTCGCAATAAAAATATCGCTTCCACCAGGTCTCCGCTGGCTTGTTTGATGGCCAGCGCTGCCAGCTCGGTGTCATAGAGTGAGCCTTCAGACATCACCCTGTCGACCGCCAATGACATCTGCTCACGAATCTGATCCACCGTAAGTTCGGGCAGCGCGGTATTGCCGCGACGCTGGGCGGCAAGCAAATGCCATGAGTTTTCTATGGCGGCCGCCCCGCCCTTGACTGCGACATACATTTAGATCACCTCCAGCCGACGAACGCGGGTTGTGCGCGGCAATCCCAGGATCGCATTGGCGCAGGTAAAAATAATATCCACACCTTGTGGAAAGCAGACGTGGTTGGCCTGCAATTGCATCCAGAAGTTTTCGGGCAGGCCGGCAATGCAAACGGTCTGCATATCGCGAATGCCTGGGCCCCGGCATTCGATCGCTGGACCGGTATCGAATGAGGACACTTCCATAAGCAAGGTGGTCGAATGTTCTGGTGCCTCTGCGGAGCCAGCTGCAAAGCTGCTGAGCGCAGGCAATCCAGCAGCGCCGGACAGTACGGCAAATGCTGCGTCTACCGGGCTGTTGGAACGCTTCGCACCTGTGTGGAAGCGAAGCCAGTCTGCTGCAAGCACGTCATCATGTTGCCACCACACAGTCGTGTCGTCATCAGTCAGCGTGAGCAGCAGTTGGGCCATCGCCGGACCAAGGTTTGACACCGATACATTTGTAGCCAGCGTAAAAGGCGTGCCTGGCCTGGACAAGGCATCCAGCGCATGCCTGAAAACCTGCTGTGTGTTGTGCACGGGATCGGCAAAGCCGACAGTCATGGCATGGTTGCCGTTCATGCCTCACCTCTGACGAAAGTAAAAAATTCGACCTTTGATGCAGCTACTGCATGCTGCACGGCCGCCCTGCCTGAAGCCTGCCTGGCAGCCATGATGTTGACGACATCACGCTGAATATTTTCCGCATGCGCCGGATCCTGCATCAGCGCGTCAAAAACTGCAACCAGCTCAGCTTTGCGGCGATCACGTCCAAGCACGTAACCTACACCCAATGGTCCGCTACCCAAGCGCAAGGCACAGCGCGTGACGGTGGCTTCACCAGCGTTGAAGGCATCCCCAGTTCCTCCTATACGGCCTCGCAGCATGGCCATACCGGCCTCTGGCAGCCTGACGTGCTGGAGTGCTGGTAGCTTACCCAGCGGCGAGAGTGCAGCTTCAAGTTCCGGCCTGCTGGCTCTGGCCAACACCGACAACCACATTCTGCGAATATGCTGGTTTTCGTTTGTGACGTTGTTTGTCATACAGATGTCTAAATCAGTTAGTAGAGTTAGGTTCGTTAGCGCATATCTTTGTGTCGCGAACACTAGTTCAACCGGGCAACATGACTAATTGATGACAAACGAAAGACTAAATTCCAGCTCACCTGGTCGGCGCAGCGGTGTTGCCGTATGGAAGCAGATTGCAGATGTACTGGGTAACGAAATAGGTGACCGTGCATTCACCGCCACAGGCAAGCTGCCCAGCGAAAACGAACTGGCTCTGCGCTTTGGCGTCAATCGCCACACTTTGCGGCAGGCTGTGGGCGCACTGCAGGTGGATGGGCTGGTACGCATTGAGCCAGGCCGCGGTACCTTCGTTCAGCATGAACTACTGGACTACGAGTTGTCGAGGCGCACCCGCTTCAGTGAAAACCTATTGAGCCAGGGCTTTCTGCCTAGCAAACAGCTCTTGACCGCCCGAGAAATAGCAGCGCCGGTACGTGCTATTCGGGCGTTGAAGCTGGACGCAGGCGCCAATGTTCTGATGGTAGAAATGCTTGATGAAGCTAACGACCAACCCATAGCACTGGCCACAGCGTATTACCCCGCGCAGCGCTTTGACGGCCTGCTCGACATGCTTAATCAGGGTACCCGCACTACAGAAATACTGAGGTATTTTGGCGTTGAGGATTATGTTCGTGCGAAGAGCTGTATCACCACACAAATGCCCTCTGACGAGACGGCACGGCTATTGAGGCAACCAACCACCCGACCAGTTTTGTGCGTTGAATGCCTGGACGTTGATATGGACGGCAAACCCATCAAATACGGCGAGACCGTTTTTTGTGGTGACCGGGTTCAGCTCGCTGTTAATACCCATAATGAAGGTGACGAAATATGAATGCACGTTACGCCATCTACTTTGCACCGGTCAGGCATTCACCCTGGTGGAATTTTGGTGCCCACTGGCTGGGTCGCGACGAGTTTGATAACTTGCCATTGCAACAGCCTATACCACCAGAACTTCCTGGCGTACCGCTTGATGGTTTGACGTTAGTGCCCAGACGCTATGGTTTTCACGGAACATTGAAAGCGCCTTTTCATCTCGCAAAAAACTACTGTGAAGCAGATCTCCTTGCACGTCTGCAGTCCTTCGCAAAAACACTTGGACCACTAGCGCTGGGCAAATTACACACAAAATGCCTGGGAAATTTTGTGGCGCTGGTACCGCAAGCTGAAGTGCCAGGCCTTCAAGCTCTTGCTGCGGCGTGCGTGATCGATCTTGACGATTTACGAGCCCCTTTGGACAGCAAAGACCTGGTTCGCCGTGACATCGCTAGTCTTGATGTACGTGAAATCGAGTTACTCAAATGCTATGGCTATCCTCATGTGATGGAACGCTTCCGACTCCATTTCACACTGACCGGTCCGATACCGGAAAGTGATATCAAACCCGTGATTCAGGCTGTGGAAGGAAAGGTTTCGGTCCTCAACGCCCAGGCGCCTCTGGTGCTAGACCGTTTGTGTCTTTTTAGAGAGGCTGAGGCAGGTGAGCCATTCATCCGGATCGCCGACTTCGAGCTGCTGACATGAGCGGCGTATGGATTTTTATTTGCGGGCCATCAGGCGTTGGCAAGGACAGCGTCATTGCCTTGGCACGCGACGCACTTTCGAAATGCGCTGATATCGTGTTCGCAAGGCGTATGGTCAGCCGACCGGTGCAGCCAGGGTCTGACCATGATGCAATGGATGAGGCAGGCTTTATTTCGCTGCAAAAATCTGGTGGGATGTGCTGGCACTGGCAAGCGCACGGCTTTTATTACGGTATCGCCCAGCACTATGCAGATGATGTGCAGGCCGGCCGCACGGTTGTTGTCAACGGTTCGCGTGACCACGTCAGCAAGTTACAGGATTTAAACGGTGTGCGGTTGGTGGAAATTACGGCAAGCCCTGACCGCCTCGCAGAACGGCTGGCACAACGTGGGCGGGACAGCTCAAGTGCGATTACGGAAAGGCTGGCACGCAATGCCTTGCTAGCTGAAATCAAACCAGACCTGCTTGTCGTCAACGATACAGATATTGCCGCTGCTGGCGTCAGCCTGACCGACTACCTTTTACTTCAGGCAAGCAAAAGCGAATCGCTTACACGCTCCAGCACACGCGCGTAGTGGGCCCATGCTGGAGGTTTTGCCAGTGGGTCTTTGGCGAGGTCATCCCAGCGTCGCAAGGCAATGGCGTCCACGGCGAAAGGCCTGCGTAAAAATGCCATGGCATCCTCAGGCAGGAATGGCCCACCCTGTAGCGTGAGGCTGCGCTTTGATTCAGTTGACAGCGTGGCGAAATAGCTTTTGTCAGCACTGCACAAATAGCGTTTTGCATCGACGTGAAAACGGATGGGCTCAAGCACCGCATCCGGAAAAACACCGCGCAAAAACGGTATCGCGAGGTACTGGTGGAGGTCATCAACGTCAGCGGCAGATTTTTCTTTGTCCAGCGTTATGAGATGCCCAAGATCGTGCAGCAATGCGGCAGTAATCAGCTCTGGTGATGCACCGGCCTGTTCGGCCAAGTGAGCGCATTGCAGCGCATGCTGTTGCTGCGTTACCGCCTCGGCGCCGTACTGCACAGCGCCATGCGACAAAAACAACCCGGTAATCTGTTCTAGACTTAATGCCATGATTAGACTAACGCCTTGCGGATGCGGGCTGAAACCAGATCGATGCAAGTCACCGCGATGATGATGATGATCATGACGGCGCAGGTCTCAGCATACTGAAAGCCGCGAATAATTTCCCATAGGATCACACCTATTCCGCCCGCGCCCACCATACCGACCACGGAGGCCGAACGTACGTTGGATTCAAAACGGTAAAGCGAATAGGAAATCCATAGCGGGAGTACTTGCGGAATGATGCCGTAGACAATCTCTTCCAGCGCGTTGGCACCCGTTGCGCGGATGCCCTCAACTGGTTGTACGTCAATGGCCTCAACCGCTTCTGAAAACAACTTGGCCAGTACGCCTGTGGTGTGGACAAACAAGGCCAGTACCCCAGCGAACGGGCCAAGCCCCACCGCTACGATAAACAGCATCGCAAAAACCATTTCGTTGATGGCCCGTGCTGTATCCATCAAACGCCGAACTGGTTGGCAAATCCAGGCTGGTGCAATGTTGGTAGAAGAAAGCAAACCAAGCGGCACAGCAAATACGACTGCCAGTGCAGTGCCCCAAAGTGCGATTTCGAGAGTCACCAGCATTTCCTGAAGGTATATTTTCCAGTGCAAGAAGTTGGGTGGGAAGAAGTCCGCTGCGTACGTGGCCATATTGCCGGAGTCACGCCACAGCTCTAGCGGTCGCATGTCCGCACCACGCCACGTTGCTGCAAGCAATGCAGCAAGCGTGGCCCAGGCGATCAGGCCCATCCAGCTAGTTTTGGGCAATTCGACCTGGCTCGGTTGTACAGACGCCGAAGACAGTAGAGTCATATCGGACCGCACAGATGGTGAGTGTGTTGCACGCACACGCTTACTTGCTTAGTTCGGCGAGCTTTTTGTCAATCTCGGCAATCTTCACCTGCTTGTCAGGCATGGACATGGCAGTATCAGCTTCAAACTTGTTTCTTTCCTTGAACAGTTCCAGTTGCCGAATCGGTGTTAGCTGCGCGTTGGTTGAAGCCTTGAAGCCGGACAATTTATTGAGTTTCATCAGGTTGTCTTTTTCCTGCTGACTCCCACTCTTGCCGTAGGTATAAAAGAAGTCCCGCACGGCCTTAGCGGCAGCAGGAGGCACATCCTTACGCATCACAAGCGGATCCAGCGGTATCAGTGGCGAGGTCCAAATGATGCGGATCTCATTGAACTTTGCGGACTGTTGTTCCTTCATGTGGTCCATTACTTCGCTGTTGATGGTTGCAACGTCAATCTGTTTATTGGCTACAGCGAGGCCATTCGTTTCGTGATTGGCGCTACGTGTGACCTTGAAGAAGGTTTTAGGATCAATCTTGTTCTTGGCGAATACGTAGTAGCTAGGCACCAAAAAACCGGATGTGGAATTGGGGTCACCATTGCCGAAGGAGAGATTTTTGCCGTTTTTGAGGACGTCATCAAGCGTCTTGATGGGACTGTCCTTGTTAACGATTAGGTGCGAGTAATAGCCCTGGCTACCGTCAGCATTGACCATTTGCGCGAACACTTCGCCATTGGAGCGGTCAACGGCTTCCATGGCCGACTTGTTGCCAAACCAGGCCGCCTGCACTTTGTTAAAACGCATGCCTTCAACAATGCCGGCGTAGTCCGAAGCAAAGAAGGCGTTGATCTTCATGCCGGTCTTTTTTTCCATGTCGTCGAGGATCGGTTGCCAGGCCGACTTCAGATTTTGCGAAGCTTCAGTGGAGATGATTCCGAAGTTGAACTCCTTCATCTCCTGGGCTTTGGCTGGCGCAGCAGCGACCAGCGCTATAGCGACTAGCCCTGCAAACAGTTTCTTGATCATGTTGATTCCTTGAGGTTAACTTGGGTAAATTGAATAAAGGGTGTGAACAAATCACGCAGCCTGCGCCAATGGCGCTGGCCAAGCCAGATGAGAAACGGGGTTGACCACCTTGTCTTCAAGGCTGGAGATGTGATCGCCTAGGGAAAGGATGTCGTCTGCCTCGGCGCCATAAAGTTCGCGCAGCATGGACGGCGTCAATCCGGCAGATGTGCCGTCATAGACAACTTTTCCTTGGTGCAGTCCAATCACACGGCTGCAATATTTCAGTGCCACATTGACTTGGTGCAAAGATACAACCACGGTGCATTTGTCTTCCCGGTTGACCTTGGCAAGGATGTCCATCACCTTGCGTGATGATTCGGGGTCGAGTGAGGCAATCGGCTCGTCTGCCAGCACAACCTTTGCGCCCTGCACCATGGCACGTGCAATCGCAGCGCGCTGTTGCTGTCCACCCGATAGCGTTGAAGCGCGCTGGCTCCAGCATTCGGCAATGCCGACACGGCGCAGTGCTTCGATACCTTGGGCTTTTTCTTCTGGCGTAAACCAGCGAATCAGGCTGCGCCACATGGGTACGCGATGCAGTGTGCCAGTCAACACATTAACAATGACCGGCAGGCGCCCCACCAGGTTGAACTGCTGGAAGATAAATCCTACGCCAGAGCGAACTGACCTGATGTTGGCTGCTATCACTCCATTTTGTTGTACGGTACGGCCATGAATCTCTATGGAACCGCCTACTTTCCTATCTGCGGCCATGAGACCCGCAATATGCCGCAACAGGGTGGACTTGCCGGAGCCTGAAGCGCCAATAAGTGCGACCATTTCCCCAGAGGCAATGCTGATGTCAACCTGTTGCAAGGCTTTTCGGCCATTGCCAAAGGTTTTATTTAGCGCGTAGATTCGAATAGCAGCATCCATAGATTTTCCCGTTTGAACGAGGTGAATCTAGAACCGCAATGTGTCTATTTCGTGTCAGCGCGACTCTTTCAACGCTTAGCTATGGCGTTCCGTACCATGGAAAAATAAGTCGTTACCCGCTGGATGACAAGTAATTTGTTTACGCTATGCCATTAGTCTGTGTTTAGTTCCTGCAATTCAGTTTCTTTTGCGTTACGCACCCTATTTGTAGCCAGTTTTTAGCTCTGTAGCCTTCAAAATGGAGGCAAGACCACATCCCTGTGGCGAGGAGACTCAAGCAATGGCTATCGTGACATTGGCGACTACCGCCTTCAAAGACCAGCGACCCGGCACCTCGGGTCTGCGCAAAAAAGTGGCGACGTTTCGTCAGCCACGCTACCTGGACAATTTTGTGCAGGCCTTGCTGGATGTGTTGCCTGATATGAAGGGTCAAACGCTGGTGTTGGGTGGTGATGGCCGCTACTACAACCGGGAAGCTGTTCAAATTGTTGTTCGGATGGCTGCAGCGCATGGGGTTGCCAAGTTGTTGTTGGGGCAAGGAGGTATTTTGTCCACACCCGCTGTTAGCGCCGTGATTCGCCGCCATCAGGCTTTTGGCGGCATCGTGCTGTCGGCCAGCCACAACCCCGGCGGGCCGGAGGGGGACTTTGGCATCAAGTACAACGCGGGCAACGGTGGGCCCGCAAATGAAAAATTGACAGAAGCGGTGTATGCGCGCACCTTGCTCATAGACACAATCCACAGCAGTGATGCGCCCGACATTGACATCGACCATATCGGTCTGCAACAGGTCGAGCAGATGACGGTGGAGGTAATTGACCCTGTTGCGGATTACGCCGCAGTAATGCGAGAGTTATTTGATTTTGAGCTAATTCGGCGTATGTTTAAAAACGGTTTCACGATGCGCATGGACACCATGAGCGCAGTAGGCGGGCCGTATGCCAAAGCTATTCTGGAAGGCGAACTAGGCGCACCCGCAGGTACGGTGGTGAACGGCGAGCCACTGGAAGATTTTGGTGGTCTGCACCCTGACCCGAACCCCGTTAACGCCGAAGAGTTGATCGCCCATATGAGTGCGCATCAAAACGGAGGTCTTTCGCCTGATTTTGGTGCGGCTACCGATGGCGATGCTGACCGCAATATGGTGGTGGGGCGTAGCTTCGTGGTCAGCCCGTCTGACAGCCTTGCAGTGATGACGGCGCGGGCTACGCAAATCCCCGGCTATCGCGCTGGGTTGGCGGGTGTGGCGCGCTCCATGCCGACTTCCGCAGCGGTAGACCGCGTGGCCAAGGCGTTGGGCATTGCGTGCTTTGAAACCCCGACTGGGTGGAAGTTTTTTGGCAACCTGCTCGACGCGGGCCGCGTCTCCTTGTGTGGCGAAGAAAGCTACGGCACCGGCTCTAGCCACGTGCGTGAAAAAGACGGATTGTGGGCTGTGTTGTTTTGGTTGAATCTGCAAGGGGCTACCGGCCGATCGGTCGAGTCTTTGGTGCGCGAGCATTGGCGGACCTATGGCCGCAACATCTACTCGCGCCATGACTACGAGGGTATCCCTGTGGACATTGCCAATGCGCTGATGACCGATTTGCGGGCTACCTTGCCCGGTTTGCAAGGTCAGCATTTTGGCAAACGCCACCTCGTGACCGCTGATGATTTTTCCTATACGGACCCCGTGGATGGCACCGTATCCAGCGGCCAAGGCATTCGGCTTATTTTTAACGACGGGGCACGTGTCGTGTTCCGTTTGTCCGGCACAGGCACGGAAGGTGCCACGCTCAGGCTGTACCTAGAGCGTTACGAGGCCGATACCACGCTGCAAGATGCACCGGTGCAGTACGCGCTGGCCGAGCTGGTGGTGCTGGCGGAAGAAGTGGCAGGTATCCGGGCGCGCACGGGGATGGCGACGCCGACCGTAATGACTTGACGACAACTCCACTTTAAAAATAATTCACTCAACAGGAGATAACCATGACGACAGCCACAGAACCCTTGGTTAAAAAAGACCTGCAAGCCCACCAGCTGGTGAGGCGAACCGTGGCCTTGGTGTTGGCGGGAGGGCGGGGCACACGCCTTAAGCAGCTGACCGATAAACGCGCCAAACCGGCGGTGTATTTCGGTGGCAAATTCCGCATCATTGACTTCCCGCTTTCCAACTGTTTGAACTCTGGTATCCGGCGCATGGCCGTAGTCACGCAGTACAAATCGCATTCGCTGATGCGCCATATGCAGCGCGGTTGGAGCTTCTTGCGTGCAGAGTTGAATGAGATGGTGGACATGTTGCCTGCGCAACAGCGTGCCGGCGAAGAACACTGGTATCGTGGCACAGCAGATGCAATTTTTCAGAATTTGGACATCATTCGCTCCAGCAAGCCCGAGTACATCGTCATCCTGGCGGGCGATCACATCTACAAGCAAGACTATTCGCTGATGCTGAAAGACCATGCTGAGCGCGGCGCCGGATGTACCGTGGGCTGCATTGAAGTGCCACGCGCCGAGGCTTCTGCCTTTGGGGTGATGGCCATAGACGACAAACGCAATATCACTGCTTTTATTGAAAAGCCTGCTGACCCACCCGCCATGCCGGGCAATGACGCGGTGGCATTGGCCAGCATGGGTATCTACGTGTTCGATGCCGACTATCTTTACAGCCTGCTGGAAGACGATTTGGCTAACCCTGCATCCAGCCATGATTTTGGCAAGGACGTGATCCCGCGTGCAGTCTCTGAAGGCCGAGCGCTTGCTCACCCCTTCAGCATGTCTTGTGTTTCGCGTGTAGCGGGTATTACGCCCTACTGGCGCGATGTAGGCACGATTGATGCATTCTGGTCGGCAAACCTTGATTTGGCATCCACGACACCTGAGCTGGATATTTATGACACTGATTGGCCGATTTGGACTTACCAGCGCCAGCTGCCACCCGCCAAGTTTGTGCCTGACGCTACTGGCCAGCATGGTGTTGTGGTCAATACGCTGGTTTCTGGTGGCTGCATTGTGTCGGGTTCGCACGTGTCGAATTCGGTGCTGTTCTCTGAGGTGCGGGTGCATTCCTTTTGCCATGTAGAGCAGGCTGTGGTCTTGCCAGATGTGACTATCCACCGGCATTGCCGCTTACGCAAGGTGGTGATTGACCGGGCCTGCGTGATACCTGAGGGCATGGTGGTCGGTGAAGACGCAGAGCTGGACGCACAGCGCTTTGAGCGCACGGAGGATGGTGTGGTGCTCATTACCCGCGAAATGTTGGCGACCTTGAAGTCAAGTGGACTGTGACCAAGAAAACAGAAAGCAGAAGGCACGAAACGATGAAGATCCTGCAAGTCAGCGCTGAAATTTTCCCGCTACTCAAAACAGGAGGGCTGGCTGATATTGCAGGCGCGTTACCCGCTGCGCTGAAGGCAGCAGGCTGCGAGCCGCGTTTGCTGCTGCCAGGCTTTGCGCCAATTTTGGGCGACCTGCAAGGCGCGCAACCGCTGTGCGAGCTACTTGCCCCTTGGGGTGAGCGCGTCACGCTGCTGTGGGGCCAGTTGGCAGCGCTGGACATGGTTGCGTATGTCATCGACGCCCCGCACCTCTACAGCCGCCCTGGCAATCCGTATGAGGACGCTAACCGTCAGCCCTACGCCGACAACCACCGCCGTTTTGCGCTGTTGGGTTTTGTAGCGGCGCAGCTGGCGCGTGGGCTGGATGGCGATTGGCAACCTCAGGTGTTGCATTGCCATGATTGGCACGCCGCCTTGGCCCCGGCTTACATGGCCTTTCAGTCGCCACAGATGTCCCGACAACTTTCCCCCAAACCGCCTCGGGTGGCGAGTGTTTACACCGTGCATAACTTGGCCTACCAAGGGGTATTTTCTGCGCACCATTTTGGCGATCTAGGTTTGCCTGACCTCGCGTTTTCGGTGGATGGGCTGGAGTTTCACGGCCAGATATCTTTCATGAAAGCCGGGCTTTACTACGCTGACCGCATCAGCACGGTTAGTCCCACCTACGCCCGTGAGATTCAAACGCCGGAGCAGGGTTGCGGCTTGGACGGCCTGTTGCGCGTACGTGCCGATGTGCTGTCGGGCATCCTGAATGCCGTGGACGGTGCTGTGTGGAATCCCGCTAGTGACCCACTGATTCCTTTCCTTTTCGACGCCCGAAAACCCGCTGGTAAGGCGCGTTGCAAAGCTGCCGTGCAACAGTCGCTGGGCCTGGCCTTGGATGCGGAAGTCCCCTTGTTTGGTGTGGTCAGCCGCCTGACAGAGCAAAAAGGCCTGCACTGGGTGCTGGCTGGACTGGATGCGTTGATTGCTCAGGGCGGCCAGCTGGTGCTGTTGGGCAGTGGCGAGGGCGCCATGGAAGAGGCTTTTCGTGCCCGTGCTGCGGCGCATCCCGAGTCGGTGGCGGTGCGCATTGGCTACGACGAAAGCTTTGCCCACAATATCTTCGCAGCTAGCGATGTGACGCTGGTGCCTTCGCGTTTCGAGCCGTGCGGCCTGACCCAGATGTATGGCCTGAAATATGGCAGTTTGCCACTGGTTCATCGCGTAGGCGGCTTGGCTGATACGGTGGTGGACTGCTCATTAGAAGACTTAGCTGACGGCAGCGCTAACGGCTTTGTGTTTAACGATTTCACGCAAGCTGCGTTTGACCGTGCTGTGCGACGGGCGTTTGCGCTGTTCGCGCAGCGCCCTGAGTGGAACCGGGTTCGCGCCCGGGCTATGCGCCAAGACTTGGGCTGGCAACACGCTGCCGCGCAGTATGTAGCGCTTTACCAATCTGCTCAATCTGCTTTATCCAAATCGGCCTTGTCGGTGTGACAGAAACCCCAACCCGACAGATCTTCCTTATTTTTCGAACTGACTCGCGTTCAGCGAACTTCCAATGAGCCTACCAGAACCCCTATACGACCACCCTCTGCCTGATGTAGCCGCTTTCAAACGTGCTATCGCCCACAAGCTGATTTACGCCATCGGCAAAGACCCGTCGGCGATCGCTGGCGACCCGGTGGCACCGCGCACCGATGACTGGTTGCGCGCCACGTCACTGGCCGTGCGTGACCAACTGATGGAGCGCTGGCTGGCCACCACCCGCGCCCAGTACGCACAAGACTTAAAGCGGGTGTACTACCTTTCCATGGAGTTTCTGATTGGCCGCACCTTCACCAATGCCATCCTCGCGTTGGAGTTGCAAAACACAGTACGCCAAGCGCTTGCGGATTTCGGTGTGGACTACGACGCACTGGCCGAGCTGGAGCCGGATGCTGCTTTAGGTAATGGCGGCTTGGGCCGTTTGGCTGCCTGCTTTTTGGATTCGATGGCAACGCTTGGTGTGCCCGGATTCGGCTACGGCATCCGCTATGAATACGGCATGTTCCGCCAGACCATCGTCAATGGTCGCCAAGTGGAAGCACCCGATTATTGGCTGAAAAAGCAAAACCCCTGGGAGTTTCAGCGCCCTGAGCTAACCTACCGTATCCGCTTTGGTGGGCGCGTAGAGCAAAGAGACGGCGCTACCGGAAAGATAGCAGCTTGGGTGGATACCCATGACGTGCTGGCCATGGCTTACGACACGATCATTCCAGGCTATGGTACGCAAGCCACCAACACGCTGCGGTTGTGGTCTGCAAGCGCAACGGAAGAAATGGATTTGTCCGCCTTCAACAAGGGCAACTACATGGAGGCGGTAGAGAGTAAAAACCATTCTGAAAACGTCTCCCGTGTGCTCTACCCGGACGACTCCACAGCCTCGGGCCGTGAGCTGCGTTTGCAGCAAGAGTACTTCTTCGTTAGTGCGAGTTTGCAGGACTTGATTCGCCG
>JAYUED010000103.1:0-1551 GCA_043739385.1 Betaproteobacteria bacterium | reverse complement strand
CAGGGTGGTCATGATGAGCGGAGCGAAAAGCCTGAAAAGGAAGGTCTAATGACTCGTCGCCCAGCGCTCAACAGGCCTCTGGCAATCAGCCTTTTTTGTCCATTGCAATCTTGGCTTTTTCCTTGGCCGTTTCTGCCGTCAGGCCTTTCATGCCGGCGCAAGTTCCTTTGGCGACGTATTTCCACTCATTGGCATCGGCACCGACTTTTGACTGGCCAGCGCAAGAGTGGCTGCCGCTCAGGTTGGCGCAGTCGTTCTGGCCGGCAGTAGTGATGCCGTAGCATTTTTCTTTTTCCTGGGCAGCAGCAGGTGTGGCAACCAGCATGGTGGACAACAAAGAGGCTGCAGCTGCAGCGATCATGGCACGTTGGTTCATGGCAAAAATCTCCAGTCAAAAATCATCAAAGTTAAAAATCAACCAGGCAGAACATTTTTCTGCCTGGCTGGGTATTGGTCTGGTGACACCTGCTTTTCTTACAGACTTTTATTCTCGTAACTGCATTTTCATTCAAGGGTAACCCCTTGTTTATTGATCAGAATGTAGCCTGCATAACGCTCTGGAAATGATGGGTTATCAATCAAAAAGGCGCCGTACACGGATCTCAAATATTCAGTCGCCGCATTATCGGATGCCACTAAAATTGGCTGGCTTCGGCTAGACTGCCGGGCATGGCCTCTTTTGAAGATCAATTGGTTGAACACCGGGTGTACCTGATGCGCTTTGCACAGCTGCAGTTGCGCAATGACGCCTGGGCCGAAGACGCTGTATCCGAGACGCTGCTGGCGGCGCTGTCAAAGCCGCAAACCTTTGGTAACCGGTCGCAGCTCAAGACCTGGCTGATCGGTATCCTCAAGCACAAGGTGATTGACCTGATCCGCAGCAACACGCGTGAGGTGGCTACGCCGGACGAGGGCAGCGACAGCGACGGCGATGAACTAGACAAACTTGCCTTCAAGACCGATGGGCATTTTGTCAACGCACCCAACGACTGGGGAGACCCACACCAGACGTTGCAACAGAGCCAGTTTTTTCAGGTGCTTGACGCCTGCATGGAGCGCCTGCCGCCTGCACTCGGTCGGCTTTTTCTGATGCGAGAGTGGCTGGAGCTGTCGTCTCAGGAAGTCTGTAAGGAATTGTCCGTGACGCCGACAAACCTCTATGTCCAGTTGCATCGAGCCAGGCTACGCTTGCAGGAGTGCCTGAACATTCACTGGTTTGGCAAACACAGCGCCTGACTGTTGGATGTTGAAGCTAGATAATTTTCCCTTCAACTTTTAATTTGCTGCCTTTTCAGGCGAGGCACCAAAAATCACTTTACTCATGCGAACCTGTCGCGAGGCAGCCGCCCTTCTCATAGCGCGGGAAGACCGCGCGCTAAGCCTGCCCGACAACATCGCCCTAAAGCTGCATCTGCTGGCGTGCAAAGCCTGCCCGAAATTTGAAAACCAGATCCTCACCCTGCGGGCCGCCATGCGCCAGTGGCGAAACTACACTGATGAAGAGCACGGCAAGCGCTAAAGAACGATTTTTCACGAGTTTTATAGGTGTTT
>JAYUED010000102.1:0-1552 GCA_043739385.1 Betaproteobacteria bacterium | reverse complement strand
AGGTGCGCAGCTTGAATACTTTTTGCAGCAGCAAAATGCTTTCTTTCACCGCCCAAGCGCTCGGGTAAGGGCCGAAGTAACGGTGCTTTTTCTCGACTGCACCGCGGTAATACGCGACACGTGCAAAGGTATGTGATGCCAGCTTTAAATACGGGTAACTTTTGTCATCCCTGAATAAGATATTGAACTTGGGGTTCAGGGTTTTGATGAGGTTGTTCTCTAACAGCAGCGCCTCGGCCTCGGAGCGCACCACGGTGGTCTCCATGCGCACGATTTTTGTCACCATATGACCAATGCGCGTGCCACCATGGTTTTTCTGGAAGTAGTTGGTAACGCGCTTTTTCAGGTTGCGCGCCTTGCCGACGTACAGCACGCCACCCTCTGCATCAAAGTAGCGATACACGCCTGGCAACGCGGGTAGCGCGGCTACTTCACTCAGTAACTGGGGATCGAATTCGTGGGCCAATGGTTTAACGCCGTTCAGGAAATCAAAATTGCAAGCATCCCGTATTGTGGACAATCCTGCCATGCAGCGCAGCATTAACTCTTTGCAGTGGGACATTTTTTGCAAGGTCATCGACAACTTTGGTGACATCGGCATATGTTGGCGGCTGGCGGCTGACCTGACTGCGCGCGGTCAGCGGGTGCGTTTGTGGGTCGATGATCCCAGCGCATTGGCCTGGATGGCCCCGCTGGGCTGCGACAGCGTGCAGGTGTTACCTTGGGGCTCCGATGCGAAGCAGGCACTGCACCCCGCTGACCTGCAAAGCCTGGATGCCGCTCCGCCAGACGTGATGATTGAAGCCTTTGGGTGCCAGATAGCTCCTGAATTCATAGCTGCTTGCGTCCGTATTCAGGGCGCTACGGGTCATAAGCCTGCAAGACCCGTGTGGATCAACCTCGAATACCTGTCTGCCGAACCTTATGCAGAACGAAATCACGGCCTGCCTTCTCTTGTACAACATGGCCCCGCTGCCGGCTGGACCAAGTGGTTTTTCTATCCCGGCTTCAGCGCCAAAACCGGCGGCCTGCTGCGAGAGCCGGATCTGACAGCGCGGCAAGCTGCGTTTGACCGCACGGCCTGGCTGGCTGGCCAAGGAATTGAGTCTGAAGGCGAAACGCTGGTGTCGCTGTTTTGCTATGAGCCACCGTTGCTAGACGCATTGATGCACCAATGGTTAACATCCGGCATCGACGACAAGCCCGTACACCTATTGGTTGCCAGTGGCCGTGCAACCCAAGCTGTTTTGGCTGCGTGGGTCAAAAATGAGTCAAAAATTCCCGATTTTGAGCATCAAAAACGGCCACAAAGCCCTGTTTACGTGCGTGGGCAGCTATCAATTTCATACCTGCCACTTCTCAGTCAAACCGATTTTGATCACCTGCTGTGGGCCTGCGACATCAACTTTGTGCGAGGCGAAGACTCCATCGTGCGAGCCATCTGGGCTGGCAAGCCCTTCGCCTGGCAGATCTACCCGCAAGAAGATGGCGTACACACCGTCAAGCTGGATGCGTTTCTGGACATGCTGGGCGCTGGCGAATCATTAAGGAC
>JAYUED010000101.1:0-41307 GCA_043739385.1 Betaproteobacteria bacterium | reverse complement strand
CCGTTGTGACTGCGGCAGGAGCAGGAGCAGGAGCAGGAGCAGGAGCAGGAGCAGGAGCAGGAGCAGGAGCAGGAGCGGGTGCGGGTGCGGGTGCGGGTGCGGGCGTAAGTACTGTGCTGCTGGCGTCTGTGCTGGAGACGTTTGCGCCGCCACCACCACAACCGCCTAAAACTACGCTGGCAAGAAACATTGAACCCAATAACACGGTGGTGCAATATTGCCCAGCATAGTTCGCTCCCAATTTCATCGCAATCTTCCTTTTAAATTGTTTTACCCAATGCGTTGGCGCAGCGCCTCGTACAGGCACACGCCACTTGCCACAGACACGTTCAGGCTTTCCACCGCGCCACGCATAGGGATGTTGACCAACTGATCACAGGTTTTGCGTGTCAGCTGGCGCATGCCCGCCCCTTCAGCACCTAACACCAGCGCAACAGGCACTTTCAGATCAACTTGATAAATGGTTTGTGGTGCGTCTTCGCTAGTGCCTATGCACCAAATATTGCGCTCTTTCAGCTCACCCAGAGTACGTGCGAGATTGGTCACCATGAAGTAGGGCATAGTTTCCGCTGCACCACTTGCAACTTTCGCCACGGTGGCATTGATGCCTGCAGCATGGTCTTTGGGGGCGATGACCGCATGGGCACCGGCACCGTCAGCTACGCGCAGGCAAGCACCCAAGTTGTGCGGATCAGTGACGCCGTCGAGCACCAGAATCAATGGCGGCTCGTTAGTGCTGGCTTCGAGTTGTTCGAGCAATTCGTCGAGTGAATGGGCTTGAGGGATGGCTTCGACGCGGGCAACGACACCTTGGTGACCATGGTTACCACAGAGCTTGGCCAGGCGCAGACTATCGCCTTCGACCAGCTTGGCACCGGCTTCTTTGGCTCGGTCTAAAAACTGCCGCATGCGCGCATCGCGCCGGGTTGTTTCAAAATAAATTTCAATGATGGACTGGGGCGCGGTTTTGAGGCGCACACCCACGGCATGGAAGCCGAAGAGTACTTTAGGGGATGACATACGCCGGATTATCCTCGGCTCTGTCCGGCTCAACGCCAGATAAGGTGACCGAGGGGCAGTTAGCCCAAGTGTTAGTCCAAGTTATCGACGACGCGCCCGGCATCAATGGTGATGCGGGTTTGACAACGGGCTGCAATATTCCGGTCGTGTGTGACCAGCACCAGTGCCGTGCCACGTTCCTGGTTCAATTCAAACATCAATGCCATGACCCGCTCGCCGGTGGCGAAGTCCAGACTACCAGTGGGCTCATCAGCCAGTAACACATCGGGCTGTACGACAAAGGCGCGGGCCAAGGCAACGCGCTGCTGCTCACCACCTGAAAGCACTTTGGGGTAATGGTTCAAACGCTCCCCTAGGCCCACGCGCTTGAGCATTTCGGTGGCAGCTTGGCGGGGTGTAATTCCGTTTTTGTTTCCAGCCTTGTCGCCGCGTAACTCCAGCGGCAGCATCACGTTCTCTAGCGCTGTCAAGTTACCCATCAGCTGAAAACTTTGAAAGGCAAAGCCAATTTTTTGCGCACGCAAGGCCGCACGGGCATCTTCGTCTATAGCGAACATGTCAACACCCGCTAAACGCACTGTGCCCTGCGAAGGCGTATCTAGACCGGCGATGATGGACAAGAGTGTGCTTTTGCCAGAGCCAGACGCGCCGACGATGGCAGTAGTTTGACCTTGAGGCAGGTCAAAATGAATATCACGCAAAATATCCAGCGTGCCAGTGGAGTCAGTCACGGACTTGGACACATGCGCCACCGAAATGATGGCAGAGGCAGATACATAAGGAATATGAGAAGGATTGGGAACAGTAATGGACATACAAAACCAAGTTTGGCAACGGCGTGACTTTATCCTGTCTGGGTTAGCACTGGGCACCAGCCTGAGTCCAGGGTGGGCCCAGGCGGCCGAAGATAAAACTTTACTGGTGCTCGGGGACTCGCTCAGTGCTGAGTACGGCTTGGTGCGCGGCAGCGGCTGGGTGGCGCTCTTGGACAAGCGCTTGCAGGCAGAGAAACGGCCCTACAAGGTCGTAAACGCGAGCATCAGTGGGGACACCACCTCCGGTGGGCGCTCACGTCTTGGCGCGCTGCTGGCACTGCACCAGCCTGCTGTGGTGGTGATTGAGTTGGGTGGAAATGATGCCTTGCGTGGCTTGCCACTGAACATGAGCGAGGACAATTTGAACACCATGGTGCAAGCCACGACACAAAACGGCGCCAAGGTGCTGCTTGTGGGAATGCAGGTTCCCCCTAACTACGGAGGGGACTACGCCCGTCGCTTCGCAGCGCTGTTTGAACAGGTAGCCAAAACCAACAAGGTTGCGCTGGTGCCGTTTTTACTCAAAGGTATTGCTGACGACCCGGATCCCACACGCTGGTTTCAAGCCGACCGTATTCACCCACTGGCCAGCGCTCACCCCAAATTGCTAAACAATGTGTGGCCCAGTTTGAAAAAGCTGCTGTAGTAAGACAAAAACCAACCGTGTGCGACATGAGGAGTTGCTTTGAACAAATACCTGATTGCTGCCACTAGCCTGTTAAGCCTGTTGGTGCTTTATCTGCTAATGTGGACTGTACCCGTCGCGCCTGTAAGCTGGAATGCCCCAGTAAACGCTGGCTACATTGAAGCGTATTCGCCCAATACTAAATTGGAAGCAATACGCATGCTTTCATTGGGTGGTAAAGAAGGTCCTGAGCATGTAGCCCTAGGCCCTGATGGACTTCTTTACGTGGCAGTGGCCAATGGCAAAATTTTGAGAATGCGCCCGGATGGAACAGATCAAGAGGTATTTGCGGATACTGGAGGTCGCGTGCGGGGGTTTGACTTTGACGCGCGGGGAAATTTGATTGCAGTAGATGCGTTTAAGGGCCTGCTGTCGATAAGCCCCACGCATTTGGTGAGCGTGTTGGTCAACCAGTTTGAGACTTCCCTGTTGCATTATCCCGATGCAGTGGTGGTCGCCAAGACTGGAAAAATTTACTTCAGCGATGCGTCAATGCGGTTCAGCCCGGCACAATGGGGCGGCACTTTTGAGGCCAGTGAGCTAGACATCCTGGAGCAATCGGCCACAGGACGGATTTTTGAATACGATCCGGAAACCAAAGAAACATCAGTCATGGCCAAGGACTTGTCATTTGCTAATGGCCTTGCATTGAGTGAAGACCAGCAGTCGTTATTTGTCGCTGAAAGAGGACGTTACCGCATATGGAAGCTCCCGTTGCTGGCCAATGGACTTGATCTTGCTGCTACCCCACTCAGCAGCGCAGCCACTGTGGTGTTAGACAACCTTCCGGGCTATCCTGACAACTTGATGCGGGGTCAAAACGGAAGAATTTGGGTCGGCTTGTCCAAACCCAGGAACGCCATGATCGACAAACTGGCAGATCACCCGTTTATGCGCAAAATCATTGTGCGTTTACCTCACTTTTTATGGCCCATCCCCAAAGCCTACGGTCATGTGTTTGCATTCACAGAGGACGGCACAGTGACAGTAGATTTACAAGACCCGGCTGGAACATACCCAGAAACCACAGGGGTCATGGAAACACAAGACCGGCTGTACATCCAAAGCCTTCAGGCGAAAGGACTTGGCTGGTTGCCTAAGTAAGCGTAAAAAGGGGAAGTCGGCTGATGAGTGACAGACAAGCCACCGACCCACTCAGCCTATTGAGAGGACTTTAGGTTGCGTCCACAGGCGGCGTTGCACCTGGCTCACTGGGCATATCCGTGTTGCCGCCTTCGTCCAACTGCGGATCGTCATGCTTACGTTCCGATTTGGATTTCAGCTTCTCTTCCTTCTTTTTCTTTTTCGCCAATTCTTTTTGACGCTTCTCGTAGCCGTAGTTCGGTGTTGCCAATGTGTACTTTCAAATTAAGGTGCTGACTTTAACCGAGAAAGCCATGCACCATGGTCTCTAGAAAACACCGCCAGTTGCGCCGACCAATGCACTCAGTGAAAAGCCATCTCCAATGCCTGCTGTAAATCGGCCTGCAAGTCATTAACCACCTCAAGTCCAACCGAAAATCGAACCAAACTACCACGACTTAAATGGGCTGGCCAACCGCTGCGCATTTCGGCCAATTCGTAGGGAACGACCAAACTCATCGGCCCGCCCCAGCTGTAACCCAGCTTGAAAAGCGCCAGAGAATCGCAAAACTTGTCTACTTGATCGCGCGCATAACGGCTGTGTAGCATCACACTGAACAAACCTGCTGCACGCCCCAAGGGCGAGGTACCTTGCGCGCAGCATAGAGCACGCCAGTGGGCGTGGCCGGGTGAGTTTTCAAGCGCAGGGTGCAGCACTTGAGAAAACTCAGGGCGCTGCGTGCACCAGACCGCTAATGCGCGGGTAGCAGCATCGTGCGCACCGTAGCGCAATGCAATACTGGGAAGCGAACGCAGCACAGTCTCGGTGTCATTACCGCTGACACCCAAGCCCAAGCGCATATGGGTCAACTTCAAACGCATGTGCAGTGCCGCATCGGTGGTGATGATGCTGCCCATCAGCACATCACCGCCACCACTGGGGTATTTAGTGAGCGCTTGCATGGAGATATCAACGCCGTAACGCGCACCAGGCCGGCCGGCAAAGTCGAAAGGACTGAACGCCAAACCAGCACCCCAGGTGTTATCCAGTGCGGAAACTACGCCATTAGCCCGGCAAATACTCACCAGTGCGGGCAAATCAGGAAATTCCAAGGTACAAGAACCTGCGGCTTCTACCCACACCAAACGGGTTTTGGGAGAAATTTTGGCAGCCAAGTCGGCAGGATTCAGCGCGTCGTAATAGCGATGGGTTATGCCAAAGGCCTTCAACTCACCCTCTGCCAAAGATTTGGTGGGGCCGTAAGCGTTGTCGGGGATGAGTACTTCATCGCCGGTTTTGAGCAAGGCCAATGCGACATTGGCAATCGCAGACAAACCACTGGGCACCAACAGACACTGCTTACCGCCCTCTAACGTACACAGCCTCTCCTCAAGGATGAATGTGGTGGGCGTGCCGTGCAGGCCGTAGGTGTAGCCTGATTTGTCTTTCCATTCGCGCGAGCGCATAGCCGCGACGTTAGGAAAAATTACCGTTGAAGCCTTGAACACGCCTGGCTGTGGCGCAACAAAGTCAGCGGGAGGGAGATAGGGATGGTGAATCAGGTGGGTGGATAGATCACGCGCCGGAGTTGACATCGGATACAAGCCTTAAATCTTCCACTTGTCCAACAGTTGTGCAGGACGCATAGCGTCATAGCTCTCAAAGGGCTGATGAATCCACGGATCCGTTGACAAAAACTCTACTGAGTAGTCAGGCTTAAACTTGGACAGCGCTTTGGTCCACAGCACAGCACTGCGCAATTCAGTAATAGGCGCGTAGTTGGTTTTAAGCATCTGAATCACCGCGTTCAGCGTGTGACCCGAGTCAGCCAAATCATCCACCAGCAAAACTTTGCCAGCGATTTCCCCCTGAGGGGTAGTAATGAACTTTGCAATGTCCAGATGACCTTGCAAAGTGCCCGCACCCGCACGGTAGGAGCTGGTGGACATGATGGCCAGGGGCTTATCAAAAATGCGGCTCAATATATCGCCGGGACGCATGCCGCCACGAGCGAGACACAAGATAGTGTCGAATTCCCAATCGGACTGGTGGATTTTGATGGCCAGCTTTTCGATCAGATTATGGTATTCATCGTAGCTCACATACAAGTGCTTGCCGTCTTCGGTCAACATGGGGTTGCTCCTAAATATATAGCCAAAACCACTGATGGAAATTGCACATCAGGCTGATTTAACTGAGATGCACTCAAAATCAATCTGCCAAGTACGGGTGGCGCATCATGATGGTGTGGTCGCGATCAGGGCTTGTGGAAACAATGTCTACCGACACACCCGTAACCTGTTCAATCCGCTGCAAATACAAGCGCGCATTGACGGGAAGTTTGTCGTAAACCGTAACGCCTACAGTGCTGTCGCTCCAGCCTTCCATGGTTTCGTAGATGGGTTTGCAGCGGGCAATCTCTTCCGCACCCATTGGCAAGATGTCCGTGATTTCGCCGTCCAACTCGTAACCAGTGCACAGCAGCAGTTCCTTGATGCCATCGAGCACATCGAGCTTGGTGATACACAGGCCAGACAGCCCGTTAACTTGGGCACTGCGCTTGAGCAAAGCGGCATCAAACCAACCGCAACGGCGCGAGCGCCCCGTAGTTACGCCTTTTTCAGCCCCTACGGTAGACAGGTGGTAGCCTACGGTACCGGGCGTTTCCCAATCCAGCTCTGTAGGGAATGGACCGCCACCAACACGTGTGCAGTACGCTTTGGTAATGCCCAGGATGTAGTGCAACATGCCCGGCCCTACGCCCGAACCAGCCGACGCATTGCCGGCCACGCAGTTGCTTGAGGTCACAAACGGGTATGTGCCGTGGTCTACATCAAGCAGTGTGCCTTGTGCACCTTCAAACAGCAGGTTGGCTCCCGCGTTATGGGCATCGTTCAATTCACGCGACACGTCGGCCATCATGGGCTTAAGCAGCTCTGCGTGGCGCATAGCGTCTGCGTAGACGCTATCAAACTCAACTGCTGGCGCGTCGAGGTACTGGGTCAGCGTGTGGTTATGCAGGTCCAGCAGTTCGCGCAGCTTGGTGGCAAAGCGCTCAGGGTATTTCAAATCTTGCACACGCAAGGCACGGCGGGCAATTTTGTCTTCGTAAGCGGGACCAATGCCGCGGCCAGTGGTGCCAATTTTTTCTAAACCACCCTTCTCTTTGCGTACTTCACGTGCGATGTCTAGCGCGGCGTGGAATGGCAGAATCAGCGGGCAGGCTTCGCTGATGCGCAGGCGAGATCGAACTTCGACGCCAGCTTCTTCAAGACCTTCAATCTCTTCAAACAATTTGGCAGCGGACAACACAACGCCATTGCCGATGTAGCACTTCACACCAGGGCGCATGATGCCACTGGGAATCAGGTGCAAAGCCGTTTTAACGCCGTTGATGACCAACGTGTGGCCCGCGTTGTGTCCGCCCTGGAAGCGCACCACACCTTGAGCGCTTTCGGTCAGCCAGTCGACGAGTTTGCCTTTGCCTTCGTCGCCCCACTGGGTGCCTACGACGACGACGTTTCTACCTTTGGTTGCTGTCATTTCAATCTCACAAGTTCAAACGAGTTGGGGCTTATCAGCCCGAAAATAAAATCAGACTTTGACCGGACTTAAAGTGCGGTAACGGTCCACTGGGCTGTCGTCCAAGTCAACACACGGTCGCACAGGAATTCTTCAGTTTCGCTTTCATGACCGGGCAGTACGCACACCACGGTTTCGCCTTGACGACGCAAAGAGGCAATGGCAGCGCGCAGGGCACTGGCACCACCAACCACACCGTCAGGTGCGGTCCACGGAGCACGGATAGCAGCCTTGCTGGTCTTTGCTGGAGCAACACTGACCAGCGCTTTTAAATCTAGGCTAAAACCAACTGCCGGGCGTGTCACACCGCTTGCACCATGGTCAAACGCAGCGCCTACGCCGTCGTAACGGCCACCGCGCACCAGCGCGTCACTGACACCGGGCACATAAATACCAAAACGAGCACCACTGTAATAGGCATAGCCACGTAGATCCGCCAAATCAAAACTAACAGTTACCCCGGCGCGGTCTTGCAGTTGCTCAGCCAAGCCCCGCAGACTGTGCAAGGCTTGCCTGATAGCCGGGTCAGCAGGCAAGCACTGCTCAGCCTTGTCCAGCACAGCGTTATCCCCATACAGCCCGATGAGTTGCATCAGGCCTGCGCGTGAGGTTGGTGAAAAATCGCGGGTGAGTGCTTGAAGAGTGCTCGCATCTTTAGCAGCCAGCGCTGTGTGGATGTGACTCAGAGACTCGGCATCTACTGCCGACCCCAAAAGCAATGCATTCACGATGCGCACATCTGCCAAATCAACCGTGACCTCATGGATGCCTGCAGCTTGCAAGCAGTCCAAAGCCAATAGCAAAGCCTCGACATCAGCCTCCAGACCTGCGTGCCCATAAATTTCTGCGCCCAGCTGCAGGGGCTCACGGGTTGCATGTGGGCGATCAGGCCGGGTGTGAAGTACAGGGCCGCAGTAGCACAGGCGGGTGACGGCATTTCGGTTTAGTAAATGCGCATCAATGCGCGCGACCTGCGGCGTGGTGTCTGCGCGCAGACCCAACATTCGGCCTGAGAGTTGATCTACCAATTTAAAGGTTTGTAGATCCAGCGCTTCGCCAGTACCCGTAAGTAGGGACTCGATGTGCTCCAAAAGCGGCGGCATGACCAATTCAAAACCGTAACTGCGTGCAGTGTCGAGTAAATCTCTACGGAGTTCTTCGATGTGCCGCGCCTCGGAAGGGAGAACGTCAGCGAGGTGGTCTGGCAGTTGCCACGGGGGCTGCCAAGAAGGTTGCCAGACAGACATGAAATAACAGTGAAGCGTTTAAAGCGCAGATTCTACCGGGCCAGCGGTAACCGCTTGAACACCCGAAATAACAAACGCAAAGAACAGCGCTACAGAAGCCAGACCAGCAGCAGTCCTAGCAGAATGCTGCACAAGCCAAAAAAGCGGATTTGACCGTCCTGCATTTGCAGCAGCTGAGCAAATACGCGTCGCCATCCCTGCGGAGAAACAAAAGGCAACATGCCCTCAATCACTAGCAGCAAAGCGAATGCGAGCCACAGTGAATCAATGCTAAACGAGGTATCCAACCTGCTTACTTTTTAGGTGATACAGGGCTATTAGCAGCGCTACCTCCACTCCCATTGCCACGAAAAACCTTGAAAAACTCTGATGAAGCTGGATCGACCACCATCACATCACCCTTTTTACCAATGCTGGCTTTATAAGCATCCAGACTGCGATAAAACTGGGCAAACTGCGGATCCTTACCAAAAGCATCAGCGTAAATACGGGCAGCTTCGGCATCGCCTTCGCCTTTGATTTTTTGTGCATCGCGGTAAGCGTTGGCAATTGTCACTTCGCGTTGCTTATCGGCATCAGCACGGATTTTCTCACCTTCGGCAGCACCTGTTGACCGCAATTCGTTAGCTACACGCTTACGTTCTGCTTCCATACGGCGGTAAACAGACTCCGTTATCGCTTCCACGTAATCAGCACGTGTAATACGGACATCAACCACGTCCACACCCCAAGGCTTGGCGCCGCGCACAGAGGCCAGCACTTCACGCTTCACATCGGCCATCAAAGCCTCACGCTTAATAGACAGAATGTCTTTCACCGTACGCTTATTGATTTCCTCTTGAAATGCATTTCGCACTACGCGGTTCAATTGGCTGGCACCGGCGCTTTCGTCCAAACCCACGTTGCGGATGTACTCAGTAGGATCGCTCACGCGCCAGCGCACAAACCAATCAATCACCACGCGCTGCTTTTCAGCGGTCAGCATGGGCTCATTTTCAGCACTTTCAAGCGTCAGCAAGCGTTTGTCGATGTAGGACACGTTTTGAAACGGCGGTGGCAATTTGAAGTTCAATCCGGGCTCGGTGATGACTTCTTTAATTTGCCCCAAAGCGTAAACCACACCAAACTGGCGCTGGTCTACGACAAAAAGCATCGAGCTGGCAAGCATCAACGCGATCAGCGCTGAGCAGACAATAAAACCAATTCTGTTCATCAATGGCTTTCTAGCGAATGTCGCGGTCACGGCTACGCTGGCCGTCACGGGTACGTCCTTCGGGGGACTGGGAGGGTAATACAGCAGGTGCAACAGCGGGTGCAGTGGACGTAGCCGCTAAAGCGTCTGCTACTCCGCCTTGTGCGGCGGATTGCATGAGCTTGTCCAGCGGTAGATAGAGCAAGTTAGAACCTTGCTTTGAGTCCACAATGACTTTGTTCGCATTGCTGTAAATCTGCTGCATAGTGTCTAAGTACATTCGGTCACGTGTAACTTGCGGAGCTTTTTGGTATTCGGTCAACACAGAACGAAAGCGCTGGGCATCACCCTCAGCCTGTGCCACGATTCGGGCTTTGTAGCCATCGGCCTCTTCCTTGAGACGTGACGCAGAACCAACAGCGCGAGGAATAACGTCATTGGCATACGCTTGCGCATCGTTTTTAGCACGTTCACGCTCTTGACCCGCCTTTAGCACATCATCAAAAGCTGATTGCACCTGCTCAGGGGGGCGCACGCCGCCTTGCTGCAAGTTGATAGCGACCACTTCGATGCCGACTTTATAACGGTCAAGAATGCTCTGCATCAAAGTGCGCACACGCGGACCAATTTGATCTCGCTCTTCAGCAAGTGCAGAATCCATACGCATCTTGCCAACGACTTCACGCACAGCGGTTTCAGCCACCTCAACAACAGCTTCAGCGGGACTACGACTCTCGAACAAGTAGGCACGCGCATCATTAAGCCGGTATTGCACTGCGAATTTGATTTCGACGATGTTTTCGTCTTCGGTCAACATGGCAGAGTCGCGCAGGCCGGTAGCTTTGATAACACCGTCACGTCCGACATCAACAGAACGAATTTGAGTTAAAAATACCAACTCATGGCGTTGTATAGGGTACGGCAAGCGCCAATTGAAACCTGCGCCCACCGTTGAGTTGTATTTTCCGAACTGGGTAATCACCGCACGCTGGCCTTCTTGCACGATAAAGAAGCCGGTACCCAACCAAATCAGTACGGTAACAGCTCCGATTAGCGCCAAGCCGATGCCAGCGGACTTCATGTCCGGCTGAAATCCGCCACCGCGATTGCCATTGCTGCCACGGTTATTGTTGGATGAGCCGCCGAACAAACTTCCTAACTTGCGGTTGAAATCTCGCCACAACTCGTCTAGATCAGGTGGGCCTTGATCGGCACGACCACGATTGCCCTTGGGCTGCGATGGCGGTGGTGAGGCGACAGGTGGAGGAGGCGTTTCACCCTCGGAATTACCCGATTCCTGGGCTTTATCGTCTCGGCCCCAACGCGGATCGTTGAGGTTGAACATGCGACCTAAAAGGCCGTATACACGTTCCGTTACCTGACGCAAGGGAAACGACAATTGCTGAAGGTTCATTCGCACAGTTTCGTAAGGGTTCTAGTTTGCTGAAGAATTCAGCCCAATTTCAGAATCAATCTCAGACGCATATTCGTCCAAATTGGCGGGATCATCGGAAATATCGGATGAGGTAAAAGCTTCTGAAGCTCCGCTTTCACGGTCTGCCAGTTTCTCGGCGAATCGTTGCGCCAAAAGACTCCTCAGAGCAGCGACGCCCTCTCCACCTTTAGCACTGACAAACAGTCGCGGTGTCCGTTCACCATTCACTTCAGTTGTATCTTGCATGTGCAGCGGCCAACGGTCTTTTTCAAGAGCATCGAGCTTATTGAAAATGACGATCTGTGGAATATCCTCAGCATGGATATCGGTTAGTACACGCTGCACCTCGGCCATTTGCTCGGGATACGCCAAATTAGACGCGTCAACCACGTGCAACAGCAGATCAGCGTCCACGGCTTCTTGCAGCGTAGCAGCAAAAGCGTCTACCAAGCCGTGCGGTAAATCTCGAATAAAACCGACCGTATCCGATAAAGATACGGTACGGCCCACATCACCCAAATACAGTTGTCGCGTCGTCGTGTCCAGTGTGGCAAATAACTGGTCTGCGGCATAGGCTTTAGCTTTGGTCAACGCATTGAACAGCGTGGATTTCCCTGCATTGGTGTAGCCAACCAACGAAATATTGAAGGTGTCACGCCGCTCACGCTGACGACGTTGGGTTTGTCGCTGACGTTTGACCTTCACCAAGCGCTCTTTGATACGCTTGATATTGTCATTAATCATACGGCGATCTAACTCAATCTGACTTTCGCCAGGCCCACCGCGCGCACCAATACCACCACGCTGACGCTCCAAGTGCGACCAACGCCGTACCAAGCGGGTACTAAGGTATTGCAGACGTGCCAACTCAACCTGTAACTTGCCCTCATGGCTGCGCGCACGTTGGGCAAAAATTTCCAAAATCAGAAGGGTACGGTCGTTAACCGGCAAACCAAGATGCCGCTCCAGGTTACGCTGTTGCGCTGGACTGAGAGATTGATCGAAAAGAATTTCTACCGCACCGAGTTGCTCAGCAAGAAGCTTAATCTCGTTAGCCTTACCACTGCCAACAAAAAGTGCGGCATCAGGCGCGTGGCGCTTACAGGTAATACGTCCCACCGGCGTGAGGCCAGCCGTATCAGCCAGTAAACCCAACTCTTCAAGAGCACCATCAAAATGAGGCGCACCAAAATCAACTCCGACCAAAATGGCAGGAGCCAAAGGTTTGGCTTGTAAATCAGGTGCGCTCAAATCCGGAGATCAGATAAGTGTCTCATGCGGCCAGGATAAAAGTTAAACAACTTGAACTCAAGCTGCTGGAGCTTCAACCGCGTCGTTGGCAGAAAAATTAACAGCACGACCAGGAACAATGGTGGAAATTGCATGCTTGTACACCATTTGAGTCACGGTATTACGCAGCAAAACGACATACTGATCAAAGGATTCAATCTGCCCCTGAAGCTTGATGCCATTAACCAAATAGATGGATACCGGCACATGCTCACGGCGCAGAATATTAAGGAAGGGGTCTTGCAAAAGTTGACCTTTGTTGCTCACGATATGCTCCGTGTACGTAAGAGTGTTTAAAAATGAACGATACCACAGCGGCTAGGGAATCAAACCAATTGACAGCCTAATCCTTATCCGAGTATGGATTTGCAGAAGTCTTCAGTTGGATACGCATTGGCGTACCCGAAAGATCAAACTCCTTACGGATACGGCCTTCCAGAAACCGTTTGTATGCTTCGGTGACATGTTCTAGCGAATTGCCATGCACCACCACGATCGGGGGGTTCATGCCACCTTGGTGGGCATAGCGCAACTTGGGGCGGTACATGCCCGATTTCTTAGGCGCTTGGAACTGCACAGCCTCTAGCAGCAAGCGGGTCAGCACGGGCGTAGTCATTTTGCAGTTGGCCGATTTGTGGGCTTGCACAATAGACGCCCACACTGGCCCCAAACCTTGGCGCTTCTTAGCTGAAATCATGTGCAGGTTGGCAAACTTAAGGAACGGTAAGCGGCTCTCTATAGAACGTTGCAATTGCTCACGTTGGTAACTGTCTACCGCATCCCATTTGTTCACAGCCAACACCATGGCACGGCCACTTTCCAGGGCATAGCCTGCAATGTGCGCATCTTGGTCGGTCACGCCTTGCGTTGCATCAAGCAGCAGTAACACCACATTAGCGGACTCGATTGCTTGCAATGTTTTGACCACAGAGAATTTCTCAATGGCCTCAAACACTTTACCTTTACGGCGTAATCCAGCGGTGTCAATCAGCTCGAACTGCTGACCACCGCGCTCAAACGGCACGGTGATTGCATCGCGGGTGGTGCCAGGCTGATCAAACGCAACCAAGCGCTCTTCGCCCAACCAAGTGTTGATGAGCGTTGATTTACCAACGTTAGGGCGCCCGGCAACAGCGAGCTTGATGACGCTGTTGTCGGTGACGACTTCAGCCTCGGGATCTGGCAGGTTGAGCAAACCCAACGCAGCGTCCAGCAAGTCGCGCATGCCTTGGCCATGCGCAGCAGAAACCGCAAGAACTTGACCTAAGCCAAGTTCAAAGAACTCCACCAACTTGGTGCCATCCAACATGCCTTCGGCTTTGTTGGCGGTCAATACGGTTGGTTTGCCCAAACGTCGCAGCAACTTGGCAATTTCATGGTCTTGCGCAGAAACACCTGCACGACCATCGACCACAAAGATAACCACATCAGCCTCTGCAACGGCTTGACGCGTTTGTTTGGCCATTTCTTGGTACATGCCATCCGACGAATCAGGCTCGAAACCTCCCGTGTCAATGACGATGAATTCTTGCTTGCCATGTTTGGCGTTACCGTAGTGGCGATCTCGTGTCAAACCAGCGAAATCGGCAACGATGGCGTCTCGGGTTTTGGTCAGGCGGTTAAATAAGGTTGATTTACCGACATTGGGTCGGCCAACCAGGGCTAAAACAGGTTTCATCAGGTCGTAATTACTCGCATTTACTCAGGCACAAAGCCGTAAACACCGCCATTGCGCGTGACCACAACCAGGGTGCCATCCGCCAAAGCGGGTGCCGTCACGATGGCAGAACTATCCGTACTTAACCGTGACAAAAGAGCGCCGTCTTCACGCGACAAGAAATATAAAATGCCACTGCTGTCGCCCACCACCACAGAGCGTCCCAGCAACAACGGGGCCGTAAGGTTGCGATACTGAAGGCGATCTGTCACCCAAAGGCGCTGGCCATCGGTTCGACGCCAAGCAATAACCTTACCATCAGACTCACTGCCCACAACCCTGTCAGTATCCCCATCGATACCTTCAAAACCATTAGCCGCCTGCGTCCACATCACGCTACCGCGAGTGGCATTGACACAGGCCACATTCGATTGAAAAGCCCTTGCGCACACCGCATCACCGACACGGCTAACACGGCCCACTAAATCTACTAAGCGCTCTACATCGTTGGTTCCACGGGGACTGGCAATCGGTGCTTCCCAACGTACAGAACCATTGGCTGGACTTAACCCAACTAAACGACCTGCCTGCCCCAACACCAAAGTGTCACCTACAGCCAGCAAAACACCGGGCTGCCGCAACACCAGCGGCTCACCGGGGCGCTGTTGGATCCACAGTCGGCGACCGGTCTTGCCATCGTAAGCACTGAGTGCACGATCTGCAGTCAACACAAACACACGACCACCAGCCACCAGCGGGGCAGTGTAGGCTTGCGCGCCCAGGCGCTGGCGCCACAGTTCACGGCTTTCATCCATTACAACCAGCTGATTTGCACGTGTCACCACGGCGCTGACCTTGCCATCGCTGCCCACGCCAGCCGATAAAGGCTCACCCACAGCACGACGCCATTGCTCGGCCCCAGTTCGAGCGTCCAGACTAACGACAGTGCCATCCGAGCTTGCAAGTGTGACACGACCTTGCACCACACTGATATCTAGGGGAAAAGCGACTTCGCCAATACGGCCACTCCATGCCTGCTTGACGCCATATAGAGCAGCATTAAGGGGTAGGTCTTTGGGCTTGGGCTTTTCTGCTGTACTTGAGCAAGCCAACAGCATGGCTACACAAACTGTAGCAACCAATATCAATACAACTCGCTGTACAACGCTATTGCGCTTGTTTGCAAGTGCCTGAGACACAGGAGAGCGTGCACAAAAAGCAAGGGAGAGCGACATCATGGGAATCACTTTTTAGCGTCTACAGCGCTGTCCGCAGGAGCAGCGCCGGCGACTTTAACAGGCGGCGGTAGCGATGGATCAACACCCAAGGCATTCAGTTTAAATTCCACCAAACGGCGGTAGTCTATAGCTGAAGGTAAGGCAGCATAGGCTGTACTGTATGCCGCTTTGGCTTCGTCAGTTTTGCCCTGCAGGGCCAGAATGTCGCCTTTTCGATCGGCTACCAAGCCGTCAAATTCTTTAGGAAAACTGCCGGACAGCTGTTTAAGTGCATTGTCAAAGTCCTTGGACTCGACCAACACCCCAGACAGCCGCAACTTGGCAACAGCTTGATAGCCAGCGTTATTAGATTTTTCAGCAATCCAAGTCAGTGCCGATTTGGCCAAATCCGCTTTGCCGTTCTCAAAAAATACTTTGGCTGATAACAGTCCAGCCTGCTGGGCGTAATCGGTGCTCCCAAATTTGTCTTTAATGTCGCCAAACGCCCGCTCCAGCTTGGTCAAATCAACAGCCTTAGCTGCACGATCGACCTCGTCATAGAGCGCCGCAGACTTAGTTGCCTGACTCCGCTGCCAATATTGATAGCCATTCCAAGATGCTAAGGCACCTAGTACCAGGATCAATACCCAGGTAATTAAATTGCCATACTGCTTCCAAAAATGCTTGAGCTGGTCGAGCTGTTCTTGTTCTTCGAGATCGAGATGTTGTGCCATACGCGCTGAGAAATAAAGGGTGGATTGTAGGGGTAGCCTTATTGGCGTAACTGAGAGGCCCAAACAGCCGTCTCTGCCAAGAAATGCAACTGCTGCTGCGTTGTCTGTGCGGGGTCACCACGCAAGGGCTTCACCGCAACTTGCGCGTGAGCCAACTCGTCTACCCCAAAAATCAAGGCATAGCGGGCACCGCTTGCATCAGCTTTCTTGAATTGCGACTTCATGCTGCCCATGTTGTCGCCCGTTGGAGACGCGTGCATTTGCACCGTAACACCCGCAGTGCGCAAGTCTTGCAGCGTTTTCATGACTACCGGCAGGCTGGCGACCTCAGAAATTACCGCATACACATCAGGTACAGGTTCCGCACAGCCCAGTCCTTGCGATTTGACCAGCTCTAGTACGCGCTCAATGCCCATACCCCAGCCAACTGCAGGTGTCGGCTTACCGCCCAAAACCTCAAATAAGCCATCGTACCGTCCACCACCACATAACGTGCCTTGTGCGCCCAACTCATCGGTAATGAACTCGAACACCGTGTGACTGTAATAGTCCAAGCCACGAACCAAACGGGGATTGATTGTCCAAGCCACGCCACATGCATCAAGCAGCGTCTTAACCGTATCCAGATGCTTGAGAGAAGGCTCACCTAAAAAGTCCAATAAACGCGGCGAGCCTTGCACCAACACCTGCATTGCTGGGTTTTTAGTATCCAAAATTCGCAACGGATTCGTCAACAGCCGACGTTGAGCCTCGGCGTCCAAGGTTTCACGGTGTTGCTCAAAATAGTCTATCAACGCACTGCGGTGTGCTTTACGCTCAGCAGGCACCCCCAAACTGTTGAGCTCTACACGCACTTGTCGTAAACCCAACTTGGCAAACAGCTGGTGCGCCATCACCATCAACTCAGCATCTAACTCTGGCCCACCAAAGCCCAAAGCTTCGGCTCCCAATTGGTAAAACTGACGGTAACGGCCCCTCTGTGGTTTCTCATGGCGGAACATGGGGCCCATGTAGTAAAGGCGTTTACCCCCTTCGTAGGTCAGGTTGTGCTCGATAGCCGCACGCACTACACCAGGGGTGTTCTCAGGACGCAGCGTGAGCTGCTCGCCATTGAGCCTGTCCTCAAACGAGTACATCTCTTTTTCAACAATATCGGTCGTCTCACCGGTTCCACGCACAAACAGGGACGTAGGCTCAACGATCGGCGTACGGATATTGCGGTAGCTGTGTTGGGACATCACACTGCGCACCGTGTCTTCAAACCACTCCCAACGGGCGGAATCGGACGGCAGGATGTCGTTCATGCCTTTAACAGCGATCAGTTTTTCGGTTTTTATAGCGGTGAATTTAACGGGTTCAGACATGATCGGAGAAGGAAATAGCGTCAATCTGCTTGAGGAAGCACGAGACCTCCAAAGCGTTTTTCAATGTAGTTTTCAACAAGTTGATGGAATTCACGGGCGATGTTGTCACCACGCAGAGTAAGCGCTTTTTCACCGTCAATAAACACAGGTGCAGCGGGAAATTCACCCGTACCGGGCAGACTGATGCCAATGTCGGCATGTTTACTCTCACCAGGACCGTTGACAATACAACCCATCACAGCGACTCGCAGCGTTTCGACGCCGGGATACTGCTTACGCCAGACGGGCATTTGCGCCCGAAGGAAGTCGTCTATTTCTTTCGCCAACACCTGAAAAGTGGTACTGGTGGTACGGCCACAGCCAGGACAGGCAGTAACACTAGGCACAAAACTGCGCATGCCAAGAGCTTGCAAAATTTCAGCGGCAATAACCACTTCTTGTGTGCGCGCCTCGCCCGGTTGCGGCGTGAGCGAGACCCGAATGGTGTCACCAATACCCTCTTGCAGCAGGATGGACAAGGCCGTAGCAGATGCCACGGTACCTTTGGTGCCCATGCCCGCCTCGGTTAACCCTAGATGTAGCGGATAGTCACAACGTTTAGCCAGCTCTCTGTAAACTGCTATCAAATCTTGCACACCACTGACCTTGCACGACAAAATGACCTGCTGCTTCGCCATGCCCATGGACTGCGCCAGCGCGGCTGATCCCATGGCGGAGCTAATGAGGGCTTCGTACATTACTTGGCGGGCTTCAAAAGGCTCAGCGCGCTGGCTGTTCTCGTCCATCAGATTCGCAAGCAGCTCCTGGTCTAAGCTCCCCCAATTTACACCGATGCGCACAGGTTTATTCCAGCGCAGCGCAGCTTCAATCATTTGACCAAACTGGCGATCATGCTTATCACCCTTACCTACATTACCGGGGTTGATGCGGTATTTGGACAAGGCCTCGGCGCACGCGGGGTAATCGGTCAGCAAACGGTGGCCGTTGTAATGAAAGTCACCAATCAAGGGCACGTCGATACCCATGCGGTCGAGCTGCTCGCGCACATAGGGCACTGCTGCGGCCGCTTCAGGGGTATTGACAGTGATGCGCACTATCTCCGAACCGGCAATAGCCAACTCTTTAACCTGGATGGCCGTACCAATCGCATCCGCAGTGTCAGTGTTAGTCATCGATTGGATTCGCACAGGTGCATCACCACCGACCGTCACCACCCTGCTCCCCCACACGACACTGGACTGTAAGGAATGCCGCGCTTTAGGTTGCGCTGACGCGATAGGTTGAGAAGTTGGAACGAGAGTACAAATGCTCACTATTTCACCTCGAAACGGGCTACGTTATCTTTTGACAATGCTTTGAGCTCCAAACGCTTTCCTCGCACAGTCACTTCAGTTGCGTCAGCACGACCCACAATCACACGTAGGGGTGTCGTACCACCGACCTGAGTCGTTTCACCGGCACTGAGGGTTTTACGCAATACTACGAGGCCCCTGGCATTAGTAACCTCGACCCAAGAAGTGGCTGTGGCCGTGAACGAAACCATGTCGCCAGAGCCACTGACCGTGACAGTGCTAGAACCAGCAGGTGCAGGACTGATCGAAGCCGGCACTTCTGCAGGCGCAAGCGCGGGTACGGGTGACGTAGAAACCCCAGGTACAGGCATTGTTAGTGATGCCGCAGATCCGGCGGCGGGTACGGACTCAACAAGAGGCGTCGTTTCAGGGCCATTCATCACCATCACAGGCGGAACGATCTCAGCGGTTGACTCTTTCAGAGCCGCCATATTCGGCATGATCGGACCCAGGTTGGGCCATAGCATTAATGCGGCTGCGCCAATCAATAAAGCGATAACGGCCAAAATTGAAGGTTTCAACAAGCGCTCGGGTGATGAAAAGCTCATGCCACGTCCATCCCCGCGAAACGGCTCGTTAAGGTCACCTTTTTGATGTAGCCGCGCAGTAATCGCCTGGGGCAGAAGATTCAAAATCGGTGCAGGCTCAATCTTTAACGAACGGCAGACACTGGACGCCAGAGCACGCACAAACACCACACCCGACAACGCCTCTAAATTACCAGACTCTAAGGCCTCCAATTTGCTGACTGGGACTTTCAGCGAAACCGCTAAAGTCCCAATATGCAAACCAGCTTCTTCGCGGGCTTTTTTAAGTAACGCGCCTGCGGTTGCAGAGCCTGCGCCGCCGCTCAGCGGCTCACTCGATGTGCTGTGCGCTGCTTCTACCGACTCAGTCATCAAAAGATCCTTTTACGTACAACTGCATCTCCTTGGATTGCGCAAATCGCTTTGACAACTGATCAATCAGTTGCTGCATGGCATTGCGGTTGTCCAACTTGCGTTCAATTTTGATACCCAACCAAAGCGATTCTGAGTTTGCAAATTCGCCGTTGTTGAGACGCCGAATGTAAAACTGCGCGCGCATCAAGTCACCCCGCTTGAACAGCAAATTAGCCAAATTAAATCCAGTGACAGGATTCGCAGGATCAAGCTCGTAAGAATGAGCCAAACTACGCTCAGCCTCTGCGATCTTGCCAGCGCGCTCCTCACACAGACCCTGCGCCATAAAAGTCTTGGCACGCCCTTGGTAAACCGGACTGGTCAGTGCCTGCGAAAACGCGATACCCGCATCGACGTAACGAGCTTGCTGGCACATCAACCAGCCATAGTTATGCAATGTATTACTGTCCCGAGGACTCAGCATCAGCGATTGTTTAAAACTTGCTTCAGCCAGCGGGTAATCATTGAGTCTCAGGTAAATCAGGCCTCGCAAGTTATGCGCTTCGGCATAGGCAGGATCTTGAACCAACGCTTGCTTGACCTCGTCTAGTGCAACCTTGGTTTGGCCCTGGTCAAAATAATTGACCGCGAGTTCCAAGCGTAATCTGGCGCGTTTACGCACCGGGGTCTCATCAGAATCCGTAGCCAGATCGGCAGTCTCAGCTGCACGCGGCACATTGCTACAGGCGCTCAACTGCACCAGCAGTACCCAGCTCACACTCAAGGCACAGCACAACCGAAGCCACCTTGCGCCATGCTCCACACGGTCACTCACGCGCTGACTCCATCAGTGTCATGAGGCGCAGACGTTATACCCAACGCTGCATTGCGCTGAAACTGCATCCGCTGAGTGACCTTAGTGCGGTCTTTAACCTCACCCGCCAACTGACCACAAGCAGCATCAATATCGTCACCTCGCGTCTTGCGCACAGTAGTAACAATGCCAGCGTCGGACAAAATTTTGGCGAACAAGGTGACTTGTGCAGCGCCAGAGCGCGTCAAACCCGATTCAGGAAAAGGATTAAAAGGGATTAAATTGAATTTGCAAGAAACGCCATTACTACCATGCGTTTTGACCCAACGTATCAACTGCTGCGCATGCTCAGGTTGGTCGTTAACGCCGTCCAACATGCAATATTCAAAGGTAATGAAATCCCTTGGTGCGTAATCTAGGTAACGTACACAGGCGTCCATCAGCTCGGCCAGCGGATACTTTCGGTTCAGCGGCACCAAACTGTCACGCAAAGCATCGTCAGGTGCGTGCAAAGATACCGCCAAAGCCACAGGACAGTCCAGGGCCAGTCGGTCCATCATAGGTACTACGCCAGAAGTCGATACCGTCACACGGCGGCGCGAAAGTCCGTAGCCGTGGTCGCTCAACATGGTCTTTAATGCGGGCACCAGCGCTGCGTAGTTTTGCAGCGGCTCGCCCATACCCATCATGACGACGTTAGAGATAACACGCTCATCGCGACCCAAATGCTGACGCAAGAAATGTTCGGCAAACCACAGCTGAGCCGTGATTTCAGCAGTAGTTAAATTGCGACTAAAGCCTTGATGCCCCGTGGAGCAAAAACGGCAACCGACTGCACAACCGGCTTGCGATGAAACGCAAAGTGTGCCACGGTCATTCTCAGGAATAAATACAGCTTCAACAGCATCTCCAGCACCCACATCAAACAACCATTTGATGGTGCCGTCTGCCGATTCGTGCTGAGAGATGACAGATAAGCCCTTAACTTCAGCCACTTTGGCGAGCTTTTCGCGCAATGACTTGGCCAAATCACTCATCTGATCAAACTGGTGGGCACCGCGCTGGTGAATCCACCGGAACAGCTGCGTAGCGCGAAAACGCTTTTCCCCCAGCCGCTCACAAAATGCGGCCAAGCCTTCTAGATCAAAGTCAAGCAGGTTGGCCATCATAATTTTAGTTTGGGTTTAGGGTCTTCGTTCCGCTGCTTAGCGGGCGAAAACGTTCATACCGGGAAAAAAGAAAGCAATTTCGCCGACAGCAGTTTCAGCGGCATCAGAGCCATGGACAGCGTTGGCATCAATACTGTCGGCAAAGTCAGCACGAATGGTGCCAGGAGCAGCCTTCTTAGGATCGGTAGCGCCCATCAGGTCACGGTGCGTCAGGATCGCATTTTCACCTTCCAAAGCCTGGATCATCACTGGACCAGAGATCATGAACGTCACCAGATCGTTAAAGAAAGGGCGTGCTTTATGAACACCGTAGAAAGCTTCAGCTTCGCCGCGTGACAGATGCGCCATTTTGGCAGCTACGACCTTCAGGCCTGCAGCCTCGAAGCGGGCGTAAATTTGACCGATGACGTTTTTAGCGACAGCGTCAGGCTTGATGATGGAGAGAGTGCGTTCGATAGCCATGATGTTCCGTTAACTTCCGTTAGGTATATGTTTTAAATAAATGATTGAAGGCAGGGCACGAAATGCAGTTGCAAGCCAAGCTCTGCGCTACAGGCAGCCACTGATTTTACCTTGCAATGCACCATATATTCAGATCAGCGACCCCGACCACCTGTACGCGAACCATTGCCTCGCCCTGAGCCCATATTTCCACCAGGTCCACCGGAAGGGCGTCGCGGCCCTTGCGCTTCACGTTGACGGGTAAAGCTATCCGCACCGATGTAGCCAAAGGCGGTCTTCATTGGATCTGGTTGAGAGCTGCCTTCGTTACGGTTACTACCGCCTTGCTTTTGGGGGTTGGGTGGCCGACCACGGCCTGATGTAGGCGCAGCACCACGTCCGTTAATAGGTGCTCCATTACCTTTGTTATTGCCTCGAGCGTTATCCCGGTTTCCACCTTGATCGCCACGACCTCCAGCACCCGCACCCCGCCCACCCGCATTGCGCCCTGCTCGGGCACCGTCATTGCGGCCTTCGTTTCGCGTGGAGCGCTCTCCGGTATTGGTGCCCTCTTCCAGTATTTCGCCAGGCTGCCGAACTGGCCCTGCGGCATTCATTAACCCACGAATGTCAGCATCTTCAAGCTCCATCCAGGCGCCTCGGCGCAAGCCGCGTGGCAGCAGCATGGCACCGTAGCGAATGCGAATAAGGCGACTGACCGCGTGGCCCACAGCCTCCAGCATGCGACGGACTTCGCGGTTACGACCTTCAGAAATAGTGACCCGATACCAGCAGTTGGAGCCTTCACCGCCGCCATCCACAATGGAACCAAATTGCGCACGACCATCTTCCAGCTGTACCCCGTCGAGTAGTTTTTGCTTCTCTTCTTTATTTAAGGCACCCAGCACCCGAACCGCATATTCACGCTCCAGACCAAAACGTGGGTGCATTAACTGGTTTGCCAACTCACCAGAACTGGTGAAAAGCAAAAGTCCTTCGGTATTCAAATCCAATCGGCCGACTGATTGCCATTTGCCCTGAAACAATTTGGGCAAACGACGAAATACCGTGGGGCGATTCTGCGGATCGTCATGGGTTACGACTTCTCCGACCGGCTTGTGGTACGCGATAACGCGCGGTGGTGGTGCTTGAATACGCACCTTGATAGGCTTGCCATTAACTTTAACGTGGTCGCCGAACTGAATACGCTGACCCACATGGGCAGGCTCATTGTTAACTGAAATACGCCCTTCGGTAATCAACTGCTCCATTTCAAGCCGCGAACCCATACCAGCTTGTGCCAGTACTTTGTGCAATTTAGGACTGTCAGCTTGGGGCAGTAGTACGCGCTTGGTAGGCGCAGAGGTTTCGTCCTCTTGCAAGGTATCGAACTCGCCAGACACAACATCCTCGAACAACTGAAGGGCCGCTGAGGGCGCCGCGGCTGAGCGTAAAGGCAAAGTGGTGAAGCCAGGCAAAGATTCAGAGACAGGCACTGCGCTGACCGCTTCGTCAGCCGCGGGCAAAGCCAGTTCAGTGGATTGGGTATCGTTAATGTTCATGGTGTGCTTTCGTCAGCGGTCGTCGGGATGAGGCTCTCAGTCGCAGCCCCCTCACTTATTTCTGTAATTTCGATAAATTCTGTAATTTCAATGGCTTCAGCCGCATTTTCGACAACAGGAAAAGCCAATGCAGAGGCCGCAATCGCGTCCAACAACTGCGCACTGGGTTCTCCATTTTCTTGTGCAGGCAATTGACTCAAAGTCTGTAAACCCAGGTCATCCAAAAACTGGCGTGTGGTGGCATACAAAGCAGGGCGGCCTACGGTTTCGCGGTGCCCAATTACCTCTACCCAGCCTCGGTCTTCCAGCTGCTTAATGACCAGCGAATTGATGGTCACGCCACGAATATCTTCCATGTCACCCCGCGTGGTGGGTTGACGGTAAGCGATGATCGCTAGCGTCTCCAACACGGCCCGGCTGTACTTAGGCGGTTTTTCAGGGTGTAGCCGGTCGAGATACTCGCGCATCTCGGGGCGACTCTGAAAACGCCAACCACTGGCAATCATCACCAACTCAACGCCACGCTGCGACCATACTTGCTGCAAGTTATGTAGCAAGATTTTAAGCGTTTCAGCGCTCAACTCGTCAGCGAATAGGGTGCGCATATCGCGCAGCGTAAGTGGCGATAGTGAGCAAATTAGCGCTGTTTCGAGGATACGCTGGGCATCCGTCGTGTTCATGGTGTGCGATTTTCGAGAGGTGCGCTAAAGTCAGCGCGGCGGCTACAAGGGTCATCTACCGCAGGTTAGCAACAGAGAAAATCAACCGGGCTATGCCCGCGTTGGTGTGGATTCGTAATAGATTAAAGCCGGGAAAAGGCTACAAGGCGACTGAAAACAGCTTAAAACTCTTCGCTTTCGTCTTCATTCTCGTCACCACCTTCAAGCTGCCCTAAATTGTAGCCGAGACCCCATTCCTGCAAGCCCGAAGCAAAATCCTCTGGCAACGGAGCCTTAAAAACCATCGCTTCGCCAGTGACTGGATGATCAAACGCTAGACGGTAGGCATGGAGCGCTTGGCGCGTCATGCCTGCAGCAGCAGCGCCAGCGTACAAGGCATCAGCAACCAAGGGGTGACCAATTGAGTTCATATGAACCCGGATTTGATGTGTCCTACCCGTATGCAGTGCACAGTGCACGATGCATCCTAGATCTGAATTTTGCAGCAACCTGAAAGTAGTTTGAGCGACCTTTCCTGGCGATCGCTCCAAATCAACCACAGCCATTCGCAAACGATTACGCGGATCGCGCCCAAGCGGCGCGTCAATAGTCCGCTCACGAGCCCCAGCCCAAGGACGGTGCGCCATAGCGAGGTACTGGCGAGACATTTCCCTTGCCGCTATCAGTTTGACCAGTGCATCCATCACTGTTCGTTTTCGTGCAACCACCATCAAGCCACTGGTGTCTTTGTCCAACCGGTGAACAATGCCCGCACGGGGCAAAAAATGGGCTTCTGGGTCGCTGGCGAGCAGGCCATTGAGCAGTGTTCCGCTCCAATTGCCAGGTGCCGGATGAACGACCAATCCGGCAGGCTTATTGATGACCCTCAGGTAATCGTCCTCATACACGACGCAAAGATCCATCGCTTCGGGCTTGAAGGCTTGGCTTTGTGGCGTCGCCCGCAGCGTGATGCTTCCCTCATCTCCTGCCTTGACCGACTGCGATGCCTTTCGAACAGTAATACCGTTCAGAATGACTTCGCCCGCCTCAATCAGTTGGCGCAGGTAACTGCGCGAAAATTCGGGCACCAAATCGGCCAGCGCGCGGTCAATACGGCTGCCGTGCTGGGCGCTGGCCAAGGTGAAGGTGCGGCACTCAGCCTGGCTTTCGCTCTCACCTCCGCCCTCAACCTCTGTGTCTGATGCGTCCATGTCTGACGATTCGTCGGACATGCGCGCCAATGCAGCAGCATTTGCACCGTCCGCGTCGTTAGGAATTCCACCGCTAGATATAATCTTTTTGCCCTGATTCAAGAAAGCCGCCTGTGTTGTTGTCTGTGTACCGTTCTCGATTATCGGCTGTTCCAGCTGCCGCTCTGCTGTTGACTGCTTTAATGCTGGCCGGTTGCGCTACTTCGGCAGTTGATAAGACAGCCGACTGGAGTCCAAACAAGATTTATAGCGAGGCTAAAGACGAACTCAGCTCGGGAGCTTTTGACAAGGCGATCCCTCTGTTTGAAAAGCTCGAGGGCCGCGCTGCAGGCACTGCGTTGGCGCAACAAGCCGAGCTAGAAAAGGCCTACGCCCAGTACAAAACGGGCGAACAAGCGCAGGCAATTGGTACGCTCGACCGCTTCATGAAGCTGCATCCCGCAAGTTCAGCTTTGGATTACGCGTTGTACCTCAAAGGCACTGTCAATTTCAATGACAACCTGGGGTTGTTTTCAGGTTTGACTCGACAAGATTTATCCGAGCGTGATCAAAAAGCGGCCAAAGAGTCTTTTGAGTCCTTTAAAGAATTGGTAACGCGCTTTCCTGAATCGCGCTATACGCCTGACGCCCGCCAGCGCATGACCTATATAGTCAACTCGCTGGCGTTATACGAGGTACATGTGGCGCGCTACTATTACAGTCGTGGTGCCTACGTTGCGGCTGCCAACCGTGCCCAAACTGCGCTGACAGATTACCGCGAAGTGCCTGCGCTAGAAGAGGCGCTGTTTATTTTGTACAAATCCTATGATGCCTTGGGGATGAAGCAGCTGAGCGAAGATGCCAAACGGGTGCTTGCAACCAACTACCCACAAAGCACGTATGTAACAGGCATCAAATCAGGGTCTGGGCCTTGGTGGAAGATTTGGTAATTGATAAATTTGGCATTGAATTTAGTGCTGAGTTTGGTAACTCAGTCAAAGCCAGTATCCACTCAGCTTCAGAATTTAATCGACGCATTGGCGGCAGTGTTGCCACAATACGTCGCCCATAACCCTTGGTGGCCAAGCGCACATCACAAACGACCAACACACCGTGGTCGGTGGTCTGGCGTATCAAACGCCCACTGCCTTGCTTTAACGCAATGGCGGCTTCAGGCACAAAGTAGTCGTTGAACGGGTTTAAACCTTGCGTTTCCAAGCGGTGCGTCCGGGCTTGCACCAGTGGATCGTTGGGCGGTGGGAACGGCAGTTTGTCAATAATGACCAACTGCAAGGCTTCCCCAGGAACATCAAACCCTTCCCAGAACGACGCCGATGCCACCAGCACACAGCCGCGTTGACCATCAGAACCACCCTGCCGAAAGCGCTCCATCAGCCGCCGCTTAGGCCACTGACCTTGCAGCAGCACCTCAATACCGCCCGTAGCCCCACCAAGCTTCGCAAAATGGGCGGTCAATGCTTGGGCAATCGCCCTCATTGCTTTCAAGGTCGTGGTGAGCACCAAGGTTCGCCCGCCCAGCTGAGCGACGGCTCTAGCAGCCAGCACCGCCACGCTAGCGCTGTGCGTAGGGTCTGCGGGCAATGGCAAATTTTGAGGCACATAGAGCGCAGCTTGGGCCTTGAAATCAAATGGGCTAGTGACACGCAACACTTGGGCATCCGTCAAGCCGCAATCGCGTGTGAACCACGACAGTTTTGCATCAGTACCCAACGTAGCGGACGTAAAAATCCAGCTACGTTCACGCTCGGACGCTGCAGCGCTGGCCATACGAGTGGCTTTGAAGGCCTCAGCAATGTCCAGCGGAGACTCCACCAAACGGACCGAGAACTGACCGCTTGCGCC
Source organism: Betaproteobacteria bacterium (assembly GCA_043739385.1). Lineage (GTDB taxonomy): Bacteria > Pseudomonadota > Gammaproteobacteria > Burkholderiales > Burkholderiaceae_C > Defluviibacillus. The sequence goes on along the minus strand of JAYUED010000101.1, from coordinate 14,054 downwards.
TACGTCAACCCACCGAACCGCATCGCTGGGGCAAGGCGCTGCAAAACGCTCACACTTTGCCAGCAACGCACCTGCTCGCTCGTGTAAACGGACAAAATCGGGCGCAATTTCGCTGAGCGTATCCAGCACCTCAAGAGCTCCACCCAGGGTAGCCTGAAGCGGTAGCCAAACAGAAGCCCAATCCGCCGGATAAACGCCTTCTGGGGCCCGGGTATCCCACCGCAACCGGGCGGAAGGCGCAGTGGCACCCAATGCCATTCGCAGCGCACGAGCGGCTGATTCTGTAGCAGCCACCAAACCGTGCCAATCCGCCAGTCCACGTGCCAGTTGCAAGCCTGCAGACAGAGCATCGCGGCAAAAATCCAGCAACTGCCCCGTACTCAGCGTCACGCCTAGAAACTGCACACCCACATCGTTGAGCTGATGCGCCTCATCAAACACGACCACCCGCACAGTGGGCAGCAACTCTGCCACGCCCGATTCACGTACCGCCATATCCGCAAAAAACAGATGGTGATTGATGACAACCACATCAGCAGCAAGCGCATCACGCCGCGCTAAGTTCACATGGCAAGCCTTGAATTGCGGACAGGCCGCTCCCAAACAATTGTCGCGTGACGACGTGACCAGGGGAATCAGCACAGAGCGTTCGTCCAGATCGGGTAGTTCTGCTAAATCGCCAGAGCGAGTGACATGTGCCCATTGTTCAATATGGGCCAAACTGTGCAAATCTTTTTGATCCGTTAATCGCACATCGTGCCGAGCCAATCCCATGCGGTGCAAACACAGGTAACTGCTGCGCCCTTTGAGCAGAGCCGTAGTCACTGGCACACCCAAGGCACCCAGCAGGCGGGGTAAATCACGACCAAATAGCTGGTCTTGTAGAGTTTTAGTGGCAGTCGAGAGCAGTATGCGTTCGCCACTCAATAAAGTAGGCACCAAGTAAGCGAAAGTTTTTCCAACGCCCGTACCGGCCTCCACGACCAAGGCGCCACCCTGCTCGATAATGTCAGCTACGGCGAGCGCCATCTCGGTTTGTCCATGCCGAGGGGTAAATCCTGCCAGCACCTGAACCAAGCAGCCTTCAGCGGCAAAAGTCTCTTCGACCAGATTACGCAAGCCCTTCACATGGACTCTCGTAACCGGTTGTAAAGCATCGCAGGACTTCCGTTAATAATACGAGGCAATAACAAAATATGACTCCATCGGCTTGTCTGTTGCACGAGTTGGCTGAAATAGCCAACCTTATTGCTCACCAACCCAGTGGAGTTTAGCCAACAGGAATTTCATGGCTAGAGCCTACAAACTGACCGCAGCCACCGGCCTTCATAAAGGCGACCGCCCATACCAGCAAGACCAAATCATTTTGCTGCCGCATGCGCGCGCCAGCGGTTGCGCATTGGGTGTCGTTGCCGATGGCATGGGCGGACGAAGTGGAGGACGCAAAGCATCAGATCAAGTGATGCTGACCGCCAAACAACTGTTTGAGCGTTATGACCCTGATACCGAAGACGCTAGCGAATTCTTACGCCAAGTCGCTCATGAAGCCCATTTGGTCATCAAGCTCACCGCCTTGTCCACTGAAGAAGAGCCACACAGCACCATCGCCACATTTTTAATCATGCCAAGCGGCGCATGCCACTGGCTCACGGCTGGCGACTCTCGTATTTACCACTTTCGACAAGATCAACTGGTCAGCCGCAGCAAAGATCATTCACACGTACAAAATATGGTGGACAGGGGGGAGCTTTCTGATGCTGATGCCAATACGCACCCGCTCTCCAACATTCTGACCAGTTGCTTGGGTATCGAGCAAGAGCCATCGTTGGCTACCCATTCCATTGCAGCACTGACACCTGGAGATGTACTGATGGCCTGCACCGACGGCTTGTGGCACTATTTCAGCACGGCTGAACTGGGCATGGTGCTGTCGTCTCTCTCACCTCGAGAAGCGGCTGAATTTTTAGTCAAAAAGTCCAGAGAACGCGCCAAGGGTGGCGGCGACAATTTATCGCTGGTTATCGCCAAAATCGAAGACTCAACCACTTAAGAACGATTAAATGGTGCATCAGGGTGCCGCCAACTGCGGGACCAGCGGGGTCGAAGCGCTTCCCAACGCGGGCAAAGGTGCTGACAAGGGCTTAATGCGCTCTTGTCGGGTTTTTTCCACATCGGCCTGGCGTGCTGCGGCCTCTTGCTGCTTTTGCTTGAACGCGCTCAATTTTTCTACCGCATCAGGATTAATAAGCGTGGGTGCGCGATGTTCACGCGCCTTTTGCGCTTCTTTTTGCTGGTAATCGCGTGTTCTCGCTTCGGCCGTACCCGTAGGCTGGGTAAGTGCCTGCTGACGCTGCTTGATCACTACACGATCTTGGTTGGTCTGGGCATCCGCTGCGCGCTGGGAACGTTGCTCCGCCGCACCTTGCAGAGCTTTGGGCGATTCGCGTGCTTCGAGCTTGCGCACCTGCAAATCTGCTCTGCGCTTGCGCTCTGCAGTGTTAATAACAAATTCTTGCCGTTTGGCTTCAGACATTGCTGCATTCAACTTTTGTCGGGCACGCGTCAGGCAGTCACTCACGGAAAACTGCTGGTAGCAGCTCAGCTTCTCAGAAGCAAAAACCTTCTCAGCAGTCGCACGCTGAGCTTCAATATCTTGCCTCCACTGGGTCACTTCTTCGGTTGTTTGTCCCCATGATGCGCCACCCATCAGTCCGGCGCACAGCACAATCAGCACGCGGTCACAACGAAAACGACTCAGTCCACTCATGTGAGGCTCGTATCCACCAAACGCCGCTCAAGTGCTAAATACTCGGCAGATTGCATCTCACTCAAGCGCGATGCTGTACGGGGGAACTCATGCGCTAACGGGCCCTCGGTGTACAGCGCCTCGGGGAGCACCTCCGCAGACATGATGAGTTTGACGCGACGGTCGTACAGCACGTCCACCAGCCAAGTAAACCGCCTCGCCTCAGACGCCATACGCACTGGCATGTGCGGTACATCGCTTAGCAGCACCGTATGGAATTGTGTGGCGATCTCTAGGTAATCGTTTTGCGAACGTGGGCCACCACACAAGGTCTTGAAATCAAACCAAACCAAGCCACCTGCCTTGCGCCGCGCCCGTATCTCACGGGCCTCAATGTGCAGCACTGGGTCTTCATCTTGCGACTCAGCCAAGCGACCAAAGGCCTCCGCCATCTCCGTATCGGCCTGGACACCCAACGGGCAATGGTAAAGCTTGACCTGTTCCAGCGTGCGGCGACGGTAGTCAGTACCGTTGTCCACGCTGATGACTTCGAGCTGCTGGTTTAACAGGGCAATCGCCGGCAAGATACGGTCACGGTGCAAACCATCGGGGTATAAATCGTCAGGCTTGAAGTTGGATGTGGTGATAAACCCAATACCGTTGTTGACCATGGCCACCAGCAGGCGGTGCAAGATCATCGCGTCGGTGATGTCAGCCACGTGGAATTCATCAAAGCAAATCAGCTTGAAGCGCTTGGCCATGCGTGCACCCAACTCATCCAGCGGGTTTACGGTGCCTTGCAAATCCGCCAGTTCACGGTGAACCTCGCGCATGAACTCGTGAAAGTGCAGCCGGGTTTTGCGCTTGATGGGTACTGCATTGAAAAAACAGTCCATCAAAAAACTCTTACCCCGCCCTACCCCGCCGTACATGTAGACACCTCGAGGAATATCCGGCCGATGAATCAGTTTTTTGAAAGAATTGGAGCGTTTTTCTTTGTAAGCTGCCCACTCTGTGGCACAGCGTTCTAGAACCGCCACCGCATGCAACTGCGCAGGATCGCTGGCATAGCCACGGGTGGCTAACTCAGCTTGGTAAGCAAGGGATACGCTCAAGGGATGTTCACCAGAAAAGAATTCGACGCACTATCTCACTATCTACTTGATAGCGGGAAGTTAAGGTAAAACGGTCACCTTAACCTCCAACTTATTTCATATCAAGCTCAGAAATTCAGCGTGCGCTTGTCTACCGCCAGCGCAGCTTCTTTGGTCGCTTCGCTCAAAGAGGGATGCGCGTGGCAAATACGGGCAATGTCTTCGCTGCTGGCACGGAACGACATAGCAACGACCGCTTCAGAAATCAACTCACTGGCCATAGGGCCAACAATGTGAACACCCAAAATTTCGTCTGTTGTGGCATCAGCTAAGAACTTCACCATTCCCGAGGTATCGCCCAAAGCACGCGCTCGACCATTCGCGAGGAATGGGAAGGTACCCGCCTTGTACGCGTGTCCGCTGGCTTTGAGCTGCTGTTCAGTCTGACCCACCCATGCAATCTCAGGGCTGGTGTAGATCACCCAAGGAATGGTATTGAAGTCCACATGGCCATGTTGACCGGCAATGCGTTCAGCCACAGCCACGCCTTCTTCCTCAGCCTTGTGCGCCAACATCGGACCACGCACTACGTCACCAACAGCCCAGACATTTGGCAAGTTGGTTTTACAGTCGCCGTCCACCACGATGGCACCACGCTCGTCGAGCACCAAGCCTACCGCTTCGGTGTTCAAACCGATGGTGTTCGCCACACGGCCAATCGAGATGATGAGTTTGTCCACATCCAGCGTCAGGGCTTCGCCCTTGGCATTGGTGTAAGCAATACTGACGCCACCATTCACGCCTTTTTTGTCTGACTTGATCTCACCGACTTTGACGCCGAGTTCAATCTTCAAGCCTTGTTTGACAAACAGCTTGTGCGCTTCTTTGGCGATTTGCTCGTCCACCGCACCAAGGAACGTAGGCAAACCTTCCAGAATCGTGACTTCAGCGCCCAAACGACGCCATACGGAGCCCATTTCCAGGCCAATCACGCCAGAACCAATCAGACCAAGCTTCTTGGGCACAGCGCCAATGCGAAGCGCGCCATCGTTTGAGAGAATATTTTCCTCGTCAAACGGTGTACTAGGCAAAGCGCGAGCATTGGAGCCCGTGGCCAAAATAACGTGCTTGGTCGTCAGTGTTTCTTCCGCTGTGCCCGTCACTTTAATCTCGTAGCTGCCATCTTTAGCTGCAACGAAAGAGCCACGACCATGGAAGAAGGTGACTTTGTTCTTTTTGAACAGATACTGAATGCCATCGTTGTTTTGTTTAACGACAGTATCTTTTCGACCCAGCATCTTGGCCGTGTCAAGCGTCAGACCCGTCACACCAATCCCGTGGTCTGCAAAGTGTTTTGCAGCATGCTCGTAATGCTCTGAACTTTGCAGCAAAGCTTTAGACGGAATACAGCCAACATTGGTGCAAGTTCCGCCCAAAGCCGGACCACCCTTGTCGTTTTTCCATTCGTCGATACAGGCGACGTTGAAGCCCAATTGGGCAGCGCGGATAGCGGCGATATAGCCACCAGGGCCTCCGCCGATGACGGTGACGTCGAATTGTTTTGTGGTCATGGTTATTTATTCACAGGTAAAGCGAAACCGATAGGCGTACCTTGCAGATACAACGTATCGGGAGACAAATCAAGCTGATCGTCCCAAGCCACTGTGCCATTTTCAACATGCGCGCGGTCAAAATAACCAGCGATTTTCAAGCGTTGAAATACAGGTAAGTGCAGATAGGGATGGACGTCAAACAGCTTGTTTTCGCCATTCTCAAAGGTGACATGCAAGCAAAAGCCGGAATGCACATTGACGGCAATGACTTCAGGATTCATAGCTTTAGACATAGACATTCGCCTCACCGCAAAGGGTCGATTTTGAAAAGCTCTTTGCCCTCAACAGCCAAAGACCAATCCGCCATTAACTCATCGGTATGAATCGCAATCCATGCTTCGACCATTTTCTGGTTTTTGATGGGAAAGTCCCCCTCCAGCAAATTGCCATCAGGGATGCCAAACACCGCTCTGAATTCGCCAAACCTCACATGGATATGTGGGCTATGGTGTTCTTGGGTGTCCATGAAATACATGGACATCAAAATGCCATAGAACATCGAAAGGGTTGGCATTTTCAGCAGCTATTTATCAAATATCGAACAGCAAGCGTGATGGATCTTCCAACGCTTCCTTCATAGCCACCAAGCCAAGCACGGCCTCACGACCGTCAATGATGCGGTGGTCATAGGACATAGCGAAGTAGTTCATAGGACGAACGACGACTTGGCCGTTTTCCACCATGGCGCGGTCTTTGGTCGCGTGAACGCCCAAAATCGCGCTTTGTGGCGGGTTGATGATCGGCGTGGAAAGCATGGAGCCGAAAGTGCCACCATTGCTGATAGAGAACGTACCGCCGGTCATTTCTTCCATGCCCAGCTTGCCGTCACGGGCCTTAGCGCCGTATTCAGCGATCTTCTTTTCGATCTCAGCGAAGCTCATCTGGTCAGCATTGCGCAAAATTGGCACAACCAAACCGCGTGGGCTGCCCACGGCGATACCGATATCGAAATAGCCGTGGTAGACGATGTCATTGCCGTCCACCGAAGCGTTCAGCACAGGGTATTTTTTGAGCGCATGCACAGCAGCTTTCACAAAGAAACTCATGAAACCCAGCTTAACGCCATGCTCTTTCTCGAACTTCTCTTGAAAGCGCTTGCGCATGTCCATCACCGGAGCCATATTGATCTCGTTGAACGTAGTCAGAATGGCATTGGTAGATTGGGATTGCAGCAAGCGCTCAGCGACTCGGGCACGCAGACGGCTCATCGGAACGCGTTGCTCAGGGCGATCACCCAACTTGGCACTAGGGCCAGCAACTTGAGGCAATAAACGCACAGGTGCGCTTGCTAGCATTGCAGGAGTAGCTGCAGTTTTAGGAGCAACAGAAGAGGCACCGGCCGCCACAGCACCCAGTACATCACCCTTTGTGACACGGCCATCTTTACCGGTGCCTGCGACTGACGCGGCAGTCATGCCGTTATCAGCCAATAGCTTGGCAGCGGCGGGCATGGCGAAACCAGCCATGGAACCGCCACTTGCCATTGCAACAGGCGCAACTGCGGGGGTCGATGCTGTTGACGCAGCAGCAGGCGCTGCGGCACTGGCTTTACCTTCAGTGTCAATTTTGGCTATTAGTTGTTCAGCCAGCACTGTGGAGCCGTCGCCCATGGTGATTTCCACCAATACGCCAGCGCTAGGCGCAGGCACTTCAAGTACGACTTTGTCGGTTTCGACTTCGATCAGGATTTCATCTATAGCGATCAGGTCGCCTACTTTTTTCTTCCACTGCAACAGGGTAGCTTCGGCCACGGACTCGGACAGCTGGGGAACTTTAACTTCTACGATTGCCATTTTTCTCTTTCAACAACACTGTTATTTTTGCGCTTTGAAGTGCCTCTTCGGCACTTCGTTCAGCACTTATTTGGTGAGGACAAAGCCTTTTAGCTTGCCAAACGCGCCATCGACCAGCGCTTTTTGCTGCTCTTGGTGCAGGTGCGAATAGCCGACGGCTGGTGAAGCAGAAGCAGCACGGCCTGAGTAACCCAGCTTTTGGCCTTCCAACATGTTTTCGTGGATGTAGTGCTGCACAAAGAACCACGCGCCCTGGTTTTGCGGCTCGTCCTGGCACCAGACGATGTCGGTGGCATTAGGGTATTTTTTCAACTCAGCCGAAAACACCTTGTGTGGGAAGGGGTAGAGCTGCTCAACACGAATGAGTGCAACGTCATCCAGGCCCTTTTCTTCACGCTTCTTCACCAAGTCGTAGTACACCTTGCCAGAGCAAGCCACCACGCGCTTGACCTTATCGGCTTTTTTGATGACATCTTCTTTGTTCTCGGGAATGACGGTTTGAAAGCCACCCTTTGTAAATTCCGACAGCGGTGAAGTCGCATCCTTGGCGCGCAAGAGGGACTTGGGCGTCATGATGATGAGGGGCTTGCGCAGGTTGCGCACTTGCTGACGGCGCAGCAAATGGAAAATCTGGCTGGCTGTGGTGGGCTGGCAGACCTGCATATTCATATCAGCGCTGAGCTGCATGAATCGCTCCAAGCGGGCCGAGCTGTGCTCAGGACCTTGGCCTTCGTAGCCATGAGGCAGCATCAGGGTAATGCCATTGACACGGCCCCACTTCACTTCGCCCGAGGCGATGAACTGATCGATCACCACTTGGGCACCGTTCACAAAATCCCCAAACTGGGCTTCCCAGATCACCAAGGTGTTGGGGTCGTTAGAAGCGTAGCCGTATTCAAAAGCCAGCACAGCTTCTTCGGACAGGATGGAGTCAATCACCACAAACGGGGCTTGACCGTCCGCCACGTTCTGCAACGGCGTGTAAGTGCCAACATCCCATTTTTCGCGATTTTGGTCATGCAGCACAGCATGGCGGTGGGTAAACGTGCCACGGCCGCAGTCTTCTCCAGACAGACGCACGGGGTAGCCGCTGGCAACCAGGGACGCAAAAGCCATATGCTCGCCCATTCCCCAGTCCACATTGATTTCGCCACGCCCCATGGCGGCACGGTCGTCCAGCACCTTTTTAACCAAATTGTGTGGCGTGAAGCCTTCGGGCACTTTGGTAATTTTTTCAGCGACACGCTTCCATTCGGCCATGGGAATCGCGGTATCGCCAACATCTGTCCACTTCTTGTTGAGATAGGGCGTCCAATCAACGGCAAACTTGCTCTTGAAGTTGGTCAATACGGGATCGAAAGTATTTTTACCTTCATCCAAGGCCGCACGCATTGCCTTAACCATATCGTCACCCAAAGTTTCACCAAAGCCTTGGGCAGAAAGTTTGTCTGCGTACAGACGACGCGTGCCTGGGTGCTGCGCAATTTTCTTGTACATCAGCGGCTGCGTGAGTGCTGGTGTATCTTGCTCGTTGTGGCCGAGTTTGCGGAAGCAGATGATGTCAACAACCACGTCTTTACTGAACTCAGCGCGGTAGTCCAATGCCATTTGGGTGGCAAGCACCACGGCTTCTGGGTCATCGCCATTCACGTGCAGCACTGGGGCTTCAATCATCTTCACCACGTCAGTACAGTACAGCGTCGAGCGGCTGTCGCGCGGGTCGCTGGTGGTGAAACCAATTTGGTTGTTGATAACGATATGAATGGTGCCGCCGGTATGGTAGCCACGGGTTTCCGCCAGCGCTAAGGTTTCCATTACGACACCTTGGCCTGCAAACGCGGCATCGCCGTGTACCAGCACAGGCAGCACTTGACGGCCTTTGGGGTCGCCACGGCGGTCCATACGGGCGCGTACTGAACCCTCAACCACAGGGTTAACGATCTCAAGGTGCGAAGGATTGAAGGCCAGAGTCAGGTGAACAGGGCCGCCAGGAGTGGTCACGTCAGAGCTGAAACCTTGGTGGTACTTTACGTCACCACTGGGCAAGTCTTCGGGTGCGGTGTGGTCGAACTCGGCAAACAACTCAGACGGCATTTTCCCTAGGGTGTTGACGAGGACGTTCAAGCGGCCACGGTGGGCCATGCCGATCACAATTTCTTGTACGCCTTGCGTGCCCGCCTTTTGCACGATTTCGTCCATCGAAGCAATAAAGCTTTCGCCACCTTCGAGTGAGAAGCGCTTTTGGCCTACGTATTTGGTGTGCAGAAAGCGCTCTAGGCCTTCAGCGGCTGTAACGCGGTCGAGAATGTGCAGCTTTTTCTCTTTAGAGAGATTCGGTTTGCTACGGATGCTTTCCAGTCGTTGCTGCCACCAGCGCTTTTGGTTCTGGTCGGTGCTGTACATGAACTCTGCGCCAATGGTGCCGCAGTAGGTCTCACGCATGGCATTCATCAGTTCGCGCAGAGACATGGTCTCTTTGCCGAAATAGGTATTACTGGTGTTGAAGACGGCCTCTTGGTCGGCGTCACTGAAGCCGTAGAAAGACGGCTCCAAATCAGGAATATTGTCGCGCTCAGTGCGCTTTAGAGGGTCTAGATCAGCCCAGCGGGCACCTACGTTACGGTACGCCGCAATAAGCTGCTGCACAGCTGTACGCTTACGACCCATCTCTGCATCAGCGCTGGCCAGTACGACTTTGGTACCACCGAGTTTGGCGCGTTCCGCAAAGGCGTTAACAACGGGCAAATGCGGTACGTCTTTGGCATTGGAGCCATCAGATGCAGGAACGTGCTGAAGCGCGTCGAAATAATCGCGCCAGCTGTCACCGACACTGCCGGGATTGGCAAGGTAGTTTTCGTACATCTCTTCGACATAAGGCGCATTGCCGCCGAAAAGATAGGTATTGCTGGCATACGCTGAATAAACAGACGACGCGGGTGAAGATGACTCGCTCATATTGCGCTGACCTCCGTTTCCCTCTGGGAAACATTAGCTGGTTAGAAAACCTTCCGCGACACGGCTTAGCCGACTGGCGGATTGCAAAACAACTGGTAACAGTGGCTTGGAAGGGCCTGGATGCATCGGCGATTTTGCCACTAATTTGAGGCACGACCGTAAATGGAAGCCTTCAGTCGCGCTCAGACCAGTTTATCAACGGCTCTTTTTTCTTGCCGCGCACGGTTGTCAGCCAGCTGGCTGGCCGTATCGGTTTGCATCTCAAAGCTGAAAAAACGATTGCGACCAAGGGCTTTAGCAGCGTAAAGAGCCTCATCGGCACGCAAAATAAGACTTTCACTGGTAGCTCCTTCATCAGGAATACTTGTAGTGAAGCCACCAGAGAGCGTGAGCCTCTGGGCAAATGGTGATGCAGGATGTTGCAAATTTGCACTGCGCAGTACAGCCTGTAAACCGCGGGCATACGTCATCGCACCAGATTTAGGCATATGCGGCAAAATCAACGCAAACTCTTCACCCCCATAGCGTGATGCGTGGTCGCGGGGGCGCAGGCAAACACTGCGTAAAATGACACCTAAACGCTGCAAGCAGCCGTCGCCTTGCACGTGACCTAAAGTGTCGTTATAGGCTTTGAAATAATCTACATCGCAAATGAGTAGGGTGAGCGGTGTCTGGTCGCGCTGAGCACTGCGCAGCTCAGTTTGCAGGCAATCGTCAAATCCGCGCCGGTTATGCAGGCCCGTGAGTTGATCGATTTGCGACAAGTGGCGCAGTTGTGAATTCGCTTGACGCAAAGCTTCACTAATTTCGAGATTGCGGCGGCTCATTGTGCGCAGACGCTGCATAGCACGCAGCTTGGCTGCCAGCACCACGGGCGATACAGGTTTGGTGAGGTAATCATCACCACCCGCTTCAATGCCTTTCCAAAGGTCATTTTCGCTGTCCTTGGCGGATAGAAAAATGATGGGTGTCCATTGCCCGGCTTCAATTTCACGAATTTTTCGGGCTACAAAGTAGCCATCAGCGCCTGGCATCACCACATCAAGTAATACCAAATCAGGCCGAAAACGGGTAAACGCGTCCAAAGCTTCTTGGGCATCAGCCGCTTGCATTACCTCGTGCCCTTGGTCTTTCAACTGTGCCGTGAGATGGCTGCGCAAAGAGATAGAGTCATCAACCAGCAAAATCTTAAGAGGGTCAGCATGGTGAATCATGTCGTATCTTCGTTTATGGGACTTTGTTCACGGCCAGCAAGCACACCTTACATTTTGTTTCAGTGTATCAGCGCCTGAATTGCCCTAAAGGCTTCGTGGTTCGCATCGCGGAGCCACTCGAAGGCAACCATCTCTGTAGTCACCAACTCAGCACCGTTGGCGGCCAGCCTATCAAAGGCTGCATCGCGGTTACGCTCAGTGCGCGAGCTACAGGCATCCGTAACAACCCACACATCAAACTCCTCCTCAAGCAAGTCCAGCGCGGTTTGCATCAGGCAAATATGAGCTTCACAACCGGCCAGCACGATTGTGTTGCGCGAGGGAGCCTCAGGTGGGGGTACCGCTTTTTGCAAATGCTTAGGCAAGCTGCGGGCATTGCCGCGTTGTTCAGCGCCCTGCTGTGAATTTTGTTTGCCCCGAACGGGAGGACGCAATAGATCAGTGAGGCCATCAGCACATGCACTGAAACTGTCTTTCACTACCGTCTGACGACACATTGCGCGCCACTCTGCAGGATTTTCACCCAACTTCTCAGGCACTTGCTCAGTGCCCCACAAAGGCACGCCAAAGGCTTCTGCAAAACGCGCGAGTCGCAGTGCATTGGCCAGCACAAAAGATGATTCAGCCATAGCAGGCATCAAGCGGGACTGGTAATCGACAAGCACAAGTTGGCAATCTTCAGAGTCTAATAGCATGGTGTTTCCTTTTGCTTTGGTAATATTTTGGTAATGTTTTTGGTAACTCTGAAATGCGCACAGCCCCGCAGGCGGGCGAATACGGATAGAGAGAAGACCAAGGTAAACCCTAATTGATTACTTTACTTAATCAAAAAATCAATTGGTTTCTATAAAAATCAAATTCTTAAAGCTCATTTCAAATCAACCACTTGAAATTGACATTACGCTGAAAAATTGGGTATCCTACGCCGATGCAAAGACTCGTTACGCTCGCGGCCCTTCTCTTCTCATTTAATGCGCAATCCGCTCCTAGCAATAACGATGACATGGATCGCTTTTTAGCCGATAAGGGGCTAATGGGGCATTTGGAACAAGTCCGCCAAACAGTAGGTGAGAAAGCGTCTGACTTGGTTGTCAATGCTATGGGGTTTTTGGGTGTTCCGTACCGTCGAGGTGGCAACAACGCAGAAACAGGTTTTGATTGCAGTGGTTTTGTGCGTGCCATGTACGAGCAAACCGTGGGTTTACTGCTACCTCGTCGCGCTGACGAGCAGGCCGCAGCGACCCAAATCATTGATCGCAACGACCTCAAGCCTGGTGATCTGGTCTTTTTCAACACCATGCGCCGAGCGTTCAGCCATGTGGGTATTTACGTGGGTGACAATAAATTTATACACTCTCCAAAGCCGGGCTCAGAAGTTCGCGTTGAAGACATGCGTCAAGCCTATTGGGAACACCGGTTCACCGGCGCCCGGCGGGTGGCCGCATCGGGTAATCAGTCATCGGCGCAGCGCTGATGCTTTAAATCTGGCTGCTCATGCTTGCGCCATAAAGGTCTTGGCCAGCACCAGCAGGTCAGGTGCTAGACCAACTCTTTGTTCTAGCACCCCGGATGGACCCAGAATCAACGTGCTGGCAAATACTTTGCAGGATCGACCGGTTTTCCTTGGCGACGAATTTCGAAGTGAAGCTTGACACGGTCCGCATCGCTGTTACCCATTTCAGCGATCTTTTGTCCCTTACGTACGGATTGATCCTCTTTAATCAACAAGGTCTGGTTGTGCGCATAAGCCGTTAAATAGATGTTGTTGTGCTTAAGAATAATGAGGTTGCCATAACCACGCAAACCTGAACCTGCATAAACTACACGACCATCGGCAACCGCGATTACGGGATCTCCGGCCTTGCCATTGAAGTCCAGTCCTTTATTTTTTGCTTCATCAAAGCCTGCCAAGACACTGCCGCTGGTAGGCCAAATCCAAGCAATATCCTCATCACCTACAGCGGCTACAGGCGCCACAGGAGCACTCCCTGGAATAGCTGATTTAGCGGCTCCGACACCAGGTAGGGGTGTGCCAACTGCCGTACCAGGCGTGCCAATAGGACGGGCCACTGCTACACCATCTGACGGCGTGACACCTGGTGGAACAATACGCAGCACCTGACCAACCTCAATCCGGTTGGGGTTGTCCAAATTATTCCAGCGCACAATGTCGCGCCAGCTTTGGCCATTTTCCAAGCCAATGCGGATCAAGGTGTCCCCAGGCTTAATCGTGTAGTAGCCAGGTTTGCCTGCGTTTTCTGCGCCAGGCAAGGGAGGCTTGACTGAAGCAGGATCAATTGCAGCATCTGGTGCTGTGCTGCGGCCCGCAGTACCTCGGTCTTCGACAGGAGCACGGTTTGCAGGCTTAGTAGAGCTGCAAGCTGCAAGTAGTGCAAGCGAGGTACACAATAACGTCCAACGCAACATTTGATGCGTAGTTTTCATAGTCAATTCTTTCAATCCCATCATCCCAAACCTGATTTTAAAGGTACGAAGTGCACGGCTTCGAGCACGGTGTGCTGTAGCCCTTGCGGCGATTTATCAACAACAACCAACGCCTGTTGTCCAGTAGCCGTAACCATAGGGGCCACCAACCTCCCCCCGACAGCAAGCTGCTCTAACCATGCCGACGGTAACGC
>JAYUED010000100.1:0-1559 GCA_043739385.1 Betaproteobacteria bacterium | reverse complement strand
ACAAACACTAAACCCGCTGGCACTGACTGGGAGCGTGTGAGACGCGAAGCGGCTAAAAATGAGCCCATCGGTTTTGACGCCACCGTAGAGCCGTATGATCCCAACGATGCCGCCGCCGTAGCCGCTTACTGGGCAGGCGCAACCATCAAACGTGGCAGGGGCAGGCCCGTCGTGGGTGTGAAACGCCCCACACTAAACATGCGTGTCGATGCCGACGTGTTGGACGCGTTCAAGGCGACCGGCCAAGGCTGGCAGACCCGCATGAATGCCGTGCTGCGCAATGCGGTGGCACATGGTGACGTGAAGGCGTAAAACCGTTAAGAAAGAGGCACGGCTACCCCGGGCGCTGGTTGGTGGCGGCGTTGAATCAGCGCGGCATCCCATTTTGCATGCGGGTCGAAAAATCCGGCAACTCGGGCTTTGCTTGCGTGCGCGATTTCCTGCGCAGCGGGCTCTCTGAGCAGGTGGTCACGCTGCGCGCGGCCAAGCGGCGCGATGTGCTCGACTTTGAATGCCCCAGCGCGCCTCAAACCGTGCGGCTGGTGCGACACATCGCGCCCAATGGTCAGGTGCGTGTGTTGATGGCCAACCTGTTCGATGTGGCGCGTTTCCCGGCTTGTTCGTTCGGCGAGCTTTATCACCAGCGCTGGCGCATCGAGGAGGCCTTCAAGCGGCTCAAGCACCGCCTCAATTTGGAGCACGTCTCGGGCTTGTCGCAACAGGCTGTCGTGCAAGACGTCGCTGCCAAGGTGCTGTGCGACAACTTGCAGGCTTTGACCGCCCTGAGCGCCCACGACAACGCCGATTTGCCCGAATCGGTTCGCATCAACCGTGCCTATGTGCACACTGCCCTCAAGCCTTTGCTGCCTGCGCTGCTGCTCGGAAAGAAGGTCGCCCACCTGTTGCGCGAGGTGCTGCGCCTGGTGGCCCAGCACACCTATGTTCATCGAGAAAATCTATCCAAGCCCCGCAAGCCGGGGCCAAAACCACACAAATACATGACTCAGAAACATTGTTGATGAACTACGGGTTGGCTTAACTTGGGTGGATTGCAGCACCGCCTGCTGCGCAATGAGCGCTTGCGACAGACCAAACAACGCAACAATCAATTCGTGCATTTACGCGTGGCTGAGGCCGCTGAGGCCGCTGAGGTCGCTGAGTATGAGCAGGCTTGGTGTCACTGCTATTATTTTAGAATATTGCAGGGGGCACCTGAGTAGTTACAAATTATGGTTCGTCAGCGGAATCTGTGGGTAGTCTTTGAAGTTCCCCGGCGGATGTTGCTGGAATTGGGCTGCGTCGTTGAACCGAGATTGTCCATTAGCCCCGCTGCCCGCCTCCGAGGGCTGTCGCTTTCGCCAGCGATTCCTAATGGATACATTGGGAATTCCCAATGAAATCAATGGCCCAGTCCAAAGCGAGGCAATCTTATGGTGACCCCAGCCCCGTTTGACGTGAAGTTCACCAGCCGCGAGGTTTCAGCCTGGGGCGGCTTGGCACTGTTGAAGCGCATGCTCGATGGCATGGACTTCAAATCTGCCATGCAAAGCTGGGGGCTG
>JAYUED010000099.1:0-4871 GCA_043739385.1 Betaproteobacteria bacterium | reverse complement strand
TCTCAGGCGAGCTGAGCACGCGCTCAAGGAGCATGGCGGATTGGGCTGGGGAATGGTCAATCATTGGGTTCCCCGCGTGCGCTTTCCAGCAAAGCCCGGTCACGCTCCAGCTCTGCACGCAACTCGGCCTCGGTGGGCATCAGCCGTTGGTATTTACTGGCAAAGAGCTGGGCCTTATCGGCCAGCAGCGAATACTTGGCCACAGCGGCATTGCGTTCAGAGCACAAAATTAGCCCCAGCGTCGGGTTGTCGCCCTCGCCGCGCATTTGCTCGTCGAAAACACGAACATACATGTCCATCTGGCCCACGTCCTGATGGGCGAGCTTGCCCACCTTGAGGTCAATCAGCACAAAGCATTTGAGCAAATAGTTGTAGAACACCAGGTCTACAAAACAGTCTTCACCCTCTACGCGCAAGTGCTTTTGACGGGCAACAAAAGCGAAGCCCTTGCCCAGCTCCATCAAGAATTTTTGCAACTGGTCGAGCAAGCCCTGCTCCAGGTCCTGCTCATACAAGCCAGCATCGGGCTGCGCCCCTAAAAACTCCAGCACGTAAGGGTCGCGAATAAAGTCACGCGGGTCGGCTGATGCGTCGCGGGCAATCAGAGCAACGGCCTCGGCCTGCACCCCGGCTTTATCTTGGCTGCCCAGTAGCCGCTCATAAAACAGCGTGCCAATCTGGCGATCAAGCGCCCGCACGCTCCAGCCTTGGCTGACTGCTTCGCTGGTGTACCAGCTACGCGCTTGCGCATCCTTAACGCGAAGGAGCATCCTGAAATGTGACCAACTCAATTCTCTCCACGCTGTGGAGAGAATTGGAAACTCAAGGTAAAAATGGCGGTAGTTCCAAAGACTTGGCGCAGAAAAGCCTTTGCCAAATTCTGAAGTAAGGCGTTTTGCCAGTTCAGGCAGCGCACGTTTGCCATACTTCGCTCGCCTGTCGCCACCTTGTTCGCCCTCAACAATCAGGCGCCCGACCTGCCAGTAGGCTTGCACCATCGCATCGTTAACCGCGCGCCGCGCCTGCGTTTGGGCAGACAGCAAAACGTCGCGGATGCCTTGGTACAAAACTGCCTCGGCACTAACAGGTAGATTACTCACTTCACCCGCCCTCCTTGAATATCGCTGTTAGCAAACGCAGCAAACGCGCAAATGGTTTCCACCATGCGACCGTGCTTGGCACCGATGCGTTTGAACTCTAGCGTGCGGCTCTCGGTCGCGGCCAGCAGCGCGGTAATGCGGTCGGCGGCTTGAGTGGGGGAGAGATCAATCATCGGTGTCTTCCATGCCTTGACCCATGCGGTACTTAATGTCGTAGTTGATGATGTAGTCCAGCTGCTCGTCACTTAAGCCGTAGAAGCCAGCCATCGCCACGTCAATGCGATCAATGATGTCTTTAGATTTACCAACCTTGAAGTTGACTTCATCCTGTACTGTTCCATCCTTACGTTTCCTTTTTCTCACCACCGAATTTTTCTGCAAATCATTCAATAGTTCAACGCCGAGGTTACCGAAAATCTGGGAGGAAAGTAAATCAGTAGGCAGCCGAAGTGCATCAATATCTCGCTTTGTTATGTGATAACAGTCAGAGATTGCCAACCATAAAACATAGAACGTGGAAGAACTCAAAGCTGCAGCAACTGCATTACGCCACCCCCAAGGAAGTCGGAGTGGTTTGTATTCATTCGATATCCGATCAAATGCGCATTTTCGAAAATATCTGCCCCCACTATGGACATAAATAAATCCATCAAGCGGCGACCCTGACAGGAGAGCTCGATGTTCAAACGGCTTATCGGCGCTCACTTTTTTATCAATCGCTGCTGCTATTGAATCACCCAACTTCAATCTTAAGGTTGTAACCGGCAAGTACCCAAGGGTCTGAAATAACGCATCGCGTTGCTCGCTATTCCAGCGCAAATAGTGTGTCGAGTAAGCGCTGCGAGGGGAAGACGTACCCAATCCACCTCCCGTCAAGATGGACAAATTCATATCAACACCAACAAACAATTTTGCTGGCCTGACCGCGTATGAACTCACCCAAACCTCTTTAAACCGCTTTTGGATGAATTCTGTTAGCGGCGACATCCGTGGGGTTGAAGTTGCGCTGATTGGCACGATGACACTGAAGTACCCGGTTGTCTTTAGTAGTTCCGAAAAGCGCCAAGTGCAAGCAGAAAAAAGATTGCCGGTCCCCCAAAGCTCATTGCCTCGTGGTTGATACTCATCAACCACTTCCGCGGTTTCTACATACGGCGGATTCCCAATAACGGCATCAAAGCCGCCTATAGTCATCAGCGGATAAAAGTCCACATACCAGTGAAACGGTTGGTGGCTGGCTTTCCACTTTTCATAGTCAGCGGTTTTGGTGGTGTTGATGCCGTACTCTCTGGCCAGGTGGTAGTTCAGCATTTCCTCCAGTTCCGCCAGCGTATCGACCAGCGCCTGTTTGTCGGCGGGTGAAACATGGCCACCGCGCTGCACTTGTTGAATCTGAAAGTTGTTGTACTGCTGCTCAACAGCCGTCAGGCGAATACGAATGTCTTCCCATGCGTCGCTGAAGAGGTTGGCCTGGCTTGCGCCTTTGACGGCCTTTTCAGTTTCGTCTGCCGTGGCATAACCCACCAGCGTATTGCCGTGGCGGATGTTGAAGTCAATGTCGGGCAGGGGCTCAATGTGATCACCCGGCTCCAGCAGCGCCACCAGCTTGAGGAACAGGCGCAGCTTGGCGATTTCGGTGGCCTGCTCTTCAATGTCAACGCCGTACAGGTTGTTGACGATGATGTGTTTGATGACGGCGTAATCTTGCGCACGCTCCGAACCCGCAGCGGCAAAGCGGGCCAGCAGTTCGTCTACTTCAGCCCATTTTTCAGGGTGGGGTTTGTCACCTGCAATCAATGCGTCGCTGCGCACGGCCTGCAGGGTGCGCAGCGTGGCGTCGTAGAGTGGCTTCAAGATGTTCAGCGCGGCAAACAAAAAAGCACCGGAACCACAAGTGGGGTCCAGCACGCTCAGGCCGTGGCGGAATTTCTCGTTGCTTTTGCGCGGCAGGCGGCCCGCCAGCGCGAACCAGAAGCTTTTGAGCAAGGCTACGTCAGTACAGCGCTCAATGAGGTCTTGCGCAAATTGGCGAATATCAAGGTTGTAGGTGATGAGGTCACCCACGTCGTGCAGTTCACCCGCTTTGATCTTGGCGCGCACTTCACGCGTGCGCTGGTGGCGGGCAATGGTCTCGCGCCAGATTTCGGTAGGCAGGCTGACGGTATCGTCAGCGTGCTTGTTCCAGGGTTTGCGGCGGGCCAGCAGGTCAGGGGCTTCGGTGTCCAGGCCTGCGGCGATTTCTGGCGGGTAGCTTGACAACCCTGCGGAAGAGCCCTCACCCCAACCCTCTCCCAGAGGGAGAGGGGGCATGCCTTTGAGCATGGCGGGGTAGATGTAGGTGTCACCGCTGTGCTGCAGCAGGGGCCATGCCAAATTATCAAAGGCGGTCGGGTGCTCAGTGCGAACTTTGGCCAGCAGGCAGGGAATGATGGTGTTTTTGCCGATGTAGTCGGTGATGTCTTCCTTGGTGTAGTAGGCCCCCATCTGCTTCTGGTTGACGAACTTCTCGAAGATGTAGCCCAGCACGTCGGGATTGATCTCTTTGCCGCTTTTGAGCGGGCGCTCGTCCAGGTGCCATTCCCACTCGTCAAAGAAGGCGAAGAGTTTGACGAATGCGGCATCAGCCACGTCCAGAGCTTCGCCGTAGCGTTGCTCTAATTGATGCTGAGCGAACAAGCCGCCGTTCAAATAGGGCACGTTGCCAAACGCGGCTTCGATATTGGTGCGGTTGGCAGCAGTGCGCTCCTCGGCAAAGCCGCGAAAGAACAAGGGGGCGAGAAAGCTTTTATAGAAACTGACATCCAGCTTGGCTTCAAGATGCCCCGCCAGACGCGATTGCAAATAGTCTTTTTTGCCGTCCAGAAAACTTTTTTCTTGCAGAAACCACAAAAACATCAGCCGATCAATGAGGACGGCGGTGTACCAGCGCTGGTCTTCGCTGATGTCTTTACCGGTTAGCGGGATGCCGTCAATGAACTCAGCGAACGCTTTGCGCTGCTTTTCAAACTCACCATAAAACTTTTTGGTAACCTTCTCGCGCGGCGCCGCATCGTCCAGCCGCTGGGCCACGCCCAGCACGGTGAGCAGTTCTTCTTCGTCCAGTGTGAAGTGCAGGCGGCTGAGTTTTTGCGCCAGCAGTTCAGGGGCTTCGCCTTTTCGGAAATTTACCTCACGGTATTGCGCTGTTTTACCCTGCAGGCGAGACACCCATTGCCAAATTTGGCTTGTTTGGGCTGTGTCGGTAAAAACGATCAGGTGCTCCCGCACATCGGGGGTGATCTTGCGTTCAATTTTTTGGCGCGTGGCGTAGTCTGGCAGGCGCCCGTCTGCGTCGGGGCGGCACTGCAGCACCTGTACGCCTTTTTTAACGGCCACTGCGTCGAGCTGCCAGGTGTCGTTACCCACCGCTACGCTGTAGGGCTGCTGCTGGGCGGGCAAGTCCCAGCCCAATTCGTTAAAAAGCTGCTTGAAGCGAACCTGTTTGAGATGTTCTTGATTGAATACGGGCATTGGGTTCATTCAGAAATCAGGCCCATGGAGCACACCACACGCGGCTTGCACAGGAAACAGGCGGGCGAATTCAAAGGCAGAGAGGTGCTTTTCAAAGCCGGGGAAGTCAAGTTTGGCCATGGGTCTTGTGTTTGTATTTTTGTACTTAACTTGCCGACTTGACTAAAAAGTCCAGATGGCGTTCAGGCGGAGCGCGCCCAGTTTTCGACCATCAGGCCGGGGTAGTCCGTGAAATCCGCTTCGTTGTTGGTGACGAGGGTG
>JAYUED010000098.1:0-1575 GCA_043739385.1 Betaproteobacteria bacterium | reverse complement strand
GTGGAGTTGAGAGCCAAAGACAACCTGGGCGACAAAACCGAGATTGCATTTTTGGACGGGCATGTGGTGGAGAGCGTGACCGGCAAAGAGGTGCTGTTTACCAATGGTTTTGCGCTGCCATTGGGCGAACCCACGTCTTACGGCATGCTTGCAGAGCAAATTCAGGCTTTGATCATTGAGCGCAGCATTGCCAACCACTTTGAACGTGAGGAGGCGCTGTTCAAACGGGGCATCAAGGCGCTGAGCCTGTTCTTTATCGATGCCGTGGCCAAGTACATGCCGGAGGGCACCAAGCCTGCCGTGATACGGACTGCTTTTGAGCGGCATTACCG
Organism: Betaproteobacteria bacterium; assembly: GCA_043739385.1. Classification (GTDB taxonomy): domain Bacteria; phylum Pseudomonadota; class Gammaproteobacteria; order Burkholderiales; family Burkholderiaceae_C; genus Defluviibacillus. The sequence goes on along the minus strand of JAYUED010000098.1, from coordinate 1,243 downwards.
CGCCATCCTGGCCCAAACGATGGCTAAACCTGACCTGGATGCAGGCTACCGCGCCTATCTGGAGCGAAGCACGGCGGATATTGGGCGTGTGCACAAAGGCTACTTCGCCCGTTCACACAGTGAAAAGGGCGAAGAAGAAGCCATCAAACTCATTCTGCAAGAGAAGGAGAAGTTGCTGTCTTTTGACACTGATTTGCGCTTTATCTTCTCGATGTGGGCCTTGCAGGAAGGCTGGGACAACCCCAACATCTTCACGTTGTGCAAGCTGGCCCCCAGCAACTCCAAAATCACCAAGCTGCAACAGATCGGGCGTGGCCTGCGCCTTGCGGTCAATCAGCAACTGGAGCGGGTACAGGCTGACGACCCGGCTTTTGATGAGGTCAACGAACTGGTGGTGGTGGTGCCTGCCAGCGAGGGGAATTTTGTAGAGGCCATTCAAAACGAGATTGCAGCCCATAGTGTGCAGCGGGTATCGCGCGTATTTGACGACGGCGTTTTGGCCGAGTTTGGCGTGGCACCCAGCACGCGCGTGGCCAACCGGGTGCTGGACGCTTTGGCAGTGCTGGGCGTGATTGCACTGGACGATGTTTCCGGCCAGGCCACCCTGCTGTTGGAGCGAACAGCCTATTTAACACGGCGCGATGAAATCTTGGCCAAGCTCAAAGCGATCAACGGCATAGAAAACCAGAACGCTCTCAAGATGCAGGCGTATTTGGATACCTACTATGAAGGCTATGGCAAAGTCAAACGCAAGGAAGGTCAGGTCAAGCCCACCCTGCGTATCAACGCCGCGAACTATCAAAAGTTTAAAGAACTGTGGGAAAACTTGAACCGCGATGCCGTGTTGCGTTATGAGCTTGAGTCCGAAGCGTTGACGGACAGGATATTGCAGCGCATTACTTCGGATTTTCAGGTGCGGCCATTGACCATCAGCATTACGCGCACTGAATCCGTTGAAAGCATTCACAAGGTGCAAAGCTCGGAACGCAGCTATGACATCTTGTCGCAGTCGGTGTACACCTTGTCAGAATTTGTGCGTGAACTGGCGAATCTGACCAAACTCAGTTACCACACCGTTGGCGCAATTTTGAGCCAAATGCCTTCCGACAAATTTGACCAGATTCGCCACAACGAGAATCGGGCGCTGACTGCAATGCGCGACTTGATGCTGGGCTGCATTTACGAACTGCTGGTTAACAAAGTGAGCTATGGGCTGCGGGAAGTTCGCGTTAAAACATCGTTG
>JAYUED010000097.1:0-41687 GCA_043739385.1 Betaproteobacteria bacterium | reverse complement strand
CAACCTGTTTTGGACAAGCTGCCTTGGATTCCCTTCCAAGCCCATAACGGTTACCTTGATTTGATGAACGAGTTAGGTGCCGTTGGTATTACCCTTTTTATCGGATTTTTGATTTCTTTCTGGGCCAGCTTAAATCGACTGGTGCGGGTCGACCGATCAGCCGCTGCACTTTTTGCATCTATTTTGGTGACCACTTTATTTTCTAACCTGACCGAAAGCTCCATGTTTCGCGGTGTGACTTTCCCCTTTATCTTGTTGATTCTGGCTTGTATCAGTACCACGTCTGAGTTGAGGAAGCACCTGCCGCGCCTAGTGCCCGAGCGTACCGGTCTCAAGCCGAAACTGTACCGCCAGCAAGGTCGGACATCAGCAGGGGAATCGGGCAAGTCTGCCTGAATGTATGGCCAGTTTGCCGAAGACAGAATTTGAGGTTGTATTGAAAACTTTCCTTCTGGGTGATATCCGCTCGCTTGCTAAGCTAATGGCAAGTGGATTCGCACTGGCGCTGTGCCTGCCATTTCAAGCCCACGCTGCCGCAGAACTGGTGCTGCAGCTCGATACCTCGTTGCGCTCAGACTCCAACCCTTTGCGCTTTACCGAGGGGCCCGTGATACCTCCCTCGCTGGGCATAAGTAGCCCTAGCGACACCATCTTCAGCACCGATATTCGAGGCGCGGTGATTTATCCTTTGGACTCTCCTGAAACCCGGTTGGTATTGACCGGTCAATTGGGTCGGCGCAATTACAACCAGCTAACTCAACTGGACAACACCGAATACGCCTACCGCGCGGCGCTGGAATGGCGCTATGGCACGCTGTGGAAAGGTGAGCTATTCCACAGCCAAGAGCAGCAACTGTACGGTTACCTTGATGGCAGCCTGACCACGCGTGAAATGATCCACCGGACCACCGACAGTGTGGAACTCGCCCTGCGTGCCACGCCCGAGATTGAGATTCCCCTGATCCTGCGCAGCCGTCGCACACGCTACGATTCACCTGTCAATTTAATATTTGAGAGCACCGAGAGCAGTGCTGATGCGGGTATTCGGCTCAAGACGGGTACCAATTCGACTGCGCGCGTGGGGGCACGAACCACCTCCGTGAGTTACCCCCAGCGCACTGCCGCTCAAATTGCCTTGTTGGATTCACGCTACCAAGACAACGAGCTTTACCTGGAAAGCGACTGGCAGTACAGCGTATTCACCCGTTTGAGTGGTCGCGTGGCCGCGCTAAAGCGCAGTTATGACAGCTTGGAGGGCAAGAGCTTTTCGGCGCTCACCACTGAATTACGTGTGCTTTACGATTATTCCTCCCTGACCCGTTTGACGCTGGAGTTGTGGAATCGCCCCTATGGCACTACGGATCGAACCACGCTTTACACCATTGCTACAGGCGTGCAAGCCGCTGTGAGATGGCAGGCCACGCCTAAAACCCGTTTCACCGCTCAAGCTACCAACGAATTGCAGCGCTACCAGTCCATTGCCCTGCAACCAGGGCAATCTAACCCTGAACTGAACCGGGTTCGCCTAGGCGGTGGGTTTGTGTACGCTGTCACAAAAGATGTCAGTATGTATGTTGATGGCTTCCGTGAGCACCTTAACCGGGGTAATTTGGGGCCCAATATCGTCCAAAATACGCTGCGTGCAGGTCTTGAATACACCTTTGAAAACACCACTGGTGTAGCCCAACGAACAGGGCTTGGTGAACGTCGCCAAGCACCTCTTGCTACCCCTGTCTCCACCCCCTTCAACCCGCCATGAACACCACTCTCCTCAAAGCACAGCGCTGGTTGGCCACACGAACAATGCGCCGCGATTTAGCGCTCAATCGCGAAGCTGGGGTCGTTAGTTTCAGTTTTGACGACGCCCCCCACAGCGCTTGTGATGCAGGTCGCACGGTGCTGGAAAAGTCTGATTGCTACGGCACTTGGTACATCGCAGGGGGGCTGACCGACCAGCTCGAGCAAGGCCGAATGTGCCATTCAGTACGTGATGTGCTAGACCTCGCGCGCAGTGGCCACCATATTGGCTGCCACACCTACTCTCACCGTCCGTGTGACCGACTCTCGCACTCAGATATGGCGGTCGAACTGGCGCGAAATAAGACGTTTTTCGAGAGCATTGGAATTGCCACCGCCGATTTGCACTTTTCCTTCCCTTTAGGGGCATTTCATTTGGGCTCCAAGCGTCTGGCAGCACAGACTTTCCGTACCTCTCGTATCACCGGCGGCGGTGTGCAGGTCGGGCATGCCGATTTGAATGCGTTGCGCTCAGAGAGACTTTACCAACGGGTGATGACGCCAGAACGCTTGAAACAACTCACCCATCAAGTGGCCTTAACCAAAGGCTGGTTAATTTTTTATACCCATGACGTGGAAGCTAGCCCCAGTCAGTGGGGATGCACACCGAATTTATTGGACTCGGCCGTGAAGACTGCATTGGATATGGGCTGCAAGGTCTTGCCAGTAGATCAAGCGGTGAAGTACTGGCTTAACCGTGAATGAAACTATGACAGATAAATTTTACAAACCTTATTTGGATGGGATAAGAGGGTTATCTATTTTAATCGTCGCTATTTCTCATGGTGGCTTTGGAGAAATAATACCTGGTGGTTTTGGATTAACTATTTTCTTTTTTATAAGTGGATATCTTATAACTGCATTATTGTTGAAGGAAAAAGTTATAACGGGGAATATACATTTGCCTAATTTTTATATGCGTCGTTTGTGGCGATTACTGCCAGCTTTAATTGTTTATATTGTCGTGATAATTGCCGTACTTTTGATGTTGGGTGAAAAAATAAATTTCGGTGAAATAATATCAGCTGTATTTTATTATTCTAATTATTATAAATTATTAATTCATTACACGCCTATGAGTGGTGTATATTCACCCTTTGATATCCTGTGGAGTTTGGCTGTAGAAGAGCATTTTTATCTGTTTTTTGCACCATTGATCGCTCTTGTTAAAAACAAGAAAACGATGTTGAGTACGGTGTTGGTAATGCTTATTGCACCAGTGATTGTGCGTGTGCTGGTCACACAATTTACCTCTGCTGAATTTTCAGAGGAATACACCTACCGAGCAACTGAGTCCCGCATAGACTCTATCGCTTATGGCTGTTTGCTTGCCATCGTGGGTTATAAGTCCTTTTTTAAACTGGATTCACGGTGGGTGTTTTTGGTAGGCTGTGCGGGTATTTTGATCTCTTTGTTGTTCAGAGATGAATATTTTCGGCAGGTCTTTAGGTATTCATTGCAAGGGCTTTGCTTGTACCTTATTGTCGGAGAAATTATTTATTCAGAAAAATTAAAAATGATACGTACTATTTTGTCTGGAAAATTAATAGTATTTATTGGAAAGCTAAGTTATTCTATATACCTTTACCATTGGCTGGCCTTGATTTTGATGATGATGTGGTTTGGCGGTAGAGCATTGACGCCCATCTGGCAGCTAAGTTACTGGGGGTTTAGTCTGGTATTGTCAATGGCTTCTTATTTTATGGTAGAGCGACCTACCTTGAAGCTGCGCGTTAAATACGGATCAAATGCACAGGGGTAAATTAAATTACCGAAATTTCTGTTTTAAATATTCGACAAAATAATTTTGCACATACTGCTGCGACCATCGGGGTGTGAACGTGTGGTCTGTGTGTGAAACGATTTTCATGCCGAACTGAGCGGAGTCGCCCAGCACACTTGCTTGGGGCCCGAGCTCAGCGGATACCACGTCGATGGCGGCATCGTCTGCACCAAATACAAATAGAAATTTCGTACCGCGTTCCTGCATACGAAGAAAGTTGCGAGCCACTGGCGATAGTTTTGGTGTTGCAAGTCCTAGGCTACTGACCAATCGTTGTATCAGCCCATGCAGCCGTTTTTTCAGCCGGACGGCCAGTTGAACCGCGATGTTTTGCAGTGCAATATCCCCTGTCAATGCTCGCTTCCATGTTGCCCCATCGGTCAAGGCTCGCCAATAGAAATCGGTGGACTTGATTGTCTTCTGGATGCGGTCGCTCAGCACGTCGCCATCGTGCCATTGGAAAGTCAGGGGATTCATCATGACCAAGCCTACTGCCCTCGGATCCAGCACTGCAGCGTGGTACGAAAAATATGCCCCAGAACATAACCCGCCAAGCACGAAGCCCGTCATGGAGCGGTAAGTCTGTAAAAAATCCATTGCGGCATGTACATCTGAGATGCCCGCTTGCGCGTAAACCTCGTTCTCCTGACCTTTGGGCGTTGCACGGCTGTAGCCTATGCCCGAACGGTCAAAGCGCAACACCCGAAAGCCGTTGCTGGCCAAAGTGCGGGCTAAGTTCACATAGAGCCTGTGGTTGCCTACACGGTGGCTCGCACCAATATTGGTCAGTACCACCGCTGTAGCGCGGATTTCGCTGGCTGGCACCGTAGGTTCTGTCAGCACGCCGCTGAGTCCCTGGAAACAGACCAGTTCTTCATCCAAGGCCTTGCCTGCTGCGAAGAGGCGTGTTCTCAAGTCAAAGGCGTCCGTTGCGCTTGATGGGGTTGTACTTGTAGCGACGCTTTGAATCGTAAATTTTTCACACATCCACTTCACTAGCGCATCCCACAAAGCCTCGGGTACCTGGGCGCTGTGGGCGTCACTGGTCATCATGGCTGCATAGCCACCGACGGTACAAAGGGTGAAATTAGTTTCTTGAAGGGTCAGCGCATCTACCAGTTTGCGTTCAGTGCCAGTCACGTCATCCCGGCCATTTAGAAAAATGGGAAGGGGTAACACTGGTACAAGCTTGAGCAAATCGAGCTGGCTCAGGTCGGCTTGGGTATTTGCGTCAAAGGCGTAGCCCGTAATTTCGTCGTCGTTCACAGCCCTCGCAGGGTCTGATGAAGCGGCGACAGAGCTCATGCGAGCAAATGCGAGCAACTCTCGTACATAGCCTCGGCCTGCTACCACTGGGGCAACCATAAGCAGCGCGGCAACAGGCTCAGTTGGCTCAGTTTCTGTCGCAGTTGCATTGGCGGCGGCTGCTACGCTGGCAGCCAGCAGAGCACCGAGTCGCACGCCAAACAACGCGATTTTTGCCACACCTGAGTGTTGCTTGAGCGCTGCCATCGCCAGTGTGGTGCTGCGTTGCCAAGCTGCAAGCCTAGGGCCGTCGCTGTCAGCAGAATCGCCACAGCCGTCGTAGTCAAAAAAACAAACTGGAAACCCCGCTGCTGCCAAGCGCTCCGCAAGCTTGCGGTATGCGCGGTAAGCGACCAAATATTCGTGTCCAAACGGCGCGCACAGCACCACGCCGCACGTGCGTTGAGGGGCTTGCGCAGCGTGGTACCAGCCGAAGAGTGGGCAGGCGACATCGCCAAACCAAAAGGGTTGGGCAGGGGTGCTCATACGCCTGAGGCTTGGGGTGCTGGTAGTGTGATTCTGGTGGGTAACTCCGCATTCAGCGGGGCGACCGTACCTTGCATTTTGGTGACGCTGCGCAAGGCAGTCAGCTTGACCTTATGGGTGCTACCAGGGGCCATATGAAAATAATTGTCATCGGGTCTGAAGCCTGGTACGTCGATAAAGAGCGATTGTGCGAACTTGCGGCTTGTGATGTTGATCTGCCATGTGCCGTCAGGTGCAGCTTGGAAGGTCGCTTCCAGGCCCAAATCAACCTCTGTCGTGTTGGGCAAGCCTAGTGTGTGGTGGAATGCCGGTGCGATACAGAGTTGTTTTTATTTAGAGGAGGCATCGGACTGCACCGTGGCCACTGCCAAATGGTGGCCTGCTGGCCCAAAGCGGTAAGCGTAAGCGGTGTCTAAAAAATGTTCAAAAAGGCTGTCCGCTCGCAAGGATAAGCTGCCATGAGCGGGCACCTGTACAGGCGCATGGGCTTGGGCAACGCGGGGTTCACCATTTCGGAATAGATTCAACGCCAAAGACCCAGTGAACGCTGTAGGGCCGTCGTTGACGATGTGTACTTCAAGCCCATTCAAGCCTTCATCAGATAAAAATACCGTTAGCGGCTGCATCGCCCGCTTGGCGTGCCAGTAGGCCGCTTTGGGTTGACCCGAAGCGTCGATCAGCCCCCAGCCTGCGCCCAGCCAGAGGTCGCGCAGGAACCAGATCAATGCGCCTTTGCACGCAGACTCAGCCCGTCGCCATTCCGATACGGTTTGCGCGATAACTTCGCCAGTGGAAATGCGAGACAACGCTAGGTAGCGTGGCATGTCAGCGTAGCGCAGGCGCATCACATCAACACGGAACAACTGCGCTGTGTAATGGTCGCGTATGTCTTCGAAATCCCATCCCGCGCCGCCATCGCGGGGCACGCGGGTTTTCCAGGCTGGGTGGTGTGCAGCTTGCCCGCCATTTTTCAGCAGCTCATCTACCGACGCTTCATCGGGTACGTTAGAGAAGCCCAGGCACTCGGTGGTAAAGCGCACGCCAGCGCGGCGGGCATCTTCCAGTGGGCGCAGGTAAGCCCCTACACCGTAGTAGTGCGATACCGCATGATCAACCTGAAACGGCAGCACGCCGCCGCTTGGGCTGGATGACCAATAGACGGTATCAGGCTTGATTTCAGCGCACAGTGCGGGTAGGGTTTCGGCAAAGAAGCTGTTTGACCACTGGTCACGTGCTAAACCTAGCATCGCCGACTGTTGTTCAATCTCGCTATTGCCACACAGCACGGCTATGCAGGCGTTACTCTGCACGCAGTTCAAAAATTGGCGAACTTCAGCCTCGATACTGGCAGCAAAGTGGGTGTCACCTACCGGGTAGTCCATGTTGGCGAACATGAAGTCGTGCCAGACAAAGATACCCAGTTCATCGCAGAGTTTGTAAAACGCATCTGTCTCGTAAACCATGGTGCCGCCGACGCGCAACATGTTCATACCTGCATCGCGGGCCAAGGTGAGCGTGGGACGCAAATCAGCGTCTGTGCTGGCGAGCGAAATTAAGTCGGTAGGTGTCCAGCACGCCCCACGGCAAAACACAGTGACTCCGTTGACCTGCACTGTGAATGCACCTTTAGTCTGGTCAATTTGCAGTGCCTTGAAGCCCAGCTTGCCCAAATCCAGTGTGTGCACGCCGACGCTGGTGGTGACAGTGACCGTAGCGGCGTGCAACGCGGGTTCGCCATGCGTATGAGGCCACCAGAGCGCAGGCTGAATTAGCGTGAGCGAGCCCGTCGCTGTGCATGTGCCATCGTCGCCGTGGCTTAGCGCTAGTGGCGAAGAGGCGTCGCCCACTGCCAGCACTGCGGCGCTGGCAGTGTTGCCCGGGCTGAGTTGCCAGATCAGTTGCACTGCAATTTTGCCGTCACCATCCGCCAGAGAGGTACGTACGTCAGCATGGTTGAGTCTCAGCACAGGTTGCACTTCCAGCGAAATCGCCCGGAACGGCCCCACAGGTGCAACAGGTGGTGACCAGCCTGGTATTCGCCCTAGGAGCGTGGTGCGAATCCAGCGCAATTGTTGCTGTGCCACCAGCCGAGTCTTCCAACGAGGCCGAGGGCGACGCAGGGCTAGCGCTGTGTTGAGCGCTTTGAAATGGATGTGGAGTCGGGGCTGGTGTTGCTGTTGCTGTATGTCTGAACCTGCTCGCGAGCCCAAATCTATGCGGTGAGCTACAAACATGTTATCACTGCTGAGCACCAACTCGTCGTTCCAATACACATCTGCCAGCGTAGCCAAGCCTTCTAGGTTAAGCACCAGGTTATGGGTAGCGTCAATGCTGTTTCCGGTGGGGTTCAGGCAGCGAAACCAAAAGTCTTGGGCATCAAAGTCGTGTTCGCCGTACTTGAACTTACCCGCTGCACGCAAGGCCGAAGCCACAGTGCCGGGCACTTGTGCGGGTGTCCAGTCTGGCGAAAGGTCTGCTAACTCAGACGGTAGCTTGATACTGCCCGGTTCGACAGCCATGACATACCAGTCTTTGCTTAAGGTACGGACAGCTTGGTGCTGGTAGGCATCCGCCCAGACCGCGTAAGCCATCAGTGTGGCGTATTCAGGGCAGTGGCAAGGTGGCCCATGGCGGCATCCCAATGTCCTGCCAAGGTTTCCAGCACAACGACCAAGTCGGTAGGCTTTTTGGACATGACTGCGCGGGCCGCTTTAAGCAGCAGCATTTTGGTGGTGTCCGAGATGGCCGAAAACTCCACCGCAGCGGCTTCAAGCTCGCCTTGCCCATTCGCTTCCAGCCAGCGCAGATGGTAAGCCGCCAGCTCAGCTCCTGAACCCAGTTGGCGTAAATTGGCGAAAGCATAGGCGTGGTATGCCGCCAGCCCCTGGGGTTTCAGCGCTTCAATATCGGCTACAAAGCGAGGCAAATAAGCGGTGACAGGGTTAGTCGCAGGGCGGCGTTCAAAGTGCTTGCGCAGCAGAGTTTTAGCGATGACCGCCAACTCCTGTGAACTGCGGCGTTGGACGCGGTCAAGCCGAACAAATTCGGCAAAAAACGGCATGAAGGCTAAGTCATGCACAAATCCCAAACGGAACAGGTTGACAAAATCTTCACCGCTCAGCTGGTGGAAGCTGCGGTTGTGAAAATAGCCCAGCGTTTGGGCGGCGGTGTCAATCTGAGCGATGGCTATGGTTGTTTTGACATGGTTGCGGCGGTAATCCGTACCTGCTGTATCAGGCAGATGGAAAGCATCAATCTCAGTAAGCACCAATCGACCACGTTGCAGCTGTTCGCTGGCATTCTCCAGAATGGATCGCCATACGTTCAGCTCTTGCACTTGCAGGCCATAGAGGGCGGCCAAGTCCTCATGCGGGGGTTTGTAGAACGTCCATTGGTCGCCGTCAAAATCATTTGCCAGCACCATACCCATGCAGGCAGCGGGTTCCAGACCCAGTGCGCTCAGCACCTCAATCCAGACATCGATGTAGCAGTTGGTTTCTACCCAGGCGCGGGTTTCACCATGCAAGTAGTGCGGCACGTAGGTGGCCGTATCCAGGGCGGGGAGGGCGGAAAGGCGCATGGCTTAGGCGATAAAAGGAGGTTTAAACGTCTTTGAGCACCAGCAGCAGGTTTGCATTGGTCGCCAGAATGCGGTCATTACCCACCATAAGCGCAGACGAATGGGCATCGCGTAGATGTCGACTCATACTGAATTTAGAGTCATTTTTGTAGCCCATGATGCCGCAAATCAGCAGTGCCTCAGTCACGATCAATGGCAGTTTGGAGGACACGTCAACCTTCAGGTTGTTTATCTTGAAGGCGTAGCCCATGGACGACAGCGTGGCTTCGCCTTCTCCCGGTGTGGCGCACAACGTTTCGTATTCGCTTAACGCATCACGGATCACGGCGCGCATGTTTTGCAGCTTTACGGTGACTTCGGCCAACCGCAGCGCAGTGGGTGGCGTGGTGCCAGGGTTCGAGCGGGCTTGGGTGCGCACGAATGAGCCCGCTTTGTTCACAGCTGCCGTCACGTTGCCCAGCCACAAATGCGTCCAAACCAAGTGCGATACGGGTACCACTGTCTGGCTGGAAATCTCACCGAAGGGTTGTTTCATCACTTGGTCAGTAACGCCACTGCCCGACATCAAAAACGGAGGGCTACAGGTGCCGCGCATGCCCATCGTGTTCCACACGCCCTTTTGAGTCAGCGTGTAATCGGCTTTGTGTACCAGCACCAGCACTTGGTCGTTGTTGCTGGCCTGAGGCGTGCGCCGTGCGGTGATCAGTAAATCATCGGCTTGTGCGCCATAAGAGATGGTGGTGGCGTCTTTGGTGAGGGCAAAGCGCCCTTCATTACCCATTTCCACCGCACAGCGGCTGGAACGCATTTCGCCGCCCACACCTACTTCGGAGGTCACGGAGGCAATCAAATACTGGTGTTCGACCAGACGCGTCAAGTATTCGCGGTACCACTCTGAATCTACCGCATGCCGGACTATGGACGCCACCTGAATCTGGTGCATCGCAAAAATCATTGCTGTCGCAGTGCAGTGCTGACCAAGTACTTCGCAGATGCCACAAATTTCGGTCATGCTTGCGCCAGCACCGCCCAGAGATTGAGGCACATAGGCGCTGAGCAGCTTGGCCGCTTTCAATGCATTGATGGCCTCAATTGGGAAGCGTGCCTCAGTGTCCACTGCATCGGCGTTTGGCCCTGCAATGTCGATGGCAATTTTTTTAGCCGCTTGTACCCATAGCGATTCGCTCATGCATAGCCCCTTTGAGGTGTTGGAGAAGTAATTGGTGAGGTCTAGGTTTAGGCTGTTTTTAGCTCTTCGATGGCGTCGCTGATAGATGAAATGCTTTCAAACACACTGCGCTTAAGCATGCGGTCTGGGAATTCCAAGTCAAACTCTCCTTCTAGGGCAAGCATGATGTTAACGCTGGCATGCGACGTCATACCGGCTTGGTACAGATCGGCATCATCTGAGAGTGTGGCCACATCAACCGACAAGCGGCCTTGTTCTGTGAGTATCTGGCGAATGGTTGATTTTGTCATTGACATTGAGGCTGTTGAAGTGGTGTGTAGGCGTTAAACTAAATCAATTTTACGGGTAGACCTCTTATTTATATTTTTTAAAGAGGTGATTTGTTACATATAAATATAAATATGAATATGTATATGAAAATTAATACGAATATTGTTGATGATTTGGTAGATAAAAATCTTAGGCGGACAGTGCCTGCGCACAGGCATAACCACTTGCCCAGGCCCACTGAAAGTTATAGCCGCCCAGCCAGCCTGTTACGTCCAGCACTTCGCCGATGAAATACAAGCCAGGTTGTTTGGACTCCATAGTTTGCGACGACACATCGCGTGTGTCTACGCCCCCTGCCGTTACCTCGGCTTTTTTGTAACCCTCGGTTCCAGTAGGCGTGAGTTCCCAGCGGACCAGCGCTTCAGCTAACTGGGTTAGGCCTTTGTCAGTGGCGTCACTGATAGGGCGCTGCCACAAGGCGTTGTGCTGCACCCAAGTGTCGGCCAAGCGCGCGGGCACCAGCGCGGCCAGTTCGTTGGCGATCAACTTGTGGGAGCGGGACTTTGCCTGCTGCAGCACCAGTTGAACATCGGCGCCTGGGGCTAAATTCAACCGTATCGGGGTGCCTTCTTCCCAGTAGCTTGATATTTGCAGCACCGCCGGGCCGCTCAAGCCTCGGTGGGTGAGGAGCAAATCCTCGGCAAAGCTCATCTTTGTTTTTTTGACACCTGTTTCGATCTGCACTGGTAGCGACAAGCCTGACAGTTGCGCGAACGGTGCCCAGGCTTGCGCATCAAACGTCAGCGGCACCAGGGCTGGGCGTGGCGTGACCAACCTCAGGCCAAACTGCTTGGCGATACGGTAGCCAAAATCAGTAGCACCAATTTTGGGGATGGACAAGCCACCCGTCGCGATCACAACATTACGGGCCGTAATAAGACCTCTATCGCTGTCCAATTCATAGCTTCTTAAGCCTGTTGAATCTTCATTGTTAACAGTAAACCTTATGTTCTTGACGCTGCACGGCTGCCAGCGTGCCACGCTACCCCCGCTAGCCGATGCGGCACCGCATTCTGCTAGCAACATCTGGATCAGGTCTTCAGCAGAGCGGTCACAAAACAGCTGGCCTTTGTGCTTTTCATGGAACGCAATACTGTGTCGCTGAACCAGAGCGATGAAGTCTTGCGGTGTGTAGCGGCTTAAAGCGCTACGGCAAAAATGTGGGTTATCACCCAAAAAATGTTTTTGCGGCGCCGCTACGTCCAGCTCACGATTGCTGAAATTGCTTCGTCCACCGCCCGAGATACGAATTTTTTCCGCCACCTTCTCGCTGTGGTCAAGCACCAGCACATTCAGGCCCTTTTGCCCTGCCACCCCAGCGCAAAACAGGCCTGCGGCCCCTGCGCCAATTACTACTACGTCGAATGTTGTCATAGCTGCGATTGTCGCCGGGCGAGCGCTTGCCCTTCACCAATGTAGGACTTCGACTACCCGGAGTGGCGGCACTGTCTGCTACTGATCTTGAGGCGTGCTTGGCACACTGAAAACACCCAAACCCGGTTCACCACAGTGAACAATTTTCGTTAACACCCTTTACACCAAGGATTTTTATGAACACCCTGCGTACCACTGTTACATCGACTTCTCTTAGCCTCATTCTTGCAGCAGCTCTCATCAGTCTGGGTGGTTGCGCCGGCATGACCCACCAGGAACGCGGGGCCACTACGGGTGCCGTGATTGGCGGCGTGGCCGGCAATGTATTGACCGGTGGCCTGCTGGGCACCGCCGCTGGCGCCGCTGTTGGTGGCGTTATTGGTAGCGAAATTACCAAGCAGAAATAAGCACTGCCGTACGTAAGCGGTCAACCGCTTACGTACGGCAGTTCAGCCGAATTGCCGCATTCTCTCCTGGAGTATTGACATCATGAAAACCCGCCTTAGTCAGTTCGCTGTGAACGCCACATTCATCAGTTTGTTCGCTATTTCAACGGTTGCAATGGTGGGCTGCAGCAAGCCCACCGACTCGACGGGTACACAGCCTGGCCCTGCCAGTACCACGGTGGGTACCGAGATTGACGATGGCATCCTTACTACTACCGTGAAAGCCGCCTTGCTGGCAGACCCCAGTGTCAAAAGCCTTGATCTCAAAGTCGAAACCCGCAAGGGAGAAGTTCTGCTAAGCGGCTTTGTGGACAGTCCGATTCAGAAGGAGCGTGCCGCTGCCGTCGTCAGCTCGGTTGCCGGTGTCAAAAGCGTGGACAACAAGCTCACGCTCAAAGGCGCTGACGTAACGGTAGGCACTACGGTGGACGACAGCATCGTCACCACCCGCGTCAAGACCGCTCTGCTAGCGGATCCGTACATCAAGAGCTTGGACATCGCCGCTGTCACCCGCAAGGGAGAAGTTCAGCTTAGCGGCTTTGTAGACAACCAGCGCCAGATTGACCGAGCCGTCATGACGGCCCGCGCAACTGAAGGCGTCTCAGGCGTCATCAACGAATTGCGGATCAAAAAGTAACCGCAGTAATCGCTGAAATTGAACACAAAGGATAAATCCCATGGTTAGGCTCAAATTTTCAATTGCACTCGATTACGAAATCTCCGAACCAGGATGCGATTTCATCTTCAACATCCATGCGGCGCAAACGCAAGCCCAAGTCATTGTGAGCGAATCGCTGGTTCTCAGCCAGCCAGTGCTAACCACGATGTACGTTGATCCCGTGTTGCACACCCGATTTTTGCGTCTCAAAGCCAACGCAGGTCCGCTTTCGGTGCATTACGATGCTGTGGTGGACATCAACCACCTCAGTGCTGAGGCTGATTTGATCCCCGAAGTACCCGTGGTCAGTTTGCCTGGCCCGGTATTGCAATATCTTTACCCTAGCCGCTATTGCCCGTCAGACCGGTTGCACCGTTTGGCCGTCAACGAATTTGGCAGTTTGTACCAAGGTTACAGCCGCGTACAGGCCATTCGAGACTGGGTGACAAGTCGTGTGAAGTTTCAATCCAACTCGTCTAACGGCAACACCACAGCCATTGACACGCTGGTAGACCGGGTAGGCGTGTGCCGAGATTTTGCGCATTTGATGATTGCGCTTTGTCGTGCCGTCAACATCCCCGCCCGCTTCGCCACCGGTATTGACTATGGTGCAGACCCCGTCCTCGGTCCCACGGATTTTCATGCCTATGTGGAGGTTTATCTGGGCGACCGGTGGTACATCTTCGATGCTTCAGGTGCTGCTATTCCCATGGGTTTCGTGCGGTTTGGTACGGGGCACGATGCCGCTGACTGCGCCTTTGCCACGCTGTTCGGTGGTGTGCGTGGTACCGCTCCAGTTATCCATATTGAATCGATTCCCAATAGCCAAGGCGTGCTGGTTGAGCCACACCATGTGCCTTATGGCTTGTCAACTGACGGCCAATGGCAGCGGTTTTGAACTTGGTTTGCCCGCTCTCTGACTGTTCCTTTAACTGCCTGTTAATTGGCTATTGACAGCCTATCAACAGTATTTTTACCGGATTCCATCATGACAAAAACTCCTACTTCTCTTGCGCTGGTGCTGTGCGGTCTGACTTTGGCCCTTACGGTTGGCTGTGCCAGCCAAAAGACTCCAGCGACCGCCGATGTAGCGGTATCTAAAGCCGCTGTGGATAACGCTGCAGGCGCTGGTGGCGCTGAATTTGCCCCTGTAGAGATGAACTCTGCACGCGAAAAAATGGCACTGGCTAACAAAGCCATGGCTGACAAAGACTACAAAAAAGCCCGAGATCTTGCCACCCAAGCCGAAGCAGATGCCAAGTTAGCGCAAGGCAAAGCCAACTCGGCCAAGGCGCAAGCCACCGCCAATGCCTTGCAAGACAACGTACGGATTTTGCGCGAAGAGCTTGACCGCACTGGCAAATAAATTCACACCCCAAGACTGGATATCACCATGAAAACCAAGTACACCTTCGCTCTTGTGACGCCGCTTAGCTTGGCTGTGGCAGTCTTGTTGGGGGCTTGCAGCTCAGTGCCTCGCACCACAAGCCTGCTCGAGCAAACCCGCAACGACTATCAAATGGCCCAAAACAGTCCTGTGGTGGTCAGCTACGCTCCGCTGGAGTTAAAGCAAGCAGGTGAAGCGCTGGCACTGGCCACAGCAGCTTCTAATGATCGTGACAGTGCTGAAAAAATTGACAGACTATCCTATTTGGCAAAGCAAAAAGTCGCGGTTGCACAAGAAGCCGGTAAGCAAAAATCGGCCGAAGCTGAAGTTGCCAAAACCAGCAAAGAGCGTGACCAAATTCGCCTTGATCAGCGCACCAACGAAGCCGATCAGGCCAAAGCCAATGCTGAGCAGGCCAAGCTGAGCGCTCAACTCGCTAAGAGCGACGCTGCCGATGCGCAACGCCAAGCCCAGGGAGCGCGCCTGAAAACGCAAGAGGCTGAGCGCCAAACCCAGCAAGCGCAAGCCCGCAACGCCCAGTTGGAGGCCCAGTTGGCTGATTTAGCCGCCAAAAAGACGGACCGTGGAATGATCATCACACTAGGTGACGTACTGTTTGGCACCGATTTGGCTCGCCTGAACGCTGAGGGGTTACGCACGGCGCAAAAACTGGCCGATGTGCTGCAACAAAACCCACAACGCAATGTGCTGATCGAAGGCTTCACCGACAGCACTGGCACCTCGCCGCACAACCAGGAACTGTCTGAGCGTCGTGCCACATCCGTGCTTAACGCCTTGGCTGGTATGGGCATAGCCAGGGAGCGTATCGCGGTTCGCGGCTATGGCGAAGCCTACCCTGTTGCGGCCAATGACACGGCACAAAACCGCCAACTCAACCGTCGGGTTGAGATTGTGCTGCCAGACGATTCGGGCAAAACTTCTCAGCGCTGAACGCCTGGCGAAGAAAAGTGCCCTTAAGTTTTCGGGCTGGGCGTGGTGGACGGGAGTTCGGGCAGGTGGGACTGTTGGCCCGCCCGTCGGGTGTCACCACGCTCAGCCCGGATTCGGCAGAGGTTTTAAACTCAAGTTTTCTGACCTCCTGAAAGCGCAACCGCTATGGCCCGTAGTCTGACCAGTCTGTGGCTTAAAAACCTGCGAGCCCTTAGTAAATTTCAAAAGAGCCAGCAAAAGCTGCTAAAAAGCGTGGCTGCGGCCACCAAGCGGGCAACACAAGCGGCCACCAAGGCTGCTGCAAATTCCGCCGCTAAAGTTACCCGATCCAAGCCAAAAGCTGCCGTTCGGACTGAGCCTGCGGCTTCACATGCTGAACGCGCACAGCACGCACAGCATCCTCCGCCCGTAGCTGAAGCTTTGCCTGGTAGCTGGACACGCTCGTACACCGATGCCTCCGATGGTCGCCGCATGGCCTATTGGCTGTATTTACCAAAGTGTGATGTGACCAGTGAAGCTGACGCCACCCAACCCTTGCCACTTGTCGTGATGCTGCACGGCTGTACCCAAACTGCCCCTGAGTTCGCCGAAGGCACCCGCATGAACGCACTGGCTCAGCGCAAAGGCTTTGCTGTGCTCTACCCCCAACAGCTGGTGACGGTGGATTCAAACCGCTGCTGGCAGTGGTACCAGCCTACTACCCAGCAAGGCAGCAACGAAGCCGAACAGGTGGCACACATGCTCAGCCACGTGGTCGCCAAGCATGCATTGGACGCCAGCCGTGTTTATCTTGCGGGTATGTCCGCTGGGGCTGCGCTGGCGAACATCATTGCGCTGCGCTACCCGTTACAGGTGGCGGCTGTGGGGATGCATTCCAGCCCTGTCTTTGGCATGGCTGATAACCGGATGCAAGCCTTTGGGGTGATGCAAGCTGGTGCCGGTTCTGTTTCTGGTCTGCTCCACGCGGTGCAGCCTTTTGTTGCCGCGCACGACTTCCCAGCAATGCCTGCAATGCTGCTGCACGGTGACGCTGATAACGTGGTGCGGGTGACCAACGTGGCCCAGTTGGCCAAGCAGTTTTGTGCTGTGAACGGTCTGACGGAAGCCAGCCCTCCGCCAGTTGTTCACCAAACACCAGCCGATGCTACTGGCAGCAACCCGCACCACGCTTTTCAAACGCAGAACTACCAAGTAGGCGGCAAAACGCGCATATCAGTGTGCAGCATTGCAGGCTTAGACCATGCGTGGAGTGGCGGCGACAGCACTCTTCGGTTTAACGACAGCATGGGGCCGGACGCCAGTGCGTTGCTTTGGGCGTTTTTCGCCAAGCATCAGCGATCAAGCTGATGGCTTGACCGCTGTTCAAGTCAGGCCAGTTTGCGGCTCTCTGTGGATAAAGAGGCCTGCGCCACCCCCAGAACCACATCCCCCACTACCATTACCGAAGGGCTGGCGAGCTGTTGTTCCACGATGGTGTGGTGCATTGCGCCTAAGGTCGTGATGGCTTGGCGCTGGTGTGGCAGGCTGGCATTTTGGATAATCGCGACCGGGGTGCTGGCTGGTAGTCCTGTTAGCAGTTCGTTTTGGATGTGCTCGGCACCACTCACACCCATGTAGATCACCAGCGTGAGTTTGGCGCTGCATGCCGTCGCAGACAGCATGCGCCAGTCGGTGCCGCTGTCCCCAGGTTTGGCGTGACCCGTGACGAACACCACGCCGTGCGCATGTTCGCGGTGTGTCAGCGGTGCGCCCAACGACGTGATAGCTGCCAGACCGGCGGTGATGCCGTTGACGACATCAACCTGTAAGCCGGCTGCACGCAAATGCTCGACTTCTTCGCCGCCACGCCCGAACATGAAAGGGTCGCCGCCTTTGAGGCGAACCACGTTTTCTCCTTCACTCGTAGCCATCACCATCAGCTTTTCGATGAAGGCTTGGGGCGTGCTTTTACAGCCACCACGCTTACCTACGTAAACGATGCGGGCGGTGGGTGAGGCGTAGGCGACGATGGCGTCACTGACCAAATCGTCCACAAGCAGAACAGTAGCAGACTGAATGGCTTTGACCGCTTTGACGGTAAGCAATTCAGGGTCACCCGGGCCTGCACCGACAAGGGTGCATTTACCGGTAACGGTATTTTGAGGAGGCATAAAAGTATTCATAGTCGGTTACAAAGATGCAAGATATGTTCCACTTGTTTGGCAATGGACACGGGCACAGCTTGCTCACCTGCCATGATGGCCTGGATGTAGGCAGTGGTGGTGTCAGCGTCAATCGCCTTGGGAAGATCGCCGGTAGTGGCGAGTGGGCCGCGCTGCATGTCTTCCAGTGGTACGCGCTGGCCTTGCACAAAGCCTTCCATGGGCGGAATGCGGCGCGGATCGGCTACCGGCTCGCCTTCGGTGCCGCGAAGCAGCAGAGCGTTGGCCTGTGTCAGTGCCAGCGTCTCGGCCATGCTGATGGCGTATTCCGGGTGGGTGTAGCTCGCCACGATCAGGCAGGGGCCTGTGCAGGGGTTCATCAGCTTAACCACGCTATGTGCGCTGTTGCGCAGGCCAATCACGCGGCGCACCTCCAACAAGCGGGTGAGGCCGGGGTTGAGTTGTGCAGTGCTGGCAAAAACGATATGGCCATTTGCTATCGGATTTGTAGCTGCCTGTGCTGGTATATCAAGGGCAGGAAGCATATTTTGGATATGAACACGGCTGACTTCGGTAGCGGTGCCGTGCATCAGCACCGGCAGACCTTCGCGGGCCAACAGCAAGGCCAGGAGGGGCGTGAGGGCAGGTAATTTACGTGCCCCGTTGTAGCTGGGCAAAACTACCACGGGGCGCTGTCCATTGGCTGTCGGCAGAAGCGAAGACGTGGCACGGGTGGCGTCTAGAAAACCGGCCATTTCGTCAGGCGTTTCACCTTTTATACGCATGGCGATGCAAAACGCACCGATTTCCAGGTCAGATACGGTGCCGTCAAGCACCTGGGTGAAGAGGTCGGCGGCTTGCGCACGGGTTAGCGAACGGGCACCTTTTTTGCCGCGACCGATTTCTTTTATGTAAGGGGCAATACTCATACCTTGGATTGTCGATGATTCGACAAGCTATTCGCGTTGCTTACTGCCGATAAAGCGCTCGGTGCCAGTGCCGCTGTAGCACCGCGTTATGCTGCCACCAGTGGAAGTGTCGCCCGCACCATGCGTTTGAGCTCGGGAATACATGAACCGCAGTTGGTGCCGCACTTCAATGCGCCCTGTAAAGAGCCCAGCCGGTCGTCCTCTGAGCCTCGGCAAGTGCCCAGGTGTGCGTTGATGGCTACGTCTGCCACGTTAAAGCAACTGCAAATCTGCTTACCCTTGGACTGAACCGCTACGGGCGCCTTAGCCCCTGGCACCAACAGCAAACGACCATACGCTTGCGCAGGCAGCTCGTCTTGCAGTAGCGTCTTGATCCAGGCTTCTGCGCTGGTATCCCCGGCAAGCAACACGCCTTCAAGGTGCAGCTGATCGTCTTGGCGTGACATGCGCACTGCACGGCGTTGGCCTTTCTTCTTATCGGCGTAGCGCAGGGCGTCTGTTGAAAGGTTCAACAGCGTTTCAATCTGGATCAAAACCTCATCGGAGGCCGCTTCATGGGCTGCTGCACGAAAAAGGATGCCTGTGCGCTCACGGCCAAACGGCACGCAAGACGCAAACGGGAACAGCCGCATCATTTTTTTCAACGATTCACGCACGGTGAGGACGCTGTCTTCAGGCAACCAGGCAATGGCCAGCAGCGTCCATGACAGTTCAGCCTTCAGAATTTTGACGGCAGCGTGCTTGAGTTCGGGTTGCTTGGACGTGGGGCAGTAAGCTGAGGTTGTCAGTGCATTCACACCTGTCAGCGGTGTGCCGGTGCTGGAGACGCCACTCAAATATTCCTCGCCCCAATGCATGGCGATGAAGGCCTGACTCATGCCAATTTCAGCCGATGAATAGACCGGCACGATGATGGAGCCGCGTTTGCTGGTGACGTGAACCAAATCACCGTCTTTTAGCAGGCGGCGCACCATGTCTTGCGGGTTCATTTGTACCGAGGGCTCTGCCACGTGGCCAAACAAGCGGCCCAGCGTCCCAGTTCGCGTCATTCCATGCCACTGGTCGCGCAGGCGCCCTGTGGTCAGTGAAAACGGATAGCGTGACTCTCGGGGCTCAGCAACGGGTTTGTAGACGGTGTTGACGAACTTGGCGCGGCCGTCGATGGTGGGGAACACACCGTCTTCGTAGAGACGAACTTTACCGGTGGTGGCGCCTTCAGGCAACGGCCATTGCTGGGGGCCAGTCGATTCCAGTTGGGCGTAGCTAAGACCAGTAATGTCGAGGTCGCGGCCACGGGTGGATTCACGGTGTTCCAGCCAGATGTCTTCAGGCGTGGTGTAGGGGAATAAATAATGGGGGTCAGCTGCCAATCCCAATCCCAATTGTTTACTGATGAATGACTGCTTTTGAACGTTCGAGTTTTGAAAGTTCGTGTTGGCGCCCAGTTTTCGGGCAAAGTCCACTGCGATTTGCCAGTCATGTTGTGTTTCACCTGGTGCCGGTATGGCGGCACGCACCCGGCTAATGCGGCGTTCACTGTTGGTCACAGTGCCTTCTTTTTCTCCCCACGATGTGGCGGGGAGCAGCAAATCGGCGTAATCACAGGTCGATGCAGTGGCATAGGCCTCTTGCACCACAACGAACTCAGCCCGCTCCAGAGCACGGCGCACAGTGGTCTGGTCGGGCATGGACTGTGTGGGGTTGGTGCAGGCAATCCACAGGGCTTTAATTTCACCGTCGGCGGCGGCCTGGAACATCTCTACCGCTGTTTTCCCGGGTTTCTCAGGTACATCTGGCACGCCCCAGAGCGCGGCTACTTCGGCGCGGTGGGCTGGGTTGGCCATGTCGCGATGAGCGCTGAGTAAATTGGCGAGTCCACCAACTTCGCGACCGCCCATGGCGTTAGGCTGGCCCGTCAGTGAGAACGGCCCCGCGCCGGGTTTGCCAATCTGGGCGGTGGCCAAGTGCAGGTTGATGAGCGCGGCATTTTTTGCGGTGCCGCTGCTGGACTGGTTCAGTCCTTGGCAGTACAGACTTAAGGTCGCCTTGGAGGTGGCGAACCATTTGGCGGCGGTGAACAGATCTTCCTTCTTGAGGCCGCAGATTTGCGCAACTAACTCTGGCGTGCAGTCGCGCACAGTGGCTTTTAAAGCGTTGAAATCGTTGGTGTGGTTGGCGATGTAGGCCATGTCGAGCCAGCCTTCCCACAGCATGATGTGCAACAAGCCATTGAAGAGCATCACGTCGGTGCCTGGCTGGATGGGCAAGAACAGGTCAGCAATCTCAGCGGTATCGGTGCGGCGCGGATCGCAGAAGATGATTTTCATCTGCGGGTTTTTCTTTTTCGCGTCTTCGATACGGCGGAACAAGATGGGGTGCGCGTAAGCGGTGTTCGAGCCAACGATGAAGATGCACTGGGCATGGTTCACGTCGTCGTAGCAGGCTGGGGGCGCATCTGCACCCAGGGTCTGCTTGTAGCCTGCCACAGCACTGCTCATGCACAAGCGGGAGTTGGTATCGACGTTGTTGGTGCCGATCAGCCCTTTGGCGAGTTTGTTGAAGACGTAGTAGTCCTCAGTCAGTAACTGGCCGCTGATGTAAAAGCCAACGGCATCGGGGCCGTGGTTTTGGATGATGGTGGCAAACTTATCAGCTGCTATGGTTATCGCAGCATCATATGCAATAGGTGTAAGCGCCTCAGTACGACTTGGCCTAAAAAATGGTTGCAGCAGACGCGTTTGGCGAGTGATGGCTGCGCTGGTCGTGAGGTGCAGCGTGCTGCCCTTGGTGCAGAGGCGACCAAAGTTGGCAGGGTGGTCAGGGTCGCCGCGCACACCGGTGATTTGCATGCCTTGGGATTCAATGATGACACCGCAGCCTACGCCGCAATAGGGGCAAGTGGATTTGGTTTCAGTCATGGGTGGGTGGGTCGGGGGAGGGGGATTCGTTTAAGTTGTCTCAGCGCTTGCAGCCCAGCTCGCCTTGAGCGCTGGGCCAGCCAACGGTTTAGGCAAATCGACGGCGTGAGAGGTGAGCTCAGTGCTGTCAAGGTAGACCACACCTTCTTCTACTTTGACGGCAAATTTTGGGGTGCAGCCCATATCTGGTGCTTTCGCACAACCGTCACCCAATCCGATGTTCCAGCTGTGCAGCGGGCAGGTCACGGTTTCGCCATGGACGATGCCTTGTGACAGCGGGCCACCTTTATGTGGGCAGCGGTCGAGCAGGGCGAAAACTTTGTCTTCGCTGTTGCGAAATACCGCAATTTCGATGCCTACAGGACGCGTTACGCGGCGTGAACCCAGTACGGGAATGTCCGTTACCAAGCAGATTTTTTTCCAGTTACTCATCATGAAGCCTTTTTCTATATTTTGCTATAAATTATGTAGCTAACTGTGAACGTTCTGTGTGCGCCAGACGGGTATCAGAGTGGTATTTAAACGGCAATGGCATCGAACTGACGGGTATCGACTTGCGCGTCCTTGAAGTCAAACCAGGGATCGGGTTCACCGTCCAGCGCGAACTGAAGGTTTTCCCACAGGGCTTTACGACCTTCATGGTCTTCCAAGATTTTTTTCTTCACGTAGTCCAGGCCTACACGGTTCACGTAATGCACGGTGCGCTCTAGGTACCAGCCTTCTTGGCGGTACAGCTCGCAGAAAGCCCCTGTGTATTCCAGTACTTCAGCAGCGGTTTTGACCTTCACAAAGAAGTGCGCTACCTCGGTTTTGATGCCTCCGTTGCCAGCGATGTACATCTCCCAGCCGCTGTCCACGCCGATCACGCCAACGTCTTTAATGCCGGCTTCAGCGCAATTGCGCGGGCAGCCGGACACTGCGAACTTGACTTTGTGCGGGGCGTACATGCGCCACATCGCGCGTTCCAAATCCTTGCCCATTTGCGTGGAATCTTGCGTGCCCATGCGGCACCATTCACTACCAACGCAAGTTTTAACGGTGCGCAGTGCCTTGGCGTAAGCATGGCCGCTGGGCATGCCAATGTCTTTCCAGACATTGACCAAATCTTCTTTCTTGACACCCAGCAAGTCGATGCGCTGGCCGCCTGTGACCTTGACGGTAGGGATTTTGTACTTGTCCACGGCGTCGGCAATACGGCGCAGTTCACTCGAGCTGGTCTCGCCGCCCCACATGCGGGGAATGACGCTGTAAGTGCCATCTTTTTGGATGTTGGCGTGGCTGCGCTCGTTGATGAATCGGCTTTGCGGGTCGTCCTTGGCCAGCTTGGGCCAGGTGCTGGTTACGTAGTAGTTGACGGCAGGGCGGCAGGTGGAGCAGCCGTTAGGCGTTTTCCACTCCATGAAGGCGTAGGCGTCGGATACGCTCAGAAGCTTGTGCTTGCGAATCGCATCGCGCACAGCCTGGTGTCCATGGTCGGTACAGCCGCACATGGCTTTGAGTTTGGGCGTTGCCGAGTAGTCGCCACCTGCGGTGAACATGATGAGTTGTTCCACCAATCCGGTGCATGAGCCGCAGGACGCACTGGCTTTGGTGTGTTTGCGCACTTCGTCCAGTGTGAACAAACCTTTTTCCTTGATGGCCTTGCAGATAGCACCTTTGTTCACGCCGTTGCAACCGCAAACTTCGGCTTCATCGGGCATGGTGGCAGCTTTGCTGTGGCCTTCGTGGCCGACGTCACCGATATTGGATTCACCAAACATCAGTTTGTCTCGAATGTTGCTGACGCTACGGCCTTCGCGCAGCAGCTTGAAGTAGTAGCTGCCGTCTACGGTGTCGCCAAACATGCAGGCACCGATGAGTTTGTCGTCCTTGAGGACCAGCTTTTTGTAGACGCCACCGTAGGGGTCGCTCATCACGATTTCTTCTGTGCCTTCGCCGCCCGTGAAGTCGCCCGCGCTGAACAAATCAATGCCGGTTACTTTGAGTTTTGTTGAAGTCAGCGAGCCGGTGTAACGGCCGATACCGAACTGTGCAAGGTGGTTTGCCGCGACTTTGGCTTGCTCGAACAACGGAGCGACCAAACCGTAGGCAATTCCTCGGTGGGCTGCGCATTCACCGACCGAATAAATACGGGCGTCTGTAACGGTTTGCATGGTGTCGTTCACCACGATGCCCTTGTTACAGTGCAGGCGCATTTTTTCGGCAAGCTCGGTATTGGGGCGAATGCCAACGGCCATGACTACCAAGTCCGCAGCTACTTCGGTGCCATCTTTGAATTTAATGGATTTGACGCGGCCAGCCTTGCCATTGTCCGCATCGCCAACCAACTCTTGGGTTTGCGCGCCCATCAGGAATTTGAGACCTCGGTCTTCCAGCGACTTTTGCAGCATCTTGCCAGCCACGCTGTCAAGTTGGCGCTCCATCAGCGTGGGCATCACATGGACGACGCTGACGGTCATACCGCGCAGCATCAGGCCGTTGGCAGCCTCCAAGCCGAGTAAGCCACCACCAATAACAACGGCATGCTTGTACTTGGTCGCCGCGTCGATCATGGCGTTGGTATCGGCAATGTCGCGGTAGGCAATCACGCCGTCCAGGTTTTTACCGGGAATGGGCAAGATGAAAGGGTTGGAACCCGTGCAGATCAGCAAGCGGTCATATTCGGCCTCGGTGACGTTACCGTCTGCGTCTACAGCGCGCACGACGCGGTTGACGCGGTCTACTTCCACTACTTTTTTGCCGGCATGCAGCGTGATGTTGTTTTCGGTGTACCACTCCCAAGAGTTCAATACGATCTCATCGAGGGTTTGCTCGCCGGCCAGTACGGGGGAAAGCAGAATTCGGTTGTAGTTGGGGTGCGGCTCCGCACCGAACACGGTCACATCATGCAACTCAGGGGCGATTTTTAGCAGCTCTTCAAGGGTGCGCACGCCAGCCATGCCGTTACCCACCATCACCAGTTTCGATTTTTTCATGAGGACTCCATCTGTCAAAGCAAAAACAAAAATGGCGCCCTCACTTCAAACGCAGGCCGAGGTTTTGATCGGAACTTGCACTGGAGCGGGGACGCCATTGTCCATTTCAAAGTTGTTAAGCCTGCGCAATGCGCCTTTGCATTGGGTTGGCTGTGCTGACCTGCATTGGTCGTTGACTGGAGTTAAGCAATGGGTGTGCCAGCTTTAAATGTTGCAGTGCGGCATACGTGCACCACGGTGGCCCTCTGCAGGGGCACAGATCATGCGTAGACTTGGTGCATGAGCTTTGATATTGACATCGGTTTTACCTCACTCACCGGGAAAAAAGAGAGTAATGAAGACTTTGCTGCAGCCATGCTGCCCGAGGTAGGGGATGAGAGTATGGGGGCTATTGTTGCCATTGCGGACGGTGTTAGCACCGGGGGAATGGGGCGCGAGGCGGCACAGACGACAGTCACCAGTTTGGTGCGGGATTACTTCGGTACGCCCGAAACTTGGGATACCACGGTTGCCCTGGACCGCATTATTGGTGCGCAAAATGCATGGTTAGCCGGTATCAACAGCCGCCGGCATCCTGCAATAGGCCTGTGCACGCTGACGGCCATGGTGCTGCGCGGTCAATCCTACGCGGTGGCCCATGTTGGGGACACGCGGGCCTATCTGCTGCGCGCGGGTCACTTGACGCAGCTCACCCATGACCATGTGGTCGATCACCCCGATTTACGCCATCAACTCACCCGATCGGTTGGCCTGGAAGACCGCTTGGTGGTGGACTACAGCCAAGGTGATGTACAGGTCGGTGATGTATTTGTGCTGTTGAGCGACGGCGTATACGGCAAATTGGCTGATAAAAAATTACAGAGTCTGATGCAAGCTGATGCACAGCAAAGTTGCCAAGTCTTGAGCGCCTCGCTGGTTGACGCCGCCTTGGCGGCAGGCAGTGACGACAACGCGACTGCGCTAGTGGTGCATGTGCGCGGTCTGCTGGACAGCACGCTGGCCGACGAAAACCGCCACGCCCAGCAGTTGCCTATACCTTCACGACTGAAGGTGGGCGAGCAGATCGACGGTCTGACTGTCACTGCCACAGTGGCGGACAACGGCATTAATGTGATTTACCAAGTTCGTGACCCAGCCAGCAAGCAACTCTATGCCCTGAAAACCTTGAATCCCCAGCGCGCTCACGATGCCCAAGAGCGCGCCATGCTGGCCCACGAAGCTTGGCTAGCCAAACGCATGATGACAGGGCGCGCGGCCGAGCAGCTGGTGAATATCCACGAGCGCTTACCCACTGGCGTGCAGCCGACAGGGTTTTATTTGCTGTATGACTGGCATGGTGGCGAAACCTTGCAGCAGATGCTGGACCACAAGCATAAATTCGGTATCGCCCAAGCCGTTACAGCTGCCAGCCACATTGCAAAAGCGCTGGGTCGTTTGCACCAACAAAGTGTGATTCACCGTGACATTAAACCGGCCAACCTGCACCAGGGCGAAGACGGGGTATTGCGTGTGCTGGACTTGGGCGTGGCGCTGAGTGGCCGGGAACCCGAATCAACCCGTCTGCTGCATGCGGGGACCCCCAGCTATATGAATCCTGAGCAGTGGGGCTTGCATGTGAAGGCCAATGTAGGCACCTCCGATAAAGACGGCCCCATTGAAAAGCCTGATGCGCAAAGTGATTTGTTTGCGCTGGGTGTCACGCTCTACCAACTCTTAACAAGGGGGAAGCTACCCTACGGTGATGTGTTGCCTTACCAAGTAGGCCGCTACTTCCGTGACCCCACAGCACCCAGTCGCCACAATCCTGAGGTGCCCATCTGGTTGGACCATGTAGCGCTGAAAGCTGTGGCCCGCGACAAACGGCTGCGCTTCGAGACAGCAGAGGAGTTTTTGCTGGCTTTGCAACGCGGTGCTTCACGCCCGCTGACTGCCCCTTCGGTGACACCGTTGATCCAGCGCGACCCCACTGCGGTGTGGAAAATTGCGCTGGTGGTGAGTGTGTTGTTCAACTTACTGCTTATCTATTGGGTGCTTTTTTTGCCGAAATAAAGCAACAAAAAACAACAAAACAACAACACACCAACACAACAACAAAAAATCATCGCGCACTGCGGGCGCGCCCACCTTTCTCGGCCCATGTTCTTGTCCAACGGATCTGCATGAAACGCAGCATCACCAGCACCACCACCGTGCATGCTGCAAAGGCATAAAAACCCGATGCGTAACTGCCGGTGTTTTGTTTGCTTATGCCTAAGGCGTTGGTGATGAACCCACCACCCAGCGCGCCGATTTCTCCGATCATGGAGCCGGCTACTGCTGTGGTACTGGGCCAGCGCAGAGGCACAAGCTGGAAGGTGGCGCCGTTGCCTGCACCTAATGCCGCGAAGCAGGTGATGAGCAGCAATACGGTGATAGGTAAAGAACCTGTAGAGAGTCCGCACAGCACCAGCGTGACCGTGACCACCACCAGCACCCCTGTTAAGGTGTTCACACCACCCCAGTGATCAGACAACCAGCCACCGAACACGCGAAGCACTGCGCCCATGAATGCGGCCAGCATGGTGAGCTGACCTGCTTGTACTTTGCTGACGCCAAACTGGTCATAAAAGTAGCTTGGCAGAAACGAGGTTAAGCCAATAAATCCGCCGAAGGTGATGGCGTAAATGACGCTGAAGGCCCAACCGTCTTTTTCGAACAAACAGGCGATGTGGTCTTTGAAGCTGGCGTGGGAATCCACGTCGTCGGGTTCTTTGGCGAACACGATCATGACGATCATCGGAATCAAAATACCGATGGCTGCGAAGCCATATACCGTTTGCCAGCCGTAGGCTTGTGCCAATGGAGGCGCAATCAAAGCAGACACGGCAGTGCCTACATTGCCCGCGCCGACCAAGCCCATAGCCAAGCCTTTGTAACGAGGGGGAAACGAGCCGCTGCCCAAACTCAAGGCCACGCCAAAACTGGCCCCTGCAATGCCAAGTAATACGCCCATGGCCAGCAGATCGTTGAATGAATTCACCATGAAATAGCCATAGGCCATGGCAATACCAATACCTCCCATTTCAACCAGGGTTGCATTTTTACGGCCTATGTACTGGGCCAGCAAGCCCAGTGGAAAGCGCATGAATGCCCCGGCAAAAATGGGGACAGAGAGCATCAAGCCCTTTTGAGCGGCTGATAGGGTGTAGGTCTCGCTGATGAACGGTGCCATGGTGCCATTGACGACCCAGATGGCACAAGAAAACATGAAATAGAAAAACGATGCACCCAATGTGGGTGCATGTCCAGCTTTCAAAAAGGTGCGGAATGCCGCCATGGTGCAAGTCCTTTGAATGGAAGGGTTGAATTCCCAAAACCAGTGCGAAAAGCGTGCCAGTCTGGAGCGCTAAAAACGCATCCATTGCGCTCTAAAGCTGTGCAATGGGTGCCGCTTAGCGAAATAGGATGGTTTATGTCTTAGGCTGTGAGCTTCTCGACGTGTGCTTGGCGCGTGTACAGAAAGTCGATCACCGCCTTGCGGTAGTGCAGGTATTTGCTGTCGTCTGCCAATTGCACCCGGTTGCGCGGGCGGGGCAGGTCAACACTGAGTATTTCACCGATGGTGGCGGATGGACCATTGGTGAGCATCACGATTTTGTCGCTCAGCAACACTGCTTCGTCCACATCGTGCGTGACCATCACGACGGTGCTTTGGGTTTTAGCAACGATTAGCAGCAGCTCGTCTTGCAGCTTGGCCCGGGTGAGCGCATCCAGCGCACCGAAAGGCTCGTCCATCAATAGCACTTTGGGTTCCATGCAAAGGGCGCGGGCGATACCGACACGTTGCTTCATGCCGCCAGAGATTTCACCTGGGCGCTTTTGGGCGGCGGGGGTCAGGCCAACCAAGGCCAACGCTGCATCAGTGCGGGCTCTGAGCTGCGCTTTATTCTCTGCTGTGGCGCCAGTGGATTTATTGGCTGCACCAAAAACGCGCTCTAGCGCCAAATAGACGTTTTCAAAGCAGGTTAACCAAGGCAGCAGTGAATGGTTTTGAAACACCACGGCGCGCTCGGGGCCGGGGCCCTTGATTTCACGGTTGGCACAAATCAAGGCTCCTGAAGTGGGAACCGTTAGCCCTGCAATTAGATTGAGCAGCGTAGATTTTCCGCAGCCTGAGTGCCCAATCAGCGCTACGAATTCGCCCTTGGCGATGTTCAAGTCCACATCCCGCAGGGCAGGGAAAACGCCCTTGGCCGTTTTGAAGGTTTGCGCAACACCTTGAATTTGGATGAACTTTTCAGATAAATTTTCGTTCATGATTTCACCTCTTCAAAAGTAAATGCTGTGGCAAGTTTGATGAGCGCGTATTCCAGAATTAATCCCACTATGCCGATCACGAAGATGGCGATGATGATGTTTTTGACATTCAAGTTATTCCACTCGTCCCACACCCAAAAGCCAATACCCACACCACCGGTCAGCATTTCAGCGGCTACGATCACCAGCCAGGCCGTGCCCACCGCCAGGCGTACGCCAGTCAACATGTACGGCAGTACAGCGGGGAAGAGAATTTTGGTGATGATCTTCCACTCGGACAGGTTGAGCACTTTGGCCACGTTCATATAGTCGCTGGGGACGCGTTGCACGCCGACCGCAGTGTTGATGACCATAGGCCAGATTGAGCAGATAAAAATTGTCCAGATGGCCGCTGGGTTCGCACCCTTGAACACCATCAGTCCAATCGGCAACCACGCCAGCGGTGACACGGGGCGTAGCAGGCTAATTAGCGGGTTGAACATGCGGCTCATGAACTCAAACCGGCCAATGACAAAGCCAAACGGAATGCCCACCACAGCCGCTAAACCGAAGCCAATGGCGACGCGCTTGAGCGAGCTGAGGATGTTCCAGCCTACACCCTGGTCGTTTGGCCCTTTTTGGTAGAACGGATCACGGAACACCTCTACTGCCTGCAAAAATGTGTCGTAAGGCGACGGAATGCTGCTGGACGTGGAAATGGATACCAATGCCCACAGTCCAATGAGTAAGCCTAGTCCCATAAACGGTGGCAAAACCTTCAGCCAGAACCCGCGCCAGTCATAAGGCAGTTTGGCAGCTTTTTGCGGCTGAGGGGTCGTGGCCGTGGCCGTGATCGCAGTCGTGGTAGCGACCTCGCTCACTACCGCTTGGGTGAGGCCGGCTTTTCCGGGGGGCGTGGACGCTGCAAGCGAGGCGTCCAGCGGTGAGTGAAATACGGCGCTGACCATGGGTAAAGCTCCTGTTGATCCTGTTGATTAACTCGGGGGGTTAGAAATGCAAAGTGAAGCGAAAAACTAGGCTGCAACTTTGAAGCTGTCGGCATATTTCTTGGGGTCTTTACCGTCCCAAACCACACCGTCCATGAACTTGCTGCTGCGCATCACTTCCTTAGGCGCGCTAACTTTGGCGGCGGTGGCGGCTTGCTTGTAGATGTCAATCTGGTTGATTTGTTTGGCGACAGCCAAGTAATCGGGATGATCTTTGAGCAAGCCCCAGCGCTTGTGCTGGGTTAGGAACCACATGCCATCGGAGAGGTAAGGGAAGTTCACCTCGCCTTCATTGAAGAATTTCATGTGGTTAGGATCATCCCAAGTCTTTCCCATGCCGTTTTGGTAGCGGCCCAAGATACGTTGGTTGATAGCGTCCACGTTGGTGTTGACGTAGGACTTGTCGGCAATCGTCTCGGCCATCTTGCTTTTATTTTGCAAACTGGCATCAATCCATTTGCCAGCTTCAATGATGGCGGCAGTGACAGCACGAGCGGTATTGGGGTTCTTCTTCACGAACTCGTTGGTGGTGCCCAGTACCTTTTCGGGGTGGTTTTTCCAGATGTCTTGCGTCGTGATGGCTGTTACACCTATGCCGTCGATGATGGCGCGGTGGTTCCAAGGCTCGCCCACACAAAAGCCGTCCATATTGCCTACGCGCATGTTGGCCACCATTTGCGGTGGTGGCACGGTGATCACTTTGGCATCCTTGATGGGGTTGATGCCGTTAGCTGCCATCCAGTAGTACAACCACATGGCGTGGGTGCCAGTGGGAAAGGTCTGGGCGAAGGTGTAATCCTGGCCCGAAGGGCGCTTTTCAGCCGCCATCAGTTTGGCCAAGCTGGCACCGTCTACTGCGCCTTTGTCGGCAAGTTTTTTAGACAAGGTGATGGCTTGGCCGTTTTGATTCAGCGTCATGAGTACGGCCATGTCTTTTTTGGGGCCACTGGTACCCAGATGTACGCCGTAGATGAGGCCATAGAGGGCGTGGGCCATGTCCAACTCGCCGCTGACCAGCTTGTCGCGTACGCCGGCCCAACTGGCTTCTTTGCTGGGGATGATTTTGACGCCGTATTTTTTGTCGATGCCCAGCACCGACGCCATCACTACGCTGGCGCAGTCGGTCAAGGGGATAAAACCAATTTTGACTTCTTCTTTTTCAGGCTTGTCTGAGCCTTGGGCGTAGACGGCGGCACGCAGAGCAGGGTTGATGCCAACAGCGGCCACGGCAGCGGCTTGAAGCACGGCACGGCGACCAAGGCGCGTTTGCAAAAGCGGGGTCATAAGGTGGCTCCAATAGAGTTACAAAAAACAAAAAAGGCATCCTCACCCAAGACTTTTAAAGCCTTAAAGATGGGGACGCCTTTGTCCGGGTAAGGTATGAAAACCCGCCATTGGGTTATCACGCTCAAGGGACCTTCGTTGGTCTCGTACCTTGTCTACGCAAAAAGTACGCCAGGTTGTTTTTTGTAACTAACTATTAAATTAGGAGCTTGATGTGACCACGGGTATTGAGTCGCACGCCTATGCAGTAAAAATCAGTTTTAACTGGATCACTATTTCTCATAGAAGCACCGCATTTGTGCGGTGCACCAATTTAGCCAAGGAGTTCTGCAGCATCCAGCATGCGTTGCGCGATTTCAACAACCTTCATGCCTTTATTCATGGCTGTTTGGCGCAGCTTGGCATAGGCAGCGGGCTCGCTCAGGTTTTGGCGCTCCATCAGCAGGCCTTTGGCGCGCTCAATGACTTTGCGGTTGTGTAATTCTGCGGTGCGCTCATGCAATTCGGCATCGCGCTCACTCAAGGCTGATTTGGTGGCTTGCAGCTCGTCACGCAAGGCTTCCTCATGCTGAAAGCGGGCCAGTGCTACGTCCAAAATGGGACGTATGCGCTCTGCTGACAGGCCTGCCACAATGTAAGCTGATACGCCAGCGGCCACCGCTGCCTTCACGTGTGAGGTGTCGTGATCGTTAGTGAACATCACAATGGGGCGGCGCTCGTCCCGGGTGGCCATCACTACATGCTCCAAGGCATCGCGGGCATCGCTTTCAGCGTCCACAATGATCAGGTCAGGCTGCAATTGGGCCAGGCGCTCAGTCAGAAATACGTCGGCGGGCAGGGTCGCCACGAGGTTAAAGCCGTTTTCCAGCAGGCCTATGCGCAATGAGCGTGAGCGCTCAGATTGCGAGAGGGCGTGTTCATCTTCGGGATCAATGACCTCCAAGTCGGGGGCTACGACGACAATGCGTAAAGCGTTATCCATACACAGAATTGTGCAAGTTTCGCGCCAGCATTGCTTGGACAGGGTTGCATCGCATGCGACCTGCGGTGTGCGCTGTTAATAATGGACTCACCTAAACTTAACCTTTTTTATTGGAGAAACCTGTTGCAAATTTCGGAACGCTGGCCCGTACCCGCTGCATCGACTGCTATTCCTAGCCCTAAACCTAACATTTCTGAACTGTTAGTTCTGGGCTTTGAGTCGTCCTGCGATGAAACCGGTGTCGCTTTGGTGCAATGTCGCTCCCAAGGCGTCCCTGTGTTGCACGCGCACGCACTGTACAGCCAGATTGACATGCACCAAGCCTATGGGGGGGTTGTACCCGAGTTGGCTAGCCGGGATCACATTCGCCGCGTGCTGCCTTTGACGCGCCAAGTGCTGGCCGAGTCGGGCAAGACCTTGGCTGATGTGGATGTTGTCGCCTATACCCAAGGACCGGGTTTGGCCGGTGCGCTCTTGGTCGGGGCTGGTGTGGCCTGCGCGCTAGCGGCAGCACTGGACTTACCTGTGCTGGGCATTCACCATTTAGAAGGGCACTTGCTATCGCCATTCTTAAGTGCTGATCCGCCGGAATTCCCTTTTGTGGCACTGTTGGTGTCAGGTGGGCACACCCAGCTAATGCGGGTAGACAGTGTCGGGCACTACGAGATGCTTGGTGAGACGATTGACGATGCCGCTGGCGAAGCTTTCGACAAGTCCGCTAAGCTGATGGGCTTGGGCTACCCCGGTGGCCCAGCGTTGTCGCGCTTGGCAGAGACGGGTGACGCAAAAGCCTTTGCACTGCCCCGGCCTTTGCTGCACAGCGGTAATCTGGATTTTTCGTTTTCTGGCCTCAAAACAGCAGTGCTGACCCAGGCCAAGAAGCTGGGTGACGATTTGCCCCAGCGCAAGGCCGATTTGGCTGCGTCCACACAAGCTGCCATTGTTGAGGTGTTACTGAAAAAATCACTCTCAGCGCTCAAGTTAACGGGGTTGAAGCGCTTGGTAGTGGCGGGTGGAGTAGGGGCCAACAAAGCGCTGCGCCAACAGCTGAATGAAGCCTGCGCCAAATTGAAGGTCAGGGTGCATTACCCTGAGTTGGATTTGTGTACCGACAACGGCGCGATGATCGCCATGGCGGGGGCCATGCGTTTGCAATCGGGTATTGCGCAAGCGAATCGCAATTACGCCTTCAATGTGCGGCCGCGTTGGAGCCTGGATGCTGTGGGCGCTTAAGGGCAGAAATTCGGCGTGATGAATGCCTCTTACCGAAGCGCTATCTCGACGACAACTTGCACTACTTTTTGCGGTGCCAAACTACCGGTTTTGCAGTGACTGTAGGGCCGCTGCTGCATGACCCGCAGCCTGAACCACATCCCGCGTCTTGTTTGATTAGTTTGTTCAAGCTTGCAGAGAAAATTCCCAACGGAACCCCACTATTGACCAGTACTACAGCTGTGCTTCGCTTAAGCGCTACAGGTAAAAAAGCCCATAGGCTGTAGGCGGTACAGAGGGTAACCAAACCAAAAACAAGGATATTTTCAAGCATGGAAATTTAACCTTTTTAGCCTTGTGTCAGCCACAGTGTTATTCGGTAGGTGATGAACGACGCCACATAGGCCAGTGCAAAGAGGTAGCCCGCCATCAGTACCGGATAGCGCCAAGAGTTGGTTTCACGGCGCACTACAGCAAGGGTCGAGAGGCACTGTGGTGCGAATACATACCAAGCCAACAACGAATAAGCTGTCGCTTGCGACCAGCTCTGCTCAATTAACGGGCTGAGCGCCTTGGCGGTTTCTTCGGCGTTTGCAGATAGGGCGTACACCGTACCCAGCGCACCCACCGCTACTTCACGTGCGGCCATACCTGGCACCAAAGCGATAGAAATCTGCCAGTTAAAGCCAATCGGCAGAAAGATAACTTCCAGAGCTTTGCCAATCATCCCGGCAAAGCTGTACTGGATGGCCGCTCCCGTAGCTCCCAGCGGGGGACTGGGAAAGGTCGCTAAAAACCACAGCACCACCATCAAGGCAAAAATGATGGTGCCCACACGGTTCAAGAATATCTCGGCGCGCTGCCACAGGCCGAGAGCCAGATTGCGCAGATTGGGCAGGCGGTAGGGAGGCAGTTCCAGCATCAACGGCTGGTAGTCGGATTTGGTCCAAATGCGTTTTTGTGTCCAGGCTACTGCCATTGCGGACACGATGCCTGCAACGTACAGGGCAAACAGTGTTAAACCTTGCTGGTTGATCCAGCCTATGTGACGCTCGGGCACAAAGGCTCCAATCAGCAATGCGTACAGCGGCAGCCGCGCTGAGCAGGTCATCAGCGGTGCAATCATGATGGTGGCGAGTCTGTCGCGCCAGTTCGGTATGGTGCGTGTAGCCATGATGCCAGGAATAGCACAGGCAAAGCTTGACAGCAGGGGGATAAAGGCCCGGCCTGACAGTCCCACTTTGCCCATCAGGTTGTCCAGCAAAAATGCCGCTCGGGGCAGGTAGCCGGATTCTTCCAACAGAAGAATAAAGAAAAACAAAATCAAAATCTGTGGCAGAAAAACCAGCACACTTCCCACGCCAGCGATGATGCCGTCCACCAGCAAACTGCGCAGCAAGCTCTCTTGCATATGTGCTTTTACCCACTCGGCGACAAATGCCATCGCCTCTTTAATGGCGTCCATAGGCACATTGGCCCAGGCAAATACAGCCTGAAAAATCAAAAACAACAAGGCTGCAAGCAGCACAAGGCCCCACACTGGATGCATAACGATGGCATCGATGCGGTGGTTGAACCGTTTCACCTGCGAAGCATTGGGGACTGCTACTGCGAGGATGTGCTTGACTTGCGCTTGCAAGGCATTCAGTTCCTGCAGGGTTGTTTTCTCTGTCTTTGCTGAGATGTGTGTCGTGGTTGTGGTCGCTGTCGTTGTTATAGCCGTGTTTTTCGCGCTGGCATGCGTTGAGTTTTCGGGCAAGGCCAGCGCTTGCTGTGCCGCAGCTATCAATGCCTCTCGTCCGTTCGAGGTCTCCTTGCCTGTAAGGCGACCCATCCACTGCATCCAGCTGTTGTTATGGATCGCTACGGTTTCAATTACAGGTATCCCGAGTTCTTGCGAGAGCTTTGTCACGTCAATGTGCAGGCCACGTGCACGTGCTACGTCCATCATGTTAAGCGCCATAACCATGGGCCGACCGAGCGCACGCAGCTGCAGTACCAAGCGCAGGTTCATGCGCAGGTTGGTTGCGTCCACTACGGAGATGATGATGTCGGGCTGTGCCTCGCCCACACGTAAACCCATCACGACATCGTGGGTCACGATCTCATCAGCTGTGGTGGGTGTCAAACTGTAAGAGCCGGGGAGGTCAACCACAGAGGCGGTTCGCCCATCAGGTAACACCATGCGCCCCTCTTTGCGCTCGACAGTCACGCCTGCGTAGTTGGCCACCTTTTGCCGTGCACCTGTTAGCAGGTTGAACAGCGCAGTTTTGCCGCAATTGGGGTTGCCGACCAGGGCGATGCTTGGGGTCATGATGTCTCTATTGCAACTCAACTGCAATACAGCTGGCTTCAAGGGTACGCAGGGCAAAAATGGTATCCCCAATTTGCACGGCGATAGGTTCACGTCCTCCGGGGCCGCGGCGCAGCACCGTGATCTGTTCGCCAGGCAGGAAGCCAAGTTCGCCCAACCGTACGAGCAGGTTTGGCTCAATGTGCATATCCACCGGGGCCGTCAGATGCAGCACGGTAGCAGTTTGCTGGGGAGGTAACGCTAACAAGCTGAGTGACGTCATACCGTGCAAATCTTTGGGATGCGAATGCAATTTATTATCATTCACACGATTCTAAATCAATCAGGTTACGTCCAATGCTGGATTTTTTGTTGGTTCAGTAGGATGGCGGGCTACGTGCAAAGGCCCATTACCGCTGGAGGCGGTAATGGGCCTTTGCTGGGCGAAATGGCACTTTTCGTACCACGACAGACTCAGTTCACTGCGAGTGTCGTGACATTGCTCACTGGTACTTTTTTACCGAGCTTAAGAGTCAATACACCGTACTCCAGTTTGGCTTCGCTAGCAGGGGCATCAATTTCTTGAGGTAACTCGTAGGCCGCTTTGATTTGGCGCGGCGCGTCTGCGATGCTTTCAACGCGAACTACAGCGCCTTCGATGCCAATTGTCAGGTGCTCTTTAGCGACGCCAGGTACATCCAGCCGTAGTGTGAAGCTACTCTCGTCTTGCTCAAACGCGTGGGCTGTGACACCCGCTTGGCGAGCCGGTGTCGCCACTGCATCGCTCAAAAAACGCTCCAGGCTGCGGTCAAGTGAACGCAGGTTGTTGTTGTGAACATGGTGGGCAGCATGGCGAATAACAGGGGTAAAAAACATGAAAAGCTCCTATACACTTCGCAGCCCTCACCGTGAGCGCTGCATGGATCTAATCTGCGTGCAACACGTTGATTTTCAAGGAAATATTTGTATGAAATTGCTTCGACGTCAGGTCTTGAAATCCAGTTTTTTAGCGTTATCTGCGATGGCTTTTAGCTTCTATGGTGAGTCTGCAACAGCACAACTTGCCCCTCTCAAAATTGCCATGATTGAAGGTCTAAGTGGGCCCTTTGCTAATACGGGTGAGGCTGTATTTCGCAACCTCATTTGGGCCGTCGAGCGGGTCAACTCCCGTGGAGGTGTAAAGCTGCCAGCCGCTGCTGGTGGCCCTCGAATGCTGAGTTTGGTGCGCTATGACAGCAAAGGACAAAACGAAGAGGCGCTGAGCGCACTGCGTTCCGCGATTGACGACGGTGCGCAGTTTGTCGTGCAGGGCAATTCGTCCGCTACTGCTGCCGTGTTGATAGACGCCATCAACAAGCACAACGAGCGCGAGCCTACCAAGCGGGTGTTATTCCTGAATTACGCAGCGGTAGACCCGATTTTGACCAATGAAAAATGCAGTTTTTGGCACTTCCGTTTCGATGCTCACGCCGACATGCGCATGGCGGCGCTGATGGAGGTTTTGAAGGACGATCACAGCGTTAAGAGTGTTTACCTAATCGGTCAGGATTACAGCTTTGGTCAAGCTGTGGCGCGCGAAGCCAGACGGCAACTGGAAGCACTTCGCCCGGATGTACGCATCGTAGGCGACGAGCTTCACGCATTAGGCCGGGTGAAAGACTTTTTGCCCTACGCTGCCAAAATCAAAGCCAGCGGCGCGCAGGCTGTTATCACGGGTAATTGGGGCAATGATTTGACGCTCTTGGTCAAGGCGGCCAAAGAGGTCGGTTTTGAAGGCAAGTTCTATACTTTTTACGGCAATGCGCTGGGTGCCCCTGCTGCTATTGGTGACGCCGGGATAGGTAAGGTCATTGCTGTGGCCGATTGGCTGCCCAATGTGCCTGGTGCGCAAAGCGAAGCTTTTAACCAAGCCTTTCGTCAGCGTTTCCCCAAGCCTGCAGACGACTATATCCACATGCGGATGCAGCTAATGGTGGAGGCGCTGGCGCAGGCGTTAGAGAAAGCTGGTACTACCAATTTGATAGCTGTCGGAGATCAACTGGCAAGCGCAAGCGTGGGTCTATATGGTCAAAACGGTGCGATGCGGTCTGCTGACCACCAGTTCCAGCAGCCGCTGGTCGTGGGGTTAATGGAGCGCCAAGGTGCGCCGGGCGTGAAGTTCGATGTGGAAGGCTCGGGCTATGGATTTCGCGTCATCAAGCAGATCAGCGCTGTGCAGGCCGAGCTGCCTAGCAGCTGCAAGATGTTGCGGCCTCTTTAGGCACAAATTGCTGTAGTTTTATCGGGTGTAGCCCGCGCAGGCCCCCGCGTTGGTCATCCCTTTGCATTCGCGTGAAAGGCGACGGTCACGCTCATTACTGGTTTCCTCTGAACCTCGATAGAACTTGGTTTTGCCAGCGCTTTTAGGGCTGGCTTCGCCCGAGGCGTCGGTTGCACGGTGCTTTTTGGCTTGGGCGGCATTGGGCAAGCCCAGGCACAGCGTCGCAACGAGGCAAAGAAGCGCTACGCCAATCGGGCGCTGGGGGCTGTTGGTGAGGGTCGATTTTTGGTTTTGGTGCATGAAAATTCTCTTGGGATGTTAGAAGCTGCGTGTTGTCTTTGCGCCTGGAAATATGATAGCCATGCCCTTTACAAGTCCGGTGGTACTTTTCCACTGAAACCCCTCACCACTCTCTTCAATATGCGCCAAATCCTGCAAAACCTCGAAGAATCAAAAATCCGTGAAGTCGCCAATGCCGGAATGGGGCGCCGCGATGTGCTGGCTTTTTGGTTTGGTGAAAGTGATGAGGTCACACCTGATTTCATCCGCCAAGCGGCGATAGATTCGCTGCAAAAAGGTGAGACTTTCTATTCCCATAACCTCGGCTTGCCTGAGCTGCGCGAAGCGGTATCGCACTACATGAGTGCGCTGCATGGCCCTGTCGGCGTTGATCGCTTGGCCATTACGTCGGGGGGGGTGAATGCTTTGATGCTCGCAATGCAAGCGCTGATTGATGCTGGCGACGAGGTGGTCGCCGTGACACCAGTATGGCCAAACCTGACGGCTCAGCCACTTATTTTGGGCGCGAAGTTGCGTACCGTCGCGTTGAAACCCATTCTCAGCGGCCCTCGCAGCGGAATGTGGGCGCTGGACATGGCGGCGTTGCTGGCGGCGATCACTCCATCGACCAAACTGCTGGTACTGAATGCGCCCAATAACCCCACAGGTTGGACGATCAGCCGTGCCGAGCAGGAAGTCATCCTGCACCATTGCCGTAAAACCGGTACCTGGATACTTGCCGACGAAGTGTATGAGCGCTTGTTCTACGCACCCGCCGTCAACGGCTGTGCCCCAAGCTTTTTGGACATTGCCGAGCCTGAAGATCGCTTAGTTATTGTTCACAGCTTTTCCAAGAGCTTTTTGATGACCGGCTGGCGTTTGGGCTGGCTGGTTATGCCGCCATCGCTCACGCACCACATGGGCAAGTTGATCGAGTTCAACACCTCATGCGCCAGCGTATTCACGCAACGAGCGGGCGTTGTGGCCTTGCAGCGCACTGACGATGTCACGCCCCGTGTCGTCGCTCACCTCAAGGCCTGCCGGGATATCTTGGTGCCCTTGTTGCAAGCTGTGCCCGGCGTCCAAGTGGCGTCAGCAGACGGCGGGATGTACGCGTTTTTCAAGCTTGAAGGTTTTAACAACAGCCTAGACACGGCAAAGCGCTTGGTGACGGATGCGGGCTTAGGTCTCGCTCCAGGTAACGCTTTCGCGCCTGAAGCCGAGGGCTGGCTGCGATGGTGTTTTGCTTCTAAAGACCTCTCCCGCTTGACTTTGGGTGTGGACCGCTTGAAAACTTGGCTGAAAGTCTGAGTGTTGCCGGGTACTTGACACTCGGTATAGCTTTGTTCTGCCGCCGGGCTATAATTCCAAGGCTTTGCATACCGCAGTAGCACACGGAGCATCCCGTTCAAAGCACACGGTGAATGCAGTTCCAGCGTTCACCGCAAGTCCACCCCTTACAGGAAGTAAAAAATGATTGCATCCAGCATCAAAGCCGCTGTCGTTCAAGACAACGCACGCAAAGTCGGTGACACCGGCAGCCCGGAAGTTCAAGTCGCTATTTTGACGGCTCGCATCAACGAACTCACCCCTCACTTCAAGACCCATGCCAAAGACCACCATGGTCGCCGTGGTCTGTTGCGCATGGTAAGCCGTCGCCGTAAGCTGTTGGATTACTTGAAGTCCAAAGACGCTTCTCGTTACACCGCATTGATCGCTAAGCTTGGCCTGCGCAAGTAAGTATTGAGTGCAACGCAAGACGCCTGAGTTGGTTCGCTAGCTCAGGCGTCTTGTGCATTGAAATTAGCAAATTTATGCTGATACCTCCTGAGGCAAGGCGACATGAATGCGCGCTGTGTCATTCCATAAAAGTTAAAGTTTTTTAGATTTTTATGGAATGGCATCGTGTTCTGAATGCCAACACTTCGGGCGCCCCCGGTGCAATTTTTGCGCTGTTTTTACCCAAGATAACCTGGAAATAACACTATGAGCATTTTCAATAAAGTTACCAAGACCTTCCAATGGGGCGACAAGACCGTCATCATGGAAACCGGTGAAATCGCCCGTCAAGCCAGCGGTGCTGTGTTGGTCAATATCGATGACACCGTGGTGTTGGCGACGGTTGTTGCATCTAAAGGCGCTAAGCCTGGTCAAGACTTCTTCCCCTTGACGGTGGATTACATCGAAAAAACATATGCTGCGGGCAAGATTCCCGGTAGCTTCTTCAAGCGCGAAGCCAAGCCCAGCGAACATGAAACGCTGACGAGTCGTCTGATTGACCGCCCCATCCGCCCATTGTTCCCTGAAGGTTTTTTCAATGAAGTGCATGTGGTCATCCACACGCTATCGTTGAACCCTGAAGTTGACGCTGACATTGCTGCTCTGATTGCGACCAGCGCTGCTTTGGCTGTGTCTGGTATACCGTTCACTACCCCTATTGGTGCAGCTCGCGTGGGCTACATCAACGGCGAATACGTACTGAATCCTGGTCAAACCGCACGTAAAAATTCGCTGATGGATTTGGTCGTGGCAGGTACGGAAGCCGCTGTTTTGATGGTGGAATCTGAAGCTAAGCAGTTGAGCGAAGAAATCATGCTCGGTGCGGTGGTGTTTGGTCACCAACAAGGTAATGTCGCTATCCAGGCGATTCACGATTTAGTGCGTGATGCTGGCAAACCCGTGTGGGATTGGCAAGCACCCGCCAAAGATGACGCTTTGATCGCCAAAGTCGGTGCTCTGGCTGAAGAAAAGCTGCGCGCTGCTTACCAGTTGCGTAACAAGCAAGCCCGCACCCAGGCTTTGCGCGAAGCTACGGCTGGCGTGATGACGGCTCTCAAGGCCGACGGCGCACCAGTGGATTCGGTCAAAGTCGAAGGCATGTTGTTCGACATCGAAGCCAAAATCGTACGCAGCCAAATTTTGGCAGGTGAGCCTCGCATCGACGGTC
Organism: Betaproteobacteria bacterium; assembly: GCA_043739385.1. Classification (GTDB taxonomy): domain Bacteria; phylum Pseudomonadota; class Gammaproteobacteria; order Burkholderiales; family Burkholderiaceae_C; genus Defluviibacillus. The sequence goes on along the minus strand of JAYUED010000097.1, from coordinate 899 downwards.
GTGATACCCGCACGGTGCGCCCCATCGAAATCCGTAACGGCGTGCTTCCACGCACCCATGGCTCTGCGCTGTTCACGCGCGGTGAAACCCAAGCTTTGGTTGTGACCACGCTTGGAACAGAGCGCGACGCCCAGCGCATTGACGCTTTGGCTGGTGAGTACGAAGACCGCTTCATGCTGCACTACAACATGCCTCCGTTCGCCACTGGCGAAGTGGGCCGCATGGGTTCGACCAAGCGCCGTGAAATCGGCCATGGCCGTTTAGCCAAGCGTGCTTTGGCCGCTGTGTTGCCGACCAAAGAAGAATTCCCTTACACCATGCGTGTAGTGTCGGAAATTACCGAATCCAACGGCTCCTCGTCAATGGCTTCAGTTTGCGGCGGTTGTCTGTCGTTGATGGACGCTGGCGTACCGATGAAAGCCCACGTGGCTGGCATCGCTATGGGCCTGATCAAGGACGCTAACCGTTTCGCCGTGTTGACCGACATCTTGGGCGACGAAGATCATTTGGGTGATATGGATTTCAAGGTTGCCGGTACCACCAACGGTATTACCGCGCTGCAAATGGACATCAAAATCCAGGGCATCACCAACGAGATCATGGATGTCGCATTGAAGCAGGCCAAAGAAGGCCGCATGCATATTCTCGGCCTGATGAAACAAGCGGTGCCGTCGGCACGCGGCGAGCTTTCGCAATTCGCGCCGCAGATCATCAAGATGAAAATCAATCCCGACAAGATTCGCGAAGTCATCGGCAAGGGCGGCAGCGTGATCCAGGCGCTGACGCGTGAAACCGGCACGCAGATCGACATCGATGACGAAGGCAATATCAGCATCGCCTGCGTATCGAGCGAAGCCGGTGAGGCCGCCAAAAAACGCATCGAAGATATCGTTGCCGAG
>JAYUED010000096.1:0-4904 GCA_043739385.1 Betaproteobacteria bacterium | reverse complement strand
TTCGCTTCACTGATCTTTGAATGCTTGAAATATCGGTTTTTCTGAATCACTATAGGAAGTTAGCTTAACTGTTGATAAGCTCTGCTTCCTAAGCCCCTAATTTAATAGCAAATTTTCCTTATTTTAAAAGGGCTAACGCCATTTTTTATTTTTTTGATTTATGTCGAATCTAAAGTCTGATCGGCTAGTTGAAATTGACGCCTTGCGTGGCGTTGCCGCGTTGGCTGTCGTGCTATTTCATTACACGACACGTTTTACCGACTTGTTCAAGCCCGGTACGCTCCCCGCGATGTCGTTTCCCGGTGGGCATTACGGCGTAAATTTGTTTTTTATCATCAGTGGTTTTGTCATTTTCATGACGCTCGAAAAAACTGCTCGACCCCTGGATTTTGTAGTCTCGCGATTCAGTCGGTTGTTTCCAGCCTACTGGGCTGCGATCTTTTTGACCTTTTTCATCTGTCACATGCTTGGATTGCCTGGCAAGTTAGTGGGTGCCGGAACGGCGCTCGCCAACATGCTTATCCTGCATGGGCTGTTCGGGGTTAAGAATGTCGATGGCGTTTACTGGACGCTTGAAGTCGAGCTGCTATTTTATTGCGGAATGTTCCTGGTCTACAGGATGAAATGGTTGAATCGCGTTCACCAAATACTGTTCGCGTTATTGTTGCTGAGGGTGAGTTATTACGTCCTGGAGCACAAGTTCGGCATTAATCTTCCCTGGATCATGTTCAGGCTCATGATATTGCAGTACATCCCGTGGTTTGCTTTGGGAATCTCCATTTATCTTGCGACAAATCGTCATGGTGCAAATAAGTGGCACTTGCCAGCCCTGACTTGCTCAATGGCCCTCGGGACCCTTTGGATCTGCGAGTCAACGTTTATCGCAGTTCTTGCCGCGGTCCTTGCATTGACAGTATTTCTGGCCGCAAATAGCAAGCTGTCCGTCCTCCGAATTTGGCCAGTTGTCTGGCTCGGCACAGTGTCTTACCCTCTGTATCTGCTGCATGAGAATATCGGATGGGCCATCCAGTTGAAGTTGAGCTCCTACGGCGTGCCGATTGACCTTACGATTCTTGTCGCGCTGGCAGCTAGTTTGTTTATGGCGGGGGCACTGACGCGATGGATAGAGCAACCTGCCATGCGGTGGATCCGGACCCAATACAGGAATCGGGCAAAGCTGGCTCAATCATGTGCAGGCTAGTCTTCCCCGTATTGACAGGCGCTCTTTTGTGTATGCTGGCCTTCGGAACAGTCACTGGCGCGCATGCTTTTGACAAGGCCGGGTTGCAGGCAAAGCTTGACCAGATTGTTCTTCCGGGCAACGAGCGTAACGTTCCGTGCAATTTGATTGCTGCGCAGCGTCCCATTGTCGTTCTGGCAATCGGGCAATCCAATGCGGCGAATCATGGAGTTCGCACGCCTACGACCGGATTACCGACAGTTCTTGTGGCCGACGGAAGATGCATCATGGCAACAGACCCCCTTCCGGGCAGTACGGGAAGTGGCGCAAGCATTTGGTATCGGTTGCCGCAATACTTCTCGCGGCTTGAACCTCAACGACTGCTAGTGCTATCGGTCTTGGGAGTTGACGCAACCTCAATAGAAGATTGGGTAGCGGAAAAAAGCCCGCTGGGTGAGCGCTTGGCGAATCAGGTCAAATCGATGCGTGCGTTGGGCCTCATGCCGCACCTGGTTTTGTGGCAACAAGGTGAAGCTGAGGCTCGCCTGGGTACCACCGCCGGCGCCTATCGTGATAGTTTGGACAAACTGGCAAAACTCCTTGCCCAGGCAGGCGCAAATGCGCCAATCGTTATGGCCCGATCGACAGTTTGCCGCTCTGCGCCCAATGGGGCTGTACGTTCTGCAGTCGAAGCGAAGGCCGCAAGCAACACGCGTTTTCAATTGGGTCCTGATACCGACACCATTAGTGGCACTGAGCTGCGCGGCGATGGCTGTCATTTTTCGGCAAAAGGACTGGATCGTGCAGCCCAGCTATGGGCGGCTACGATTGCAAAGTTCCCATCAAGGAAATAACTGACAACTTCGATTCGATTGTTTTAAGCGCGCGATCCTAAGTCAAGCTTGATCAAGCCCGGTAAACTGGTATGCAGATAGTCGCCGTATACCCTTAGCCACTCCGGGAGCCGTAATTGCAAGTAACACAGGAAGTTATCCTTCTAATCGATGAAGTGCTGAGTCTGAATGGGCGCAGCAGCACGTTTACCCTCCAAACGCCTCTGCTGGGCGCCATTCCAGAACTGGACTCGATGGCTGTCGTGTCACTGATTACGGGGCTCGAAAACCACTTCGGGCTGGTGGTGGATGATGACGACATTGACGGCAACACCTTTGCCACCGTCGGTTCGCTGGTTGAATACGTGAGCGCCAAATTGGCGAACTGAAATCGCTGTACCTACCGCGCCCGCCATGCCACTTCAGGCTCAAGTCGAGGCTTTTTTTCTGCCCAGGCCTTCACCCGCAGTTGGGCAGCGCTTCTGTCTGCACCACCCTGCACAGGGTGGTGCAATACGTGGGCAGGTTCTGTATATCCATCCGCTGGCCGAAGAAATGAACAAGTCGCGGCGCATGGCCGCGCAGCAGGCCCGCGCACTCAGCGCTGCGGGTTTTGCAGTCCTGCAAATTGATCTGCTGGGTTGTGGCGACAGCAGCGGTGACTTCAGCGACGCCACCTGGTCTGCGTGGGTTGACGATGTGCTGGCCGCAAGCCAGTGGCTGCGCGGTCAAATCACGTCAGTCAGTACTGCCAGCTCGGCAAAACCCGTGCCTTTGTGGCTGTGGGGCCTGCGTTCAGGCTGCCTGCTGGCAGCCGACGCTGCCCCCAAACTGCCAGAGCCGTGTCGCTTTCTTTTCTGGGCGCCTGCACACGCCGGCAAGTCGCTCCTTCAGCAATTTCTGCGCCTGAAGGTTGCCGGCGACATGCTTACCGGCAACGCTAAGGGGTTAATGGACGGCCTGCGCGGGAAACTGGCCGCGGGAGACTCGGTCGAGGTGGCGGGCTATACCTTAAATCCTGCCCTGGCCAGCGGACTGGAAATGGCAAGCCTTACTCCGCCACATAAAGCCACACGTGTGGAATGGCTGGAACTTTCCACCCGCGCCGACGCCACCTTGACACCTGTTGCAACCCAGATCCAGGCAATATGGCAACAGGCGGGCCATGCAGTTCGCAGCCATTTAGTAACTGGCCCTTCGTTCTGGCAAACCGCCGAACTTGAAGACGCTCCTGCGATCATCACCGCCACCCTGGCGGCCATGGCGGAGCCCATGGCATGAATTTCACCGAAAAGGCGATTTTGTTTGGCTGCGCTGGCGAGAGCCTTGTGGGCATTCTTGCTCGACCGATTGCGCCCCTGGACACTGGCGTAGTTGTCATTGTCGGCGGTCCGCAGTACCGGGCTGGCAGCCATCGGCAATTTGTGCTGTTGTCGCGTGCGCTAGCGGCAGCGGGCCATGCGGTGCTGCGCTTTGACTACCGGGGTATGGGCGATAGCACCGGTGACCTGCACAATTTTGAAAATGTTAATCCGGATATCACCTCGGCGATCAACACGATTCAGGCCGCCGTCCCCACGCTTCGCGACGTGGTGTTGTGGGGCCTTTGCGACGGCGCTTCTGCCGCCCTGCTGTACTGCCATGCGGCACAAGATTCACGTGTTCGCGGTCTGTGCCTGGTCAACCCCTGGGTGCGCTCGGCCATCAGTCTTGCCAAAACCCACGTCAAGCATTACTACACCCAACGCCTTCGGCAAAAGGAATTCTGGGCCAAACTAATTAGCGGCGGCGTGGCTTGGCGTGCTTTGGCCGGGCTGGCTCAAAACATGAGGGTGGCGTTGCGCCCGAATCCCGAACTTGCAACAGCTGCGTTTCAAGACCGAATGGCCATCGCGTGGAAGTCTTTTAACGGGCCGATCCTTTTGCTGTTGAGTGGAGATGATTACACTGCCAGGGAATTCCTGGAGCATGCCGGCTCCAGTACGTCCTGGACAGGTGCGCTTCAAAAAAATGCGTTGGTGCAACATCTGGAACCCGGAGCTGACCACACTCTGTCCGAGATAAGGTTTAATTCAGTGATCGAGAAATGCACACTCAACCTGCTTGGTCAATTGGCGCTCCATTGAGCGCGGGAGATACACACCATGAATGCTGCACGGGCGCCTTTAATTCTTAGTCTGATCCTTACCAGCGTTCCTGTTATTGCGCAGGTCAACGCGAATTTTTGTGGTTCTCTAGGGAACAGCTTTGGTCCATATGACTACAGATCAGATCACTATGTACCGGCACCTGGAGATCAGGAGTCCCACCAAATCAAGCGCGGGCTGGTTGACGGTGCTCACTTCACACGGCGTGTCGAACTCCTGCTTGGCGCCCAGTCAGGTGGGCAAATTGGTCCCCCTGGAGCCGACCTTGACTACACACTCAGAGCTTTCCCTAACCATCACCGTGCATTGATGGCGGTGATGAAATACGGCGAAAAACAAAAAAGTCAGAAACCTGAAGGTCTTCGATACGATGTCGAATGCTATTTTGAGCGGGCTGTCCGGTTCCAACCGGACGATGCGATTGCCCGCATGCTGTATGCAACATTCCTGACCAAAAATAATCGGGTGCCAGAGGCAATTGCGCAGCTAGAGATTTCTACAGTTGTTGCCAAAGATAACGCGTTTACTCACTATAACATTGGCCTGGTTTACTTCGATATGAAAAACTATGGCAAGGCACTCTCTCAGGCGTACCGAGCACAAGCGCTAGGTTTCGAGCGAACAGAACTACGTGAGTTGCTCAAGGGCGTGAAGCAGTGGCAAGAGCCAATGGCTGAGACTAAACCCCAGCAGTGAATCGAAGTCGGGAAACATTGAATGCGTGCGCAAAAATAAAACATGGTG
>JAYUED010000095.1:0-1599 GCA_043739385.1 Betaproteobacteria bacterium | reverse complement strand
CGTTCATGAATGGACACCGATATGGCTGAAAACGAAACTTTGGATTTAGGTGGCCGCCGCTGGCGCCATGCTCGCGCGGCTTTGGCAAACACTGATTTGTCGCTGGCGGAAATCGCCAAACGCATAGGCGATGGCCTTCGGTCAGACGTTCAGTCGCGATTGGCCAAAGCCTTTCGGAGCGGCCAAACTCTTTTGATGGTCACGCAGGCAGTTGGCCAGAACTCCGTGGCCTTGCGGGCGGCGGTCGAAAGTTTCCAAGACGGACGCCTCGCTCGTATCGCTCGTGATGCCGCCAAATTGGTGAAAGAAAACGAACCGGCAAGCATCGCTTCCTGTGCAACTGACATGCTTATTGACAGCCTCATGAGCAGGGTTCAGGTGGTTGCGGGAAAAAATGCCCGCTTTCAGGACGATCATCAACGCAAAGAATTGATGAATGCAGTGCGCTCGGAAATCGACGCTCGCCGCAGCGGCATTGCCGCAGTTATCGAGGAGTCGCTACGCGGTCAACCGCTACGGCAATGGCGACGTAAGAGGATCGAGGGAAGCCAGACGCAAGTAGACGCAAGCATCTTGGCGCATCGTTCTCTGATCATTCAGATGAAGGGGACCAACCATGCCCAACAGCAACGCTAAAAACCTCTCTGTTAGTGCGGCGAAGGACCGCATTCATGTGAGAGGCGATGTTCACCAGGACTTGAGCCTGCTCGCCGATATGACCTTTGGCAGCTTGCTATCCCGTCCAAGAGCGCGCGTCCTGGATCTGCTGAATATTGCAGCCGGCGCATACACGGTGGATCGCGCCGTAAAGCGAAAAAAGGGCAATGGCAACGAACTTGGAATTCGCTCTCTGCGGTTGTGCTTCGCAGTTCACGATCTGACGTTCTGGCAAAGCCCCGAGATTACAGATGTCACGACGGAAATATTAAGCTTTCTCACTGACGAAAACTGGTCTTTGACTTTTGAATCAATAGCCTCCCCCGAGTTTTCACCAGGTCACCAGTTACCGCTTGGTCTGCCTTGGACGCGAAGACCAGGTCGCATAGCGCTATATAGCGGTGGTTTGGATTCGGCTGCTGGCTTGGCCACCAGGGTTATGGGCGGAGTGGAGGACTACCTGCTAGTGACCGTAGGGCATCATGGCGCGTTGCGACGCCGCTGTGCCAACCAGATCGAGCGGCTCAGCGAGTTGACAAATACGACGAGGCAACTGCACACGACGCTAGTTGTACGTTTGCGCGGTAGCGCGGCGAAACGCATGAGTCATCAGGAGTCATCGCAACGGAGCCGCGCATTTCTGTTCTGCGCAGCCGCAGCGGTAGCCGCTCAAGCTTGCAAAGTTGAAGTGATCGATGTTTTCGAGAACGGCGTCGGTGCAATCAACCTACCACTGATGACCGGCATGCTCGCGGGTGGCCTGGCGACGCGCGGCGCTCACCCAACCTTTCTGCAACTTATGAGTCGACTCGCTTCGTTAGTGGCGGAGAAGCCAATTCGATATTCCCTCCCATTTGCGGCGCAAACCAAGGCAGAAATGCTTGCGGTTTTCAAATCACCCGAATTGGCAAATTGGGCACAGCTTTCGCACTCGTGCGTCCA
>JAYUED010000094.1:0-4962 GCA_043739385.1 Betaproteobacteria bacterium | reverse complement strand
GTCCACCATGTATTTGAAGTATTCGACATGGCCGCCCTGGTAGGAACTGATGGCGATACCCTGCACATCTTCCTGCAGCGCCGCCGTCACGACTTCGTCCACGCTGCGGTTGTGGCCCAGGTGAATTACCTCGGTACCCATGCTTTGCAGAATACGCCGCATGATGTTGATGGCAGCATCATGGCCGTCGAACAGGCTGGCGGCGGTGACGAAGCGTACTTTGTGCGTGGGCCGGTAGTTGGCCAGGGCTTTGTAGTCGGCGGAAAGATCGGTCATGACGGGGCTTGTCTCCGGAATGCTTGGAAAAATGCGTTGGATGATGCTTTAGGTAAGTGGCAAGGTTAATTGACGTTTACGTCAACGTCAATCGAAATGTGAGGATGCCAAAGGCTGCTGACACCACGCTGTTAGCAGCAGGCTAGCAAGTACCAACCATGACCAATGTCCCCAGCTTTCCCCGATGCAAAGGGGTTATTCAAATATCAAATCGCTTTGCCGCTCCCATCCCTAAAGCGAGAGCAGCTGCAAAAATAAGAGCATTCATGCCCCCTGTCAAAAGGGTAGCCAGCGCAGGCCCAGGGCAATAACCACCCAAGCCCCAGCCGACGCCGAAGAGTGCTGCACCCAGCAGCAGTTTGGTGTCAATGTCTTGCCGTTTGGGGAGATGGAAGGTGGCAGTAAACCACGGCTTTCGCAAAGGCTTGGCCGCTGTGGCTGGGGTGATGGCGAAGGCCAGCAACGTGACGCTAACTGCTCCCCCCATTACGAAAACCAGTGACGCATCCCACGCGCCAAAGCGCGCGGCGTCGAAGAGTCCACCCAAGTTCAAAAAACCGATGACTTTGGCCGGTTGCGTCATGCCGGACAGGACTAAGCCCAAGCCGAACATCGCGCCAGCCAGTGCGGCCACAATCACTTGTTTAATTTTTTTCATGGTGTTGAGCTTTTGCTATTTACAGATGGGCATACTTAGCTATGAATACAGTAGCAAATCCTGAGGCCATGAAGGTTGCTGTTGCCACCAAAGAGCGCAGCGAGCGCCGCCCTAGCCCACACACGCCGTGGCCGCTGGTGCAGCCTGAACCTATCACCGTGCCAAAGCCCACCAGCAAACCTGCCAGAGCCAATGTGCCCCAGGGTTGGTCTATATTTGATGGCGGCTTTAGACCGAGCGTGGCTATGCCACCCATCACGACCAGCCCTGCCAGAAAGGCCCAGCGCCAAGACGTATCTTCGGCGGAGGTGTTCTTGGCGGGGGACAGCGCGACTGCTGTGATGCCGCTGATACCGGTGACACGTCCCAGCGAAGCCAGCAACAACCAGCTGGCAAGGCCGATCAAAACGCCGCCGCTCAGGGCTTGAAGGTAAGGGTGAAGAGCTGGCATAAAATTTTTCATCTTTCAAGAGTTCAAGATTTCAATGGCGTAAATATACCCCACAGGGTATTCTTGAGGTTGTTTTTTAAATACTAATGCTATGTCTCATCTCACTGAACCTGCCAAAAAGAAGGCGCTGTGTACCCGTCTGGCCCGAGTTGAAGGCCAGCTGCGCGGCGTTCAGCGGTTGATTGAGGAGGAAGCAGCTTGCGAAAAAATTGCCCAGCAATTGACAGCTTCGCGTAAAGCGCTGGACAAATCCTTCTTTGCCATGGTCGCTTGCATGATCGAAAGCGGCCAAGTTCCAGCGGATAAAGTGGCTGAGATGCTGATTAAATTTGCCTGAAATTCTGGAGTCCCTGCTGCCATGCTCACCACTTTTCCTGTGCTACCCCTTCAGCTGTTCGATCCCGTGTCCAGCACCTACACCTACATCCTGTTCGATGTGGGCACCCGTGAGGCGCTGATCATTGATCCGGTGGACGCGCACCTGGAGCGTGACTTGGCTGTCTTGCGCGAGCAGGGGTTGACGCTGCTGTGGGCGGTGGAAACCCATGCCCACGCTGACCACATCACCAGTGCTGGTTTGCTGGCCGAACACACCGGAGCCATGACGGCCGTGCCGCAAGGCTGTGGAATTGCTTCGGCGGCGGTACAGTTGACGCATGGCGATGTACTGAAGTTTGGGCTTGAGCAGCTGGATGTGCTGCACACCCCAGGGCATACAGCGGGTAGCATGAGTTTTGTTTGGCGTAACCGCTCCCAAGTGTTTACTGGGGACACATTGCTTATCAACGGTTGTGGCCGTACTGACTTTCAATCAGGCAGCGCGCAAGCGCTGTACCACAGCATCACCCAACTGCTGTTTACCTTTCCAGACGACACTGTGGTGTGGCCTGCTCATGATTACCAAGGCCGAACTCACAGCAGCATCGGTGCAGAGAAGAGAACGAACGTTCGCATTGCGGGCAAGACACTGGCAGAATTTTTAATCACCATGAATAACCTCAATCTTCCCAAACCTAAGCGCCTTGCAGAGGCCGTACCCGCCAACCAAAACTCCGGCCTGCGCCATGACGTCCAGGATGCGGACCCCCAAACCGCAGTGGGCTACGCCGGCGATATTTCTCCCCAACTCGCTCACCAGTGGTGGCAAAGCGGTGAGGCGGTGCTGATTGACGTGCGTACCGACGCTGAGCGTGAATGGGTGGGTTTTGTGCCGGGTGCTGTGCCTCTGGCCTGGAAGCAGTGGCCAGGTATGGCGATGAATCCGGGTTTTGATGATGGGGTTAAAGCGGCTCTGCAAGGCGGCAATGTGGGCAAAAAAGCCGTGCTGCTCTGCCGCAGTGGTGTGCGCTCAATTGCCGCCGCCAAACGCGCGACCGAGTTGGGCATTGAGGCCTACAACATATTGGAGGGCTTTGAGGGCGATGCCGATACCAGCGCGCACCGGGGTCACAAAGGAGGATGGCGTTTTCATGGTCTGCCGTGGCGCCAAGGCTGACGCTTCATCGCCTTGCGGTTTTCCCTGATCTCCTTTTACGCTTTCTGCTCTAGTTACTCTTTCATTCCTTCACGCTTGCTGGAAATTCATGACCACTTTGAACACCGACTCTCTGCTTCAGCGCATCGAAGCCAAGCGTGATGAACTCATTGCACTGACGCAAGATTTGGTGCGTATTCCGACCATAAACCCGCCCGGTGATGCCTATGAAGCTTGTGCCCGCTTCTTGGGCGAGCGTCTGAAGAAACGTGGCTTTGCAGTCGAATATCTTCGTGCTCTTGGTGCGCCGGGCGACAGCGACCGCTATCCGCGCACCAATGTGGTGGCGCGGTATGGGGGTAATGGGGGCGCAAGTGGGGGCGGGGAGTGCGTCCATTTCAACAGCCACATAGACGTCGTGGAAGTGGGCTCTGGGTGGACGATGGCCCCGTTTGGTGGTGAGGTCAAAGACGGAAAAATTTACGGGCGTGGCACCTGTGACATGAAGGGCGGTCTCGCCGCCAGCGTGATTGCCTGTGAGACGCTGATTGAAATGGGTTTTGTGTTGCCCGGTGCCTTGGAGATCAGCGGCACGGTAGACGAAGAATCAGGCGGTTTTGGTGGAGTGGGCTACTTGGCTAGCCTGGGCTATTTCAGTAAACCCCGAGTTCACCACGTCATCATCCCTGAGCCTTTGGGTGTTGACCGCATTTGTCTGGGTCACCGGGGCGTTTGGTGGGCAGAGGTAGAAACCAAAGGACGTATTGCCCATGGCTCGATGCCATTTTTGGGCGACAGCGCTATCAACCATATGAGCGCGTTTGTGCATTTGCTTGAAACCCAGCTGGTGCCGCGTCTGGCGCAACGCCATACGTCTGAGCCCGTAGAGCCGCCCGGTGCGCGGGTCAGCACGCTCAACATCAACAGCATTCATGGCGGGCAGGTGGAGCAGCGTTACAGCAACGACGACCAGGGCCGACCCACCGGCGATTTGCCCGCGCCGGTGGTGGCTCACAGCTGCCGTGCGGTACTTGACCGCCGTTTTATCGCCGAAGAAAACCTGGACGCGGTGAAGCAAGAAATCATCGACATGCTGGAAGAGCTGAAGTCCAGCCGGCCCGGTTTTGATTTTGGCGTGCGCGAGATCATGAGCTTTGTGCCTACGGCCACCCCACAGGATGCGCCGGTGGTAGACGCTACGGCCCGTGCCATTGCCCGCGTTCTGGGACGAGAGCCGAGTTACATCTCCAGCCCTGGTACCTACGATCAAAAGCACATTGTGCGTACTGGTAAGTTACGCGATTGCATTGCTTATGGCCCTGGTATTCTAGATTTGGCGCACCAGCCGGATGAGTACGTGGGCATTCAAGCGCTTGAAGACAGTGCTAAGGTGATGGCGCTCGCAGCGTTCAAATTAGCTGGGTGTGTCCCTTAATCTGCGTTTGGCATGATGGTTTGTTTGTGGGTTTTCAGGTTTGAAGCAGCAATAAGTCCCGCTTAAGTTGGTTTATTCAGTGAATGGGGTTTTACCCGGGTGGCCTATTCTTTGTCCACCACCAACACTGGAGTCATCATGAACAACTCACATCAGGACTTGAACATGGGTCGTACAACAGAACGACTGCCATTTCGGATTGAAATCGCGTCCAACCATAATTTAAACAAAGTCACTGCGCTGCGCGCAGCGGCCTATGGGCGGCATCTACCCGCCTTTGCTGCTCAGCTGGCAGAGCCTGAAGCGGCAGATTTTGAAGTGGGCTGCGAAGTTTTTGTTGCCGTCTCCAAGTTAGATGGCACCGCCTTGGGCACGTTACGCACCCATGCCAATGTGCAGAAGCCGCTGCCTTTGCAGGCCTCATTGAAGCTCTCTGGGCGCTTCAATGGTGCACGCATGGTTGAAACAACGCGCCTGAGTATTGCGGGTGGTGTGAGTTCTTCAGTGGTGCGCAGTGCACTGTTCAAAGCGTTGTATCTGTACTGCTCGCAGCAAAAAGTGGACTGGATGCTGGCTACGGGTCGTCGTCCGGTTGACCGTATTTACGATGCGCTGTTGTTCAACGATGTGAGTGAACAAGGAGCTTATTACCCGATGTCGCATGTGGG
>JAYUED010000093.1:0-4963 GCA_043739385.1 Betaproteobacteria bacterium | reverse complement strand
AGTGCCCTGGGTGTGGACAGCGAGGGCTTGCAGCTGGTGGCAACGGTAGCCAGTCTGAGTGTGTTTGCGGTTGCGGCGATGTACCGTGGGTTGGTGCTGGAGAGTTTTGACCCGGTCTATATGGCTGCATCGGGGCGCCGAAGTTGGATATGGCAGCAAGGGTTTCTGGTGCTGGTGGTGTTGAACCTGGTGGCCGGTTTTCAGACCATGGGAACCCTCATGGCCGTGGGATTGATGATGTTGCCCGCTGTGTCTGCCAAGTTGTGGCATGACACCTTGCCCGCACAGCTTGTGAATGCCAGCGTCCAGGCCATGGTCAGTGGCTATGTGGGGCTGTTGGCGTCGTACCACCTGAACACGCCATCAGGCCCAACCATTATTGGATGCGCCGGCGCACTGTATGCGCTCTCTTTGCTTTTGGCGCCTGGCGGATTGTTGCTCCGCCTGCTACCCGCCAAACATCGCGTGGCTTGAGTGCGCGTGATTTCTCAACCTATTACCTCCATGGCCTCATTTATAAAAAATTCATTTCGTTGGATTCTTGTCCTTGCCGCTTGCTGGATGGCAAGTTCCTTTGCCATAGCGGCTGAGAAGATTCAAGTCACCACCAGCTTCAGCATTTTGGGGGACTTGGTGCGGGTGGTCGGCGCAGAGCGGGTGTCCGTCACCAGTTTGGTGGGCCCCGATGAAGATGCGCACGTCTTTGAGCCCAAACCTGCTGATGCCAAACGTATCCTGGCTTCTCAGTTGCTGGTAACAAATGGTCTTGGGTTCGAGCCCTGGCTGAAAAAGCTGGTTGCCTCGTCAGGCTACAAGGGCACAGTGCTGGATGCGTCCAATGGCGTCACAGCACGCAAGATGCCAGCAGAAGGTGGAAGCGGTGCCATGGAAACGGACCCCCACGCGTGGCAAGACCCCACGAATGTCATCCTGTACGTTCATAACATCGCTTCAGCACTGTCCAAACTGGATGCGAAGGGTACAGAGACCTACCAGCGCAACGCCGACGCCTATGTCAAAGAGTTGCAGGCGCTGGATGGCTGGGCAAAGTCGCAGATGAATGCCATCCCGCTGCAAAAGCGAAAGGTCATCACATCTCACGATGCATTCGGATACTTCGCAGCACACTATGGTGTAACCATAATGGCCCCCCAGGGCATTTCAACGGAAGTGGAGCCAAGCGCCAAGGATGTCGCCAAGCTGATTCGGCAGATTCAGCAGGAAAAAATCAAGGCCGTTTTTCTGGAAAACATGAGCAACCCAAAGTTGATTGGACAGATTGCCAAGGACACAGGTGTCACCCTGGGTCCTGCGCTGTTTGTAGATGCGCTTTCACAATCGAGTGCAGAAGGCAGCACCTATCTCAAGCTCCTGCGACATAACGTGTCATCACTGGTTGCTGGAATGGCAAAAAATTGAGCCCTGTAAGGGTTCAAAGTGTTGCCGCCGGGGTGGCTTAGCATGCCCGGCATGAACAGATTTTTTTTCAACTTGAATATCTCTGCTAAAGAGTATCTCCGGCATTACTTCGGAAGTATCAACAAAGTCGTGGCGACGTGCACTGACGACACTATTGTGTAATTTCCCCTTGGGCTGTTTACGCCGTTAGTGACCAGCGGCGGAGTTCGCGGGAACTTTGTGCTCACCGGCGGACTTGATGGAAAAGGTGCATGGGGCGCAACTAACGCGAAAATGATTAATTGAGAGACTTATCCGTGGACCCTGCACCTGCACGAGAGTCCATTCATTCCGGCTGGTAGATGGTCTTGGTTTTACGACGCGGTGCTGAAAGTCCACACTAGCGCCAGTCTCGGTCGATGTAATAATCCCTCAAATGCAAAACCTGCGCAACGCCCACTACATAGCCCGCTTCATGCTGGTGTGGTTCGCGTTGTACCTGGGAGTTGCCATTGCTTCGCCGTTGGTAAGTCCGAAGTCTACGCAACTTGTTTGCTCGGCCTCGGGAACAATGAAAGTCGTTTCTTCAACTGGCGACGCCGGAGAGCCAAGCAGTAGTCGTACGCTGGATTGCCCCCTTTGCGCGGGCGTCGGAGCACCGCCGTCGCTGGACCTGGTCACTTTCGATGCGACTCAACCTCTAGCCTATGCCGCGCAAAGCATTGCGTCGGCCCATATTGCCACTGCCACAGCCGCGCCGCTTCCGGCGCGCGGCCCTCCATCGCTCTTGTGAACTTTTGAAATTGGAACCCACGGTTTGTCGTCGGGGTCTGTTTTTCATTGTTTCCAGAGAGTTTCATGCACCCTTCATCGCCACTTGCTTGGCAGCTGCATTCTCGTAGCGACCCTACAACGCTGCTTGGTTACGACCGCTTAAACCAGGGTGCCATTGCAAGTAGCGCTATGCACTGAACCGTTTGCCTACGTTTCACAGTGCGATTCGCCCCTTCCCTCCATCTAGTTGGCTTACCTCTTCTTGGATATGGGTGGGCCGCAGAGGCAGGCTTTTTTATTTGTGCGCGGACCTTGAGGCGCCACCATTCAATCAATCACAGAAAGTACCTATGAAAAATATTACCCACATTGCAATAGCCATTGCGACCGTGATGCCCGCAGGTGCTGCATTTGCGTGCGCCAGTTGCGGCTGTACATTGAGCTCTGACTTCGGCACTCAGGGCCTTTCCAATGCTTCCGGTTGGAGCCTGGACGTTCGCTATGACACCCTGAACCAAAATCAGCTGCGACAAGGAACTGGCACCACATCGCCGACGGCTGCTGCTGCTGCGCCTAATCCAACAACTGGAAACGACGCTGAGGTGGAGAAGTACACGAACAACCAGTACCTGACAACGACCTTGGATTACAACAACGGCAGTACCTGGGGCGTAAGCATTGCAGTGCCCTACATCAACCGCTCGCACAGTACCTTCGGGGTTGGCGGCGACGGCAACAGCGCTACGAGCCCAGGTGCGTCCGGCGGATATGACTCCAATTCTTCTGGCATCGGTGATGTGCGCGTAATCGGTCGCTACTATGGATTCTCTGAAGAGAAGAAGTTCGGCATCCAGTTCGGGTTCAAATTGCCTACCGGCAACACCAAGCAAACCGCGTCGACCACCGACGGCTCGGGCGTTCAGGCGGATGTGGACCCCGGATTACAGCTGGGTACCGGAACAACAGATGCCATCATCGGTGTCTTCTATTTCGATAACCTGAATCAGAACTGGGACTTCTTTGTACAGGCCCAATTCCAGTCTGCCCTGAACACGTCCAACATGGGCGCAGTGAACCCCGCCCAGTCCTACCGGCCAGGCGACAGTGTGAACCTGACCGGCGGTCTCCGCTACCACGGCTTCGAGTCGTTCACGCCGACGATGCAAATCAACGCTCGCAACGTCAATACTGACTCGGGTGACGCTGCGGACAAATTCGCCACAGGTGGAACCTTGGTTTACTTTACGCCCGGCGTTATTGTTCCTGTAACCCCGACCGTCTCGGTGTACTCAAATTTGCAGCTCCCGGTCTATCAGAACGTGAACGGCATACAACTCGCACCCACCACCATTTTTTCAGTAGGGGCACGCCTGTCATTCTGAGGTACTACTTGCCCAGCAAGGGCGTTACCAATGATTCCAGTTCGGCGGCGCTGATTTCAGCGTCGCCAACTTGTCCGTTCCTGCGCAGAATACCTTCTTTGTCAATGACAAAGGTAGTGGGCATACGCCAAATTCGCCCCAGTCCCTTGAAATTGGTTTCAGACTTGTGACCTTGCCCCCGAAAAACGTACTCCATAGCTGATAGGTAAAAATCAGTTTTAGGAGATTGAAATGAGCGAATCGAAACCACGGGCACGGTACACACTGGAATACAAGCTGGAGGCCGTCAGGCTGGTCAAAGGCGGCCAGGTGGCAGCAGTCACAGCCAAGATACTGGGCATCCCCAAGCAGACCTTGGAGAACTGGGTGCGCTTGCATGGCAAGGGGCAGCTCAAGGGCGCCGGCGACAAGCCGGTGAGCCCGGAGCAAATGGAACTGGCCAGGTTACGCGCTGAGAACGCGCGCCTGAGAATGGAGCGCGACATCCTGGGAAAAGCTACGGCGTACTTCGCGCGGGTATCAAAGTGAAGTACGCCTGGATAGCCAGCAACAAAAAGCATTGGCCGGTATCCCTGAGCTGTGAGTTGCTGGGCGTGAGTACCAGTGGCTACTTCGAGCACATGCGCCGCAAGGGCGCCGACAAGCCCTCGCAGCCTGGTACCAGCAGGCGCATCAGCAATGAAGCCCTGCTGGCCCATATCCGTGCCATCCACGCCGAGGTCAAGCAGGAATACGGCTGGCCAAAGATGTGGAAGGAACTGGTGGCACGTGGCATCCGAGTGGGCAAGGAGCGCGTGCGGTGCACGATGCAAGAGCACGGTATCAAGGCCAGGGGCAAGCGCAAGTTCGTGGTCACCACCGACAGCCGTCACAACCTGCCCATTGCAGAGAACCTGTTGCAACGCAACTTCACGGCCAGCACGCCCAATCAGGTGTGGACGGGTGACATCACCTATATCGCGACCGACGAGGGCTGGCTGTATCTGGCAGTGGTGCTGGACCTGTTCAGTCGCCAGGTGGTGGGCTGGAGCATGCAGCCCCACATGCAGAGCTCACTGGTGACGGATGCGCTGCGCATGGCCTGGTTCCGGCGTGCGCCAGAGGCCGGCGTCATCTTCCATTCTGACCGTGGCAGCCAATATTGCGGCCATGAATTCCAGAGGGCGCTGACTGGGTACAAGATGAAAAGCTCGATGAGCCGCAAGGGTGACTGCTGGGACAACGCACCCACGGAAAGTTTCTGGGGACGCTTGAAAGTGGGCCGCCTGTACGGCAGGAAATTCGAGACCCGCAGGCAGGCCATGGACGAGGTGATTGACTGGATGACGTTCTACAACCACCGCAGGATTCACTCTACGTTGGGCTATGTCAGCCCGATGCAGTTTGAGAAAAGCTGGCACGCGGCACAG
>JAYUED010000092.1:0-1604 GCA_043739385.1 Betaproteobacteria bacterium | reverse complement strand
ACCTTGAGTTTGGTGCGCTTCCACAGGCCGCCAATGATGCGGATTTCGTGGCTTTGCACGGCACGCGGTTTGTGGACGCGTTTGGGTTTGCTGGAGGGAGATGCTTTTTTGGTGGCTTTGGTGCTCATGGGCATAGCTTAGTGCCTTTTCAAAAGCCAGATTTTCAACCGTCCCGCGTTGTAAACGCCTGCTGAATATGGCAAACGCCATATGGTCCACAGCGCGCCACAGGGGGACACTCGTGCCGCGTACGAATGAATGAACGCGGGGTGCATTCAATTCGGCGCACGCATGGTTACACCCCAATCTTCTAAGGAAAATTCAATGAAACTAACCCAAAAGCTCGTTCTCGCTGCAGCATGCGCCGGCACGCTGGCATTTGCTGGCAACGCAGTGGCGGACACCACGCATGTGATCGTGTCCGTCGGAGTACAAAGTGTTTGCAAATTCGCAACCTCACTGTATCGATTTGGCATGGGAAACATTGACCCCAGCACCACGGCCGACATCGTACGAACCCTTCCGATCAGCTACCGCTGTACCAATGGCACTCCCGCCAGCGCCATTCAAATCGATGGTCACGATTCGGGCTACACCGGACAGTTGGTGCCCGCCCCGTCTACCGTTGGCACCTTGCCGGTACTACTGACGTGGGCCACTCCGGCTACGCTTGGTAACGGTTTTGGCAATGGCGTAACGCCGATCACGTTTGACCTGACCGGTATCATCCGGGCCGCCGATCTTCAGGTCGCACAGGCAGGTCCGTATTCGAACAGATTCGCCATCATATTGACACCCTGATTGCCCCATGCAGTGCCCTATTGCTTACCGTCAGAAGGCACTTTCCGGGATGGCTCTTGCAGGAGCCATCCTGGTGTGGTGCATGGCCCTTTTTTTCACATTGCCCGCGACTGCTGCAGAGTTTTCGATTTCACCCGTCAGCTTGCAGTTTGCGCCCGGTACGCGCTCGGCTGTGGTGAGCATTAGCAATGCAGACACCCGACCCTTACGCTTTCAACTCTCGCTGGTCGAATGGACGCAGGATGCCAATGGTGCAGATGTCTATACGCCCAGCGACGATCTGGTATTTTTTCCACGCCAATTGACGGTGCGCCCTGGTGACAAGGCCGTCGCCAGGGTTGGCCCGAAGCACGGCGTGACCGGCATCGAGAAAACCTATCGCCTGCGGGTGGAGGAATTGCCTGAGCCCTTGCCCGAGACCCAGGGCGCCACGCTGGACTTCACCATCACCTTTGCCATACCGGTATTTCTGGGCCCCCAAGAAGCCAAGTCAACGGCCTTGATTGCGCCTATGCAATTGCAGGATGGAAAGCTGTTGGCCACGGTGCAAAACACCGGTCAATCGCACTTTCGTATCGAGTTTCTGGAAGTCAAGGGGGCCGATGGCTATTCGCAGAAACTGGGCGGCTGGTATTTGCTAGTGGGCTCCAGCAGACAGCACACGCTGATATTAGCAAGCATGCCGGATACTACATCTATCGGCTGCTGGGCATTCATGTGCCTGTTTTTAATAGCCATTTCTTGCATGGCAGCGATGAATGCGCTTACTGGGTGTTTGAGCGCGGCTATCAAGCTGCCATGCA
>JAYUED010000091.1:0-1611 GCA_043739385.1 Betaproteobacteria bacterium | reverse complement strand
TCGTTCAGTACCGTAGGGAATCGCGCCATGCTCCATCCAGGCGCGCAGGCTCCACCATTCGGAGCCAGCTTCGCGTACTTCAGCAGGCAGATCAGCCTCAACCAGGTCTGAAAAATCAATCGACAGCGGGTTCCAGGCCATGTCGCGAGCCTGCTCGCAGAGCCGCCAGACTTCCGGGTATTCAATGTCCGACTTGATCGGATAGGGGTTGGGGACAGGGTTCAGTTCCTCAAGGAGTGAAGCTTGCATGACAGTGCTTTCCTGCGTTTCTGTTGATAACTGGAGCCAATTCTGAGGCCACATAACAAACGCGTCTAATACTGTTTAGTTATATGGTGATAGTCAGCATGAATCACCGACTGTAAAATCAAAAAATGGATTTACGCCAGCTCAGACAATTTGTTGCGGTTGCCGAGGAGCGCAGTTTCAGGCGTGCGGCTGAACGACTGCACGTGTCGCAACCGCCCCTTAGCATTGCCGTCCAGCGGCTGGAGGCTGATGTGGGCGTGGCCCTGCTGGATCGCTCCCGCCATCATGTGCGTCTGACAGTCGCTGGCGAGGCTTTTCTGCGCGAGGCTAAACGCACATTGGCGCACGCCCAGTTGTCGATCGAGATTGCACAACGGACAGCCGCTGGCAAGCTCGGTACGCTCAGGTTGTCATTCGTACCCAGCGCTGCGCTCAATGTCGTACCCGGCTTGCTGCGCGCTTATCGGCAGGACTACCCGGATGTGACACTGGTACTGACAAGCGACACCACATCGCAGCAGAAGGCAACGCTCTTGAGCGGTGCCACAGATGTGGGCATTGTTGTGCCGCCGCTGCATGATGCTGGGGACTTTCGGGTCGACAGTTTTTGTGATCAGGAGTTGATGCTGGCCGTGCCGGTGTCGCACCCTCTGGCCAGCCAAAAGCGCGTGCAGTTAAGAGACCTGGCGCAAGAGTCTTTTGTCGGCTTTCCTTTCAGCGAAGGCCCAGGTTTTGAGAGCGTTGTCATGGCGGCATGCCACGACTGCGGCTTTGTGCCCAACTTTGTACAGGTGGCGGCAGAAATGCAAACCATTTTGGCGCTGGTAAGCAGTGGCCTTGGGATTGCACTGGTACCGCAAGCCATGCAGGCCGTCAGAACCGAGCACGTGGTTTATCTCCAGGTCAGGCGGCGCAACGCTGCGGTTAAATATTCGTTGGCACTGGCCTTTAGCCCCACCAATGGCAATCCTTCTCTCAATGCGTTTATTGCCATTGCTCTGCGGATGCGCCGCAGTTAACGCGTCGAAGGTTTTTTGTAGCCTGGTTCAAGTGCCTAGATTTCGCATGAAAACTTCAAGCTCTTCAATCGGCAATGCTGGACAGAACAAGTGACCTTGATAGCACTCACAACCAAAACGAACAAGCAAATCACGCTGGGCTTCAGTCTCAACACCCTCAGCCATCACCCCCAACCCCAAGCTTTGTGCCAGGCCAATGATGGTGCGCGCGATAGCGGCATCGTTAGGATCGGTCAATATATCCTTGACGAAAGTACGGTCGATTTTCAGCTGGTCCAGCGGCAGATATTTCAGGTAAGACAGTGCGGAGTAACCGATGCCAAAGTCGTCAATCGCCAGCGTC
>JAYUED010000090.1:0-1617 GCA_043739385.1 Betaproteobacteria bacterium | reverse complement strand
TACCGCGACCTGCGAGACAACAAAGAAGGCTCACTGATCGAGACCAAAACAGTTGAGCAGTTCTTCGATGCACAGAAGAACATGTTTCTGCCCGACCGCTTCATCAAGGGCGAATGCCCCAAATGCCATTCCAAAGACCAATACGGCGACAACTGCGAAAGCTGCGGCGCGGTGTATGCACCGACTGACTTGATCAACCCC
The DNA here is from genome assembly GCA_043739385.1 of Betaproteobacteria bacterium. Classification (GTDB taxonomy): domain Bacteria; phylum Pseudomonadota; class Gammaproteobacteria; order Burkholderiales; family Burkholderiaceae_C; genus Defluviibacillus. The sequence continues at coordinate 1,416 of JAYUED010000090.1, read as the reverse complement.
TACTCGGCGTTGTCGGGTGCCAAGCCGGTGCTAAAAAGCTCGGAGCATTTTTTCTTCAAACTGTCGGACCCGCGCTGCGTGGAATTTCTGGAGAAGTGGACGCAAGGCAACGACGAATTCGGCAAGCCGCGCCTGCAACCCGAGGTGGCGAACAAGGTCAAGGAGTGGTTCAGCGTGCGCACCAACCCGGATGGCTCAAAAAGTGAAGGCCTGGGTGACTGGGATATCAGCCGCGATGCGCCCTACTTTGGCATTGAAATTCCTGATGCACCGGGCAAGTACTTTTATGTGTGGCTGGACGCGCCAGTGGGTTACCTGGCATCGCTGAAAAACCTGCTGGATGCCAGGGGCGTGGATTTTGATGCCTACATGGCCAACCCCGCGCTGGAGCAATACCACTTCATTGGCAAAGACATCGTCACCTTCCACACGCTGTTCTGGCCCGCCATGCTGAAGTTCAGCGGCCGCAAAACCCCCAACAACATTTTTGTGCATGGCTTCTTGACCGTGAACAACGACAAGATGAGCAAGAGCCGGGGTACCGGGCTGGACCCACTCAAGTACCTGTCGCTCGGCATGAATCCTGAATGGCTGCGGTATTACATTGCCGCCAAGCTGTCGGCGCGCAATGAAGACATTGACTTCAATGCGGATGATTTCAAAGCGCGGGTAGATAGCGATTTAGTCGGCAAGTACGTGAATATTGCTAGTCGGGCTGCGGGGTTTTTAAGCAGCCGTTTCGATGGCATTGTGCTGCCACGCGGCGAGCTGGACGATGATGGACTTGCGCTTTACTTGGAAGTTCTCGGTGCGCAAGTTCCCATAGGAATGATGCTCAATGACCGAGAGTTCGGCAAAGCCAGCCGAGAGATCATGCAGTTTGCTGACAAGATTAATAGCTATGTCGCTAACAAGCAGCCCTGGACGCTTGCCAAGAGCACCGAGCACGGAGCTACCGAAGAGCTTCACAAAGTTTGCAGCAGCCTCATTCGCTGTTTTGAGGTGCTTACGCGGATGCTTGCGCCGATCCTCCCGGCCACCGCAAGCCAAGTTGAAAAGTTTCTCAACGTTTCACTTGATAAAGCGCTTGGTCATTCTGAGGTTGTGAAAATCGGCCAGTTCTCGCACCTCATGCAACGCGTAGACCCCAAACAGATAGAAGCACTGTTTGAGCCCCCAGCCCTCGTGGAACATACACAACCAGCTATTGAATCAGTAGTGCCCGGCGGCGAGCCGTTCGCCCCCACCATCACCATCGACGACTTCGCCAAAATCGACCTGCGCATCGCCAAGATCGTGAACTGCGAGGCGGTGGAGGGCTCCACCAAGCTGCTGCGAATGACCCTTGACGTGGGTGAAGGCGCTGACGCCCAAGGCGAGCCGATCACCCGCAACGTCTTCAGCGGCATTGCCAGC
>JAYUED010000089.1:0-15288 GCA_043739385.1 Betaproteobacteria bacterium | reverse complement strand
GACAATCGCAAGTCCATATCAGCAGACACGGCGGCATGGCCGTGCAGCACACGCGACAACATCACGCGGCTGATACCGATATGCGCGGCAAAGGCGGTGACGCTCGCGCCCAGGTCGTCAAGCCAGCCGGTCAGCAGTTCGCCAGGGTGCGCGGGGTCGTGCATGTTCATGGTGTTCCTCTCAGTGGTAATCCAGGTAATCCAATAGCTCTACGTCCGCACCGACAAACCTGAAGGCCAGTCGCCAGTTTGCCTGTACGGTAACGGCATGAAACCCGGCACGGTCACCAGACAGTCCATGCAAGCGCCACGAAGGACGGTTCAGGTCTTGCGGCCCACTGGCGACATTCAAGGCGGTCAGCAACTCGCGCAGGCGCTTTGCATGAATGGGTTGAATGCCTGTCATGCGACCAGTATTAAAAAAGGCTTCAAGCCCTTTATGGCGGAATGTAAGAATCATAAACTGTTAAGCCTTGATTTACAAGTCAGCCACTCACCACGCGCAAAGCACCGGGCGCTGCCTTGGCATCAAACGTCACCCCGGCCTGTTCCAGAATGTGCGCTTCAATCTTCTCTAGGTACGGCCTCAAGGCATCCACAGAACGCGGCCTGTAGCCTTCTGCTGTTGCACTTGGCTTGTGCCCCATCACTTGAGCAATGGCCCCGGCAGGTGCCCCGGCAGACTCACCCAGCAGCGAAAACGACCGGCGTAACCCGTGGATGGTCAAGCCATCAATACCGGCGCTTTGCAGGGCTTTGGTGTGGCTTGAGCGGGTGTCGCTGATTCGCCCGGCTTTGCTGGCGCTGGCAAACACAAACTCATTAAGGCGCGGCAGGGTCGCCATCAGTTGCGCTAGGTAAGGGGTCAGGGGGATGGTGCGGGTCTGGTCTACCTTGTCGGCAATGGTCAGCTTGCGCCACTGAAAATCAACGTGTGCCCAGGTCAACCCGGCCAATTCTTCTTTACGTGCCCCGGTCAACACCAGGGCTTTCAGGTACACGCTGGCGGTGCGGTTGCTCAGTTGCTCCACACCTTGCCACCAGCCCGGCAATTGGGCGGCTTCAATGGCATCGGTGCGCTTGGTGTTGCTTGGCAGGTTCTCCAGAATGGCAGGCGCTTTGCCAGCGTCACGGTCTATCAGCTTGCGGTACTCAGGCCGGGCAGCACACCATCGCAGGAAGCCACGAAACATCATCAGGGCGCGGGCGGCTTGGTGTTTGCCTGTCAGAGCTTCACGCTCAAACCAGATTTGTAATGCGTCCTCAGTCACATCACCCAGTGCCAGCGCCATCAGGGGATAAATAGGCCCCGGTCGGGTCAACCCCTGCCCTCTAATCTTTTTGATGCCACCGGGCGCGGCCATCACGTCCAACGATGCACGGTAGCCGGGCTTCCATGCGTCTTTGCGCTTGGGCTTGCCTTCCATCAGGTAGCGCGGCCAAATGTCCCCCACGGTCACGGCTTGCACTTTGTCGGCTTCCAGTTGGGCAGCAGTGGCGGCAATGGCAGCGGCTTTATCAGCTTCCTGCTGGCGCTCAAGTTCTCGCGGGTCATCCTTATCGCTTCGCACCACCACAGCCAAGCGGCGGGCCTCAGTTCGGGCGGCTTCAATGTCCCACACCCGAACATCACCAATGGTGCGGCGAATGGTCTGCCTATTCAGCTTGGCCTCGTAGACGAACGCCTTCAAGCCCTTGGGGTTCTTTGCACTTCTAGCGGTTGCACGCACACGCAGGCCAGGCGCTTTGCTGTCTCTCAGGAAAACCTGTTGCTTGTCAGCCGGGCAGGTCAGGCGCTCGATTAGCCCGGCGGTCAGGTCGTGTGATTCGCTCAATTCCGGCGCATCGCTTTTCTTTGGTCGCGCCATGGTCGAACCTTCTCATTAAATCCATGTAGCCACCATGTAGCCACTTTTCCGCTATTTAGGTGAATATCAATCAACAAGATAACTATTTGGTTGCACAGTGCCTTTCTTGTAACTCGTTGATTTGTATTGATTCTACTACTCAAATCAACACGATGAAATACCTATTCCGTGTCATTCGTAATGAGAAGGTCGGGTGTTCGATTCATCTCTCCGGCACCAATAGAATCAAGGAAAGCCTGCTATTTAAAAGACAGCAGGCTTTTTCTTTTTCGTTCTTTTACAGACTTCAGCACAGTTTTGTACTGCTTCCGTCAGTTTGAAACACATCTCCTAATGCACCTCGGCACAAGTCTCTCCTTGGCATAAAACGATAAACCTTGGCCATGGCCGCTGATCAAGAAGAGGAATTCGCACAGGTGTAACCAAAGGCTTCCAAAGTGAGCCCAATGGCCCAACGATCGAGACCCAAGGGGCTAGAAATCTGGGAAATTTAGACTAACCAGATGAAATTACCGCTTCCGTGTGATGCGGGCTCGCTTTGGATGGGCTTGTTCAGCGTTGCTTTAGCTATGGGATACGGAACCTAGGAGCAAGGTAAAAAAGTGGCCGCCGTTAGGGCGTCGAGCGGCAAAAAGACTAGGCCGGCGCTGAGGAATCAGATAGCGTGCCGGGCCCAAGGTTTGAGATCAGTGCAACAAGTTCGATAAGCACCGACCGAGTTGACACGACGGGGACCAGCCTACTCGGTGATTTGGAACTGGTCGAGGTATTCAGTCTTCAACGTCAGGCCGAGTCCAGGCGTGTGGTCGTCCAATAATGATTGCCTCAGTTGTAATAATTCTGAAAGTAGTGCCCCGAAAGGCAGCTACGACCGCGTTCTCAGTAGGTAGCGCGGCCGCCCGATGCGTCGAACACGCTGGCAGTGGTGAACGAACACTCTTCGCTCGCCAGCCAGGCAATGACCGTAGCGATCTCGTCCACAGTGCCAAAGCGTCCCATCGGGATCTTCGACAGCATGAATGCAATGTGCTCGGCCGACATCTGGTCAAAGATGGCAGTTTTCACCGCCGCTGGCGTCACGGCATTGACCGTGATGTTCGAATTGGCCAGTTCTTTGCCCAGTGATTTCGTCAACCCGATCACGCCCGCTTTGGACGCGCTGTAAGCCGAAGCGTTGGGGTTGCCTTCCTTGCCAGCGACCGAGGCGATGTTGACGATGCGCCCGTACTGGCCACGCTGCATGTAGGGCACGATGGCACGGTTGCAGTAAAAAATGCCATTCAGATTGATGTTGATCACGGCCTGCCATTGATCCACCGGGTAGTCGACCAATGGCACGTTTGGGCCAGTGATGCCGGCACCGGCCACAAGCACGTCGATACCGCCCAGTTGCTTGGCCGACGTGGCGGCTGCAGCCTCCACCTGCAACCAGTCGCCCACATTGACCTTGACGCCAAAGGCCTTGGGGCCCAATGCAGCGGTAGCACTGTCCAGCGCATCCTGGCTGATGTCCCACAGGCTGACGCTGCCGCCTTCGGCAATGAAGCGTGCGGCAAAGGTCAGGCCAATGCCGGCAGCGCCGCCGGTGACGACGGCGCGGCGGCCCGCAAAACGCGTGCTGTGATGCGTGCTGTTACTGATGGTCATGCTGCTTCCTTCCACGCGACTACGCGCTGTTGTTGTTGACCTAATTTGTCGATGCTCAGGGTGACAACATCGCCCGCTTTTAAATACACGGCGTTTGGCTTGATGCCCATGCCAACGCCGGGAGGCGTTCCTGTCGTGACGATGTCGCCGGGCATCAGAGTCATGAATTCGCTGAGGTAGCTGGGGTAGCTGAGGATTGTGGCGCAGTCGAACACCATGGTGTTGGTGTTGCCGGTCTGGCGGCGCTGGCCATTGACGTCGAGCCACATGCCGAGCTGTTGGGCATCGCCGACTTCGTCACGTGTGACCAACCAGGGGCCGATCGGCCCGAAGGTATCGCATCCCTTGCCCTTGTCCCATGTGCCGCCACGCTCGATCTGGAAGGCGCGCTCGGAAACGTCGTTGATGAGCACGAAGCCTGCGATGTGCTCCAGGGCGCGCTCTTTGGTCACGTAGCTGGCACGGGTGCCCACGACAAAGCCGAGTTCGACTTCCCAGTCGGTCTTGACGGAGCCGCGCGGGATGGTGATGTCGTCGTTGGGGCCGACGATGCACGAGATGGCCTTGGTGAACACGGTCGGCTCGGACGGCACGGGCAGATTGGATTCAGCCGCGTGGTCTGCGAAGTTCAGACCGATAGCGATGAACTTTCCAGTGCGGGCGACCGGCGTGCCCAGGCGGGGTTGACTCACAACAGCGGGAAAGGACTTGGGGTCGATTGCGGCCAGCTTGGCCAGGCTGACGGGCGAGAGCACATCGCCTGTAGTGTCGGCCGTGAACGACGACAAGTCCCGCACGACGCCGTCGCTGTCCAGCAGCCCTGGCTTTTCTTGACCCACAGGGCCGTAACGCAATAATTTCATGTTTATCTCCGTGTTAGTTTTGTGGCTGGACTGTAGGCGTGGCGTGCATTACATTCCAATCAATAATTTCACAATGAGCTTTCCAAAATGGAATATCGGATCGATAGCGTCTCCGCCGCACCACGCCTTGTCAATCGGCTGCGCCTGAAACACTGGGCGTTGTTGGCAGCCCTAGCCGAATCCACTACGCTGGCGCAAGCGGCGATCACGATCAGTGTGACCTAACCCTCGGCTACGAAGATGCTGGCCGACATAGAGTTGGCCTTTCAGTTCCCACTGTTCGAGCGTCACCCGCGCGGCATGCGGCCAACATCGCTGGGGGATCAAGTGGTGGCTTATGCGCGGCAATCGCAGGCCAGTCTGACGCGCTTTCTCGAAGGACTTGAAGTCAAGCGGCGGGGAGGACTCGGCCAACTGGTGGTGGGCGCAATTATGGGAGCGGCCCCCGACCTGGTAGCACGAGCGGTGGCTGCTATCAAGCAGGAACGCCCACTCCTGAGTATTCGAATACTGGGTGAAACCAGCGACCAGATCGGCACCATGCTGGAGCGCCACGAAATCGAACTGGCTGTCGGTCGATTTTCGACAGGTAAGTCCTACAACACACTGGCTTTCACTTCGCTAGCCAAGGAGGAAATGCAGGTTGTTGTGCGCGGTGGCCATCCTTTGCTGCGTCAGCGCAAAGTGGCCCTGACGTCCCTTATGGACTGGCCCTGGGTGCTTCAACCGCTGGGCACTCCGGCACGCCAGTTACTTGAAGAGGAATTCGCGGCCAACGGCGCGGGCACGCCGGCCAACCTCGTGGAGTGTTCGTCGGTCTTTGCCACGCTGCAACTGCTGCAGACAAGCGATGCGGTTGGAGCCCTCCCGGAGTCCGTGGTGCGCGACCATGTGAAGGCAAAGCTGTTGCAAACGCTGCCTGTCACGATCGGCAAAGACCTCAAAGGCTTCGGTATTCTCACCCGCATGGGCGAGCCCCTCTCGGACACCGCTTCGGCCTTTGTCACGCAGCTTCGTCACTTCGCCAAACTCGGTGGCTCATAACGGATCGGCACCGCAATACTGACCGGATTCGGCGTTCCAACATTTCGACATTTCGACATTCAATTTTGGAAAGACTTCAATAAAATTATTGATTGAAATGTGACGATGTCACCCCCTACAGTTCACCGCTATCAACCCTGCTTCCTGAGGCTGCAGTGGCTTATCTCACGGTGAAATGACTCTCCGTCCCATCCTCCTCGTTCACAGCCAGAAATGACCACTCGCCCAATTCAATCGATCCAAAAACCCTGAGTTTGCGCAGGCTGTGATCGACGCGGACATCCACTGGGTCGACCCCAGCCCGGAGGTGATGCACAAGCTAGACAACAAGGTGGCTGCACTCACTGCTGCAGTTGCCACCGGTGTGCCCGTGATGCTCAAAGCCAGCTGGGGCGGCAGAAGGCTAAGCATGCAGGCGATCTGTGCAGAAGCCGAGCTAGATGGCACCCTGTCGGCAGCGCGGCGCTGGCGGAATTTGGCAACGACGAGGTGCATTTCAAGTAGCTGGTGCATCGCCAAGGCCTGTGCGCCAGTTGAAAAAGGGCGGCGTGCACATCCTGGCGATCAAGGGCATGGGGGCATCTGTCGTCCGCGCGCGGTGGCGGCTTTGGTCAAGACATTGAAGGAATAGACCGGGTTGCCTGTGCACTTCCACATGCACGACACCAGTGGCATCGCGGCCGCCTCCGTGCTGGCGGCCATAGACAAAGGTTGCGATACGGTCGACGGCGCGCGCTGGTGCGTCGAGCGTGGCGTTGCAACGGGAGATTGCAGAGGCTGGCAATGCGCTGCACGTGGGAGCGCCCATGCCCGCGGCGCCATCGTGAACGTAGCTGTCGAGGTCGGTCAGACTGCGCGCGCAGGCATCACACGTCTATCGCTCGAAACCGTGAAAATGGAATCTCATATCACCGTAGATAGCGACAGTGTGCTGGAGCGGGTCTTGGTGAAGCCGGGAGATCGGGTGCAAGCGAAGGACTTGCTGATAGTTCTAAAAAAATACCTGCTGCAGCTTGAGTTTTTGTTGTTTGTCGATGACTGCTGTGCATGAATGGAAACTGCTGCCATTCATGCCATTGATTTCCTTGACCTCACCCGCGAAAACTGTATGAGGCAAACCTGCAATCAATCGTGATTCTGAAAATATACTGAGGCGGCTTGTATTCATAGACGTGCAGCCGTGCAGCCTACTAGGCATGCGAGTTTTATCCAACACGCCTTTTTATTAAGTAACGTATCGGACGTTGCAATCATATTTGCAAGTCAGATGAGTCCAGGAAACATCCACACCCCGGAAGGAACACAGATGACTACCCAAGGTTTTGTTGCGTCACACGCTAAAGATGCCGAATTCGTGCGAGGATTACGCTCGTTCTACGAGTATCGCGATTTAGGAATAACGAAGGCAACGCAAGGTCGTGTTGATGCGCACGTCATTCGTGCAGCAGCCGGGAAAGAGTTCTCAAGTCAGCCACACTTGCACAAGACAGCATTTCAGCTTGTCTACATTCTCAAGGGATGGATCGATTTTGAATACGATGGCCAAGGCATCGTTCGGCTGGAGGCTGGCTCATGCGTTCACCAACCGCCCGGCATACGCCATCGTGAACTGGGCCATAGCGATGACATAGAAATGCTTGAAATAGTGATGCCTGCGGGCTTCGCTACAGAAGAGGTTCCCTCAGTCAATGGGTAGCATGCTGGCCGTATTACCGGGCGCAGTGGCATAAGACAGCAACGAGCCAATGGGTGGGCGCGCAGACAGACTTAGTGCTGGAAGCAAAAAATATTGCTACATTTACGATAGCAATATTTCTTTATTCTCCGCGCTTGTAAACTACTTACAGATTTCGGTATCTTGCTTTTTAGCCCTTCCCATTATGGAAACTACCCCAAACAAATGAATGACCTGTCCAGTCTGAGCGCCCTCGGCCTAGAGTTGCCCAGTCCGGCTTACCTTCTCGGCTCCGTACTTTTTGGCATCCTAGGCTACGCGGCCTATAGGCGCGGAAGAAAAGCCTCAAGGCCAGAGCTTACGTGGCCAGGGATCGCCTTGATGGTCTATCCCTACGCCGTCTCACAGACATGGCTTTTGTGGGTTCTGGGTGCCGCCCTTTGTGGGTGGGTTTACACCAAATGGAATTAAACCCCGTGTAACACCCCAATATCCAGTTCGAGTTAGTGGCGTCAGCCATCACGGTTATGGGATCACCGCGCCAATCACCGCGCCCGTCGCCTTAACCCCTGTTTTGACAATGACCGCACCCGTGGTCACCACCGCGTCGGCTACCGCAATTACCGCACAGCCGCTGCAAAACAAAGCGGCTGTCGCAACAACGGTGGTGGCTAGTTTTCTGATTCCTTGAATCGCTTGTGCCGCTGATGTCATAGTGCCTGTCCGTTTATTAGGATTCGATTTTAGAGTCCGCTATCTCGTCAACGGCAAGCATCGCATTACGTGCCAGCACTTTGTCGATACGCCGCCCGTCGAGGCTCAGCACCTCAAAAATCCAGTCACCGCACTCCACGTGTTCGCCCGCCACAGGCAAGTGACCTGACACAGCCATTAACAGACCCGCAACGGTGTTGTAACGGCCCTTATCTTCATCGGGAAGCTCGTCAATCGCCAAGCGGGACTTGAGTTCAGCTACCGGCATCAACCCAGCCAATTGCCAAGAAAGATCTTCCCGCTGAATGGCCCAGGTGTCACCGTGCTCTTCAGACTGCAACTCGCCCGTAATGGCCTCCAGCAGATCGCGTGGCGTCATCAGGCCTTGCAACACGCCATATTCATCCACTACAAACACCAAACGGCTGGCCTTGGCGCGGAACTGCTCCAGCAACTCCATACCCGTCAGCGTTTCTGGCACGTAGGTCGGCGTGAGGGCGTGGGCAGCGATAGGGTCGGTATGCTGAACACCCAATTCCAGTAATCGGGTGACGCTGATGATGCCGACGATATTGTCCAGACCACCGCGGCACACAGGAAACCAAGAATGGGCAAGATTCTCGCCCATAGCACCTACCAGTTCTAGACTCTTCGCTACGGAATTTGAAGCGTCTAACCAAGTTACATCCGAGCGCGGAACCATCAGCGAAGCCAAATTTCGGTCGTCCAGCTGGAACACGTTTTGCACCATCTGATGCTCGTGCTGCTCGATCAAGCCTGCATCAACGCCCTCTTCCAGACTGGCGGAAATTTCTTCCTCGGTAACGGCACGGGCGTGTTTGGTATCGATGCACAGCAGATGCAGCACACCAGCGGTGGTGTTGGAAAGCAGCTTGACGAACGGCCCAGCGACTACAGACAGCCAGTGCATCACGGGGGCGAGCCAGCAGGCCATAGTTTCGGGATAAAGCTGACCAATGCGCTTGGGCACCAATTCACCAAAGATGATGGTGACAAAGGTGATAAGCGTCACCACCACGGCGGTGGCCGTGATGTCCGCGGGCTTTTCGGCCATGCCGAAACCCTCCAACCAGCGCTGCACGCCCGCACTGAAGGCCGCTTCACCCAAAATACCGTTCAGCATGCCAATGGACGTGATGCCCACCTGCACAGTAGAGAGAAATTTAGTAGGTTGCGCCATCAGGTTCAGCGCGGTCTGTGCGCCCTTATCGCCCGCCTCGACCATAGCCCCTAGCCGGGCTTTTCGGCTGTACGAGAGGGCCATTTCTGACATGGCGAAGACGCCATTCAGCAAAGTTAACAGGGCAATCAGCAAAAAATCCATGGCGCACAAGCGAAAATAAACACATGGCACTCTACCTTATTGGCGATCTGCAAGGCTGCGACGACGCACTTGCACAGTTACTGGCAAAAATCGACTTCTCACCAAGTCGGGACACGTTGTTTTTTTTAGGTGATCTGGTTAACCGTGGGCCCGATTCTGCAAGCGTGTTACGCCGCCTAATGACCTATGGCGATGCGGCACAGTGCCTTTTGGGCAACCACGACATGCATCTGCTGGCAGCTGCTGAGGGCGTGCGCAAGCCCGGGCGCCTCGACACCTTGCAAGGTGTGCTGAACGCGCCTGACCGCGAGGCAATGTTGTTATGGGTGCGCCACCAGCGACTCGCCATCTTGAAAAATGACTGTTTAATGGTCCATGCGGGTGTCTCACCTTCATGGTCAGCTACAGAAACTATAGCATTGGCCCAAGAAGTGGAAACGGTGCTGCAGAGCGACAACTTACCCGCGTTTTTGCACGAGATGTACGGTAACCAGCCCGCTGCGTGGGATGCACAGTTGAGCGGCCACACTCGACTGCGGGTGATCGTGAACGCTTTGACGCGCATGCGTTACTGCACAGCGGAAGGAGAAATGGCGTTTGAGACCCCGGCGATGGGTCTCCCTCTAGATAACGATGCAGGCTTGATGCCGTGGTTTGACGCCCCGAACCGTCAAACAGCGGACGTCACTGTTGCTTTTGGGCACTGGTCTACTCTGGGGTGGCTGCCTGGCAGGTCGAACCTGCTGTCGCTGGACTCGGGCTGCGTGTGGGGAGGTAAGTTGAGCGCACTTCGACTGGGCGCTACAGCGTCAGACCGCGAGCTGATCCAAGTGCATTGCGCGCAGTCGCAAGCGCCAGGAAAGGACTGAGATAACTGAGGCGCCTGAGACGAAAATCGAAATTAATCGACTTGCTCAACCATTGGTTCAGGTGCTGGGTTATGCACAATCACCGTAGACGCTGAAAACAACGCGGCCACTTTGCGGCGTGGCTTGATGTTGGAAGACATGCCACGCACGGCAGCCTTGGTGGTCGCTTCCCAAGCTGCAGCCGCCGCAGCGCTGGGCGCTTCGTAAGGCTTGTCGAAGAACGGATCGCGGTTGACCGGTGCAGGCACAAAACCGCCACGGCGTCCACGGCCATCAGCACCATGACGTGGTTCACGGTGATTTTGCAAAGGCTCGACGTAACGTACAGCAGGTTGCTGAGCGGTATCAATGCTGTCACGTGGGTCATCCTCACCCCAATGGCGACGGCCCGTGTTGATCCGGCCTTTGGGCTGGTCTTCTTCGTACTCGACAGCTTCGAGATCGATTTTCTTTTTCAGCAACTTTTCCAGGTCTGCCACCAGGCGCTGGTCACTGGCAGAGACAAAGGTGATAGCGATGCCTGAAGCACCGGCACGGCCAGTACGGCCAATGCGGTGAACATAGTCTTCAGCGTTAAAGGGAATGTCAAAGTTGAACACCGCCGGCACGTCTTTAATGTCCAGGCCACGGGCGGCCACATCGGTGGCAATCAACAGATCGACTTCGCCTTTTTTGAACGAATCCAAAGCCTTCAGGCGCTCGTCTTGGCTCTTGTCACCGTGAAGCGCGGTGGTTCGTAGACCTTCACGCTCAAGGGAACGGGCTAAACGGGCACAACCGAGTTTGCTGTTCACAAACACAAACGCCTGGGTAATGCCGTTTTGCTTGATAAGCGTTTTGAGGGCGTGGCGTTTATCGTCATCGACCACGCTGTAGAAATGTTGCGTCACGGTGGACGCTGTTTCGTTCGGACGGGCGACCTCGATCGTAACGGGGTCTTGCAGGTAGCTAGAAGCCAAGCGCTTGATCTCAGGTGAGAACGTGGCGGAGAATAGCAGCGTAGTGCGCTGCTTGGGCAGGTAGCTCAGAATACGCTGTAAGTCGGGCAAAAAGCCGATGTCCAACATGCGATCGGCCTCATCAAGTACCACGTACTCGACTTGGTTCAGCACGCAGTTTTTAGCTTCGATGTGGTCGAGCAACCGACCCGGTGTAGCAACCAGCACCTCGACACCGGCTTTAAGTTCCAGCGTCTGGGGCTTCATGTCCATACCGCCGAACACCACGGCGCAGCGCAGATTGGTGTGCTTAGCGTAAAGCTTGACCTGTTGGGCGACCTGATCGGCAAGTTCGCGCGTAGGCAGCAGCACCAAAGCGCGTACCGGGTGGCGTGCAGGTGAGGTGGAACTGTTGTTGTGCACCATCATCCGCTGGAGCAAAGGGAGCGAAAACGCTGCCGTCTTGCCGGTGCCAGTTTGTGCGGCACCCATCACATCTTTACCCGTCAGAACCACCGGAATGGCCTGGGCTTGGATGGGGGTCATAAATTCGTAGCCCATGTCGGCTACGGCTCGTGCCAGCGGTTCCGCCAGCTGCAAATTGGAAAAAGATTGGGTCATGTAACCCTCGATTGTCGCACCGTCAGCGCTCAGATGTAATTTTATAGTTTTTTCAGGAATTTGAGGGGGTCCGTTTTGAGTCTCGATGACTACCGTGTTGAGCCCGTGCAGCCACAAACATCTTGATTTACAGTATCTAAATGTTGCACCCCACACTGGCCATGCCACCGGCCCACCCACTTACGACTCCTTGTATCTTGCTGACTGGTTTTGATCCATTTGACGGCATGCGAATCAACCCGAGCTGGCAAGCTGTACAAACCTTGGCGGGCAGAGTTATTGCCGGGCATCGAGTTATCGCAGCGCAATTGCCCACTGAATTTGGTAAATCGCTACAAAGTCTTGACACTCTTTTGGCAAAGCACCAACCCGCCTTGGTGCTTTGCATTGGGCAGGCCAGTACCCGCAGTGGTATCTCGATGGAACGCATAGCCATCAACGTGGACGACGCCCGCATCCCTGACAACGCGGGCTACCAACCGGTCGATGTGCCAGTGGTAATTCATGGACCTGCCGCTTACTTCAGCACGCTCCCCATCAAAGCCATGTTGTTGGCGTTGCAGCAGCATGGCATACCCGCGGACATCTCCCAAACCGCTGGCACCTTTGTCTGCAACCATGTGTTCTATGGGTTGATGCACCGCTTAGCTTCGTTGAACACAAAGAAAACTACAAAAACAAAAGCCGATTTGCCTGTGCGGGGGGGCTTCGTCCATGTGCCTGCACTGCCCGAACAGGTGGTCAACTCACAGCATCCTGGCATGCCGTTGCCGCAGATTGTGCAAGGCCTGCGGGTAGCGGTAATGACGGCCTTAACCCACAAGCATGATGTGGCGGTGATGGCCGGTGCCTTGGACTAACGACAGCAATATTTCATTGCATGCTGCTGTCAAACGTGCAACTTAATCCGCCACAGCACAACTGCGATTACTTGGTTACATTCCGTATCGTATGCTCCATCATTTAATTACCTCAGAACACGCCGAACACCGCGCTCCGACCCGTCTTCGCTGGTCCATGTGCAGCATGCTGGTTCTGATTACGTTATGCCTGGGCGTGGCAGCATGGCAGTCATGGCATGACGAGCAGGAGCGCGCCAGTGACGCCGAGTTGATTAATGTGACGGGGCACCAGCGTGCGCTAAGCCTGCAAACCGGCTTGCGCTCGGGCGACGAGGCCGCGCGTATCGCCATGGAGCCCCTGGAAACCCTGGAGGTCGTCAACATCAGTCGAAATACCCGGCCTCCATCCATGCCGAGCACTGAAGCTACTGCGGCTCGCTTGGGGGGTGACGAATTCGTGGCCTTATTAGACGGCTTGGCTCATCCAGACGACGCAACTATGGTAGCGCAGCGATTGCTTGCCGCACTGGCTTCGGCCTACGACATTCATGGCCATGAAGTGAACTCCACCGCTAGCATCGGTTTTGTCACGTCTGCGGATGCTTGGACTGAACCGCAAAGCCTATTGCATGACGCCGATACCGCCATGTACGTCGCCAAGCGCTCAGGCCGTAGCAGAGTGGTTCATTTTGTGCCGAGCATGACGGTCAGCGACGGCACCGCTACATCGGCTTGAAGCCCCATAAAACAACACAAACCGACCCACCCAAACACTCATGCACAGGCTACTCCTTTCATGACCCAAAACTTCACAACTCAAGACTTTTCTCTTTTACCCACTGCATCAGATTTGAATTTGAAAGCGTGCTTGCCATGACCCACCCTACCCTATTGCGCCACAATGTTCAGGTCATTGGCGATGGCCCTCGCACACTGGTACTGGCGCATGGCTTTGGCTGTGACCAAAGTATCTGGAGGCATGTTACCCCTGCATTGGCGACGCAGCACCGCGTGGTGTTGTTTGACCATGTGGGCCATGGTGAAAGTGATCCACGGGCTTTTGACCCCGTACGCCACAGCACCTTGAACGGCTACGCCCAAGACATCGCGCAAATAAGCGAAGCGCTGGATTTGCACGATGCCGTGCTGGTAGGCCACTCCGTCAGCGCCATGATTGGCATGTTGGCCATATCCAAGGCACCCGAGCGCTTTTCGCAATTGGTGATGCTGTCTCCCTCACCGTGTTTCTTGAACCATCCCGCAGACGGGTATGTCGGCGGTTTTGAGCGTCAAGACCTGGAAGAACTGTTGCAACTGATGGACAACAACTACACCGGATGGGCAGCCTACTTGGCACCAGTGGTGGGCGGTGGCGTGCATCAGCCGGAAGCTAGCGCTGAAATGCAGGTGCGCTTTTGCGCGCTCAACCCCGATGTTGCACAGACCTTTGCCCGAGCCACTTTTTTCACTGATTTACGCGAAGAGTTACCCAGTTTTACTACCCACACCCTCATCGTCCAGTGCGAACACGATGCGCTGGCCCCTTTGTCGGTGGGCGACTACATGCACAGGGTAATGCCCAATACAGAACTGCACACCCTACCCGCCTACGGGCACTGCGCCCAACTCAGTCATCCTAAAGAAACCGTGGCTTTGGTTGAGACCTTCATTTCCGTTGTTTAAGCTCACCGCACTGTTCGCAACCCGTCACCTGCAACCTGCAACCCTTTATGCAGCAAACGATACCTGTACCAACTGCTCTATCACCTTCGCCACCGAGCTTGCCTGCGCCAGCGCTGTGGCCTGTAGCCACGCTGTTGCTTGACAACGAGGGGCGTATTCAACAAGCCAATGACGAATTGGCCAGGTGGCTAAACCAACCCCTTATTGTGCTGATTGGTCAGCACGTAACGGCTCTACTCACACCTGCCGCCACGGTGCTTTGGCACAGCCACCTGCACCCTGTCTTGCGGTTAACAGGAACGCTACCTGAAGCACAACTGAAGTTACGACTCCAAGGCGGCCAATCAATGCCTGTACTGGGCAGTTTTCGCACCCTGGCACCGGACGCCCTGGACCAAACCTACACCTTGTGCGTCCTGCAACCGCAAAATACCCACCAGCGCATCCAGACCGAATTGCAACGGGTTCTGCAAGTCACACAAAAGCTACCGGGGATGGCGTTCGAGTTAGTCCGCAAACCTGATGGCCGGTGCGAGATGCCGTTTGTAAGCGAGGGCGTACGTGATCTGCTGGGCTTGGCGCCGAGCCAGCTCAGAAACGACTGGCAATCTTGGCTTGACCTGCTGCACCCGGACGATGTGGCCGTGTTTCATACTTGGATAAGCACACCACTCGATGAAGGTAAACCCGCCAACTGGCGTGTACGGGTCATCCGGCCTGGCCAATCTCTGCGCTGGATTGAAGTATCCGCCCACCGCCAAGCCTTGGAAGTTACGGCACAGCACTGGTATGGCTACGCCCATGATGTCAGTGAAGTTAAAGCGCGAGAAGCCCAGTTGCACCGTGCAGCTTATACCGACACGCTAACTCAGCTGCCTAACCGTAGCGCGATAGTGCAACGTATTGAGCAAGCGATCAACAAGCGCAGCATCACACCCCAACGGCACTTTGCGCTGCTGTTTATGGACGTAGACCGCTTCAAGCAGATCAACGACACTCTGGGCCACCCCGTGGGCGATGCAGTACTGCGCATCGTAGCCCAGCGCCTACAGCGGGTGCTGCGCGGCGGAGATTCGCTCTACAAAGCTCCGATAGCGCTGTTTGACGACAACACTTCGTTGGCGGGACGATTGGGTGGAGATGAGTTTATGGTGCTGCTGGACAGTTTGGCCAGTATTTC
>JAYUED010000088.1:0-1643 GCA_043739385.1 Betaproteobacteria bacterium | reverse complement strand
CTCGCTTTGCAGACCACCGCTACTGCTGTCTGAAAAATCACCGTCTGGCCGCGCATCTGGCGCAGTTGTGCGACGGCGCGATCATGCGTGCCGGGCTTACCAAGCGGTTGGCCATGCAGGTCTGCCACCTGGTCCGAGCCTATGACCACGGCATCAGGCGCTGCGCTAGATACGACGCGCGCCTTTGCCAAGGCCAGGCGCGCAGCCAGAACGGATGGTTTTTCCCCCGGCAACGGGGTTTCGTCCACATCAGGGGCCAGCACTTCAAATGGGATTTGCAAACGCTGCAGCAGCTCGCGGCGGTATCGGGATGTCGAGCCCAATATCAGGCGGCGGTTTGGTGTTGGATGAGCGGAAGTCATGCCGTGATTCTCTTACACTGCACGCATGACCAGACAGTTCCCAGCCAGCCGCCTCAATATGCAGGCATTTGCACAGCAAGGCGAGGCCCTTGTTGAAACCACACCGCTGCACGATCTGCATCGCCTGACACAGGAGGCGCACAAGACACATGAGGTGCAGTCGGAGTCGGTGGTCAAATGGCGCGCGCTGGGCGAATTGCGCGAACATACAGGTGCCGAGGCAGATGTCTGGCTGCATCTGGAGGCCAGCACCAGCATTGGCCTGACCTGCCAGCGCTGTATGCAGGCGGTCTTGATGCCGGTTGAGGTCGATCAGTGGTATCGGTTTGTGGCTACCGAAGACATTGCCATGGCGGAAGATGATGCTTCAGAAGAGGATCTGCTGGTCATGGAGCCGCAGTTTGATTTGCTTGCCCTGCTGGAAGACGAGTTGCTAATGGCACTGCCGCTCGTACCCATGCATGCGCAGTGCCCTGAGAGTGCTTCAAAAGCCAGCCATGCAGTCACGCAGTCAACAGCGGCAATGGATGAAGATGAGCGCGTTGAAAAACCAAATCCTTTTGCAGTTTTAGCCCAGCTAAAGAAAAAATAATAGTTCTTTTGAATTAAAATTTGAACGAATAAGGTGACTTTTTATGATTTTTAGGGTCAAAGTCCAAATTTATCGTGTCTTTGGTATGCCCTTCGGGTGCGATGCTTTGCACCGCAATGAAATTGGCGTCTGACCCCGATAACCCAAGAGTTTTATTCGTGAGGCGGCTTGTCGGGCTATAATCAAAGGCTTCGCGTACTGTCTGGCAATGTAGCTAGCCTCTGGATTTCATATGATCCCTGGCTTTCCAAATTTCAGAAGTTGGTGCGCAATTACCAACCCTTACCCACTCAGGAGCGGATTATGGCCGTCCAGCAGAACAAAAAATCACCTTCCAAGCGCGGCATGCACCGCTCGCACAATGCACTCAACGTGCCAGGTATCGCAGTGGAATCCACCACTGGCGAAACCCATCTGCGTCACCACATCAGCCCTACCGGCTTTTATCGTGGTCGCAAGGTGCTAAAAACCAAATCTGAAGCTTAAAAACGCCTTAAAAGTACTGGCCCGCACTTATCCTGCGGGCTTTTCTTTTGGCACCTGCCACAGGTTTTTGCCTTGTTCCTCATTGAATTGACTGCTCTGGTCGTGGCCTTTTTCCGGGTGCCCGGATGATCCGGATCGCTGTTGATGCCATGGGCGGCGACATTGGCCTCGCCGTCACTATTCCCGCCAGCCTGGCGTTTCTG
>JAYUED010000087.1:0-5125 GCA_043739385.1 Betaproteobacteria bacterium | reverse complement strand
GCTGTGCAGCAAAATCACCGTCAATACGCTCCAGGCCAATTGACGGGCTGGATCGGCCTCAGCCCAGGGCCTTTGCCGCAGTACCCACCACACAAAGCCGCCACAAACCAGCAGAGCCAGTGGCACCCCCAGTTCCACAGCAAGATGCAAGGGCAGGTTGTGGGCGTTGTCGAGAATTTCGCAAAAGCGCGGCCCGTCATACAGCGTGATGTAGTGCGCATAATCCAGCTCGCCCCAGCCCCAACCGAGCCAGGGTTTTTGGGCAATCAGTTGCAGCACGTTAGCCCACAGCGTGATGCGGCTGGCGCAGGCGTGGTCAACGTCGCGCAGCCGGGCTGCCATACCGTGCATTGACAGGTCAAACCCGGCCAGCAAGGGCAAGGCCAGGGTCGCCAAACCATAGGCCACCAGGACGAGCAGCACTACGCGACGAACCGGGGACTGGCGCCATAGACCCCAGACACCACACAAGGCACACAGCCCAAAAAGCTGCACCAGCCCGGTACGGGAAGAAGACGCTGCGTTGCCGATGGCCAGCAAACCCGCCCCCAGCATCATTAGCCATTGAACCCGCCCGGCAGTCCGTGCGTTTGCAGTCGAATGAACGGCTGCTGTCGCAGACCAGCAAATCAGCGCCGCCAATGCGATGTTGGTAAGGCTTGCAAACTGGTTGCGCTGGCGAAGATTGGCAAACGATTCACCGAACCGGGTCTGATTGACCCACGGATCAAGAGCAGCCGCAACGCCAAAATATTGCAGCAGACCGATGCCACTGCTCAGCACGCCTGCAAGTACCCAGGCCCAAGCGGCAGGGTAGGCCCAGCGCTCTGCAAAAGAGGCGCCGCCTGTGAGTTCACCTGGTGGAACACGTAGGGAGGCTAGCAAGATCAGGCCTGCGCTTGCCGCGAGCGCGATGAGCCAGGGTACAACGGCAGGTGACGGGCCGGGTGCAAATGGGTTGAGCCAAGGAAAGGCGATGACCAACACCATAAGCATACTGGTTAAAGCTGCAGTTGAAATATAGGTGGCAGACGATGAATTCATTTTGTATCGAGGGCGGATTTTCATTGGAATCGGTCCGCCCCTCAGTCCAGCGAAGGGCAACCCGTTTTGGCTCAGTCGGCCCGAGGCCAGAGTCCCGAACTCACGGAAGCTGAACTGCGCTTAGTTGCGGATATTTTTCGGCTGTCAAACGCTGCATTTCAGCCTTGGCAGCCTGATAGTAGCGCTCGCCATACACACTGCGAATCACCTGCATCTGATGGCCGGCACCACCAGGATCACCGTTCAAGCCCAGAGCCACTGCATATCTAAACACCAGCGGACGGAAACCAAAACGCAAAGAAACCCGTCGTAATTTCTCCATCTGTAGCGGGCTCATTCCAGGTTCAGCTGGTTGCCGCAGCACCATCAACAAAGCACCTAGCTGAGTACTAAGCCGAATATCCGGGACCTTGTACTCGCCCGGTGTCTGGCCTATCTTCAGATTTTCGAATCGAGCAATCCTATAGTCCTCCTCAACCAAAAGGTATTCAGAGCTCACGCAGCCACCAATAGCGGCCAGCACGGCCAGCATCGTCCATCCGGCACGAGTCGGAATGCCCCACGGCCTGGCTGTAGCCATGGAGGCCTCCACCATCCCCGCAAGCACACCCGCAGTGAGTAGAAAATAGGCGTATGCAAATGGAAACTCCAACATGCTGTGCACCGCAACTGGTAGCAACATTGCCATCGCATACACCGCCTCTGACGTTTTTGCCCGTTTGATACGGGTCAAAAACCAGCGCGCACACCACGCGCTCAAAACAATACCCAAAGGCAGACCAACCCACACCAACAAATCAAGAACAACGTTGTGGGCGTTGCTAAAGGACATGGTTCCAGGGTATCGAAGAGCCCCGGCCACTTGTGCCACGGGCGTTTGATTCCAGCCATAGCCAAGCCACGGAGCATCTGCAATAGCGTCAATCGTCTGCTGCCATATCAAAGCCCGTCCGTTTTGATTGGTCAAGGCAATGTTGCGCCCGTCACTTAACAACAATAGCTCGCTAATTATCGGCATTGCCAGCGTGGCGAGCCCAAACCCGATCAACCACACCACAACAAAGGAGACCGGTAGACGCACACTCCTTGAGCGTTTTTTAAACAACAAAAACAGTACTATCGCTACAGCACTCAAGAACGCGGTTCGTGACTCCGTCAGCACCAATACCCAGGTCATAAAAGCGGCGCCTAAAAACAAGCCGCAGCGACCTGTTTCCTGACGTTCAAAAATAAATGCGAGTGCCACCAACCCCATGAGCAGCAAACTTGCAAGCTGGTTGGGTTGCCCAAGATTGGCCATGACACGCTCGCCAGGCTCGATTTGCATGGCAAGAGTAGTCAGCGCATCAGTGAGGCTAAGCCATTGAAGAAAACCCAGCAAAGCAGACAGCAGTGCTGCCGCCAGCAGCATCTTGGCCATTGGCAGCAAGCCTGCCGTTGGCAGTGAGTTGCCTGTGGGATGCACAGATGTTGAATAGGAATAGCCAAGCACAATGGCCACGGCCAAACCGACGATGTAATACGACGAAATCAGCGCATCACCCGCAAAAAATACCAAGCCAGATGCGAACTGCAACCATGGCAAACCAGCCAGAACTATCAAAACTCCTGCCATCTTGGGAATGCGGACAACCTGCGCTTTGTGCAGCAACAAGACCACCAGTAACAAGCCAGTACCCAGAAATGCCAGAAACTCCGAATGGAAATTAACCCATGGCGGATAGTGATTAGGCAAAAGCCAAGCCAGTGTAAAAAAAAATAATCCCATCGTATCCAATCAAAAAGGATGATAAAAAAAGCGGCCTTAGCCGCTTCTTTTCAAACACACACGCAGGTGCTCAAGTCGCGCGGCAAGAGCCTGGCAAGAATTTGGCGAGCACCGGTGTTCCAGCACTCGTTGGACCACAAATCCATGAATTAATGATGCCGCCCGGTGCTGGTGGAGTGCAGGTCGCAAAAGTAGTTGCCGCAGCGGCACAGGCAGCCAATTGAAGTTGCCCACCTGTTGCGCCAGCAGCAGCATTATTGATGGCCTGCGTAGTTACCGTGACTACTGCGTCACCGTTGGCGGGTGTAGCCGACAACCCGGTCGTTTGCACCGTCGCAACGAATTTAGTACCCGAGGCCACGATAGCGTTCTCACAACCCCAGCCGTTAGGAGCAACTACAGTCCCCGACGGTGCGGACTGAATCGCTTCAGTGATACTCGTGCGACATTGCGATCCGGCCAAAATGGCCTCAGACATCCGCGCCCGGACAGTGTAGTCCTGGTAAGCAGGCAAAGCCACCGCAGCCAAAATACCAATAATCGCCACGACGATCATCAACTCGATCAGGGTAAAACCCTTTTGGATGGACCGCTTCATAGAAACTCCTTGATTGGGAAACCTCTAACTTGATTTTTACAAAGCAGGTTTTGTACCAAAAATCTATCCTCTTTTTTAGAGCGGCAGTCACATGTGAAAAAAGCGGCCTCAGCCGCTTTTTTCACACACGCAGATGTTCAGGTCGCGCGGCAAGAGCCTGGCAAGAATTTGGCGAGCACAGGTGTGACAGCGCCTGGACCACAAATCCATGAATTAATGACGCCACCTGGTGACGGTGGAGTGCAGGTCGCAAATGTAGTTGCCGCAGCAGCACAGGCACCCAAACGGAGAGTTCCGCCCGTTCCGCCACCAGTAACATTATTGATGGCTTGCGTGGTTACCGTGACGACCGCATCGCCGTTGGCGGGTGTAGCTGACAAACCGGTCGTTTGCACCGTCGCAACGAATTTAGTACCCGAGGCTACGATGGCGTTTTCACAACCCCAGCCGTTAGCGGCAACTACAGTTCCCGACGGCGCGGACTGAATCGCTTCCGTGATACTGGTGCGACATTGGGATGCGGCCAAGATGGCCTCCGACATCCGCGCCCGGACGGTGTAGTCCTGGTAAGCGGGCAAAGCCACCGCAGCCAAAATACCAATAATCGCTACGACGATCATCAACTCGATCAGGGTAAAACCCTTTTGGATAGAACGCTTCATAAAAACTCCTTGTTAAAAAAACACCGACGAAACCGCTAACTAAAACTTGAATGCATGTTTCGCGCCAACGTGTTGGAGCGAAAAAACCCGCGCTTTGAGGTAAAAACACCGGCAACCTTACTTTTTTGCCCCTAATGAACTATCGCAACTGACAAGTTTGTCACCCTACAAGGGACTTACTTGATACAAACCGACCGTACCATCTTCAAATCGGTCATACCCATCAGGACTTTTTCCATGCCGTCCATCTTGAGGGTGCGCATGCCGCTGTTGACTGCTGAAGCGAACAGCTCGGCAACGCGTGCGCGTTCCTGAATCAGCTTTTTGGCGTCATCGTCGGCAATCATCAGTTCGTGCAGACCGATACGTCCTTTGTAGCCTGTTTTATTGCATTTGTCGCAGCCGACAGCGCGGTACATTTTGAGTTTGCCGCCATCTCCGTACTGCTCAACCCAGCGTTCGTACAGCTTTTTGGACTCACCGGCATAGTCCGCCTTCCAGGCCGATGTATGACGCAACTCCTCAGCGTATTCGGCTACAAAAGTCTTGACCTCCTCGGCATCGGGAAAGTAGGTTTCCTTGCAATCGCAGAGTTTTTTGGCCAGCCGTTGCGCCAGGATGCCCAGCAGCGCATCGGCAAAATTGAAGGGGTCCATACCCATGTCGAGCAGTCGCGTGATGGATTCAGGCGCCGAGTTGGTGTGCAGCGTTGAAAAAACCATGTGTCCGGTGAGCGATGCCTCCACGCCCATGGACACGGTTTCCTTGTCGCGAGACTCACCCACCATGATGATGTCAGGGTCAGCGCGCAGAAAAGCGCGCATGACCAGGGCAAAGTCAATGCCGGCCTTTTTGTTGATCTGGACTTGTCGCAAACCTTTTTGCGTAATTTCCACCGGATCTTCAGCGGTCCAGATCTTGGTGTCTGGCGTATTGAGAAACTTGAGTATGGAATGCAAGGTGGTCGTCTTGCCGGAGCCTGTGGGGCCGCACACGTAAAAGAGGCCGTAGGGCTTGGATACCGTTTTTTCAAGCCGCTCCTTGTTGTGCGCC
>JAYUED010000086.1:0-5134 GCA_043739385.1 Betaproteobacteria bacterium | reverse complement strand
CGTTCGCTCCGGAAGCACGCGGCAAGGCATGCCCGAACGCCGGGGCCTCATACGCTGCGCTTTTTGAAATCGGCCCCGTCGTCCGGGCATGCCTTGCCTCTTGGTGTTGTTCGGGCGGCACGGTTTAGACGTGCTGCGCACAAATTTGCAGGCACTGGGTTTTTGCTATTATTATAAAAGCATACTATGCATATTCGACGAGGGCCAGACTTACTTTTTCTAGGAGGAGTTGGTGTTTATTTTGCACAGGTTTGCAAGGTACATTACGCTAGACCGCACTTTGTTCAAGCCTGAGACGTGGACAGCCCTTCGGGTTGACCACGGGCCCAGCGCACCCGCCACCGTGACTTTTATATTTCCACTTCAGCAATGCTCATGCACAAACAGTTTTTGGAGAAGTAGTTGAATGGATGACATTGAAAAAGAACTGAAGTTGATCCAACTTCAGCGTGAACGTCTGGCACTCGAGCGCGAGTTAGCACTTAGAGCTGTTGGCACCGCCGCTGGAGCTATGGCTTCTGGCGTAGCAGGCCCGGTTAAGTCGCTTGGAAAGTCGTTTACGCGATGGTGGAAAGTACTGGCGCTGCTAGCAGCGCTAACAGCAGCCGTCTTCGGAGGCATAGCCTGGAAACAGCAACGCGAAAGCGAGCTGTGGGACGCCGCTCGGGCGGAAAAACAAAGAGCTTGGAACGCTGGTAAGGACGAACGCATTAGCCAAGAGTGTCCTGAGAGTAGGTATTCCTGCAGCACTGCTGGTTCAACCGATCCTTTAATAGCTCAATACGTTTGCAGTCGCCTGGACTCTGATCGTGCCTCTTGTCACGCGAGAGCCTTTGAGGAATACGCTCGGCGCGTACCCCATCCAATACTGAAAATGAATTCTGATTTGCTCTAAAAGATGTTTAGCCATACCCACGCCCTTGGACTTGAAGCCGCATTCGACATGGTCGGTGCTCCGAAGGATCGAACGTTCTTCTATCGGAACAAGGACAAGCGAGTCATCGAGGCAACGGTGTTGAACGAGCATCGTTTGCACTCTGTTAGAGGTCCGCTTATCTATGGAGTGACAGATTCCGCCGACGTCTTAAGGTACGTTGGCAAGTGGGTTTCTAAGACCTCCCTCTACTCGCGCTGGTTTCGACATGATTTTTTGCACCATCAGTCCAGCAGCCGTGCGTACTACTTGATGGAACTGGATCGTGGTCGCGGGCCTTTGCGAGTCTGGTCGGCTTCTGTGGCTGAACTTCGTCCACTTCTCGGAGTCTCTGGAGTGCGGTCGGACACCGAACTCGCGGAAGCGCTTGAAGCGCTCTGGATCACTCGTTGGAAGTCGCAACTCTGGAACAGGCAGACACCATCGGTGCTCGGGGGATTCACTGACGGCGAGTATTGGCGAAATGCGATCTAACGTGGCAGGCGACACGGATACGCAAGCACATTCCGGCGCTGCGCGGCTGATGGAGACGAACTTATGAAAATGGCCGCAAGTAAGCTGAAACAGATGGAAAACGTCTCCGTTTTCGAAAACGGTAAGGAATACAACGGAATCGTCCTCGGCACAGAAGGGGATGAATTTTGGTTGCTAGTATTGGACCTCAATGAAATACATCGAGGGCACGTCTACAACCTGCACCAGCTTCCCGACGGAAAGAAGTTTCTATCTTCAGCCGAATGGATCACCAGTGTGGAAAAGTTATTCGAAAACAGTGGGCAGTTCAGCTCCGACGTCTTCTGGGCTTCTAAAAATCCGCAGGCGATGATCAACCTTTTGAAGCTGTACCGTCTTCTCGGCGGCCTCAACACAGGTGCCGCCTGACCCTTCCATCGAAGGGGTGCGCAGAAGGCTGCGCCTTCTATGCGCCCCTCATGTCAAACGTCAGCGTCAGAAGTCAACACAGTCATAGGGTCAAACACAGTCATAGGGTCAGGTCTATCATTATCATATATTGATCTGCAACGGCAACGCCAACTCGACAAACACGATTGGGTGTGTACGCGAAGACGCCGCTGGGAGGCCCGGCCCAGGTGCTGGAGTACCTGAGCCGTTACACGCACCGCACGGCCATCGGCAATGAGCAAATCCGTGCTGTCAACGACTACGGGGTGGCGTTTTCGGTGCGTGCTGATGATCACGGCGCAAACTGCAACTCCCAACGCCTGGTGAGGATGGAGGGCGTAGAGTTTGTGCACCGCTTCCTGTTGCATGTGCTGCCCACAGGTATCAAGCGCATTCGCCACTATGGGGTGTTGGCATCCGCCTGCAAGGGGGTCAAGCTGCAAGCTGCACGCCTGGCTTTGCAGATGCCTGCAGCCAGCCCGCAAGC
Organism: Betaproteobacteria bacterium; assembly: GCA_043739385.1. Taxonomy (GTDB): domain Bacteria; phylum Pseudomonadota; class Gammaproteobacteria; order Burkholderiales; family Burkholderiaceae_C; genus Defluviibacillus. The sequence goes on along the minus strand of JAYUED010000086.1, from coordinate 2,810 downwards.
CATTGAGTCGGCCCAGGCGTTCATGGCGCGGGTGGCCAGGATGGATATAGGCTTGTGCCCGTGTTGCAGGACTGGCAGGCTTCGGGTGGTGGCCAGTTTGGCGGATTTGCCTTACCTGCCCGCGCCGGTGCATCGGGGTTGGCGGTTTGCCGGGGGCCGCCGTGAACGTCTTGACCGCCTTGAACGGCGAGCACATCACGGCTAGATTGCAGACCACGTCCAAGCGTGGCAGGGGGATTGCCGCGCGTTGCGGCAAGAGTTGCCCATCAGAGTCGCGACAAACTGTGACGCCTTTGAGCCAAGGGCCAAGGTCTGTGCAATATCGGCATCGCCAACCCACACCAAACTCAAATCCCACGCCATAATTCGCGCATGGATTTGCGCGTCAAGCTTACAAACCCCTATCTTATCGGCCACCGCGCCTTCGCTGCCGTGGTTCAGTCCAACGGGGTTTTATCCGCCGCGCTGGGTGTTGTGCCCTTCGACGGGCTTTGTGGCGCGGCAGATGAACGCTGATCGTTAGCCCCCCTGGCATGGTGGAACGCGCAACGTTGGTGATCGCCCTTCGAACCATCCTGCGGCTCGTGCGAATCCCGGCTTGTCTCGCGTGGCTGGCTTCCGTGAGCATGCTGGCTCACGGTGGCCAGCCCACCAGCTCGTTAGAGCGGATTCCCGTCATCGTTGACGGAGAGAGCATCAGCCTTCAGATGCGCATCTACAAACCGGACGGAGAAGGACGGTTTCCAACTCTGGTCTTCAACCACGGTTCAACGGGGTATAGCGCAGATCCCGAGCGCTTCAAGCAATCCGTTGATGCGTCTGCCGTTGCGGGGTTCTTTGTCGAGCGCGGCTGGGCAGTCATCATGCCGGCACGGCGAGGCCGAGCAGGCTCTGATGGCCAATACGACGAAGGGCTTTCCGGCAACAGGACCGGCTACTCTTGCGTACCGGCGATCTCCCTCGCCGGCGCCGATCGCGCTTTGCGCGATGTCGATGCCGCAGTCAAGGCGATCGTCGCATTGCCGTTTGTTGATGCTAGCCGCGTGGTAGTCGGCGGCGTGTCGCGCGGTGGCATTCTGAGCATCGCATATGCTGGCATGAATCCGGCGCAGGTACGCGGTGTCGTCAATTTTGTCGGTGGCTGGTTGGGGACGCGTTGCCCGACCATGAGTTCGGTTAACCAGTCACTCTTCCTTCGTGGCGCCGTGTATCCGTCTGAATCGATCTGGCTCTACGCCGACAAGGACAACTACTACCCCCTATCGCACAGACACGAGAACTTCACGGTCTTCACCATTGCGGGCGGGAAGGGTTCGTTTCTTGAGTACAGGGTGTCCGAGTACATTGGGCACGAGATGGCCGCGTTTCCCTATGTTTGGGCAACGGACCTTGAGGCATATCTGCGGCGAATCCATTTGCCTTGGCGGGCACGGGGGGGGCTAACCCTTCCATCGAAGGGATGTCAAACGGTTAACCATTTCTCCGTCGATGTCGTGCCAGATGGTCGCTTGATTTATAACTACATCGTAGTTATCATTGATCTATGATCAGGCTGAGCTTTGAGTGGGACGAACGCAAATCTGCGATAAACGCAAAAATGCACGGAGTCAGTTTTGCTGAGGAGAAAACGGTTTTCGTCGACGAGCGAGCCAAGTTGATTGCCGACCCTGATCACTCTGACGATGAAGACCGGTTCGTGCTCCTCGATTTGAGTGGGGTCTTGCGATTACTTCTGGTTTGCCACTGTTATCGCGGTGATGGCAACGTCATTCGAATCATCTCCGCCCGCAAGGCAAGTGCTCAAGAATCGAAGTCCTACCCATGAAAGGTGTCCTATGCGCAAAGAATACGACTTCACTGCTGTGAGAAAAAATCCGTACGCTGTCCAGCTCAAGAAGCAAATTACCATACGCCTCGATGAGGAATCAATAAGCTATTTCAAGTCGATATCGCAAGACGCTGGGATCCCGTATCAAAGCCTCATCAATTTGTATCTGCGAGATTGCGCGACCTCTCATCGCAAGCTCAATTTGAATTGGTCGTAAGTGTTCGCGTTTCCGCACCGGTTTTACTGGTCATTCCATCAAATGGTTTCGCCGACCGCTGAATTTTGACGTTGGCGATTTGGCCGACGCCGCCTGGAGTCCGCACCGACGAGACCCGATTTTTAGATCGGCAAGCGTCAATTGGACTCGTGCAATGCACTTTCTGCTCTTACTCTTCGCATGGTCATGTGCTGTGAAAGTAACATTTTTGTTATATTTGACTGTGGACTACACGATCAAATAGCACAGCGAAGAGGTTGAAGAAGAAATCCTCGCGCTGCCCGACACATTGGCAGCGAGGTACGTGGTTCTTGCCAGCCGGATGGTTGCTGTTGGTGCCAATCTTGGGCCACCCCACACGGGCTCTATCGGTGACGGCCTGTTCGAATTGAGGCTCAAAGGCGCCGAAAGTATCGCTCGGGTTTTCTTCGTTCATCAAGAAGACGCCGAAGACACCCAAGCGGGGAAATCAAAGTTGCGCAAACGCGCATGAAGGAGATCAAGCATGCAAACTCATGAACAACTGGTTGCCAAGCTGATGCGTCGCCCTGGCGTTCGCAAAGAAGTTGAACGCATTGAACGCGAAGAAGGCGAACTGCTCGACATCCTTTTGAAGGCCCGGCATGACGCAGGCCTGACGCAGGCGCAGGTGGCTTAACGCATGGGTACGCAACCGCCTGCGGTGGCGCGCCTGGAGCGGGCGCTTGCGACTGGCAAACACTCGCCGTCCCTCACGACGCTCAGGAAATACGCAGAGGCTTGCGG
>JAYUED010000085.1:0-1666 GCA_043739385.1 Betaproteobacteria bacterium | reverse complement strand
GCGGCACGCCATGCGTTGTACTTGCGCGCCCGTGAACTGAACCCGGCCAGGTGGTCAGGCAAAACACGCGACTGGTCGCCCGTGGGCGCGGTCACGCTCAACCCCGAGCGCAACTGCATCATCAAGGCGCATTTGGCCTGCAAAGTTATACAGCCGATGGCTGCATAAAAGAGGCGGCAACTACCTTGACGCGCGCCGACATCGTAGTGATGTCTGAGACAGCCTAAGTCCTTTTTCGTTTAGGCGTCGAGGTCGCTGGTTTTGGCGCTGCCGCTTCGCTCTCCGGTGGTTTTTGTTGTCCAGGTTCTTTCCCCAAAACAAAAACCACAGCCAAACCAACAATAGTGGTAACGCCAATGCTGCCAGCCAAAATATCATGCCCCGTGTAACCCAAAAACCCCGCTATCAATCCGAAAAAGACGCTCAGACCAGCAGCTATGTATTGGCCCTTAGATGTAGTTGAGATGCGCGCATCGATAAGGCGCGATTCGACGCTAATTCGATGGGCCGTCTGCTTCTCAAGAAGCACCATCAGCCTCTCGGCTCCATTTGGAATTATTTGGCCGTAATGAGCCAGTATCTCTGGCGGCGGCAGCGGTCCCTGAAAAGACATTGCCATAGCCACAATCCGCTGTACCGCGACCTGCTTTTCTTTCGGCAGTTCTTGGATAAGAGGTGTGACTTGATCAACAACCTCTATAGCTGTTGTCGGAACCCTTTCGCCCTCTTCAGCCTCAGCCAAGACGATGGACCCGGCCTAACACGTCGCGCATGTCATTTCCGATCCTGTAAAAGTCGTTCTTGATCTTTGCTGCGTCATCTTTCAAGGACTCAAGCTCTGGTGTCCGCAAATTACTCCCAGCCACGTCAAGCACCGATCCCGCGCCCACCACCAAATAGCGTCCGTGCACCGATCCTCTGGATAAGGCGATGGCTTGATTTTGCGAAGCTCGCAAAACATCTGCGGAATGCACAGCTATATCGCGTGAAGACCGCAATCTAGCCGACTTCTTTTTCATGGATTCCCTCTTAAATCTCAGCATTAACTCTTATAGAAGACTCAATACTCAGAAAACAGTTTAGCAACAAGCGTGTCAATGCACAATGCGGCAAACACTATCCGTAGCGTAGGCCATGACTTACGACACACACCTATAGTATTTCATACTTTGCTGCAACGCAGCAAAATGCCGCCTCAAAGCCCAACTGCGGCCCGTCTGTTACAAATACAACTTCAAACTAGACCATGACCGAAGAATGGGATTGGCCGTCTGGTGACAAACACCCGTAAAGAGATACCCAATTCCCGCTTGCGAAGCGGGCTGTAACAGACACTCGGCCTGGTCCACGTTTCCGCTTCCCGAGCAGATCGATGTTCCAAGTGCCAATCGTCCCCAGCACGGCCATATGTGACCAACTATGTGTATCACGCCGCCGCTGTGTGCGCTGGTATACAGTCGCATGTCGAAGAATCGCCAATAATTGAACCCAAGCTTTTGGAGCAACAAACATGCGCAAACTAGGGACCATCCTGATCACGCTATTGGCATTAAGCCTGACCGGCTGTGGCTACAACACATTCCAGACCGGTGATGAACAAGTCAAGGCAAGCTGGTCGGAGGTGGTCAACCAGTACCAGCGCCGGGCGGACCTGATTCCCAACCTC
>JAYUED010000084.1:0-1668 GCA_043739385.1 Betaproteobacteria bacterium | reverse complement strand
CGCTTATCCCACTCAAGGATATTTGGCTCTATCCGCTACGCAAGAACTTCGCTGCCTTTTTGCTTCACTAGATGGGATGGGTTGGCCGAATGTTTACCCATAGACGTTCCTCGATCAGGTCGAGAAAGGCAGCCCCATTGGCCACAAGCACGCCCTCAGGCGAAGTTTGAAGAAGAAGGAAAGCGAGCCGAAAAAAAGCGCGTCAAAGACTATCTTTGGAAGAAGACAGAGTCAGAAGAAAACGCAGTTTCACTCAGGCTGAATCACTGCACATTCAGTCTGACGGCCACACATCGCGCTGTGACCAGTCGAGGCAAACGAAATAATCGAGGCGTCAAAAAGAGAATCAGCAATTATGGGGCGAGGAAAAGAGGGTCCCTATCAATCAGCCATGCAACCCCAAACCAAGAATTCTTTCTAACTAAACCGTATTGGGCTCATTCCTGAATTGGAAAATACTGGGCCTTGATACGGCTCAGGCATCGCACCAGGCTCGAATCTGTTTCAGGTCTGACGCAGCATGCTTTGGGGGTGGATGTGTTTGCCAAAGTGTGGGCTGACAACTTGGGCTCTCTGGTGTGTCAGCCGGACAAGGAGGAGGCAAAGTCGCCACAAAGGCCGCGCGCCTGCAACCGATCCTATGCCGCGCACTTGATGCAAAGGATGCCCACCCCCCGCACGCAAAATCACTTCCCCGCATCCACCCCGCCCACCACCACAGTCACCATCCTGTCAGGCTGCAGCTTGCGCGCGAACGCAGCCTTGATGTCAACCAGCGTGACCTTGTCGACCTGCTGCGTCCAGGTGTCCAGGTAGTCCAGCGCCAGGTTGTTCCAGGCGATGTTGGCCACGTTGTCCAGCAGCTTGGAATTGCTGTCGATGCGCAGCGCAAAGCCGCCGATGAGGTTGTCTTTGGCGGCCTTGAGTTCTGCCGGCGTGGGGCCTTCGGCCACGAATTTTGCGAGCACCTCCCTTGACACTTGCACCGCCTGGGTTGCCTGGTCGGGGCGCGTTTGCAGGCCGATGGTGAAGGCGCCCGCGTGCAGTGCGGGGGCAAAGTAGCTGTAGACGCTGTAGCTCAAGCCGCGCTTCTCACGCACCTCGGTTGAAAGACGCGACACAAAACCACCGCCACCCAAAATATAGTTGCCCACCGTCAGGGCAAAAAAATCGGGGTCATCTCGCTTGAAGCCGGGCTGCCCAATCAGCACATGCGCCTGGGCCGACTGGAACGCCACGCGCTCGTTTTTGGCCTGGGTCAGCGGCGGCACTTCTGCCACGGCCGCAAGAGGTGCGCAGTCGCCCGTCGACGCTATCGTCGAAAGCGATGCGGGCAAGCGCGACAACAGTTGGCTCACCAGCGTATCCGCCTGGGCGCGGGTGACGGCCCCAATGATCGTGACGACCGCCCGGCAAGGCACGATCTGGCGGCGGTACAGCGCTTTCATGTCAGTCACGCTGATGTTGGACAAAGAGCCCTCAGTGATGTCGTTGCCGTAAGGGTGGCCGCCATAAACGGCAGCGGCAAACGCGCGACCGGCCAGCGTGGCGGGGCGTGTGTTGGCCTCGTTGATGGCCGCGACCATGCGCTGGCGATCACGCTGCCACACGTCTTGCGCAAACGCTGGCTCCCCCAGTTGACGGGCGGCCAGCGCCACGGCTTTGGGC
>JAYUED010000083.1:0-1669 GCA_043739385.1 Betaproteobacteria bacterium | reverse complement strand
GTGGATGGTGAATATCTGGACGACTGCACTGCCCCCATCCACCCTCACCACTCCGAGCTTGGCAAACGCAATTTCAAAATGGGCAAGGAAGTGTGGATCGAGCGCACCGACTTTGAAGAAACTCCGCCCAAAGGCTTCGTCAGGTTGTTCCCTCCAAGCATTGACGCGAGCGGCAATGCGGTCCCAGAAGGCAAGGTGCGCCTCAAATACTGCCACGTCATCGAATGCACAGGCGCTACTAAATATGAAGCTGAAAAAGCAATAACAGTGAGCGCTACACTCATAAAAGACACCAAAAGCGGCACTCCAGGCAGCGATGCTGTCAAGGTCAAGGGCGTCATCACCTGGGTCGCCGTGGCCGACGGCATCCCCGCAGAAGTGCGCTTGTACGACCGCCTGTTCACGCAAGCCCAACCCGACGCGGGCAGCAAAGACTTCATCGAAGGCCTGAACCCCAACAGCCTGAAAGTCATGCAAGCCGTGATAGAGCCGTCACTCGCTGCGGCCAAAGCCGATGACAAGTTTCAGTTTGAGCGGCATGGGTATTTTGTAGCCGACCGAATCGATCACCAGCCTGCTAAGCCGGTATTTAATTTGGCAGTAGGGTTGAAGGATTCGTGGGGCAAATGATGCACAGCACGCGGTTTGATTTACCCGCAGGGCTGACTGAACATGCGCGCCTGCGCATGGCCGAACGCGAGATCGATGCCGATAGGGTGCTGGAAATAATTGATACCGGCACCTTGAAAGACGCTGGCGGTTCGCACTACTGGCTGTACAAACACTTGCCGGACCGAGCAGACAACTTGCTTCGTGTGGCCGCTGTGGTTGACAATGTGGTTGTGGTGAAAACCATCATGCACCACTGGGAGCCCGTACCATGAAAAGCATCTACTTCGAAAACGACGACATCTTGCAAATCCGTGTATCGGACAAGCCCATCGTCCGCGAAGTGTCGCAGGACTGGCATACCAACATCAGCTACGCCGAAGACGGAACAATTGTCGAAATCGTCCTGCTTGATGCCAAGAAAGAAGGCCTGTTGCCACTTGAGTTCAGGAAAGCGGCTTGATGTATTGGCGCACTGCCTCAGCGCTGTTGGAGGCAGGCGCCACGGACTTCATGGCAGGTCTGAACGCCATCTCATAATGACGCCCACCTGCGCTAGCTGCAGCATCAAGCTGGTGGAGCGCACACCCGCATAAGGCGGTACGGCGATTTGGGGGTGCAGCAACGCTAAAAGCCTTGGGGGATTTCCCGGAAGACGCCAGGCAGGATGCGGGCTACCAGATTGACAAGGTTCAAGGGGGTGAGCAGCCCGATGATTTCAAGCCGATGCCCAACATTGGCAAGGGTGATGAAGAGATTCGCATTTGGGACGGATCGGGCACCCGCCGGGTGGTCTATACCGCCCGGCTTGCCGATGCCGTGATCTTGTTGCATGCGTTTCAGTAGAAGACACAGGCCACGTCAAAGCGTGACATCGATATTGCGAAAGAACGGTTTACCGAATTCATGAGAGGTTACAAATGAGCAAACCCCAAACCTACGCCAGCGTATGGGATCGCTGGGCGCACAAATGAAAAAGCCTGAACGAGCGTTCAGGCTTTCAAATTCTGGTGGGATGTGCGGGGGTCGAACCCACGACAAACGGATTAAAAGTCCGCTG
>JAYUED010000082.1:0-43878 GCA_043739385.1 Betaproteobacteria bacterium | reverse complement strand
AACGCTGACAAGCTGATACGGATGGTGCCCCTGCCTGCGGATTGGGGTGAACAGCGCAAGCTGCTGGGGATGATTGCTGACGGATCCTGACACAACGGCCCCCCCACAACCACCAACTGATCCGGATCAATCAACAAGCACAAGGCGCGATAAGCGCCCTGTGTTCTTCCTGAGACAGAAAGCACCAGACTGACTGCGCTGCAGGGGAACATGCAAACGAGAAACGACCATCGAAAACTCGAGAGCGTCGAAAGGGCGACTGAGAAACGGGGAGAGAAAGGAGGGTAAGAGGAGGCCATAGACGGGAACTGGCAAGACAGAGAAACTGTCATCGGCCCGCAGGGCCGCGTGTGGCGGGGCTTCCAAGTAAAAAGGCCCCCGCATAGCGGGGGCCCTTACTGTTTGGCGGAGCAAGAGGGATTCGAACCCTCGATGAGGCTCTACACCCCATACTCCCTTAGCAGGGGAGCACCTTCGGCCACTCGGTCATCGCTCCAACGAATGAGATTATCGCACGAACTTTCGTCTGAATTAGCTTGGTTGTTAAAGTTTTGAATCGATGCTGGCTCACTCGTCGATGGAGGCGCTCCATCGGTCGTTCCAAGTGTGGCTTTCGTTGTTCTGATTTTCTTCTAGCGCCCGCCTGTCCCGCTTGCTTGGGCGACCGTTAGCGATGGTGTGTGCTGGTTCGGGTGCGATGCGCCGTTGCTCGATTGCGGCGAGGCGGGTTTCAAGACTTTCCTCAGTCTCCGCGTAGAGCAGCTGGGCAATTGGCGCGGAGCCACGCGCGGCGCTGACGCCCAGTACGGTGACTGTTTTAGACAAATCCCGACCGCGCAAAGCGATTAAATCACCCGGTTTGACTTCCCGTGAAGGTTTGATGTTGAGTCCGTTCACGTGGACACGGCCCTTGTTAACTTCTTCCGTTGCCAAGCTGCGAGTTTTGTAGAACCGGGCTGCCCAGAGCCATTTGTCGATGCGAATTTTTTCAAGCGTCATCTGTTTGCATCTCCTTTAAGTTCCAAGATTTAGAAGTATTACCGTATTACCGTATTACCGTATTCCAGTATGCCAAAGCTGGCTGGGCTTCGCACAGTACTATTCGGCGATGAAATCCTCGCCTGAATTGCCCCGCGACGCTCAAAGTATTCTGGAGTTGGCGGCCCGTTCCATGTTTGACCTGTTTGCCAGCGCCAGCGAAGGCATGTTGCTGGTTGATCGCCGCGGGCGGGTCGTGTGGATTAATGACCAGTACCGTCGCTTTCTCCCTGCGTTAGGCTTTGAGCAAGAGAGTGATTTTGTCGGCCATCAGGTCGATGAGGTGGTGCAAAACACCCAGATGCACCAAGTGCTGCTGACAGGCAAGCCTATTTTGATTGACCTGCTTTCCAATCGAGCGGGCACCTTTGTGGTCAGCCGTATTCCATTGCGGGACGACAAGGGTGGTGTGATCGGTGTATTAGGTATTGTGCTGTTTGACCATCCTGAGACTACCTTGCAACCGCTTATCAGTAAGTTTGCGCGGCTGCAACGTGATCTGGACGAAGCCCGCCAAAGCCAGCAGGCGCTCAAGCGTGAATTGGTTCGTGAGCTGGCGGGGCAAAAGTATGGAGGAGCCCGGCGCAGCAAATACACTTTTGCCAGCTTTGTGGGGGCAAGTGAGGCGGCTGTTGAAGTTAAGCGCCAAGCCCGTCGGGCAGCGCAGTCCAGTAGCCCAGTTCTGCTGCTGGGCGAAACTGGCACTGGCAAAGAGTTGTTGGCGCATGCGATTCATGCTGCGTCAACACGTGTTGATAAGCCCTTCGTCAGCGTCAACATTGCCGCCGTGCCCGACACTTTGTTGGAGGCGGAATTCTTTGGTGTTGCGCCCGGTGCCTACACCGGCGCTGACCGACGGGGGCGCGATGGCAAGTTCGTCATTGCCGACGGTGGTACGCTGTTTTTGGATGAGATCGGCGACATGCCAATGGCCCTTCAGTCTAAGCTCTTGCGGGCGCTCCAAGAGGGGGAAATTGAACCTCTTGGCTCCAATAAAATCATCTCATTTGACGTGCGCATCATCGCGGCAACGTCGCGCGACTTGGCTGCGCTGGTGCGTTCAGGCGCGTTCCGTGAGGATTTGTTTTACCGCCTTAATGTGCTGCCGCTCCGTGTGCCACCGTTGCGTGAGCGCCGGCAAGACATTCCTGCCCTGTTAGAGGTGTTGGCCGAAGATTTGGCTTTGCGTTCTGATGCAGCTGTTCCTGAGCTCAGCCGCGCTGCATTGGATGTGCTGTGTGCGCAGACGTGGCGTGGCAATATCCGTGAGCTCCGAAACGTGCTTGAGCAGGCTGCTATGCGCAGCGACAGTGTCTCGATTGATGCTGTTTTGGTGGCTCAAGTATTGAAAGAAGCGGGCGTGACGCAGATGCCAGTGCTGTCTTTGGTTAAAGCGCTTGAAGCCACAAACTCTACCCATTCCAATACTTCTGCGGACTTGCTACGCCCATTGGGCATTCAGATCGCCGAGTTGGAGCAACAGGCTATTCAAGCGGCCATGCACGCCAGTAACGGGAATAAATGGGCTGCGGCCAAACGGCTAGGTATATCGCGAGCGACGTTGTACAGTCGCCTTGAGCTGTCTGAAAACTGAACAAAGTGTCTAAAAGTTAATCATTTAATTGTCTGAAATTAAGGCAATTTAAGATGATTTGAGTTGGCCTAATGGTGGCTTTAAGTCAAATCAAGTACTTACGAGATATTTCACGCTGGCACGCCCCATGCAATACGATGGCATTCCGTGTAACTATTTGGAGACAAAACTATGCATCGCCGTACCTGGGTCGCCCTCGCCACCACTGCTGTAGCCACTTTCGCATCTTTCACCGCTTTCGGCCAAGCCAAAGAAATCCGCATTGCCCACGTCTATGACAAGACGGGCGCGCTGGAAGCCTATGCAAAGCAAACCCAAACCGGGTTTATGCTGGGTCTGGACTACGCTACGGGTGGCACGATGGAGGTCGCTGGTAAAAAGATCAAGGTGATTGAGCGCGACAGCCAAGGTAAGCCTGATGTGGGTAAGGCTCAACTCGCCGCTGCGTATTCCGATGACAAGGCCGATATCGCTGTCGGCCCAACATCTTCTGGCGTTGCGCTCGCTATGCTGCCCGTGGCTGAGGAGTACAAAAAGATTTTGCTGGTAGAGCCTGCCGTAGCCGACGCCATAACCGGTGACAAATGGAATAAGTACATTTTTCGTACTGGCCGGAACAGCTCGCAAGATGCTATCTCCAACGCCGTTGCACAAGACAAAGCTGGAGTCAGCATCGCCACCCTGGGCCAAGATACTGCCTTTGGTCGCGATGGTGTTAAAGCATTCAAGGACGCAGTGAAGAAAGCCAAAATCGTCCATGAAGAGTACCTTCCAGCGGCGACTACTGATTTCACGGCCGGTGCGCAGCGTCTGATCGACAAACTCAAAGATCTGCCAGGTAAGAAAGTCATCTGGATTATTTGGGCTGGTGCGGGCAATCCCTTCAAGATCGCTGACATGGACTTGAAGCGCTACGGCATCGAGATTGTCACAGGCGGGAACATCTTGCCTGCCATGGCAGCGTACAAAAACTTCCCCGGTATGGAGGGTGCCACGTATTACTACTTTGGCATCCCTAAAAATCCTGTGAACGATGCCTTGGTTGCCCAGCATTACAAGCAGTTCAAAACCCCGCCAGACTTCTTCACTGCTGGCGGTTTTTCCGCTGCGATGGCCGTCGTGACAGCGCTGAAAAATACCAAGGGGGACACCAATACGGACACCCTTATCAAAACCATGGAAGGCATGAGTTTTGACACGCCTAAAGGCAAAATGACCTTCCGTAAAGAAGACCACCAAGCGATGCAGAGTATGTACCACTTCAAAATCAAGGTGGACCCTGCATTTGCCTGGGGTGTGCCTGAGCTGGTGCGCGAGATCAAGGCTGAAGAGATGGACGTTCCCATCCGCAACAAGCGCTAAAACTGGTCGCTAACTCCTCGTTTCTCCTCGCTACCTTCTCGTTACCGGACAGGCTATGTTGCAAACTACTGGACTCACGGTTCGCTTCGGCGGACACGTGGCGGTGAATGCTGTGTCTTGCGCGTTCGCGCCGGGCACCCTCACCGCCATAGTCGGCCCTAACGGCGCGGGCAAGACGACTTATTTCAACCTTATCTCAGGGCAAATTAGCGCCAGTGCAGGTACTGTCACTTTGAATGGCCGCGTGCTGACGGGGCTATCTGCTTCTGAGCGCACCCGTGCTGGGCTAGGCCGTGCATTCCAGTTGACCAATTTGTTTCCCAACCTCAGCGTGCTGGAAAACGTGCGTCTGGCTGTGCAAGCTACGCGCGAAGGCAGTCATCGTCGTGGCTTACGTTTGAGCAGTATTTGGAGTGACCACACCGATTTGCTCTTACGCGCCAAGGCCATACTGAGCGATGTGTCCATGCTTGAAAAAGCCGAATCCCCTGTGGCCAGTCTGCCCCATGGTGACCAGCGCAAGCTTGAAGTCGCCTTGCTGATGGCGCTGGAGCCGCAGGTGTTCATGTTCGATGAGCCCACTGCAGGCATGAGCGCGGATGAAGCGCCAGTTATCCTCAAGCTGATTCGTAAGCTCAAAGCCGACAAAAGCAAAATTATTTTGCTGGTGGAACACAAGATGGACGTGGTGCGTGAGCTTGCTGACCGCATCATCGTTTTAACTAATGGCACGCTGGTGGCCGATGGCGAACCAGCAGAGGTTATCGCCTCGCCAGTGGTGCAAGAGGCGTATCTCGGGATTACCCAAGAAGACAAAGCAGAGGCTTTGGCATGAGCGACAACTTACTGACGCTCAATGGCGTACACACGCACATTGGCGCGTACCACATTCTTCATGGTGTGGACTTGGCAATCCCCAAAGGTAAGCTGACGATGCTCTTGGGTCGCAATGGAGCTGGTAAAACCACCACGCTGCGCACCATCATGGGTCTGTGGCAAGCGTCCAAAGGCAGCGTTCAGTTTGCGGGCCAAGACATCACGCGCCGCCCCACGCCCGAAATCGCCGAGCTAGGTGTGGCCTATGTGCCCGAAACCATGGGTATCTTTGCTGACCTCACGGTCAAAGAAAATATGCTGCTCGCTGCCCGCAGTGCCAAGCGGGCAGTGGACATGGATGAGAAGCGTTTGAAGTGGATTTTCTCGTTATTTCCTGCTGTGGAAAAGTTTTGGAACCATCCCGCAGGCAAGCTGTCTGGTGGGCAAAAGCAAATGGTCGCCGTGGCGCGTGCCATCGTTGAGCCCCGTGCTCTGCTCATTGTGGACGAACCCAGCAAGGGTCTCGCGCCCGCCATCATCAACAACATGATTGACGCTTTCGCCCAACTCAAAGCCACCGGCACCACCATCTTGCTGGTCGAGCAAAACCTGAACTTTGCCAAACGCCTGGGGGACAGCGTGGCGGTGATGGACAACGGGCGTGTGGTGCATTCAGGCTCTATGCAGGCCTTGGCCGAAGACGCTGGTTTGCAGCAATCCTTACTGGGGCTGGCACTGTGAGTACCAAAAAAATAAGCGACAAAACGCATGACAAGATGAGTGACAGGATGAGTGACAGGATGAGTGAGGCCGTACCGCTCCAAGTCGTGAAGGTCACATTCGATTGGAAGCCGTTGGCCTTGGTGCCCGTGCTGGCGCTAATTGCTTTGCCGTTGATTGGCTCGGGTTCAACATGGTTGACGCTCACCGTTGCTGGCCTGGCCATGGGCATGATTATTTTCGTTATCGCCTCAGGTCTGACGCTAATTTTTGGTCTGATGGACGTGCTGAATTTCGGCCACGGCGTATTCATCGCCATCGGGGCCTATGTTGCCACCAGCGTGCTGGGTGGCATGAGCGACTGGACCGCTTCAGGCGAACTGTGGCGCAATTTGGTGGCAGTGTTGCCCGCAATGCTGGTGGCGATGGCTGTCACCGGTGCGATTGGTTTGGCGTTCGAGCGGTTTATTGTGCGGCCGGTATATGGCCAGCATTTGAAGCAAATCCTCATCACTATGGGCGGCATGATTATTGGAGAAGAGCTGATTAAAGTTGTCTGGGGGCCGCAGCAAATACCGCTGGAATTGCCGACCGCACTGCGAGGCTCTATTTTGATTGGGGAAGCCGCGATCGGTAAATACCGTTTGCTGGCTGTAGCTGTTGGTTTGGTGGTGTTTGCCATCCTCGCATGGACGCTGTCTCGCACCAAAATTGGCTTACTAATTCGCGCTGGTGTCCAAGACCGTGAAATGGTGGAGTCACTTGGCTACCGTATCCGCCGATTGTTCATCGGCGTGTTCGTGGTGGGCAGTGCGTTGGCCGGTTTGGGGGGCGTGATGTGGGGCCTGTTCCAGCAAAACGTGATTCCCCAATTGGGAGCGCAGGTCAACGTGCTGATTTTTATCGTCATCATCATTGGTGGTTTGGGCTCAACCGGCGGGGCGCTGATTGGGGCTTTGCTGGTAGGGCTGATGGCCAACTACACCGGATTTTTGGTGCCTAAAGCGGCCATGTTCTCCAGCATTGGCTTGATGGTCGCTGTGCTGCTGTGGCGGCCGCAAGGTGTGTACCCGGTAGCGAACCGCTAACCGATTGAAAACCATGCTCAACAGAATTCTCTCTAATGATTTCCCCCGCAGCAAGGTGCTGGCCGTCCTGCTGGTCGCGTTGCTTTTGGCGTTGGCTTTTGCGCCGTTCCTGTTCCCTGGTGTCAAAGCGCTGAGCGTTGCGGCAAAAGTTTTAGTGTTTGTGGTGCTGGTCGCCAGTTTTGATTTGCTGTTGGGCTACACCGGCATCGTCAGCTTTGCCCACACCATGTTCTTTGGTATCGGGGCTTACGGCATTGCGATTGCTTGCACCAACCTGGGCCCCACGTGGTGGGCTGTGGCGGTAGGGCTGGCAGGGGCTTTAGCGTTATCGTTGGTGCTTTCTTTGGCGATAGGCCTCTTCTCACTTAGGGTTCGCGCTATTTTTTTTGCAATGATTACATTGGCAGTGGCCTCCGCATTCCAGTCGCTGGCAGCGCAACTCTCAGATTTGACGGGCGGTGAAGACGGCCTGAACTTCAAAACCCCCGAGGTGCTAACGCCTGCATTCGAGTGGGGCGGCAGCTTCATGGGCGTGTCGCTGGACGGTCGATTGGTGTGCTATTACCTTTTGTTCGTGGTCGCCTTGATTGCGTTGTTGGTGCTGCTGCGTATCGTCAATTCGCCCTTTGGCCGCGTGCTGCAAGCGATCCGCGAGAACGAATTCCGTGCTGAAGCTATTGGCTACCGCGTGGTGGTGTACCGCACCGTCTCCAGCATCCTGTCGGCGCTGTTCGCCTGTATCGCTGGGGCCATGTTGGCGCTTTGGTTGCGCTACAACGGGCCAGATACCTCGCTTTCCTTTGAGGTGATGATGGACGTGCTGCTGATTGTGGTGATTGGTGGCATGGGCACAATTTACGGCTCGGCCATTGGCGCGGCGCTGTTTGTGGTGGCGCAAAGCTACTTGCAAGATGTGCTGAAGTTGGCCAGTGATGCAGCCAGCGCTTTGCCCTGGCTCGCCGCGCTGCTGTCGCCTGACCGCTGGTTGCTGTGGCTGGGTGTGCTTTTTGTGCTGTCGGTGTATTACTTCCCCACGGGGGTGGTGGGGCGGCTGCGCGCGAGTGCGGCTTCAAATGCTCGCACGAGTGCAGCCTCAAGTTCACAAGCTAATGCTTTTGGAGGTGCTAAACCATGAAAATGACTTCACATTACCTGACCTGTGCTGGGCGTGAAATCCATTTCACGCAATGGGGTGCAGAGCACGCCTCTACCGTTATCGCCTGGCATGGTTTGGCACGCACTGGGCGTGATTTTGACGAACTCGCGGAGCATCTAAGTAGCCGTTACCGTGTCATTTGCCCCGATATGCTGGGGCGGGGTTTGAGTCAGTGGAGTCCAGACCCTGAGCACGAATACCAATTGTCGTTCTACGCCCGTATTGCTGCCGAGCTGTTCGACCAGTTGCACATTGAAAAAGCCCACTGGGTTGGAACCTCTATGGGTGGAGCGATTGGGATGGTGTGCGCTTCTGGTCTGTTCCAACCCAGCTTGAAGCCGCGTATCCAAAGCCTAATGCTCAACGATAACGCCCCCCAGCTTGCCGATGCCGCCATTGCCCGCATCCGCGCTTACGCGGGCAATCCGCCAGCGTTTGCAACAGTGTGCGAGTTGGAGGCTTTTTATCGGCAGGTGTACAAACCCTTTGGGGCCCTAAGTGATGTCCAATGGCGGCGTTTGGCCGAGACTTCTACCCGTCGCCTGCCTGATGGCCGAGTTACTCCGCACTACGATCCAGCTATGGTGCAGCAGTTCACCGGCCACCCAGACGATTATTTAATTTGGAACCACTACGACGCGATCACTGTGCCCGTGCTGTGTCTGCGAGGCGCGGAATCGGATTTGGTTTTGCGAGACACTACCACTGAAATGATGCGGCGCGGCCCTGGCGCGAAGGGTTTAGCCCAAGTGATCGAGATAGCAGGCTGCGGTCATGCCCCCGCGCTGAATGTGCCCGACCAGTTGGCTCAAGTGGCCTTATTTCTGGAGACGGCAAATAGTATCAGTTAGGTGACTCTTTTTTGCTACATTTTTTCTAGCACTTTGGGTTTATCCCACTAGTACCTCAAGCATTTTTTGGCAAGATACCGCCCATGACCACCGACATAATTCTCCAAACGCAAAAGCTCACCAAAGAGTTCAAAGGCTTTACTGCCGTGGACAAGGTAGATTTGCAGGTTCGCCGGGGCACCATCCATGCGCTGATTGGCCCTAATGGCGCGGGTAAAACCACCTGCTTCAACTTACTGACCAAGTTCATCAAGCCAACGTCTGGCCACATATTGTTCAATGGATTGGACATAACGCAAGATGCACCAGCCCACATTGCACGGCGAGGCATCATCCGCTCGTTCCAGATTTCGGCCGTGTTCCCCCACCTTTCAGTGCTTGAAAACGTGCGCGTTGCGCTGCAACGCAAGCTGGGTACGTCGTATCACTTTTGGCGGGCTGAGAAAAGCCTGAACAGCCTGAATGCACGGGCAATGGAGTTACTGAACGCGGTTGATTTAGAGCCCTATGCCAACCTTGTTACTGTAGAACTCAGTTACGGTCGCAAGCGCGCACTGGAGATCGCCACTACCCTCGCTATGGACCCCGAGCTCATGCTGCTTGATGAGCCTACCCAGGGTATGGGCCTGGAAGACGTAGACCGTATCCGCCAACTGATCAAAAAAGTGTCCGCCAACCGCACCGTGCTGATGGTGGAGCACAACATGAGCGTGGTGTCTAGCATTGCGGACACCATCACCGTGCTGCAACGCGGGGCTACGCTGGCCGAAGGGCCGTATGTAGAAGTTTCCAAAAATCCTGCCGTGATCGAGGCCTACATGGGCAGCGCGGATGCTGAGCTGAAAGGAGCCCATTGACATGGCCGCTACGTTTTTAGAAGTACGTGATTTGCACGCCTGGTATGGCGAATCGCATGTGTTGCACGGCGTGAATTTCGACGTGAAAGAAGGTGAAGTCGTCACCCTTTTGGGCCGTAACGGCGCAGGGCGTACCAGCACCATGCGCGCCATCATGGGTCTGACAGGCAGTCGTAAAGGCTCTATCAAAATTCATGGTACCGAGACCATCGCTATGGGTACGCACAAGATTGCGCGTCTCGGTATGGGCTATTGCCCCGAAGAGCGTGGTATTTTTTCCAGCTTATCGACTGAAGAAAATCTGATGCTTCCCCCCGTTCTGGCGCAGGGCGGCATGAGCGTGGACGAGATTTACACCATGTTCCCCAATTTGAAGGAACGTGCTAACAGCCAGGGCACGCGCCTGTCGGGCGGTGAGCAGCAAATGTTGGCCGTAGCGCGTATTTTGCGTACGGGTGCGCGCTTGCTCTTGCTTGATGAAATTTCTGAAGGTCTCGCCCCAGTCATTGTGCAAAAGCTGACTGAAATGGTCAAAATGTTGCGTGCCAAGGGCTACACCATTGTGATGGTGGAACAAAACTTCCGCTTTGCTGCACCTCTGGCTGACCGATTTTTGGTCATGGAGCACGGCGAAATTCAGCAGACCTTCACGCAGGCAGAGCTACCGCAACGGCTAGAGAAACTGCACGAGTATCTGGGTGTCTGAGCGCTTGTTTCCTTATCTTTTTTCTTTCTGCTTTTTCCTTTCTCTTTTTACCCCTTTTTTCTCCCCCTTCATCAGGAATTAACCATGAAACTGAGCAAAATCGCAACTGCATGTGCCTTGGCTTTCACCGCCACAATGGCAGTCTCTACGTCCGCACAAGCCCAAATTTCAGGTGATGTGATCCGCATTGGTCTCATCACAGACATGTCGGGCCTTTACTCTGACATTGATGGTGCGGGTGGCGTCGAAGCCATGCGCATGGCCGTGGCTGAACTGGGCGGTGCCATTAATGGCAAAAAGATTGAAATCCTGGTGGCCGATCACCAAAATAAACCTGACGTGGCTGCGGCCAAAGCCCGTGAATGGTTCGATACCCAAGGCGTTGACCTACTGATTGGCGGCACCAGTTCAGGCACCAGTTTGGCGATGTCCAAAGTTGCTTTGGAAAAGAAGAAGGTGTTCATCTCTGTCGGTGCAGGCACCTCAGCGCTGACCAATGAGCAATGCTCACCCTACACAGTGCATTGGGCTTACGATACGGTTGCTATGGCCAAAGGCACTGGGAATGCCGTGGTTAAAGCCGGTGGCAAAAGCTGGTACTTCCTGGCCGCTGATTACGCCTTTGGCACCCAACTACAAAGTGACACCACTACTGTGGTGAAGGCGGCTGGCGGCACTGTCGTCGGTTCAGTACGCCATCCTCTGGCAACCAGCGACTTCTCGTCGTTCCTTCTGCAAGCCCAGTCAAGCAAAGCGCAAATTTTGGGCCTTGCTAATGCCGGTGGTGACACCATCAACGCCATCAAGGCCGCCAATGAGTTTGGCATCACCAAAACCATGAAGCTCGCTGGTTTGCTGATGTTCATCAACGACATCCACTCCGTGGGACTCCCCGCTTCACAGGGCATGTACCTGACTGACAGCTGGTACTGGAACAAAGATGCTGAGGCCCGCGCCTGGAGTCGTAAGTTTTTTGACAAGATGAAGCGCATGCCATCCAGCATTCAGGCGGGTGACTACTCGGTGGTCCTGAACTACTTGAACGCTGTTAAAGCCACTGGTACTGACGATGCTGACAAGGTGCTGGCGCAACTGCGGAAAAGCAAAGTGAACGATATGTTTGCCAAGGGTGGATACATCCGGGGCGATGGCCGCATGGTGCATGACATGTACCTGATGCAGGTAAAGACCCCTGCACAATCCACTGAGCCATGGGATTACTACAACGTGGTGCAAACCTTCAAGGGTGAAGAGGCCTGGACAACCAAGGCCGAGAGCAAGTGCACGCTCTGGAAATAATAGCAAACTATGAAGGCCAATATAGGATAGAAAACCTATTTGGCCTATTCGGTTTGAAAATCAAAGTCAGGCAGGTTCAGGAGTATCAATGAGCGAAATTTTTGGCATACCGATTCAGGCATTTTTGGGGCAACTGCTGCTCGGTCTGGTCAATGGCTCGTTTTATGCCATGCTCAGTCTGGGTCTGGCGGTAATCTTTGGCCTGCTGGGCATCGTGAACTTTGCACATGGCGCGCTGTACATGGTGGGGGCTTATGTGGCGTGGCTTCTCTTGGAGAAGTTGGGCTTGAACTACTGGGCCGCCTTGGTCGTTTCTCCCTTGGTGGTGGGCTTTTTGGGGGTGGTGATCGAACGTATGTTCTTGCGCCATCTCTATAAGCTCGACCCGCTCTATGGACTGCTGCTGACCTTCGGTTTGGCGCTGATTGCAGAAGGCGTTTTCCGTGACCAGTTTGGCGTGTCTGGGCAGCAGTACCCCGTGCCTGAACTGTTACAAGGTGCCACCAACCTCGGCTTCATGGTACTGCCCAATTACCGTGCCTGGGTGGTCTTCGCCTCGCTGTCGATTTGCTTTAGTACCTGGTTTTTAATCGAAAAAACCAAGCTCGGTGCCACGCTGCGAGCAGGCACTGAAAACCCCACCCTGGTACAGGCTTTTGGTATCAATGTGCCACTGATGGTCACCCTGACCTATGCCGGTGGCGCAGCGTTGGCTGCGATAGCTGGCGTGCTGGCCGCGCCAGTTATCCAGATCACGCCACTGATGGGCTCTAACCTCATCATCGTGGTGTTCGCCGTGGTGGTGATTGGTGGCATGGGATCTATTTTGGGCTCTATCGTTACCGGCGTGGTGCTGGGCTTGGTGGAAGGCCTCACCAAAGTGTTTTACCCCGAGGCGTCAAGCATTGTGGTGTTCGTCATCATGGTGATCGTGCTGATGGTGCGACCCGCTGGCCTGTTTGGCAAGGAACTGTAAACGTGAGTGCTTCTTCTAATACAACTTCGTCGCCTTCTGCCGTGGCTTCTGTTCCTTCCGTAGCCAGCGCTTCCACCGCAGCCACATCGGCAAGTCGTTCTGGGCACATTGTTTGGGCTGGGGTTCTGGTGCTATTGATGGCCGCTCCCTTCCTCGGTGTGTACCCCGTGTTTTTAATGAACGCGCTGTGCTTTGCTATCTTTGCTTGTGCGTTTAATTTGCTGTTGGGCTATACAGGACTGCTGTCGTTCGGCCACGCCGCGTTCATGGGTTCAGCTGCTTATATGACTGGCTGGTTGGTGCGCAGCGCAGGCTGGTCGCCTGAGCTCGGTGTTCTGGCCGGTACGTTGGGGGCCGGCGTGCTGGGCCTGATGGTCGGCTTGGTAGCCATCCGTCGCCAAGGCATTTACTTTGCGATGGTCACGTTGGCAATGTCACAGATGATTTACTTCATCTGCCTGCAAGTCCCGTTTACAGGCGGTGAAGACGGCCTGCAAGGCGTGCCCCGTGGAAAGCTGTTCGGCTTTATTCCTTTGGAAAACGATTTGCTGATGTATTTCGTGGTGCTGGCGGTTTTCGTTGCTACTTTCTTGGCCATCATGCGTATCGTTCATTCGCCCTACGGCCAAGTGCTCAAAGCCATCCGCGAAAACGAGCCCCGTGCCATCTCACTGGGTTATGACGTGAACCGCTACAAGCTGCTGGCCTTTGTTCTGTCCACTACGCTGGCTGGGCTGGCCGGTTCCATGAAAACGTTGGTGCTTGGTTTTGCTACCCTTTCTGACGTGCACTGGTCTCTTTCAGGCGAGGTTATTTTGATGACGCTGTTGGGTGGCTTGGGTACCTTTGCTGGGCCTGTAGTCGGAGCTTTCACCATCATCGGTCTGCAAAATTTTCTGGCCGACCGTGTAGGCTCATGGGTTACCGTCATCATTGGCGTAATTTTTGTGTTCTGCGTGATTGCGTTCCGGCGCGGCATTGTGGGGGAGCTGCTGGCTTGGCAGCAACGTAAGCGAACGAACAAGTAGAGCTACAAATTCTGAGCCGAAGTCCACCGGCGGCGACCTTTAAAAAGCCAAGGCAATGTGTCTTGGCTTTTTTGTTGGCACGACACTTCTCGTCACAGTGCAAAATCCCCCCTATGAAACCACCTCCAAGACTGCAATCCCTGATCGAAGAAGGTCTGATCGACACCGTAGTGCGCCAGCTCATGAGTGGCAAAGAAGCTATGGTCTACGTTGTGCGCTGCGGCGATGACACCCGTTGCGCCAAGATTTACAAAGAAGCTACTAACCGTAGCTTTCGCCAAGCGGTGGATTACACCGAAAACCGCAAGGTCAAAAACAGCCGACAAGCCCGTGCCATGGCCAAAGGCACCAAGTTTGGGCGTGAATCGCAAGAGGCCGCGTGGCAAAGTGCTGAAGTTGACGCGCTTTACCGCCTCGCTGCTGCGGGGGTACGTGTACCTAAGCCGCATAATTTTTGTGATGGGGTGCTGCTGATGGAGCTCGTCACCGATGAACACGGTGACGCTGCCCCGCGCCTGAATGACGTGGTGTTGACCTCTGCGCAAGCTATTGCTCACCATGCCACTCTGCTCACAGAGGTGGTGCGGATGCTGGTAGGCGCAGGCATTGTCCACGGCGATTTGTCCGAGTTCAACATCTTGTTGGCAGCTGACGGCCCAGTCATCATTGACCTGCCCCAGGCGGTGGACGCTGCGGGAAACAACCATGCACAACGGATGCTGCTGCGGGACGTCGACAACCTGCGTAATTTCTTTGGCGGCTTCGCCCCAGCGCTACTGCAAACGCATTACGGCTCCGAGATGTGGGATTTGTACCAGCGCGGTATTTTGAGCGTGGACACCGTGCTTACGGGTCAGTTCAAGCAACAAGCTGGCCCCGTGGACATGGGCGGCGTATTGCGTGAGATTGGCGATGCGCGAGACGAAGAAGCCGCCCGCCGCCTGCGTATGCAACAGACGGCTTAACGGCCAGTATTTAACGGAGCAGGAAGCAGTAGGAAAGACGTAAGGAAGAAATAAGAAGCCTATGAAATTTAAAATGTCTGATAACTCGCTGTTTGCGATTCTGCTGCGTTCGCCATCTTGGATCAGCTTTGCGGTTGTTGCCGTGTTTGCCGCAGCCTCGGTTGCGCTGCTGCCCAAACAGTACATGCCTTTTGGCATGATGGGCGCTTTTCCGTTCCTGGCGATTGGGTGCATCACGGCATGGCGGCAATGGCATGCGCCCAGCCCAGCGCATCTGGCCGATATGCAGACCAAAATCAGTGCTATGTCTTGGCGCGAGTTTTCGGAGGCGTTGGAGCAAGCCTATCTTCGCCGAGGCAACATGGTGACACGCTTGAACAGCCCTGCCGTTGATTTCAGTTTGCTGAAAAATGCCAGCACCACAGTGGTCAGTTGCAAACGCTGGAAAGCTGCTAGCCACGGCATCGAGGTTTTGCGAGACTTAGTTACAGAAAAAGAAAAACGGGGCGCAGACGGTTGTGCTTATCTCAGCTTGAGGCCTGTCACCGACGCGGCCAGTGCGTTTGCCCAAGCGCAAGGCATTCGGCTGGTGGCTGGTGAGGCCTTGGTGCAGTTATTTTTAGATTAAATAGGGCGAAGCGCACTCTGAATATGCGGAGCTTGCTCTTTAAAAGAGAACAAGCTCCTGAAGTACTTCCCGTAGGACGCTAGGTTTGCAAGAAATCCCGCAGTGCAAACAATACCCCGTCTGGTGCTTCTGACATCAGCGAATGCCCCGCTTGCAGCGTAATAACTTTGGCCTGCTTCACGCTCGCGACCAGTGTCTGCGCCGCTTTGGGTGGTGTCATCTGATCTTCGTTGCCCACTATGAAAAGCGTAGCGCACTTAACATGTCCTGCTTGAACCAGGCCATCTTTATAGTCATCACATGCCTTGAATCCGGTATGGAATACGTTGGTACGTGGGTTGCTGGCCAGCACGCGGCGCATCAAGGCTTGTGAGCTGCCATAGAGCCAGGTGCCAGGCCCCAGGGACGAGGGCGGCGGCGCGAGCATGGAGTGCGAGAACTGGTTCACCATCGCAATGGCTTTTTGGGGCGCATTCAGAGCAGCGTCTAGAAGAGCAGGGGACACCTTCATCGGAAAAGCAGTAGCCACTAGCGCCAAGTGTGTCACCTGCTCCGGGGCAACGGCTGCGGTGTGCAGCGCGATCAGCGAGCCAAAGCTGTGGCCTACCAGCGCCGCGCGGGTAGCGCCCACCGCATCCAGCAGATCGAGGATGAAGCTGGCGGCAGCTTCCACCGTGGCGGGCGGTTCGCCCTCGCTTTTGCAGTGGCCAGGCAAATCGGGTGCTAACACGTTCCAGCCGTGATTAGCGAAGTAGCGGGTCTGCAAAATCCACACGCTGTGGTCATTCAGAACGCCATGGATGAAGACTACTGTGGGCTTGGCAGGATCGAAGGTTTTGCCGCCGGTGTAGCAGTAGGTGGCGTGGTTGTTGACGGTGAGGATCATGGTCAGACTCCCGCTAATTTTTCAGCAGCCTTCAAAGCCCGTTTCAAATCGTCAATCAAATCATCCGGGTCTTCTAAGCCGATCGACAGCCGCACTGTGCCTTGGCTGATGCCTGCACCGGCCAGTGCGTCGTCCGTCATGCGAAAGTGCGTGGTACTGGCTGGGTGTATCACCAAGCTGCGGCAGTCGCCTACGTTGGCGAGGTGGCTGAAGACTTTCAGCGTTTCTATGAATTTCTTACCCTGCTCGCGGTGGCCTTTGATGTCGAAGCTGAAGACTGAGCCTGCGCCACGTGGCAGCAGCTTTTGCGCCAAGGCGTGGCTACTGTGGCTCTCGAGCATAGGGTGACCAACACGGGAGACAAAGGGGTGGCTGGCCAAGAATTCCACCACTTTTTGCGTGTTGCTCATGTGCCGCGCCATGCGCAGCGGCAGGGTCTCAATGCCTTGCAGAATCAACCACGCGGTGTGCGGACTCATGCAGGCACCAAAGTCGCGCAGTCCCTCACGCCGAGCGCGCAGCAAGAAGGCGCCTACGGTGGATTCTTCGCTGAACACCATGTTGTGAAAGCCGTCGTAGGCGCTGGTCAGCTCGGGGAATTTACCGCTCTTGTCCCAGTCAAAACTACCACCATCGACCACAATGCCGCCAATCACCGTACCGTGGCCGCTGAGGAACTTGGTTGCCGAGTGGTAAACCAAGTCTGCGCCATGCTCGAAGGGTTTCATCAACCAGGGCGAGGTGAGTGTGGAGTCGACCAGCAGTGGCACGCTGTGCTCATGGGCCAGCGTGCTGATGGTGGGGATGTCCAGCACGTCAAGGCCTGGGTTGCCCACGGTTTCACCAAAAAAGAGCTTGGTGTTGGGCCGCACCGCCGCCCGCCAGCCATCAATGTCACCGGGTTTGACGAAGGTAGTCTCAATGCCAAAGCGCCGCATCGTGTAGTGCAGCAGGTTTTGCGACCCACCGTAAAGTGCTGTGCTGGCTACGATGTGCGAGCCTGCGCCCATCAGCGTGGCAATCGACAAATGCAACGCCGCCTGCCCGCTGGCCGTGGCAATGGCACCAATACCACCTTCAAGTGCTGACACACGCTGTTCTAGTACTGCATTGGTCGGGTTGCTGATGCGGCTGTAAACATGGCCGCTGCGCTCCAGGTTGAAGAGGGCCGCGGCATGGTCGCTGGACTCGAAGACAAACGAGGTGGTGAGGTGAATTGGCACAGCGCGTGCGCCCGTGGTGGGGTCGGGTGCGGCACCGGCGTGGAGGGCGAGGGTGTCAAAACCAGGGTTAGCGTAACCGGGCATAGAGAACCTTATTGATGAAGGTGATATTTTGAGAGGGTGTGAAGTTTGGCGCGGCACTACGCCGCCTTCGAACTACTTCAGGACAATAGCCATGCCGTGAGGCGTGTGTTGAGCTGCATGTTTCCAGGCTGCGTGGCGCTGAGCAAGGCTGGTTTCATCAACTAGCGACTTGGTCAGGGTCATTTTCTCCAGGGTCGCCAGCCAATGGTCGTAGTAATGTTCGCCGGTATCGGGATCCCCTGCGGCTTGGGCGTCTTTGATCGTCTGCGCCAACATGGCCGCCCACTCTGTCCAGCTGAATAACTTGCGTTCGTACAAGGCGAGTGTCATGGCAAAGGCTTGTGCCTGCCACGGCGCAGAGAATACGGGGCCTTCGTCATTGCGCAGTAGTATGGGCAAGACGCTGTGCAGTGGGGCGGGAGCCGCTGTCGAGTTCATGCTGTTGCCTCGTCCAGGTAAGGTTCCCAGCAGTCCACAAATACGGTGGTAGCGGTGGTGTCGGCACCCCATAGCACATGGGCATCGAATTGGATGGTGTATAAAAATTCGGGTTGTTCACCCAAACCTTGCGCATTGGTGTCGGGAAAAACATGGATGCCATGCAACTTGAATACCGTACCCACTTTGTCCCGGCAGTAGCGGGGCAGCCGGGTATGGGTTTGGGGATTGAGTTGCTTGGTGTGCACACGTTGGCCAACGACAAACTTGGGTGCAGCAGAGCCCGAGCGCAATGTTGAGCCACCTTGGGTCATCAAAACGGAGGCTGTTTCTTTGCTCAGCACCTTCAAACCTGTCACGGCCTGCGTTTCAGCACGTCCCGTGAGGATTTCTGTAGGCGTTACCAGATTCGCGGTGACGAGCATATTTTCAGCTGCTTCCAACCAGATAAGGTAATAAGGGTGGGTCAAATAACGGGTCGGTGGGAGGCTCTCTCTTGCTGAGCGCGCTTTGTCAAGATTCCATTGGCCCAAGGCTCCGGCGGCGAGTGTCAATGCGAAGGCGCGGCGTTCCCAGGCCGCGTGGAAAACGGGTTCATTTGGTTCAGGCAATACTGGCCCAAAAGCTTGCAAGCCCCCCATATCATGAACGCCATTCATACGGCACCTTCCCGCTGCGACTTGGGCTGGCCGGTGCCAATCATCGAATCGCGTGTGACCAGCTCGGACAAACTTTCCTCGGACCAGCCCAAAGTTTCCTTGGGGCGAGCAGGCAGCACCATGTACCGGATTTCAGCGGTGGAGTCCCAAACCCTTATAGCGCTCTCTTTTGGCAGTTCAACGCCAAATTCCTTTAATACGCCACGGGGATCAATCACGGCTCTGGCCCGGTAAGGTGCGGCTTTGTACCAAGCGGGTGGGAGTCCGAGCACTGGCCAGGGGTAGCATGAACACAGTGTGCAAACGACTATGTTGTGTACTAAGTCGGTGTTTTCGACTACCTCCATATGTTCGCCTTGTCTCCCGGTGAAGCCCAGCGAGGCGATGGCCGCCGTTGCATCGTCAAGTAGCCATTGTTTGAAGGCCGGGTCGACCCAGGCTTTGGCGACCACCCGTGCACCATTGCGCGGGCCGATTTTCGTCTCATAGGTGTCGATTAGCAGATCCATCGCTTCGGGGTCGACGTAACCCTTTTCAATCAGCAGAGATTCAAGTGCACGGACCCGAATTTCGACTTCAGAAAGCGCCGATCCTTGCTCATGGTCATGGTCATGGTCATGGTCATGGTCGTGGTCGTGGTCGTGGTCGTGGTCATGATCTGGATTTTGCATGGACGTCCTTCTTTTTTAATGTACGTATGTACAAATACGCATTACGCATTACATATATGGGAGCGGCGGTCACCACACAGGGTGAATGCCAGTAATCGCTGATGACGGTAGTACCTGTAGCGATGGTAGGAAGGGAATTTGGAACACTGGCGCTGTCCCTTCATTGGGCTGCAGGATTCAGATAATACCTACAGAAACTTAGTTTATGGCACTCTGAAAGCGGTGTAATCATCACGTAATGGTCGGGGGTCGCGGTTTGTCGCAAAGTGACAGCCACAGCCCGCTAACTGGGCTATAGTCTTTTAAACCCCCTGGATCTGAGGAGAAACCCATGAAAGTTAGCGACATTCTGCGCGTCAAAGGCAACACTTTGTACACCGCATCTCCTGATGAGCCTTTAGCTCGCGCGGTAGAGTTGATGGCCGATAAGGACATTGGCTCGCTGGTGGTCATGCACCATGGTGATTTGGTGGGCATGTTGACGTTCCGTGAAGTAATTCAAAGCGTGGTGAAAAACGGTAACGCTATTGGCACCATCTTGGTCCGTACGGCAATGGACGACCATCCGCTTACCTGTACTGCTGAGACCGATCTGGACGAAGTGCGCCGCATGATGCTGTTGCAACACGCCCGCTACCTGCCGGTCATGGACAAAAAAATGCTGATGGGCGTCATCAGTTTTTACGACGTCGCCAAGGCGGTGGTGGACAGCCAGAATTTTGAGAACAAGATGCTCAAGGCCTATATCCGGGACTGGCCTGCGGCGGACGAGGCGAGTTCGGAGTGAATTGCCGGGGATAATGTTGCTCTATGAGCGGCAATACCTTCGGAACCCTATTCGCAGTCACCAACTTTGGTGAATCCCACGGCCCAGCCATTGGCTGTGTGATTGACGGTTGCCCGCCAGGCATGGTGCTATCTGAGGCGGATATTCAGCCGGACTTGGATCGCCGCCGCCCTGGTACCAGCCGCCACGTGACACAGCGTGCCGAATTGGACATTGTGGAAATCCTGAGTGGCGTCTACGAGGGCAAAACTACTGGTACACCCATTTGCCTGCTGATTAAAAATATCGACCAACGCTCTAAAGATTACAGCGCCATTGCGCAGAGCTTTCGCCCTGGTCATGCTGATTACACCTATTTGCATAAATACGGCTTGCGTGACCCTCGTGGCGGTGGACGTTCGTCAGCAAGGTTGACGGCACCCATGGTGGCGGCAGGGGCTGTGGCTAAAAAGTGGCTGACCGAGCACCACGGCATCGTCTTTCGCGGTTGTATGACACAGATTGGCGAGTTGCCCATCCCGTTCGAGTCGTGGAGCCATGTACCGAACAACCCATTTTTTGCACCGGTGGCCGATGTATCTGCGCTGGAAGCTTATATGGACAAGTTGCGCCATGCCCAAGATTCCTGTGGGGCGCGGATTCGCGTAGTAGCGACCAATATGCCCGTTGGCTTCGGCGAGCCGCTGTTTGACAAGCTGGACGCTGACATCGCTTTTGCCATGATGGGCATTAACGCGGTGAAGGGCGTAGAGATTGGCGCGGGTTTTGCCAGTGTGTCGCAGCGCGGCACTACCCATGGGGATTCGCTCTCACCAGGAGGTTTTCTCACCAACAATGCGGGTGGTGTGCTGGGCGGCATCAGTACAGGCCAAGACATTGAGGTGTCGATCGCCATCAAACCTACCAGCTCGATCACCACTCCGCGTGAGACGATTGATATCCATGGAGTCAGCACCGAGGTTATTACCAAAGGCCGCCATGACCCCTGTGTTGGCATTCGTGCCGCGCCAATTGCCGAGGCCATGCTGGCGCTGGTGGTGATGGAGCACGCACTGCGCTACCGTGCGCAATGTGGTGATGTGGTAGTGGCGACGCCGCAGATTGCTGGAATGGCTACTTCAGCGCCGTGACGGCGTGACCGCGTGACCGCGCTCACCTCAACTCCAGCACCTGGCCGCCAGCTGTGGCCTTTTGCGGCGCTGTCGGCCAGCTACTTCGCACACATCGGTTTCTTTAACCCCTATCTGCCGCTGTGGCTCAAAGACTTGGGCTATGGCATTGTGGCTATCAGCCTGCTGACTTCCGTGCAGTCGGCTACCCGGCTGTTCGCGCCATATGCTTGGGGGGCGCTTAGCGACCATACCGGCGAGCGCGTCAAGCTGATGCGCTACAGCGCCACCGTCGCGCTGTTGCTTTCGTTGGGGCTGTGGTTCCCTATGGGAGTGGTAGCTTTGACGTTGCTGCTTTTTGCAATGTTCACTCACACCAGTTCAATGATGCCGATGAGCGAAGCGGCGATGGCGCATCTGGTCAGCGCAGGGGGTCAATTTGATGCGCGGCGCTATGGGCGAGTGCGGCTGTGGGGTTCTGTGGGGTTTTTGGTGACGGTGTTTGCCGCAGGCGCTTGGTTTGAGCATTTTGGTATGCGCCATTTTCCGGCATGGACAGGGCTGACGTTGTTGGCTGTGGTAGCCAGCGTGTGGTGGATGCCTGATTTGAAAGAGGCCGTACCGACACAGCAAGAGCGCTTGCCGGTATGGCCAGTGCTGCGCCAGCCACCTGTGCGGTGGTTTTTTGTAGCGATATTCTTCCACGTGCTGTCGCATATCGGCATCTACGTCTTCTTTTCACTGTATTTGGATTCGTTGGGCTATAGCAAGACGCTAATAGGTCTGATGTGGGCGGTATCTGTGATCGTGGAGATCAGCTGGTTTTTTACCCAAAGCCGCTGGTTACCGTTGCTCAGCCCGAGCGCATGGTTAATTGTTTGCGGATTGGCAATGACATTGCGACTGGGGTTGACGGCCACCTACGCGTCGGTGCTTTGGGTATTGGTGTTGGCGCAAGCCTTGCACGCGCTCACTTTTGCAGCTCACCATGCCGTGTGCATCAGCTTGCTGACCGCGTATTTTCCAGGGCGGCTGCGGGGTCGAGGGCAGGCGCTGTACTCCGTGATCGGCTATGGTTTTTCGGGTGTCGTAGGTGGGATTTTGGGCGGTATTTTAAGTAAAAACTATGGGCTTGTGCATGTCTATTGGGCTTCTTTAGCTATGGCTTTGATAGCGTGTGCTTGCGCATACCGCGTGTGGTGGTTGCAGCAGCGGTTACCGTTAATCACAGCTTTGGTACGCTGAGCCCAGCCGCACTGACCAAGCCGTGCAGCAGGACTTCGGGCGTATTAGCCCATTGCACCAAGTCCATTTGCCACGCGTCCATCAGTTTGGAGGCAACTGAGGCTTGCAAGAACTGATGCAGTGCATCGTAATAGCCTTGGGTGTTGAGCAGTCCAACGGGTTTGTTGTGGTAGCCCAGTTGCCGCCAAGTCCAGATTTCAAAAAACTCCTCGAACGTACCGATGCCGCCAGGCAGGGCGATAAACGCATCAGACCGCTCAGCCATCATGTGCTTGCGCTCGTGCATTGTGTCCACTATGTGCAGCTCAGTGCATTCTTGGTAGGCAAATTCTTTTTCTACCAAGGCTTTAGGGATGATGCCAATCACTCGGCCGCCCGCTTGCAATGTGGCTTTGGCGACAACACCCATCAAGCCACTCTTGCCCCCTCCGTAAACAAGTTGCCCGCCGTGTTGGCCAATCCAGGTACCTACGGTTTGTGCGACTTGGGTGTACGCCTCGTCATGGCCTAACCGAGAAGCACAGTAAACGCAGAGCGAGAAATTGGGTGGAGCGGTGTTTGGTGGTGGAAATACAGGTGTGGCAGTGGGGGTAACCGGAACAATAGGGGCAATGGTCAAAGTCATCACAAGATTTTGGCACGATCAGACTCGTCTATGCCCACACAGGTGCCGACTGCTGCTACAAATTCAATCGGTATCGACGCTGCTGACCAAGCGGGTACCTGCCATAGCATCATGCCAAAATTGTTTTTGGGGCTGAAACCGGCTAAGCACCGCCCATACAGCGATCCAACCCGATACCAGCACTGCGGTTTCTCCACCCGACATTTGAAACGGCGCGAGAATAGCCAAAGGTGGCAAAAACCACAACCAACTGAGCACGTAGCGCCAAAGGGCACGGCTTTGTTTTACAGGCTGACCCATGGCATCCACTAAGCGGATATTCCATGTTTTCATTGCCAAGGTTTGCCCTTTTGCACCAAACCAAGTGAAGTAAATTCCGAAAATAACAAACAAAAAGGCTTGCAGGCCGTGTCGGTTGTCCATTGCGTTGCGGGTTTGGCTGAGCGCGCCAAACAGATAGCCCGATATGAAGATTACCCCAAACATTAGCATACCCTCATACAGCCAGCAGGCCATACGTCGGCGCAGACTGGGCGCGGTTAACTCAATCTCGTGCTGCACAGACTAGTTGGGCGCGGGCGCAATAAAGGTGTTGGTATCGCTGACTGGTACCGACTGTGGGGCGGTCGCGGCGGGGCTTGGCACTTGCACTTGCACCACCACAGGCTGTGGCAACAGAGTATTGCGGTCAATCTGGCGCGGCGACACTGCAATTCTCGGTGTATGCCGGACCTCACCCTGGTTGGCTTCGCCAAGAGTCATAGTGCGCTGCTGAGGGAGTGCTGTTAACCTCTGTGGTGCTACGGGCCTCACAGCGGGCGCTGCACCGACGGGTTTTGTAGGACCTCCACTGGCGGTTAATTGTTTACGCTGTTCAGTGGTAAGTGCTTGGTAGGCTTGCCATTTGGCGAGGCGCTCTTCTACCGGAAACTCACGTGCACCGGCATAATTTAAGCGTGCCTGAGAGCGTTCCGAGGGCGTTAATGCAGCCCACTCCGTCATTCGTCCGTGCATCCGGGTTTGTTCAGCCAAAGGCAAAGAAGCGAAATTTTGTGATACAGCTAGCCATTTACGCTTGTGGCCTTCACTGATGATGCCCCAAGTTGATACCAATGGCTTCAGTGCTAGCTGTTGTGCTGCAGTCAGTTCATGCCATTCGGGCTTGGTGACGGTTTTGACGACGGGAGCTGCAAGCTTTTTGACAACAGGTATTGCAGTCGTTTCCCCCAATGTGTCTGCAGTCGCCGTGACTGCTCTCAGGGCAAGACCACAAAGCAATAGTCCCAAAACAACCATAGAAGTCTTTTGCAACGCAGAGAGCTTCCTGTGGACCGAGCGCCGTTGCACCGTACTCATGAGATTCACTGCCCTTGTTCCTTGCTCAGGCGTAAGAACTGCGTAAAACCAGGGTCTGTGTAAGCTGAAGGAGGCAAATCATCAGTCAGCAAAGCGGAATCAACCTCAGCGAGCTCGTTGGCTCGATTGTCGTCTTGGATAACGTTGATCGTGACCAAGCCCACCACTAAGGCAATCAAGGGAACCAGGGCTGCGAAACGACCCCAAAGCCCAATACGCTCGTTGCCGAAGTTCAGCGTGGCGGTACCGTTTTGTACGTTGACGTGGCTGGCCAGTACAGGCAGCAGCTTCTTGCGCTGTGCAATGGCTTGCTGGCGTGCCACACGCAGGCGCTCAGAAATATCATGGGGGACTTCAGCTGAGGCCTGTGACAAGCGTGCGGCTATCTTCAACCCAAATTGGTCTTGCAGCGCTTCTGCGCGGAGTTGATTGCTGGTGCTAGTGTTCATAGTTGTATTCCCTTTGCCTTCAGAGCCTTGCTGAGTGCAAGAACCGCCCGAGAACAGTGCGTTTTGACACTGCCTTCTGAGCAGCCCATAGCGGTTGCAGTTTCTGCCACATCCATCTCCTCCCAGTAACGCATGAGGAAGGCCTCTCGTTGACGCCCTGGCAGCTTTTCAACCTCTTCCTCAATTTGATGCAAGATTTGCGCCCGACTGGTAGAGTCCTCTGCGCTTTCATTTTTCTCTGAGTTACCGAGCGCGTCTAAAGTTTCCAAAATATTGAAATCTCCGTCATCTGATGAAGATGCAAAGTCACTTAGATTGGAAAACAAGGCCTTGCGAGTCTTTTGGCGGCGAAACCAGTCCAAAGTAGTGTTCGATAAAATTCGCTGAAAAAGCATGGGCAACTCGCCCTGTGGTTTATCAGCGTAGTGTTCGGCCAGCTTCATCATGCTGTCTTGCACAATGTCCAGTGCGGCCTCAGCGTCACGAACGTGATAAACGCTGCGCTTGAAAGCACGTTTTTCCACGCTTTTCAGGAAATCGGAAAGTTCTTGTTCTGTGGCCAAAAGAGCTCGCTCGGGGTGAGGCTGGAAAATAGTTTAGGCTGTGCCAGCTAGTTAGCTGATTGAGCGCGTGATTATGGCATTGAGAGCTTGAATTAGTAACAAGCGTAACAATGCGATAATCATTGGGCAAGTCAAAAGGCAAACGGGTTCTGATCCGGCGGTGCAAGCAGCCCGTCCATGGTCTGGGCTTTAAGTCCCGACACGGCTCCATAAGAGAACGTGCAAGGGGCACCCACGGTTTTTCGTTAGAGAAATTCACAAAGGTTGAAT
Organism: Betaproteobacteria bacterium; assembly: GCA_043739385.1. Taxonomy (GTDB): domain Bacteria; phylum Pseudomonadota; class Gammaproteobacteria; order Burkholderiales; family Burkholderiaceae_C; genus Defluviibacillus. The sequence goes on along the minus strand of JAYUED010000082.1, from coordinate 18,429 downwards.
ATGGAAATTAATAAAGCCGAAATCGCTTCGGCAGCCGCTGCATCAGCGCAATCAACCACATCGTCAGCACCTCCAGAACTTCGCGGAGCTGAAATTCTAATCAAAGCACTGCAGGCTGAAAACGTCAAGTACGTTTGGGGCTATCCAGGTGGGGCTGTACTGCATATCTACGACGCTTTCTATAAGCAAGACACCATTCAGCATATTTTGGTGCGCCATGAGCAAGGTGCAGTGCACGCTGCCGACGGTTATGCTCGCGCCACAGGTGACGTGGGCGTTGCGCTAGTTACATCCGGCCCAGGGGCTACTAATGCGGTCACCGGTATTGCTACGGCATACATGGACAGTATTCCGATGGTCATCATCACTGGGCAAGTCCCCACAACGGCAATTGGCCTTGATGCTTTCCAAGAATGCGATACCGTAGGTATTACTCGGCCCATCGTGAAGCACAATTTCTTGGTTAAAGACGTGCGTGACATGGCTATGGTGATGAAGAAGGCTTTTCACATCGCTCGCTCTGGTCGTCCAGGCCCGGTTGTGGTGGACATCCCTAAAGATGTGTCCTTCAATAAAACGCCGTATCACGGCTATCCTGACAGCGTTGAAATGCGCTCCTACAACCCTGTGCGTAAAGGCCATGGTGGGCAAATTCGCAAAGCATTGCAACTGCTGTTAGCGGCCAAGCGCCCCTATATCTACACTGGTGGCGGTGTGCTGATGTCGAACGCATCCGCAGAGCTGCGTACGCTGGTGGACATGCTGGGCGTTCCTGTTACTAACACCTTGATGGGTTTGGGCGCTTATCCTGCCAGTGACCGTAAATTTCTCGGTATGTTGGGGATGCACGGCACGATTGAAGCTAACAACGCGATGCAAAACTGCGATGTGCTGCTCGCCGTAGGTGCCCGCTTTGACGACCGCGTTATTGGTAACCCCAAACATTTTGCGCAAAACGAACGCAAAATCATCCATATTGACATCGATCCGTCCAGTATTTCCAAGCGCGTTAAGGTGGACATTCCCATTGTCGGCGACGTGAAAGATGTGCTTAACGAACTGATCGCGATGATCCGCGAAACCAGCGTCAGGCCCGATGCTGATGCTTTAGCTAACTGGTGGGAAACTATTGAGGCTTGGCGCAAGCGCGATTGCCTGAAGTACGACAAGGGCACCGACGGCATCATTAAGCCTCAGTACGTGGTCGAAACCCTGTGGAATATGACCAAAGATGTGGATACCTACATCACATCCGATGTGGGCCAGCACCAAATGTGGGCTGCGCAGTACTACCGCTTTGATGAACCTCGCCGTTGGATCAATTCCGGCGGTCTGGGCACCATGGGTGTGGGCATTCCCTATGCTATGGGCATCAAGCTGGCCAAGCCTGAAGCGGAAGTTTTCTGCATCACCGGTGAAGGTTCAGTACAAATGTGTATTCAAGAGCTGTCTACCTGCTTGCAGTACAACACGCCGATCAAAATTGTCTCCCTGAACAACCGTTACCTCGGCATGGTGCGTCAGTGGCAAGAGGTCGAGTACGAAGGCCGTTACAGCCACAGCTACATGGATGCGCTACCCAACTTCGTCAAACTGGCCGAGGCTTATGGCCACGTCGGTATGTTGATTGAGCATGCCAAAGACGTGGAGCCTGCGCTACGCGAAGCGCGCAAGTTGAAGGACCGCACAGTGTTCATGGACTTCCGTACCGACCCCACCGAGAACGTATTCCCTATGGTTAAGGCGGGGAAGGGCATTACAGAAATGCTTCTTGGTAGCGAAGATCTTTAAGCCAAACCAAGCAATGGCGAACAAAATATCTTTGTCATTTGCTATGAATTTAATAGTAATTCGATATTAATTCGATATTAATTCGATATTAATTTAGTTAACTCCCAACCTTTGACGAATCTATTGCCCGCCAAGCCTGCCACTTACCGGTGGCTGGGGAGGGCGGCGAAAAGAGGAATCTGTCCCTATGAAACACATTATTGCAGTTTTGCTGGAAAACGAACCCGGCGCACTTTCCCGCGTGGTGGGCCTGTTTTCTGCCCGTGGCTACAACATTGAGTCCTTGACGGTAGCCCCGACCGAAGACCCTACCCTCTCGCGGATGACGATTCAAACCTCAGGTTCAGACGATGTGATTGAGCAAATCACTAAACATCTGAACCGCCTGATTGAAGTCGTTAAGGTGGTTGACCTTACAGAAGGCGCTTACACCGAACGCGAGCTGATGATGGTCAAGCTGCGTGCGGTAGGTAAAGAGCGTGAAGAAATGAAGCGTATGGCCGACATCTTCCGTGGCCGCATCATTGACGTGACCGAGAAGAGCTACACAATCGAGCTGACTGGCACCCAGGATAAAAACGACGCGTTTTTAGAGGCTGTGGACAAAACCGCGATTCTGGAAACTGTGCGTACTGGACCTAGCGGTATTGGCCGGGGTGAGAGAATCTTGCGCGTTTGAAGTTTTTGAGCCTTTTTCAATTTATCAATTAACCCCCGGCTGACAAGCCTTTTTTCTGAGAGACCCCCATGAAAGTTTATTACGACAAAGACTGCGACCTTAGCCTCATCAAAGGCAAGACTGTCGCCATCATTGGCTACGGTAGCCAAGGCCATGCGCACGCCCAAAACCTGAACGACAGCGGCGTGAAGGTCGTAGTCGGTCTGCGCAAGGGTGGCGCGTCGTGGTCGAAGGTTGAAAAGGCTGGTCTGAAGGTCGCTGAAGTAGCTGAAGCGGTTAAAGCTGCTGATGTGGTCATGATCTTGTTGCCTGATGAACAAATCGGCGTGGTCTATGCTAACGACGTGGAACCTAACATCAAGCAAGGCGCAGCCTTGGTATTTGCGCATGGTTTTAACGTGCATTACGGCCTGGTCAGCCCCCGTGCCGATTTGGACGTGTGGATGGTCGCTCCTAAAGCGCCTGGTCATACCGTGCGTGGCACCTACGCTCAAGGCGGTGGCGTGCCTCATTTGGTTGCGGTTTACCAAGACAAGTCGGGCAAGTCCCTGCAAATGGCGCTGTCCTACTCCATGGCCAACGGTGGTGGCCGTGCCGGCATCATTGAAACCAACTTCCGTGAAGAAACCGAAACCGACTTGTTCGGCGAACAAGCCGTGTTGTGCGGTGGTGCAGTTGAGCTTATCAAGTGCGGTTTCGAGACTCTGGTGGAAGCCGGTTACGCTCCTGAAATGGCTTACTTCGAGTGCTTGCACGAGTTGAAGCTGATCGTGGACATGATCTATGAAGGCGGCATCGCCAACATGAACTACTCCATCTCCAACAACGCTGAATACGGCGAATACGTCACCGGCCCGCGCATCGTTACTGCTGAAACCAAGCTGGTGATGAAGCAAGTCCTGAAAGACATCCAAACCGGCGAATACGCCAAGAGCTTCATCTTGGAAAACAAGGCTGGCGCTCCTACGCTGATCAGCCGTCGTCGCTTGAATGCTGAGCACCAAATTGAAGTTGTCGGCGCCAAACTGCGCGCGATGATGCCTTGGATTGCAAAGAACAAGCTGGTTGATCAGACTCGTAATTAATCCAAAATTGGCTTCCACCCTTTGTGGGTACTGTCAGTAAAGGCCACTTCGGTGGCCTTTTTCATTGCAGCCACACCCGCTGGCTTACACTGGTACTCCCTATTTTTACCTCAGCCTTGGCGGCGACGCGATCGGTGTTGTGATTGGATTACTCTTAAGTTTATAGCGCTCAATGCCCTATAAATAAGCACTACAGGCACATTTATGTACGATGGCAACGACTCAGACAACCCTGCGCACAGCGCGGTGGTAGCGCGCAAACGGCGCAAAGGCATCTACATCCTGCCCAACCTTTTCACGCTCGGTGGGTTGTTTGGAGGGTTTTATGCCGTAGTGATGGCAATGAATGGCCGCTTTGACCAAGCCTCTATTGGTGTATTCGCGGCCATGGTGCTCGACAGTCTGGATGGCCGCGTCGCCCGAATGACGAATACCCAGAGTGCTTTTGGTGAGCAAATGGATTCCCTCGCTGACATGGTGTCTTTTGGTGCTGCCCCCGCGTTGATTGCTTACGAATGGGGGTTGCGGGATTTAGGTCGCTGGGGCTGGATAGCTGCCTTCGTCTACTGCGCTTGCGCTGCGCTGCGTTTGGCCCGTTTCAATGTGAACACCAGTGTTGTAGATAAGCGCTATTTCCAAGGTCTGCCATCGCCCGCCGCTGCGGCCTTAGTGATGGGCTTCATCTGGTTGATGACCGATGTAGATGTAAAGGGGTCGAGCATGGCGTGGCCCATGTTTGCCTTTGCGCTGTACGCAGGTCTTACTATGGTGACGAACGTGCCGTTCTACAGTTTCAAAGATGTGCAAATGAAAAAGAGCGTGCCGTTCACGGTGATCGTCTTGTTCGCCTTAGGCATTGGTGTGGTCAACATTCATCCGCCTATTGTGCTGTTCAGTGTGTTTGTTGCTTACGGCTTAAGTGGTTACGTGATTTACGGCTGGCGCAAGTTCAAAGGTGTGCAAACCAGCGTTATCAGCACCTCGACGGATGAGCCCGACGAGCGTGGTTTGCACAAGTAAGCCACCTTAAGACGTAATCTGTACTAAAATAGTGATATGAACCCAATTTTGCTACCGCTACTAAGTATCCCCTACGGGCGGAGACGGTAGCGTACGCGCAATTCCTGTCAAAACGGCCCGTTTGCACCAGCAGCGGGCCGTTTTGCTTTGGGCTGCTGGTTTTTAAAAACTGAGTGAAATCGAACCATGTTGAAACATCCTTCCAGCAAATACGCCGCTTTCAAACCTGTTGCCTTGCGCGACCGTACATGGCCAGATGCCGTACTGACTCAAGCGCCCATATGGCTCAGTACCGATTTGCGGGATGGCAACCAAGCGCTTATTGAGCCGATGGATGCGGTGCGTAAGCTGCGTATGTTCGAGACGCTGGTGGCGGTGGGGTTCAAAGAGATTGAAATTGGCTTCCCATCAGCGTCACAAGTTGAATTCGACTTTGTGCGTAAGCTGATTGATGAGAACCTTATCCCTGACGATGTGACGATTCAGGTACTTACGCAGGCGCGCGAGCCATTGATTCGTCGCACTTTTGAGTCGCTCCAAGGTGCCAAGCGCGCTATCGTCCATCTTTACAATGCAACCGCTCCGGTAATGCGCCGTGTGGTGCTTGGCATGAACGAGGATGAGATTGTGGACTTGGCGGTGACTCATGCCCAAATGTTTAACCATTTGGCGGCGGAGCAACCGCAAACGCATTGGACTTTTCAGTATTCTCCTGAGATGTTTTCGGGCACTGAATTGGCATTTTCAAAGCGCGTAGTCGATGCTGTTACCACCGTCTGGCAGCCCACGCCAGCACACAAGTGCATTGTGAATTTACCTTCCACTGTAGAACATTCCACGCCCAACATCTTTGCTGACATGATCGAGTGGATGCACCGCAACTTGGCGCGGCGCGAGTCCATCGTGTTGTGCGTCCACCCACACAACGACAGGGGTACAGGTACAGCGGCAGGTGAGTTCGCGTTGATGGCCGGTGCTGACCGCATTGAAGGCTGTTTGTTTGGTAACGGTGAGCGCACTGGCAATTTAGATTTAGTCAACGTTGCTTTAAACCTTTACACCCAGGGTGTTTCACCTGGTTTGGATTTTTCCAATATTGATGAAATTCGCCGCTCTGTAGAGTTCTGCAATCAATTGCCCGTTCACCCGCGCCATCCCTACGCCGGGGATTTGGTTTATACCTCGTTCTCCGGTTCGCATCAGGATGCCATCAAGAAGGCGTTTTCTGCACGCAAGGCTGATGATATTTGGGATATTCCTTATTTGCCGATTGACCCTAAAGACCTGGGCCGCAGCTACGAAGCAGTGATTCGCGTGAACAGCCAGTCTGGCAAAGGTGGTATTGCGTATTTGCTCGAAAGCGAATTTGGTCTGGAATTACCTCGCCGCTTGCAAATCGAATTCAGCCGCGTTGTGCAAGGCGTGATGGATGCAGCTGGCAAAGAACTGACAGCGAAAAATTTATGGGATTTGTTTGAGCGTGAATACGGTTTAGCTAACGTGGCAGCACCTCACCATCAGTTGCACGAGGAGACCAGGGTTGACGGTACAGCTTGGGTCAAGATTGCCGCCCAAGTGGCTTTGAGCGGTAAGCCATATAACCTGCAAGGCGAAGGCACCGGACCGATCGATGCGTTTATCGCTGGGCTGAACACAGCTACAGGTCATAGTGTGCGGGTGCTTGATTATCATGAACACGCGATGGGTTCGGGCGCAAATGCCAAGGCTGTTGCTTACTTGGAGCTGCGCGTGGATGACCGTGAAACGCTTTTTGGCGTGGGTATGGATGCCAATATTGTGTCCGCCTCCTTGAAGGCCATACTGTCTGGTGTACAGCGTGCACAGGCGCCTCACCTCGTATCCGAAACTGCCTCTGTGGTAGCCTAAAAAATTACCTAATCAGGAGATTCTCCATGACCGATAAGCTCATTATTTTTGACACCACTTTGCGTGATGGTGAGCAGTCGCCTGGCGCGTCCATGACCAAGGACGAAAAAGTCCGTATTGCTCGTCAACTAGAACGCCTCAAGGTTGACGTGATTGAAGCCGGTTTTGCCGCCAGCTCAAATGGTGATTTTGAATGCGTGAAAGCTATTGCCGAAGTCATCCGAGAATCCACTATTTGTTCATTGGCTCGTGCCAATGACCGCGACATTGCACGCGCTGCGGAGGCCTTGAAGCCCGCTGCTTCTGGCCGTTTGCACTTGTTCTTGGCCACTAGCGCGTTGCATATGGAAAAGAAGCTGCGCATGACGCCTGATCAGGTGTTTGAGCAAGCCAAGTTGTCCACCCGTTTCGCTAGAAATTTGATGGACAACATTGAGTTCAGCCCCGAAGATGGTTACCGCTCTGACCCAGACTTTCTCTGCCGCGTCATCGAAGCCGTGATTGCCGAGGGGGCGACCACTATCAACGTTCCTGATACCGTGGGCTATGCCATTCCCGAGTTGTACGGTAACTTCATCAAAAACCTGCGTGAGCGCATTCCCAATTCAGACAAAGCGATATGGTCAGTTCATTGTCATAACGATTTGGGCATGGCTGTGGCGAACAGCTTGGCCGGCGTGAAGATTGGTGGTGCACGCCAAGTGGAGTGCACTATCAACGGCTTAGGGGAGCGCGCGGGTAATTGTTCGTTAGAAGAGGTAGTAATGGCCGTCAAAACGCGGCAAGACTACTTTGGTTTGACGATGGGCATCGACACGCTGCACATTTTGGCTGCCAGCCGCATGGTCATCCAGACCACCGGTTTTGTCGTTCAACCGAATAAGGCAGTAGTGGGGGCTAACGCTTTTGCTCACGCCAGCGGAATCCACCAAGATGGTGTGCTTAAAGCCCGTGACACTTACGAGATCATGCGTGCCGAAGATGTAGGCTGGTCGGCCAACAAAATTGTGTTGGGCAAGCTGAGCGGGCGTAATGCCTTCAAGCAGCGTTTGATCGAATTGGGCGTGCAGCTCGATAGTGAAGCGGCTATCAACAATGCGTTCACCCGCTTCAAGGAGCTGGCCGATCGCAAGAGCGAGATTTTTGACGAAGACATCTTGGCTCTGGTCAGCGGCGAGAGTGTGACAGATGAGAAAGAGCAGTACGGCTTTATCTCGCTGTCTCAGCACAGCGAGACTGGCGAGCGCCCTCATGCGTCTATCGTCATCACTGTCGATGGCAAAGAAATCAAAGCGGAGTCAGACGGTAACGGCCCTGTTGATGCTTCGCTCAAAGCGATTGAAACCCACGTCAAGAGCGGTGCTGAGATGGTGTTGTACTCGGTAAATGCAATCAGTGGTTCGACCGAGAGCCAGGGGGAAGTCACCGTGCGTCTGCAAAACAGTGGCCGCGTAGTGAACGGTGTGGGTGCTGACCCCGATATCGTGGTCGCGTCCGCAAAGGCGTATTTGAGCGCGCTGAACAAGCTGCACAGCAAGGCGGACAGGGTCGCTGCACAGGGGTAGCTTTACTTACTCTGCTGTTGCACAGAAGCGATGAAGACACAACTGCCGATTAAAATCGGCAGTTGTGCTTTGTGGCCCACCACACTCTAAACACACTATCACTTTTTAAATTAAAAAATCAGCGCAAGTGATTGATACTGTTGTGGTTTTCAATATCTCTATACACTCTGGCTTTTATCCATTTGCCGGAGTTGAATTCATGGCCTACCGAATGAGCACGTTCCCGCAATTTTTTCCATCGCGTTTTTTGACTCGTTTCTTGCCACAGATACTGTCAGCCCTTGGAACCGCCGTTGTTGGTTGTGCTTTGGTGGTGCCTTTTGTTGCCCACGCAGTGCAGCAAACACCGGCTAAAGCTGCCAAAGTAATCGCTAAGAAAGCTGTTCATGGTGTGGTGCATGTCAAGAGTCGTTTGCAAGGTAAGCGCACTGTTGCAGTTGCACGCCAACGCTTTGTCAGCCATGCCGTTATCGTGCCTGCCAAACCATCTTTTGGTCAAATGGCTGGCTTGCATGGCACGCAAGACGCTCTCGATTTGAAATCCAGCGTGGCGCTGGTGATTGACCAAGACACCCGTGAAGTGCTGTTCAGTAAGAATGAGAAAGCGGTGCTGCCCATTGCCTCGTTGACCAAGCTGATGACTGGCACAGTCATCAGCGAAGCCCACTTACCCATGGAAGAGCTTATCACGATCACACAAGATGATGTGGACACCGAAAAGGGCAGTAGCTCGCGCCTGCGTGTGGGTGCTACCTTGAGTCGTGGTGAGATGCTCCATCTGGCGCTTATGTCCAGTGAAAACCGTGCTGCCCATGCTTTAGGCCGTACCTATCCTGGTGGATTACAGGTATTTGCGTCGATGATGAACGCCAAAGCCCAGATACTGGGTATGAAAGATACGCATTATGTTGAACCGACTGGCTTGTCCAGCCTAAATCAGTCAAGTGCTCATGATTTAGCTACCTTGGTGAATGCCGCCTACCAGGACCCTGTGCTTCGCGAGTTGACAACGTCACCAGGCTATCAAGTTGAAGTTGGGAACAGAACGCTGCAATACAACAACACTAACCGATTAGTGAAAAATCCTTCATGGGATATTGGTCTGCAAAAAACTGGCTACATCACTGAAGCCGGGCAATGTTTGGTTATGCAAGCCAAGATTGCGGGGCGTAAGCTCATCATGGTATTTTTGGACTCAGCCGGCAAGCTGAGCCGTTTGGGTGATGCTGAGCGTGTACGCCATTGGGTTGAGACAAGCCCGCGGTTCATGCCCGTCGTTAATGCGCGTCAAGTTGGTGCGGTCAACTGAGCTTTTTTATCTGTTTGAATTCCTCGGTGGGAATTGAATAAAAACCAGGCTTTAGACCTGGTTTTTTGTTATGTTTCCGGGTTTGTAGCCCAGCGCATTCGAGATTTCGTTTGCTGTAGTTTGCAGCTTGGGTAGCCAGTTTTCATCCAGTCGATCTGCGGGTGCAGAAATTGACAAACCTGCCACCAAACGCGACTGGTCGTCGTATATGCCTGCTGCCATGCAACGCACGCCCAGTTCCAACTCTTCATTGTCCCGCGCAATGCCATATTGCCGGGCTTTAGACAGCTCACGCTCAAGTACTGCCAATTGCGTGATGCTGTTGCGGGTGTGACCGCTTAAGCCAGTACGCGTTGCGTAAGCTCGCACACGCTGTAAATCGTCCACTGCCAAAAATAATTTACCAACTGAAGTCAAATGCAGTGGTGCCCGTCCGCCAATAGCCCGCACCACCTGCATGCCGGAGCGCTCGCTGTAGGCTCGTTCCACATAAACGATTTCATCGCCTTGGCGCATGCTGAGGTTCACTGGTTGCTGCGTCAGCTTGTGCAACTCGCGCATGGGGGTCAGTGCGGCATCGCGAACGTTTAATCTGCCTTTGACCAAGTTACCCAGCTCCAGCAATCGCATGCCGAGACGGTAGCTGCCCGCTTCAGGGCGGTCTACATAACGGCCAATTGTCAGGTCATTCAAGATCCGGTGGGTGGTGGAGGGGTGTAATCCTGTTCTTTCGCTGATTTCTTTCAGCGAAACAGACTCTTCTTTAGAAGCCAACACATCCATCACCGAAAAAATTCGCTCAATGACTTGGATAGTAGGGGAGACGGGGGTATTAGGGTCTGACGTTCTCATGAGGGCGCATTTAATTGTGCGCTAAATTTTATCTTGTGAAATCTGACCTCACTGTTGGCCTGGATTTTTACCCGCGGTCCACACCCCATCACGCAAAATTTCATGCGGTAAAAAATCGGCTTTGTAGTTCATTTTGCTGCTCTGCTCAATCCAGTAGCCTAGGTACACATAAGGCAAGCCCAGTGAACGTGCTTGGTCTATTTGCCACATGACGCTGAACGTGCCGTAGCTGGTTCCTACTTCAGGTTCGTAAAACGTATAGACCGCTGACAACCCCAAATCCAGTATGTCCAGTATCGACACCATCACCAAGCGGCCTGGGCTGCCATCGTCTGTCGGCGTACGGAACTCGACCAAGCGCGAGTTCACACGGCTTTGCAGCAAAAATTGCGTGTATTGGTCGATGCTATCGTGGTCCATGCCGCCCCCAGAGTGCCGCCCGGACTGATAGCGTAAGTAAAGGGCGTAGTGTTCGGGGACAAAGTGCAGTGGCGACACCCGTACTTGCAGTTGCTGATGCCGAATGGAGGCTCGGCGTTGGCTACGGTCGGGCTTGAACTGAGCGACTGGTATGCGCAACGGTACGCAAGCTTGGCAGCTATCGCAGTAGGGGCGGTAGGTGAACATGCCGCTTCGGCGAAAGCCCTTGTCCACCAAATCAGAGTAGGCGCTGTTGTGAATCAAATGGCTGGGCGTGGCGACCTGTGACCTAGCTTGCCGTTGTGCGAGATAGCTGCATTCGTAGGGTGCAGTGGCATAAAACTGCAAGGTCTGAACGGGTAGATCGTTGAGATGCGTCACCAGAAAACCTCAATAAAACGGGGAGTACAGAGATGTGTTGGGTAGCTGAAGGGGCGGTATTGTCACGTTACGGCAATGGCGCTCAGGCCTTAATGGCTGGATGAAGCAAGTCATTCCAGTATACGTTTTCAAAGCGCCAAGACAGCGCAGGCAGCAGACAAGCCTGTGCTACGTGTGTTGCGAAACTGCTGCGGCTGATTTCGCGTGCACCAAGCGATGCAAGGTGACGCGTGTTCTGCTGGCAGTCGATTAATCTTACGCCTTGTACGCGGCAAAACGCCACCAAACCGGCTAAAGCAATTTTGGATGCATCTGTTTCGCGGCTGAACATGGATTCGCCAAATACAGCGTGGCCGATAGCCACACAGTACAGCCCGCCCACCAGCCGTCCCTCTACCCAGGTTTCAATACTGTGGGCGAATCCAGCACGGTGTAGCGCCTCGTAAGCCGCCACCATGTCGGGGACGATCCAAGTGCCGCTTGCTATCTCGGAGCCATCGCGTGGGCTGTCGGCGCAGGAGCGAATCACTTCGCCAAAAGCGGTGTCAAAGCGCAGTTCGCAGGCGGGATTGTTTCTGAATTTGTGCAGCGTCTTTGCTAACGAGCGGTGTAAGCGAAAATCGACCGAGGGCAGCACCATGCGCGGATCAGTGCTCCACCATAAAACAGGCTGGCCTTCGCTGAACCACGGAAATATGCCGTGGCTGTAGGCTCGAAGTAACGAGTTCACATCAAGAGCCCCGCCTGCCGCCAGCAAGCCCGGCGCTGGGTCTGTTTTCCCCCATGCCGCATCAATCGGAGGGAAGGCCTCGCCCGGTTCAAGCCAAAGCAGCTGAATGGGCGGTGACGTGTTAGGCATCAAAAATCCTTTGCACAAATAAGAAAAGGCCTAACGCATGATGCGTTAGGCCTTTAAATTTGGCTCCCTAACGTAGTTGAACGGAGAACTGGGAAATTGATATCTATTTGGAAACGGTAATTGCGCCAGGCCAACCGCTTTTGCGAATTGAGTTCACAGCGCAGTTTTTCTGATAATTCCTCTTGCGTAAGTGACCTTCTTTGTCTCGCTCTCATGGAGCTTTTTCTAGCGTGAAAGCTCAGGTGTTGTTTAAGCCCAATCATATCGTCATAATTCTTGGCTATGAAATGAACAGTGACTGTTTCTGATGCACCATGGATGGTGGTTGCAAAAAGCGAGATTGGAATTGCTCAGTACCCAATCGGGCATAGCAACCCCCGGATCACCGAGTACCACGCGGATACCAATATTCGCGGTTATGACGACAAAGCCTCGTGGTGTTCATCGTTCGTGAATTGGTGCTTTGGTCAGACTGGCATTGTGGGTACACGGTACGCGTTGGCCCGCTCTTGGTTAGGCTGGGGTAATAAACTGGACGCGCCTGTCCCGGGTTGCATAGCGGTTCTATATCGAGATGACCCATGCAGTTGGAAAGGTCATGTTGGCTTCTATTTGCGTCATGATGAAAACTACGTTTACCTCTTGGGCGGCAATCAACTTGCACAGGTGCGGGAGTACTTCTATCCAATAGGCTCTGTATTGAGCTTTAGGTGGCCGAAGTCTTCATCTTGAACTTGGCCACGGTCAGTTTCCAGTCCTAAAGAGGCATTCAGGTTAAAAAACGGCACCTTATGATCGTTATTGACACCATGTAACGCAAATGAAGTTTTGGACTTCACCCGCTTTCATAGACGAATATCAACTTCCAGTTCGAATCTGCTCGAATGCCAGCGGGCTTAGTTGGTCTAGGTGACTGTGCCTGCGGACTCCTTCTGTAAGAACAATAAGGTGTCCGTGAAATGGGGGGCAACTCCAGGCTCCCATTAGCAGTCTTGCGGCAAATGGATAATCTCGGACAATCGATTACCCGCATGACACCCACATCGCTTCAAATTAACATTCAGCTTAGTGATAAACTTCAGTTTCGTGATTAGTCTGGACTATTCTGTTATCAAATAGATCACTGAAATCATGACAGGCGGAGCACTGAAAGGTGCTCTTTTCATAGTCATGAATTTCATGTGGGCCCGCCGGTAATGTTCAAAAGTAACAGGCCCAAAGCGGCCTTTTGGTTCGGTTTAATGGGTACTGGGTACTTGACCTCAACGACCGCATTTGCTGCCACCGGAGCTTTTCTAAAACCTGACGACTTTGTTGGAATTTCATTCCGATTTATCACTGTGGCTCTAGTGGCCTCCACAGTGTTTTTCTTTCTTGAGCGAGATCGGGTATCCGCCAAGTGGAAAACATCACTGACTGTGTTTCGTTATATTGACTGGTTGATCACAGTCCCATTACTGATGGTTGAGTTTTTCCTGATTTTGTCAGCGATAACCAAGGTGCCAGGCGGTGTCTTTTGGCGATTGATGATTGGTACATTGGTAATGCTCGTTGGTGGTTATTTGGGTGAGGTTCGTTACATGGCAGTCTGGCCTGCGTTCATCTTGGGCATGGCTGGCTGGGCGTTTATTTTGTACGGATATCAAGCCGACCGTCCCGAGATCTGGAAATCGCGCGATCGCGGCCCTCCGGCCGCTGTGAACGATTGCCCTGGGACCGGATTGGGTCTTCGCCGACGACGAAGCGGCCACGATCAGGTCGAGCGTCACGATGCTAATAACAGCTTGTGCGTAGGCCGAAAAGCTACCGGACGTGAGTCAGAACCTGAAGCGTCTCAATGACTCCAGCAAACTCCAACGACACCTTGCCCGATCGCCAGGCGCTGCCACATCCGCGTCGCTTGGGCTGGATAGGTACTGCCTCACTCGCAATGGGAGGCAGCAACCAGAGCCTCTTCATCCTCGCTGCACTCTTCGTCGGGCAGGGCGAGATCCTCGGACAGGGCAGTGCCGCCGTGCCTCTGCTGTTTGTCGGACTCCTGCTTTCATGGGCCGCCGCGCCCGGATGGATCGAACTGGTGCTCATGTACCCGCATCGCGTAGGGGGCATTTCGGCCACCTGCTTGGAGGCGTTCCGTCCGTACAGCCCGGTGCTGGCCAACCTGGCCGGGGTGTGCTATTGGTGGGGCTGGGTGCCGACCTGCGGTTTGACGGCGATCCTGTCGGCGTCGGCCATCCACGAGTGGTATCTACCCGGGGTGCCCATCACGGCCCTGGCGATCGGGATCGTGGTCGCATTCATGCTCCTCAACTTGGCCGGCATCAAGTGGGTAACGCGGCTCGCGGTTCCGGTGGCTAGCGCCTCCGCGTTGCTGGCGTTCGTGTCGGGGCTGGCACCTATAGCGGCGGGCGAGGTCGATTGGCGCATGGCCACGACTTTCGAGCTGACGACCCCGTTCCCCGGCTGGTTCGGCCAGCTGACCAGCCTCATGGCGGGGCTGTACCTCATCGGATTCGCTGCACCAGCCTTTGAGGCAGCAGCCTGCCATGTCGGCGAGACCGTCGCTCCCGCCAAGGCGGTACCTCGCGCAATGTTGGCCAGCGGATTGATGGCCGGCGTTTTCTTCGTCGTCCTTCCCGTGGTTTGGCTGGGCAGCCTGGGATCTGAGCCTTTGGGCAAGGACCTGGCCTTGGTCCTCGGCCCCACCTTCGCCCCGTTGTTCGGCAACGCGGGCAAGGCTGCGGCCGTCTTGTTCATGGTGCTCAGCATGTTCTGCGGGACGTTGCAGCCACTGGCAGGCGCTGCACGGACTCTGTCCCAGCTTTCGGAAGACGGGCTTCTGCCGAGGGTGCTCGCGCTCCGATCGCGCACCGATGTGCCCTGGGTCGCAACGCTGCTGACCGCTGCGATGGCGATCGCATTTCTGTTGATCGGTGACCCGATCTGGCTCATCGCGGCGGCCAACTTTACGTATCTCATCAGCATCGCCCTGCCCAGCGTGGCCGTGTGGCTGTTGCGGCGCGACGAACCACAGATGCACCGACCCTACCGCGCACCGCGTGGCACTATCGCGCTCGGTCTAGCCGCAGCCGTCATATGGGGCCTCTCGGCCCTGCTCGGGTTCGAGCAGTTCGGCCTCTCGACCGTGCTGATTGGCCTGGCTTTCGCGTACTCCGGATCGGCGCTGTATGCTTTGCGTAGGTACTACGACCGTAAGCGAGCCGGATTGCCGGGATTCGCCAGTACGCTGCAGGTCAAGCTGACCGGTGCAATGATGCTCGTTCTCTCGTTCGACGGGGCCGGTTACCTGCTCGCCGTCAGACATCTGCCCCCGGAGCAAAGTGCCCTAACGACAGGCTTGGCCGACATCTTCGTCGCGGTAGCTATGCTTTCGATCACGGTGGCGCTCGTTCTGCCGGGCATGATTGCACATTCCGTGATGGAGGTCTCGAGCGTCGCGAAACGCTTGGCGACGGGCACGCTGGCAGATTTTTCGCGCGCCATGAATGCGCTCGGGCGCGGTGACTTGGACGGCGCTTATGCCAGGATCGACATCACGCCGGTTCGTATCAACACGAACGACGAAGTCGGCGACATGGCGGTCAGCTTCAATACGCTACAAGCCGAAATCGGCTCCGCCGCGGCAGGGCTGTCCGGTGCCCGAGATGGCCTGCGCCAGGCTCGTGACGATCTGACCGCTGCCAACATCCACCTCGAACAACGTGTCCTGCAGTTGCATCGCGCCGAAGAAAAGCTCTCCGGGGTGCTCGATTCGATCGACAACGTCGTGTGGTCGATCTCGTTGGAGGGAAAGGAGTTGCTCTATCTCAACCCCGCCTCCGAGCGCACGTACGGCCGGCCGGTGTGCGACTTCTTTGCAGACGGCAGCCTTTGGTTGCGCATCGTCCACCCCGACGACCGAGACCGTGTGCAGGCCTGCTTCAGCGCCTTGACCGTTAACGATGTCGTCACGATCGAGTATCGAATCGTTCGACCGGACGGCAGCGAACGCTGGCTGGAGGATCGCGCCCGCGTTAGCAACGGGCTTGACGGCACGCCGGTTCGCATCGATGGTGTTGCAAGCGACATCTCCGAACGTCGCTTGCACGCCGAGCAGATCGTGTATCAGGCCAACCACGACGCGCTGACGGGACTGCCGAATCGCAGCCTGCTCACCGATCGAATAGAGCAGGCACTTGCGCAGGCCCGACGCACCGATCAACATTTGGCGATCCTGTTCCTGGATCTGGATGGGTTCAAATTCGTCAACGACAGCTACGGGCACGCGTTCGGCGATGCGTTGTTGTGCACCATCGCCGCCCGCCTCGAAGTCGTGGTGCGGGAGACCGACACCATCGCAAGGCTAGGCGGCGACGAGTTCGTGATCCTGTTGCCCAACCTGGCCCGCACCGAGGACGCCGTCCAGGTCGCGTCAAAGGTGCTCGATGCGTTCAAGGTGCAGATCTCGCTGGAGGGCCGCGACCTCCATCTGGGCGCCAGTATGGGTATCAGCGTTTTTCCGCAGGATGGCGACAGTTGCGAGCTCCTGCTCCAGCACGCGGATGTGGCCATGTACCGCGCCAAGGCGAACGGTCGCAATGGGTTTCAGATCTATTCAATTGAAATGGGCGCGCAAGCGCAGGAACGCATGGAACTCGAGCGCGCGTTACGTTTCGCACTGGATAGAGGTGAACTGGAGCTGTACTATCAGCCGCAGGTCGATCGCGAGGGAGGGCGCATGGTCGGCGTCGAGGCGCTGCTGCGCTGGCACCATCCCACGCTGGGCATGGTGTCGCCCGCACGTTTCATTCCGGTGGCCGAAGAGACTGGGTTAATCATTTCGATTGGCGAGTGGGTGCTCAGAACGGCATGCGCCCAGGCAAGGGATTGGCATGCCAGCGGGCACACCGGCTTGTGCGTGGCGGTCAATATGTCCGCAAAGCAGTTTCAGCAGCAGGACGTCCCGGCGCTAGTGCGTGATGTTCTCCGCTGTACGCGATTGCCGGCGCAGTGCCTGGAACTCGAACTGACAGAGTCCGTCCTGATGCACAACACCGACTCGACCATCGAAACAATGCGCCAGATAAAGAACCTCGGTGTGCGCCTGGCGATGGATGACTTCGGGACCGGGTACTCCAGCCTTAGCTATCTGAAGCGTTTCCCGATCGATGTTCTCAAGATCGATCAGTCATTCACGTTCGAAGTGACCAAGGACGAAGGCGCCGCCTCAATTACGCGCGCAATCATTGCGATGGCGCGTTCGTTGAATATGACCACCGTTGCAGAAGGCGTGGAGACAAAGGAACAACTGGAATTCCTCAGCGCACTTGGTTGCGATGTGATGCAGGGTTTCCACATAAGCCGCCCGCTGCCGGTTGGCCAGGTCACAGTGCTGCTTGACGCCGGACTGCCCCAACATCCGCTGCAGCGCGTCTAAGCAATCGCAGGCACGCCGAGTTGAACGACCGCTATGGGCACCGGGGGCTGCAATTGGCAGGGACCGCCAGTTCGGCGCAGCGCCGGTAAGCTGTCTTTGACATCGAGATGCCTAGCCCGCCAAGTACTGTTTTCAGCAACCTCGGGAAACTCACACTCGCGGCCATCATCTGCTGGTGGCCACTGGAAGCTTCCTTGCATTCCATCGATGATCCCTACGACAACTACCAGCGTCTCATCGCAGCAGCAATCCCTTTGTGGCTTGAGCTGTAGGTCGTAAAGGTAGCCCCGAAAGAACTATTCGAGGCACTGTGTCGGGTCTATCCCGTGCATCAGCCCTAAAGGCCACCGTTGTTGGGCACCTGAAACTTCGTGACTCGGGCACGGCGCGCCGGCCAAGGTAATTGCCGTCAACCACGCGCCGAGCGTGGGGTACAGCGCAAGGTCGCAAGCGATTGGATCACGCATAAAAGCGTGAACGTTTGGTATGGGATGACGAAATTCTCAACTGGCTCCGAAACGGGGTCTCCTCGTTTTCAGTGCAATAACTGGCGGTACGCAAAGCCAACGCTGGCGTGGGGTGGTGTGGGTAGATCGTTGATTTCATTGGGTTTCCTGTTCACTTCCAAAACGGGTATCGTGGCCTCCCACTTTTGAGATTCACGGTGCAGGGCTGGCAGACGACGTTTTTGGGGATGCACGAGTTGCCCCGCGATATCAGCGACTTCGAGATGAAGGCGTTTTTCACCTTCGATAGTACTGAGCGCGAGGCAATCAGCGCGCGTCGCAGTGACGCTCACAAGTTAGGCGGGGCAAGTCACTGGGACCGTGCCGCTGCTGATGTGTAAGCGTCGCTCAAACTTTTAATCTAGTGGAATTCCACCTAATTGGGGCAAGTCACTGGAGTTTAGTGACGGCTGGCGGCCCATGAGTGAGCACTGGATATTGGAAAACGTCTAATATTCTTCCAATGCTGATCCACAAAACAAAAAAGCCCGCTAGCAATTAAGTATCGGGCTTTCTATTGCCTATAAGGCTTGTCATGGCTCCTCGACCTGGGCTCGAACCAGGGACCTACGGATTAACAGTCCGGCGCTCTACCAACTGAGCTATCGAGGAACAAGCCTCAAATTATAGCGTTATTT
>JAYUED010000081.1:0-5191 GCA_043739385.1 Betaproteobacteria bacterium | reverse complement strand
TTGGCTTGCTTGTCGAATTGCCCAACCAGGTGAATGAACGCTTCGATCAGGTTGTCGTTGATTTGGCGAAACCGGTGGAAGGCAAAGCACAGCAGATAAAGGCGCACCGTGGAGGCGTCCATGCGGCGCAGCTTGTAGACGGTGTAGAACTGGATCAGCCCGGCGTAATACTTGATGCTCTCACTGGACAAGGTGGCATCGATCAGAAATGTTTGGGCGAAGGAATGCAAGGGGGCCAACTGCTTTCGGCGATCCACCTCCTGGCGTAGCTCTTTGTTGCTGAAATCATTCGCCTCGTGTTTCAGGACATTGATCAGATGGATTTTGTCGTCCGCATGCAGCAAGGTGTTGAGAGATTGCTGGAGGTTGGCGGGCAGCGAGGCATCGAGTTTTCTGGTGACACGCTTGCGCTCATCGATGACAGCCTGGCTCACCAGATCCTGCAAAAAAGTGTACCCCGGCGCGACCGTGCGCTGGTTTGACAGGTGCTCCAACACTTCACGCAAAATAAATTTGGGCTGGGTCGACAGCATCGCCGAGCGTTGTGCCAAGGCAATCAGCGCCTGCTTCTCATCGCCACCACACAGGCGATAGCCTAAAAGCCCAAGGATGATTCTTTGCTGGGTCAGCCGGGTAGGCTTGGACAAGGGTCCCACCTCGTTCATCAACCTGCCGGCGTAATAGCGCGTCAGGATATGGTTGATGTCTGGTCGAACGTAGTCAAGGCTGACAATGAAAAACTGTGCCTTGGCTTTGAAGTAACCCAGTTGCAGTACCAGATGGACGCCCGCCGTGATGGTGCGCGCGGCGTCGATGGCCGCTCGCTCTTCGGGGCTCAAATCGAAGTGGATATGTCGTTCACCTTCGGTGAAGTGCGGCATGCAAAAAAGGCTGTCAATCTCCTCGGTGCAGAGAATGGAAAGGCGTCTTGAGACCTGTATTTTGGTGCTTGGCAATGCGGTCGTACTCCAATGGCAGGCGCAGTCATACGCTGAACTCGTGAAAGTGAAATGGGGATCAAGCGGGGTGCTGGAGGGTGATGCAGATATTGGCTGCCGTGCCTGCCATTTCACATGGGTTTTGTGAAAGACGTCAGTAAAAATTCGGCGAAAATGTTGTGCTGACAAACATTCTATTGCGATAATCTTTCTTATCACAGTGGCAATATCATCTATCCTAACTGGCATCCATGAAAAATCTGCCGATCTCTCTCCCGTCCGGATTGGGGAAAGATGAAAGCCCGGATGCCTTCCCCGGTGAAGCCGAACTGGCTGCATTGCGTGGCTGGTATGCCGGACTGTCATCGCGCGAATCTGTGGTCCGCTACCTGGCGACGCAGAAGGTCTTTGGAGAGTCGACACGGGGAACGATTGGGAGCATTCGCCGTCAACTGATCCGCATTGCACGCAGGCGGCACCGGGCCGATCTAGTGGCCCTACTTGACCATC
Organism: Betaproteobacteria bacterium; assembly: GCA_043739385.1. Taxonomy (GTDB): domain Bacteria; phylum Pseudomonadota; class Gammaproteobacteria; order Burkholderiales; family Burkholderiaceae_C; genus Defluviibacillus. Next base: position 3,743 of record JAYUED010000081.1, on the reverse strand, counting down.
CGATCGGTGAGCGGGCCCAGCATGCGAAAGCCGTTGCCCATGCCATCGACGCGCTGCGCACTGCGCCTGAACCGGCTCCCAAGATCACCGATGACGTGAGCCTGTGGCTTTCTGCGCGTTCTGCAAATGCCCTGTACGCCCAAGATATCAAGACGCTGGCACAGCTGACTGTGCGGGTACCCCGGCGGCGGCGCTGGTGGACGGTGGTTCCTGGGCTGGGGGCACAAGGGGCACGTCAAATCGAAGCATTCTTTGCGGCCCATCCGCAATTGACCGAACGGGCGCGGGAGCTGATGGTCTGCGAAGCGGTGCAAACGGTTGTTCCCTGGGAGCGCCTGCAAGTGCCGGATGAACTCAACGGCATGCATGGCACCTTCCGTGGACCCCCATCAAGTTGCACGCTAAGCGCCGACAATGACTACGAGGCGGTGCAGGCCTGGCTGGCACTGCACGAGTCCGGCGCAACAAAACGAGCCTATCGCAAGGAGGCCGAGCGCCTGATTCTGTGGGCCGTTGTGGAGCGTGGTCGCGCACTGTCGTCGCTCACCACAGAGGACGCCACGGCCTACCGGGGGTTCCTGCGCAACCCCACACCACGCAGCCGCTGGGTTGGTCCACCCCAGACACGGTTTTCTGCGCAGTGGCGCCCATTCGCGGCTGGTTTGTCACCCCGTTCCACGGCCTATGCATTGAGCGTCATTGGTGCCATGATTCGTTGGCTGATTGAGCAGCGCTACGTGGTGGCCAACCCGTTTGCAGGCATCAAGGTGCGCGGCAGCGCCCGCAGCACCCCCATGGACGAGGGGCGCGTGTTCTCCGAGGGTGAGTGGGACATCATCCGAGCCGTTGCCAACGCTCTGGAATGGTCCTACGGCTGGAAGCTTGCGGCAGCTCAGCGGCTGCGCTTCGTTCTGGACTTTGCTTATGCCACGGGCTTGAGATCCAGTGAGTTCGTGGGGGCCACCCTGGGGCAGATTGAAACGGATGCCCAGGGAGACCATTGGCTGAAGCTGGTCGGCAAGGGCAGCAAGGCAGGCAAAGTGGCCTTGCCCCCGCTGGCCAGGGTGGCGCTGGATCACTATCTGATGCAGCGCGGTGTGCCAACCACACCAGCCCTGTGGAAGCCGTCCACCCCGCTCATTGCTGATCTGCAGGCAGGGAGCGCCCAGAACCGTATTACTTCGACCCGGCTGTGGAACGTCACCAAGCGATTTTTTGTGACAACTGCCGATGCCATTGAGTCCGAGTCCCCGAAAACGGCCGAGAAGTTGCGCAGGGCAAGTCCCCATTGGATGCGGCATACGCACGCCACTCATGCGTTAGCCAGAGGTGTCGAATTGACAACCGTCAGAGACAATTTGCGACACGCGTCCGTGTCCACTACCTCCGTCTACCTTCACACCGATCAGGCCAAACGGGCCCGCCAAATGAGGGACGCCTTTGGGACGCCAAACACATGAAACGTTTGTGAAAAGGCTACGCAAGTGATCGTTTAATGTCCACGGAAATAGTTCGTCGCCGTTGTTGGTTGCCGAAATAGCGGGCAGTGGCTATACTGATCTCACTTTGAGCGTCGGCTCATCCGGCGTACCAGTTACGCCTTTCATCAACGTTGGGCTTTGGTCTGACACAGCTACGAAAGTAGCAAGAAGTTGGCTGGAACATTGTTCTGGTCGTAGATTTTTAAACCCTGTGGGGCAACACCGTGCCCCCTTGGGGGTGGGTGTGGCTCCTTTTTTTATGCGAGCTGCAAGATGAAATTATCTTTTTTCAAGGAAATTCAAGAGGTCGAGATGACTACATTGATCGTTTCTACAGACCCAGACATTCTTGGTGGAACACCTGTATTCAAAGGGACGCGCGTGCCAGTTGCGGTTCTGTTTGAAAATCTGGCTGATGGCATGAGCTTGGACGAAATCTTGGATTCGTATCCAACTCTCAGCCGGGAAGCCGCACTTCTGACCCTGAAAGAGGCGGAAGCATCATTCGAGCGCGAGCAAGCGCTAGCATGATTCGTGTATTGATTGACGAATGTTTGCCAAGACAATTGCTGCAGTGGTTGACGGATTCGAGGCCTGAATGGACGGTTCAAAGCGTCCAAGGCGCGGGATGGGCATCTATGAAGAATGGAGTCTTACTTCGAGAAGCAAATGGCAAATTTGATGTGTTGGTGACCGCAGACAAAAATATGCATCATCAGCAAAACTTTATAGGACTCGACATTTCTGTTTTGGTATTTCCGACTAACAGAGCAAAGCTTGTCAGGGCTGGGGTTGCTGCTTTGAGCCAGTCGCTTGAAAATATCCAACCGGGTCAGAAGACCGTGATGGATTTAAAGGCGGTTGAAGATTGGGGCAAATCGAAGCTTGATGTCGTTGTTGAAAAAGAAGGTGTCACCCACCACATTTTTCGACCTTGATATCGGAGCGATCCAAGTCTGAATTGAAAACCAAAAATCCCCGTCACAGTCAGTGGCGGGGATTTTTCGTTTGTGCGCCCGGAAGGGGGAGAGTTCGCCAATGGCCAGGACTGCTCGGTGGCAACGAGTCCACCGCCGGGAGTCGGATGGTGAAGTGCTGGCCAGAGAAACTGACGGAGAATTTTCTCGTTTTACCTTTTCGAGGGGATGGGCGTATTTAGCCAGTACGCGTTGGTGTCTATGCAGGAGGTCGATGCGCAATACACCGCCATCAGTTATCGCGAGGCCGACAGGGTCGCGAAGCAGATTGATTCAGGACTTCTGAAACGGGGAAAGGTGGTGGCAGTCGAACTCCAAGGATCGCTGCCGTTAAACGTTCATTTGAGGCGTGTGAGCGACGTCGATATGCTCGTATGGCCGTCGAGTTTCTTCGTTTTTGATAACTACGGGCTTGCCGCCGCCAGCTACTCTGCCAGCCCAAACAACGCGGTTTCCGAAATAACTTCCTTACGTTCTGAGTGCTGCTCGGTGATCCGATCTGCATTTCCTGCGGCGAAGGTCGATGACTCTGGGGCGAAGTGCATCAAGGTGTCTGAAGGCTCTCTCCTTCGTGAGATCGATGTAGTTCCATCCGTTTTGTATAAGACCGCGACCTTTCAAAGAACGAAAAATGACGACGATAGAGGGGTCCAGATCTACGACAGGAAGGCATATGAGCTGATCACGAACTACCCCTTCAAGGTGCGGGCCTTGATCAACGCGAAGGATGGCCGCACGGGCGGCGGGTGCAAGAAGGCCATTCGCTTGCTCAAAAGCATGAGGGAGGACTCCGATACTTCGATCGCGCTGTCCAGCTTCAACATCATGTCGTTCGTCTATGCGATGCAAGACTCCGACTTGGTGCACGCGTCCTATTACGAGGGCAAAGTCGTCGCCTCGCTACAAAACTGGTTTTTTACCTTGGCGAATAACGAAACATATTTGAGGGGGCTCGACACTGTAGATGGAAGCCGGAAAATCGTGCAGTCGGCAGCTGATGTCGCGGCGGTCTCGCAAATATCGGAAGAGCTGAACGTGCTGGTGTTGCGGATAGCTCAGGAGTTACAGCCTGACATATCCACCAGCTTCCCAGCGTGGCGAGCCAAGGTGGAACGCGAGTTTTTGATCTAGTGGCGGATTCCTTCTCGGGCTGGACAAGCCGGTACGTCAGATTTGATACGCTGGCTGGGCCACTACTCTGTAGCAGGTCATGTCATCACGAGGGCGACGCTCCAAATACTGTGGGCAAAGGGGTCGCTTCTGGATGGAATTCAACAGCCAAAAA
>JAYUED010000080.1:0-5218 GCA_043739385.1 Betaproteobacteria bacterium | reverse complement strand
CAGAGCGGCTTGAAGCGACGGGGTCCAGCTTGCCGTTCCAAGGGACGCGCACCGGTGCTGGGCAGCGCTGAATATCCTTTGCTCTGAAACTTCGGTGTTGTCTTGGCCGCGTCTTGGCTGGAATCGATTTCCCTTCCTTGCCTTGGGAGCAGAGTACCGAGTTGGTGGGCGAGGTGGCGAGCGGCGTGCACACTGCTCGCCGCCTTTGCATTGCTTGGTTTGGGCATTGGGGACGCTCCGGAGCCATTTCCAACGGATTTTGACATTGAAATGGCCTCTAGCCCTTGTCGGATATACATAAGTAGCTACAATTTAAGTAGTATTCTGCAAGTTTCCAAATCAGGCTCATGAGTAGATTTTTTCACGACGCTGACTTATAGTACACGTGGTGGCAGTGCGCCTTCATTCGATTTCAAAGCGCGCGCCATGTTAGCCAGCATGCTCCCTTTTCTGCAACTGGTATGCCTGTGACGATGCCAAGAGTTTTATGTGAGAGCAGCTATGGGCGCGGTTTGGCCAAGGTTTTGATGGGCCAGAATGTGGCAACAAACGGCAAGTTTTGGAGACAGTTTGCTGTCTCACTATATTGAGTTGAGGTGCCGCATGGCTTCGCAAACTAGTCGCTCGGAGTACGCGAGCCGATTGCATCGCGTGATCGCATACATTGATCAGCACCTCGATCAACCGCTCGACCTCAATACCTTGGCGGAAGTCGCGCACTTTTCGCCATTCCACTTTCATAGACTGTTCTGATCGTGGATGGGTGAAACTTTTGGTGATTATTTACGCCGTCGGCGTGTTGAGGTCGCAGCCATGCGGCTTGCAGCTCAACCGCGCTTGACGGTTCTGAACGCTGCATTGTCGGTCGGATTTGGTTCTGCCGAAGCATTTACGCGTGCCTTTAGAGGTAGGCTTGACTGCTCGCCTACTGCTTGGCGTATGCAACAAGCCAGGCGACGCCTAGCGAAAAACAATCCTGGTCAGGCAGATCGCAAGATGGGTCAGGCGTTTGCTGTCGCTTTGGCGGAACATGAGGTCTCCCAATCACCCAATATGGAGAAAATCATGAACGTAAAACTCATCTGCCGCGAACCAGTGACCGTTGCCTATCTACGCCACCTCGGCCCGTATGGCGAGCCCCTATCTGAGTTTTGGCAGAACACTTATTACCCATGGGCCGTCACCAACAACCTAATCGGCCAAGCGCGCTACGGTATAAGCTACGACGATCCCAGCATTACAGCCGCTGAGCAATGCCGGTACGATGCTTGTGCTGAGGTTTCGCCGGATTTCGTTGCATCAGGAGGTGCCTTCAAGACAACCATTCCCGGCGGCAGGTATGCGACCCTGCCATTCAAAGGTACTAGCGCGCAGGTGGGCGAAGCATGGTCTGCCTTGCTTCGAGATTGGCTGCCATCCAGTGGGCTGCAACTCGATGCACGCCCGTGTTTTGAGTATTACCCCAAAGACGGGTCGTATGACGCTGTGACCGGGGCATACGAGTGTGAAATATGTATACCTGTGACTCCGCTCTGAGTGGGAAGTGAGCTCGCTGGATGTGCAGCTGACTGCACCTAACACTGTGCTCCAAGGGACGCGCCGCCAGCGGCGCGTCCCTGAGCTTCGACGTTGAGCCCAAAGACAAATGGTCTTGCCACCATCAGATTCAGTAGCACCTTCGCGCGACAGCGCCAGCCAACCGCAAGTGATTCGCTGTATCTCCGAGTGGAGCACAACGGTGCGTCGGGTACCAGTCAGGGTGGTCTCACGCGGCGGGCTGCTGTGCTTGCGCATTGCCGCTGAAACTTCTAGGATGAGAACATGAAAAAGTCAGACGCAATCCAAGGCCAACCAGCATCGGATCTCATCACGAAAAGAATCGCCGACCTTGAGGACAGGCGCGGGAAAACGCTTGGCCGGATGCGCAAGCTCATCCAGCAAGCAGACCCGGACGTCGTCGAGGAGTGGAAGTGGGTCACACCCACCAAGCCCGGCACGCCGGTCTGGTCGCACGACGGCATCATCTGCACGGGCGAATCCTACAAGGACAAAGTGAAGCTGACCTTCGCCAAGGGTGCGGCCCTGGAGGACCCGGCCCGTCTCTTCAACGCGAGTCTCGACGGAAACGTACGCCGCGCGATCGACATCTTTGAGGCAGAAGAAGTTGACGAGGCCGCCTTCAAGGCGCTCATCCGCCAGGCGGTGGCCCTCAACAGTGCTGGCAAGTTGAAGCCTGCGAAGAAGGCGAAATCCTGAAGGGGTGCGCCCCTGTATTGATCCGGACTGCGAAAATCCAAACCAAAGGAAGCAAAATGAGAAGTGAATGACTGTGATTTTGCACAACCCGCCCGAGGTCTTCCCGCCCCATCGTTGCTAGGCCCACGCGACCGAGGTCAGCACAGGGTTCCGCACGCTCTACATCAGCGGATTGAATGGGTTCAATGTTGACGGAATGACAATGCCCGAATCGTTCGATGAGCATACTGAGTTGATCTGGAAGCACATGGGCGCGATCCTCAACGCCACTTTCCATAGTCGCACACGATGCCCGTTGCTGCCCGCACCATCGGCAGTAATGACAAGTTTTTTTGCCTGCCCATAGCGCTGCTTGCCCATGCTGAACCACCAACGCCGGATGGTTTGCACAGCAAATGCAGATGTGTCATGGTCAGTGTCCACGCTCCCCCAGGCTTGGTCAGCGCCAATGTCATAAACCCCATACGGATTGGCACGTCCGAGTTCCTTGTCGATGAAGCCGTGGACCTTGACCTTGACTGGCTCGCCGCCAGGCAGCCACTCTTGACCCGCATTCTTGCAGGCACCCGCCAATTCCTTCTTCTTCGTGTCCACCGAAATCACGGGCTGATTGGCCTGCAGGGCCGCAGCCACCGAGGCGTTGATATGCTCGAACTGGGCGTTGCGATCAGGGCTTTGATTGCCTTTGCGGGGCTTGGTTTGCGCTCTTGGAATGTTGCGAAGCCATTTTCAGCGATTTTGACAGTCAAAATGGCCTCTAGCCCTTGTATAGCATGCATAAGCAGCTATACATTACGTAGTATTTGTCAAATATTCGAGTCAAGCTCTTGAGTAGAATTTTTCACGACGCTGGCTTATAGTGCAAGCGTCGCAAGTGCCAGCGAGTTCGATCTCCCAGCCAGCGCCATGCTTTCCAGCAAGCTCCCTTTTCTGGAACTGTTGTGACCATGCCAAGATTTTTCAATGAATCACCTATCAGGAGCGGGTTTGCATAGGATTCGCAGGTCCAGGATCCGCAGGCAATAGTCAAGTTTTGGAGGCATTTGCCTGTCTCTGGGTATAGACTTGTGGCGAAAAATCACTCATCACTCATTAAGGAGACTGTTCATGCTTCAACTTAAGCCACTCGATGAAAATGTCCCAATTTTTCAGCAACTCGCTGCCGATGTGTCACCGGTCGTCCTGGTCAACATCTTCAACGTTGCTGAGTCAGACATTCCAGCGCTGCTCAAGGCGTGGGAAGACGATGCCAACTGGATGAAAAAGCAGCCCGGATATATCTCAACGCAATTGCATCGAGGCATTGCGGGAAGCACGGTATTCATGAACTACGCAGTGTGGGAATCGGCTGCTCTCTTTAGCGCCGCCTTCAGCCATCCCGACTTCAAAAAGGCTCTGGGACAATACCCATCCTCCACAGTCGCCTCGCCGCACTTGTTCAGTCGCTTAACGGTGCCGAATCTTTGTGTCGGCCCATAGCAGTCCGGAGCCTATGCTTATGCCAAAGAATATTCATTTCATCGGTGGTTTGCTGGCAACCCTGACTATTGCCACATTCTTCCTGTCCACGCTTGCTGTGGAGCTGTTTGGAACGCAAGAGACAGTAGCAATGGTGAAGGCTTTGATTGTCATGCCTGGTTTGTTCGTTCTGGTCCCCGCCATAGCAGCAACAGGTGGCAGCGGCGTGTTTCTGTCCAGGTTTCGTCAAGGGCGTTTAGTTGAGGCCAAGAAAAAGAGAATGCCCTTCATTGCGGCAAACGGGCTTCTGATAATGATCCCCTGCGCCATTTTCCTCAACCGTTGGGCTGCAGCTGGGACATTCGACGCCAACTTCTATTTTGTACAAACATTGGAGCTTTTGGTTGGCGCAGTGAACCTCACTCTGATGGGCATGAATATTCGTGATGGCTTGAAAATGAGCGGCAGGTTTCGTGCCGCCAAAAGGATTGCGCCGTGAACCAATTTAGCTGATTTAAGCAATCGAAAAAGGCTGAAATCCTCGTTCCGTATGCACAATTTGCTATGTAAATAGGATTTCAAAATCCGCGCAGCAGTTCCCCGCAATGTGTTCCGTCCCCCGTGCCATACACCGGCACCCCGCCAAAAGACGATCAAAATGACCCCTCGCATGCCGACCTTTGACGGCACCGACTACCTGGAAGCCAAGTCGTCCGACCCGAGTGCTTTGGGTTTCATGCAAGGCACGCCGCCACCGGTGGCCAAGCGCATCCGTTTTGAGGACGACCAGTTTCTGAATTTTCCGCAGATTCGCTGTAGTCTGTCGCACATGCGTGAGCTGGTGCCCACCGCCAACGTGTGGCGCGGTGCGGGTGGCCCCGGCGAGTTGAGTGCGGACAACAGCATGACCGCCGCCGCCATTCCCGTAAGCGCCAGCAGAAACAAGACATCAGCCGCCTTTTCAAGGCGCATGGCCAGCGCCGCGTGCCTGGTTTTCAGGGCAAAGAAGATGGTGTAGGTGCATACCAAATATAAGAGGGCCGAGATGGCCAGCGTATCGTCTGCGATGGTCTGCGGCAGCGATGGCCTGCCCAGCGCATGAAACAGCGTGACGCCGGTGATGCAAAGGCCGGCCAATGTGCCTGAAAGCGTAAGCAGTTGCAAAAGCTCTTCACGCTGCCAGGAACCTTTTCGAAGGGACGAATTCATGAATGGTGAACAGGTGCCGACGTTAATGACTGCCGTCACGGGTCCATGATCTTGGCGCTCTCTCATTTCCAGAATCTGGAAAAAGCTTGGGCAGCCATTGATCTGCCGTGCGCTGCTGCTCTGCCGTCAGCCGCGCATAGAAGCCTTGGGTTGCCTCAAAAAGATTTTCCGTCAGCGCGTACCGGTTTTGGGCCAGCCCCTGATGGCCACCCAAATTCCCCCACTTTTGGCCACCTCAAATTCCCCCACCCTGAGCGCGGCGTGACGAAGGGCTAAACCCCGCTGTTTCACCGCC
>JAYUED010000079.1:0-1714 GCA_043739385.1 Betaproteobacteria bacterium | reverse complement strand
AAGCTGGACTTTGTCGGTGGCCTTCAAGGTTGTCGGGTTGGCGGCGAATACGCAACTTGGAGGAAGATAAGTTCGACCATCAAGAATCAGCCTCATGGAGCGAAAGAGTTCAGACGTACTTGATGATTTCGGAACGAATCCCATTGCCCCGCGTTGTATGCACTCGCGGATGCGTTGCGGGTTCTCCTCACTGGATACGACAACGATGGGACTATCTTCATACGCGGCCTTCAGCCGCTCCAGCCCGTCTAATCCCTGAACGCCCGGCAAATGAAGGTCCAGCAATATGAGATCGAATACGCCCGATACTTCCAGCGCCCTGTCGACATTGTTTGCGATGGAAACCTGGGCTTCGGGAGACAGCTCCCGAATCAACATGCCCAGACCGGCAGAGAATAATTGGTGGTCATCCACCAGCAGTATGTGCATGACGGAATTTTGCACACTTTTTGATACGGATATGATTTTTTATTTCGGCAACGCTAAAAATAACGCTATTTCGAAACCTCCCCTCAAATACTGATGTCCGCCGGGGAGTTGGGTTCTGCTCTTACCAAACCGGAGTCACCACCTCCGGATCAAGATGGTTAGTTAAACCAGCTACCTGGGCGGCACTCTTGTCGACGTAAGCCAGTTCTCGCAGCCCGCCTTCAATGGTTTTGCACAGCACCAGCGGGGCACAGCCTTGAAAAGTTGCCAAGTCCGGTTCCAACGCCACCATGCAAAGAAGCAGGATTTCCGTTACCCATCTTGTATCTCCAAAAAATATGGTTAGTACAGTTAGTGCGCCGCACCGCCTTTGCTGCATGTCCTGTAGCGCTAGCCGGTGAAGGTACATCCCAATCCAATGCCATTGAACAAGCCCGCCCATCCACCCTTGGTGCTATTGACGTAGCCCGTTTGACGGCTCGCCAGCTTGAGGTACTGACGAAGGCCGTGCAGGGCAAGCCAAACAAAGTCATCGCCCGTAAAACAAATTTGGCTGAAGACACTGTCAAAGCGTATCTTTCAGCGGCATTCAGGTCACTCAACGTCAGTAACCGGATGAAGGCAGTGTTTAAAGCGGTCCAGCTCGGGTTGAAGCCGCCACCCCTTGCGCTTAACGCCGCTAAGTAGCTGGATCTGACCGCGCCGCCTGTGCCGCCTGCGCCGCAGCAGCGAGCTCTTGCTTTAGAACGTCAAGCGACAATGGTTTGTGCAGCAAGCGGATACCAGCGTTTCTCGCTTCTTGCAATCGGCTCGGAGCTGTATCACCGCTGACCAAAACTGCCGGCACGCCGGGCCACAGTGCATGTACGCCCTCAATCGCTTTGATGCCACTGTCGCTGCCGCGCAAGCGGTAATCAGCCAGCACCAGGTTTGGTCTGAGTTGTTTAACCTGAGCGACTGCGTGCTCTGTGCCAGACGCCTCCACACATGTACAGCCGAGTTCCTCCAGCAACACACGCAGACCGGTACGGACGTCTTTCTCATCGTCTATCACCAGCACGTGCAAATTAAAGCTATCGCCATGTGTCGTATCAGAGTGACTTACAGCGTGAACCGTCGGCGCAGCAACTGCAGGCAGACTTAAAACAAAGCACGTACCACCCATGGCGCTGGACTGCATCTGCATGCTGATTCCAAGCAGAGTAACCAAGCGCTGCACGATAGACAAACCTAAACCCAGGCCTTGGGTACGGTCACGCTCCGGGTTGCCAATTTGATAAAACTC
>JAYUED010000078.1:0-1719 GCA_043739385.1 Betaproteobacteria bacterium | reverse complement strand
TGCCACCGGATTCGCAATACGCAGCCCAATCTTGCATCAGCGCTCGTCGTTTGCCGAGCAAATCTGACCGGAGATAGGCGGCTTCAACTCTGTCCAAGAGTTGATGTGCCAGGGCGTGCTCACAAACCTCACGCGGGTACGCCGTCTGTTCGGCAGCCCAGTTGCGAAAGCTTGACCTGAAACCATGCACCGTGATATGCGCCACCCCAGCACGGCGCAGCAGCATGGCCATTGACATGTTGGACAAGGCTTTGTCGCCTCGATCAGAGTTGCTAAAAATGAAAGTGCCATTCTTCGGCTGACCTTGCAGTAGCTTGAGTGCGGGAGAAGACAGTGGCACCCGGTGTTCTCGTCCCGCTTTCATCCTCACGCCTGGGATCGTCCAGATTGCATCTTCGCCATTCTGGGGGATATTGATTTCTGTCCAAGTGGCCCCTAGAGCTTCACTGGTTCTAGAGGCCGTCAGAATCAGCAAAATCAGAGCTTTGGCGCTTTCACCGCTGATCGTTTTCAGTCTTTTGACGAACACCGGGATTTCCGCATATGGCATTGAAGGATGGTTTGTCACCCTCTGAGTTTTGCCAGGAGCGGGAAGTAGATTTTGCAACCCACCTTTCCAAACGGCAGGATTATCGCCAGCGCGCATGCTTTTGGCTTTGGCCCAATCCAACACAGATTCGATGCGCCCGCGAAGGCGTGAGGCAGTTTCATTGTGCGTGAGCCAAATCGGCTCCAGACAGCGCAAGATGTCTTCACGACTCACTGCGGCGACGGGCGAGCTGCCGAAAACCGGGCTGGCATGTTGGGCGAGTGTGTTCGTCCATTGTTGTGCGTGCTTGGCGTTCTTCCATTCGGGACGCTTGGCCTGGATGTAGAGAATCGCGCATTGCTCGAAGGTCAAAGCTGTCCGTGCAGTCTGGCGGGCAATCACGGCGGGAGGTAATTGCCCTGCCAGCAAAGCAGGCAGCAATACAGTGAGTTGCTGTTTGGCATCTAGAAGGCTGGTTTCAGGATAGCTGGCGAACTGGTGCAGACTCTCTTTGCCGCTGTTTTTGTAATAGCGGACCTGCCAGTACTTGTAACCTGTCGGCGTAATTCGCAGGTACAGCTGTCCGCCGCAGCCTATTCGATAGTCTCGAAGGCGAGGTTTGGATGAGCGCAGTTGACGGTCAGTGGCAAAGGCTAGCTTGGGCATCGTGGACGGCTTTTAAGTACCCGCAAATGTACCCGCAAAAACCAAAGTCAGAGATGGTCAAGTTTGAACTGGTTTGAACGTGTCGAACATTTTTATCAATTCAATCATAGGGTTGGATTTAGAAGCCGATCTTGTATGAACTGCTTTGAATTGATGATATGGGGACACAGCTTCCGCCAACTACCGCACGGTAAACGGTCCCTGGTACGGACGCCCAAATGCCACACCCGCCACCACCGTGCCACTGGGGCGCATAAAAACCTTCCCTTCACGCCTGTTTTCGCGCGTGTCAACAAATGACACCGGGCCTTCGACAATTTCCAGGATCGACAGATCAGCCGGTGCACCGATCTGCAAGCTGCCGTGTTTTGGGATGCGGCTGATGACGCGGGCCGGGGCGGCGGTGGCCATGCTGATCACCTCTTGCATGGAAAATCCCAGGCCAATCATCTTGCTCATGACCCAAGGCAGGTAGGGCATGCCGGGCGAGTTGCCTGAGAACACATGCACGTCGCTTGAGATGG
>JAYUED010000077.1:0-5304 GCA_043739385.1 Betaproteobacteria bacterium | reverse complement strand
TCCACCACATGCCCGTCCAAAAATGCAATCTCGGTTTTGTCGCCCAGGTTGTCTTTGGCTCTCAACTCCACGCTGGCGTTCTTGCCCGCAATGGTTTGGAAACTCACATGCGCGGTACGCTCTTTGGCGCTGCCACTGACGGTGGTGAAGCACAGCACCTGGGCCATGTCCGCCCCCGCGCCCACGGTGTCTACCGTGATGCCTTTGACCAGCCGCTGGCGAAAAGCCTCCAGGCTGTCCAGCGTGTAAATCAGGTTTTTGTATTTCAGGCTGTCGTTGTCACCCTTGAAGGTGGCCCCAAACCGGATTGTGAGCAGCGGGTTGAATTTGGCCAGGTATTCCTGCGTTTGCTTACCCTCAAAGCGGTGCGGCTCGTCAATGAGCAGCACCGGGCGAATCACCGCCAGGGCCTCCATGAAGCTTTTGGCACGGCCAAACAGATTGGCCTCTACCCCGCGCTTGTTGATGACCTTGCTATCGCCCGCGAACGACTGGTAGGTGGCCACCAGCACTGAAATGCCGGCATTGGCCGCGTGGATGAAACCCTGCACCGTGCGCGCCGAATAGTTGTAGACGTTGATCTTCTGGTCGTACTGTTTGCCAAAATATTCCGCTGTGGTTTGCAGGCTTTTGAGCGTGCCCTGTCGGATCGCGTTGCTGGGCACCAGCACAATGAACTTGGAAAGCTTTTTGTCCTTGTGCAACCGGTGAATCGTCTCAATGAAAGTGAATGTCTTGCCGGTGCCGGTTTCCATCAGCACGTCCAGCGACAAGGCGGGTGTGTTGGTGGCGGCTACCTGCACGTCGCCCGCATGGACATGGTTGCGCTCCCTAACTGCGGCAATGTTGTCGCGCAACGCGGGCGCCGACTCGGCAGGCACCAGGGTCGGGTTGCTGAGCACGTTGATGGGTGAAACAAAACGCACATCGGCAAACACGTCGGCAATGGCCTGCACCGCGCGGGTCTGGTGCTCCAGCCTGGCGTACTGAAATTGTGCGGACATGGGTTTTAGTGATTGGTCTATGCAGTTGCCAACACGGCGGCCACGGGCAGTGAGCCATGATGGCGGTCATAACGCATGTGCTTGCAATCCGATTGCAGTTCTGGCGATGTCCATTTGGGAATGCTGGGCGTACTTGTTGTCTTCAGTGCGAAGGGCAAATTGAAAACCGTTACTGCAGCGAAGCCAACGTGTGGTTGATCTGACTGCCCTACACAAACCATGCGGTGCACAAAGTGACAAAACGCCAGCGAGGCGCCAAGCTGTTTACGAGCGGTGCCGACGTTTGCACTCTTAAGCTCAATTAATAGGTAACGTGGAGCATCGGCAGTCCGGTTCCAACTGACGATGATGCTGTCGCACCGCTTGTGAGCGTAGTCGTGAGGAAGCTTGAAACAAGGCCAATCACCCCCACGAAGTTTTTCCAAACGAATGGCCTTGTGTGAACTAAGTCCTCGCGTATTGAGATGGAATTCAATTTGCCCCGGCTCTTGAATCACATAGTGACCTCCAGCGGCACTTCCCGACTGACAAATATTGGAGGCCAACAAGTTCTGCAAAGCAGTGAAATATTGGGCCTCTGTCATGCGCGAGCCTTTGTCTTCTTGCTGGCATTTGTTGTAGATTTGTGTGTTGTTTGAGCCTCAACAGACTGGACGATTTCATTGGCACTTTGCTTCGTGAAAAAAATGTCTTGTGCGGCGGCGTTTAGGCGCTGAATGCTCGCGTCAAATAGGTCAGTGCGAATTCCGCTATCGGCCGAAACCTGCATAGCGTGTGCGCTGCCACTATTGAACTCATAGGCCGATACTTGAGTTGTGCTCAACCATTGCGTGGAAGGTAAAGCATATTGCTCCGCCAACGCGTCTCGTCCTACAAAATCCGCATTTCCCAGCATGATCAAATTACCCCATTCGCGAACCATGTAGTCAGAATGAGTGCTGACAACCACGTGTATTCCCCGATTCACCAACTGGGCCAACAGCCTTGCGATAGCAAGTTGGTTTTGTGGGTGCAGATTCAACTCAGGCTCGTCAATCATGAGCCAATCGCCCTCACGGGCTAGGTGATTCAGATATGACCACAAGCCAAAGAAAGTTTTGACCGTCGATGACCCTAAATGCAATCCCATCTCCGCGCCGCTGCGCAATGGCGCAATGCTGATATCTCCATATCGGTCAACTTTGTACTTGACGCGCAGTACCTCCTTTTGCAGCCAAGTCGCCAAATCTGCAAAGGTGCTTTCCTGCCGTTTGATCTCTGGCTGGCTGTTCAGAAATTCAATGTAGTCATGGATAGGTTGCGGATATCGAGACACGATGATGTCTTTGAGTAGCTCACTGGTGTCTAGCGTCTGACTGGTCACATGCCGCAGCAAGGCTGCACGACGCGAGTTAAGCTCGCGGAAAAAGAGGTTGATACCGGTACGTTCGGCGGGAAGCAAAAAATCCCGTCCTTTTCGTTGCGGCAAATACAGTTGCATTAGTAATCGATGAAGTGCCTCTTCGACCTGTTGAACGGAGTCCCACTTTCCAGCAATCGAGACGGTTCCTTTTTCTTGCAGTGCGCCCATGTAGTGGATGACACCTTCGTTAGCGGCTCCGCCGCCCCAACTAATTTTTAACGTGACGGATGGGTTGGACGAAATTTCGGCAATGTCGAGCTCAATGGCAAACATTGCCGATTCTGTGAGCGTGCTTTCGGCTACGAAGAATCGCTGGAGCGTTGACTTCAGTCCATCAGCTATGGATTTCTGCGCATGTTGCAGCGCACTTATTCCTAAAAAGGCATCTATCGGCAGGGAAAAATGCTTCTCCTGAAAAAGAACTTTCGCATGATTTTTCGCGAAGTCAAAGTGTGCAACAAAACGGGAGTCCATCAGAGCATTTAACACATACAAAGCGTATGTTTTCCCGGTATTGTTGGCACCGCACAGCAGTGTGAGCGCCTTGGGCTCTAACACTACCGGCTTTTTAATCGGACCAAAGTCCTCAATACGTAATTTCATCGTGATTCCTTCTTGTTCGTTGGAGTGTAGTCAGCCCCGCAAGCGCAGCTTGTCTTCGGAATATCCCAGGGATTCGGCCACGGTCTTGATGCCCAGCATGAAGTTGTCGTCGGCAATCCAGGGCGCGTACACCGTGAGGTAGACGGCGGGTGTGCCCTCGATTTGCAGGGCGCGCAGGGTGTCGATTAGTTCGTCAAGTGGCAGCGCCTGCACCACCAGCGCCACGTCGCCCGCCAGGTACAGATGCTGGACTTTGATGGTGCGAAGCAGAGTGGTCAGCGGCAAGCCCTCGGCCAGCAGCAGGTTGTACAAAATGCGCGGCAACTGCGTGGGTTGCGGCGTGGCGATGGCGGTTTGCAGGGCCAGCACATCGGCCTGGGTGGCTTGCTGCAAGGGTTTTTGTAGGATCAGTGCCTCGGGGTCGTCTACCAGTTCAAAGACGCGAAAGCCTACGTCTACTTTGGGTTGGTCGTTGGGCAGCAAGCCGCCAGCGGCCGTCGCTTTCTCCGCTTGTTCGATCTCAATCTTTGCACCCGCACGACGCAGGCGCTCGGCGGTGATCTCGAAAATGGTGGCTTCGGTTTTCCCGAGTGTTTCGATAACGAATCGGTGGGCGTCCTTCTGCTTTTTATTTTTGACGTCGATGGATTGAGGGATTTGAATGAGGATGAATCGGCGGATACCACTGTCATCCAGGTTGAGGCGCATCACGGCCTCGCCAGTGGTTCCACTGCCGCTGAAGAAGTCCATAACCAGAGCCTCTTTGTCGTTGGACGTCGCGTATCGAACCAGTTTGGCAATTTCGTCTAAATCTTTTGGATTGTTGAAGACGTTTTTTCCCAAGAGTGCACGCAAGCTCCTCACGGCGACTTGCGACTGCTTGTAGAAATAGCTGCCACGTACCTGGGTGGCGAGTTCATCGTCTTCACTTTCGTCGTCATTTTCTTCAGACTCAATGGCCTCGCCCTCCAGTGGTATGGGTCGTATGTGCGCCTTTCGAAAAGGTGGCTCGGTGTGATCCGGGCGAAATTTGACAAGACCAAGGTCAATATGCAATTGCATGTCTGCCATCGTTGAATATCGCCAGCCCGCATCCGGCACCTTGCAAGGAAGCCCTGTCACGGGGTGCAGCACCTCAAAAATTGGACCACCACCGCCGGGCCATGACATATCTCTGTCTCGCCAAGGCCCGTGCTGATCAACGCGCTTGTAGCGACTCCATTTTTTGGACGGATGATTTTTTGGCAGAGCGCTGTACCAGTTCCCCAGGTCGGCTTCAATCAAATCGTCTTGTTCGCCGTGCAGCTTGCGCAGTTCAACGTATTTATCCCATATCTCCCGAGCCCCTGGTTTTTCCTCGCGCCAAATAGTCGCGTTGTCCCTCAAATAGCTTTGGGACTTGGCATAGACCAGCATGTACTCGTGACCGTTTGAGAAAAATTTGGCGTCGTTCTTTCGACCTTTTTCCCAAGTCAGGCATGAAATGAAGTTCTCCTGCCCAAACACCTCATCACACAACAACTTCAACTGTGCCTGCTCGTTGTCGTCAATCGAGATAAATATCACCCCATCGTCTCGCAGCAGGTCTTTGGCCAGCAGCAGGCGCGGGTACATGAACGACAGCCAGCCGCTGTGCGTGCGGGCGCCATAAATGTTTTTGATGTAGTCGATGTTGTCCGCGCTGTAGCCCAGTTGCGCCAGCACCTCGCTCTGTTTGGCGGAAAAGTCATCGCGGTAGATGAAGGCATCGCTTTGCGTGTTGTAGGGCGGGTCGATGTAGATGAGTTTGACCTTGCCAAAGTAACTGTGGCGCAAGAGGCGCAGGGCGTCAATGTTGTCGCCTTTGATAAGCAGGTTGCCTGTGCTGTCCCAGTCTTTGCTTTGCTCGGGCCGCGGTTCGACGATTTTTTGCACCGGCACAAAGGCGCTGTGATAGGCCTCACGCTTGCCCACCCAGCGCATTTCATAGCCGTCTTCCTCCACTTGGATGCCGGCCGGGTTGGTCGGGTCCAGCGCCAATTGCAGGGCCGCAGCGTTGACCCGAACGCGCCCTTGGGCATCGGTTTCCAACGCTTGGGGAAAGTGTTGACGCAGCAGTTCAAGCCTTTGCTGGTTGGGTGTGGGGGCGTTCAAGATGGGGTTTGGCATATGGTGGAGTATTATTATTTTGATAGCTTCTTACGCATATTCCATGAAGGCTAGAGGCATATTTGGCTATGAAAATAGCGGATAAATGCCTTTAAAGTGGCCCAAAACCCTATACAGCCTTGAGACTGCGGCGCCGTGGCGGCGGCA
>JAYUED010000076.1:0-5318 GCA_043739385.1 Betaproteobacteria bacterium | reverse complement strand
GGTGCCGCGTCCGTGGTGTGTTTCGGCGCTGGCAATGTGCGCAAAGTTGCCGCTGAACTGCGCCAGCGTGACGCATCCGCCAGGCTGGTGCTGGTGCCCGACGTGGGCAAGGAACAGGACGCCGCCAAGATAGCGCAAGAGGTAGGCGCTACGGTGGTGAACATGCCCGATGGCTGGCCACAAAACAGCGACGTGAACGACCTTATGCAGCGTGATGGTGGCGACGCGCTGGCCATGCTGCTTGCGGGTGCGAAAGAGCCGCCCAAGCGTGAGCCGCGTTACAAGCTGCTGGGCAGTGCTGACCTTCACGCATTGCCCCCGCTGGCATGGCGCGTGCGTGGCGTACTGCCTGCCGATGGACTGGTCGCGCTGTATGGTCCGAGCGCCAGTGGTAAATTGTTCCTGGCGCTGGACATGGCTGCCGCGATTGCATCCGGTGAACGCTGGTTTGATTGCCGGGTAGCGCCTGCCTCTGTAGTGTATGCCGCGCTGGAGGGTGAAGCGGGTTTCAAGTTGCGCGTGGCTGCATGGGAAGCCTGCAAAGGCCGAGCGCTGCCTGCTGGCCTGCACATGGTGCTGCAACCTTTCAAGCTGACAGACCTACGCGACATAAACGACCTGGCCACCGTGGTGCCTGCTGGCGCTGTGGTGTTTCTCGACACGCTGAACCGGGCCGCCCCGACTGCTGATGACAACAGCTCCAAGGATATGGGGGAGATTCTGAGCGCCGCCAAGCACCTGCAAAGCCTTATCAATGGGCTCGTGGTGCTGGTGCATCACACGGGCAAGGATGCGACCAAGGGGCTACGCGGGCACAGTTCCTTATTCGCCGCGCTCGATGCCGCCGTGGAGGTTTCGCGCGATGGCGACCGCCGGGAGTGGAAGGTTGCCAAAAGCAAAGACGGGCAGGACGGCGACGCGCATTCGTTCAAGCTTCAAATCGAGACGCTTGGCACTGATGACCACGGGGACGTTATCAGTTCATGCGTGGTGGTGCCTGACACCGCGCCGCGTGAAGTCCGGGCAAAGCTGGCCGGTGGTTCGAATCAGCGGCTGATTCTGGACGCATTGCGCCCATTGTTCAAAACTGGAGCGACGGGCAAGCCTGGAGCGCCGCCGCTGGCACGGTGCATTGCGATTGAAGCCGCCCTTGCCGTTGCAGAAAGCCGACTGATAACGGTAGAACAAAAGCGCAAGCCTGAACGCGCCAAGCGAGGCATTCAAGGCCTAGTTGGAAAGGGTTTGCTGGGCTTTAACGAGGGCTGGTTATGGGAAATTTGACTTTCCCGAAATTCCCGAAAAGCACTATTTGGGGATTCTGCGAACTTTCCCGAAATTCCCACCCCCCCCTATAGGAGGGGTGGGAAGAAATCGGGGGAATTATTCGGGGGTTGCCATGATTGATTTATTCGGCCTGGAGCAACAGCCCAAGCGCATTCATGACAACCCCGAAGCTGCCGCACTGGTGGAAGTCCTGAAGGCACTGAACACGCATCCCGCCGTGGCCTGGTGCGAACGGATGAACAGTGGAGCCGCCCGCATGGGTGCCCGCTTCGTTCGGTTTGGATTTAAGGGCTGCCCGGACGTGCTGGGGCAGTTGAAGGATGGCCGCCTGCTGGGTGTGGAGGTCAAAGCCAAGGCCGGACGCCTGCGACCTGAACAGGCCGTTATCCTGGAGCGCATCCGTGGGGCTGGTGGCGTGGCATTCGTTGCCCGTGACCTGCGCGACGTGTTGCGCGAGCTGGGGGCGCCATGACCTGCCAGACCTGCATTCACCGTCTGGACGTGACGCTGTGGGGCTGCTGGCTGGCGACCGGCTGCCGCTTGGGGCTGGCGCTGCACTGTGACTGCGATAAGTGGACGCCGATTCAACTTGATAAAGCAAAGGAGGTGCAAGCATGAGCGCACCAAAGAAAAAGCCGCCGGGACGCTGGAAACCGGGCGAAAGTGGTAACCCGAAGGGACGCAAGCCGGGCACTGGTGAGGTGGCCGCGATTCGTGCCGCCATTGCAGACAGGATGCCGGACCTGCTGGCCGCCATGATGACCCGCGCCCTTGATGGTGATGTGGGTGCCGCCCGGCTGCTGCTGGAGCGTGCCATAGCCCCGCTAAAAGGCATAGAACAGGCCGTGACGCTGCAACTGCCCAACGATGGAACACTGACAGCCAAAGCCACCGCTGTGCTGTCTGCCGCCGCTGCTGGCGACCTTGCGCCTGGACAGGCTGCCCAACTGATAGCCGCATTGGGTACGCTGGCGAAAATCAGCGAAGTGGACGAGCTGGCCGCCCGCATTGAAAAACTGGAGCACGCCCGTGGCAACGCTTAAAACACGCATTGCAGCACTGGAGGCCGCAATTGATGATGACCAAGGGGGCGGGTTCGATTTTGCGCCCATGATGGCAGTGGAAGAATGGGAAATTGCCGCCCGGCTGCAACAGGCCGAACTATGCCGGGAGGTTTCCAATGAAAAACCTTGACGCTCGATTGCTGGCGCTCGAAAGTTTGGGCAGTGGCGACCATGCAAAGCCGCTGCCCAAGGTAGTGCCGGACAGCACGACAGATACAGAGCTTGCACGGCTTCGCCAGCATGGCCGGGAGGTTTTCAGGGAATCAGACCCGGCCTTTCTCGACCTATTTGTATGAGAGGCACAACATGGCAACTCTGAGCGCAAGACTCGGTGCGCTTGAAAGAACCGCAATACCGCAGCCCGTGGCACTCCTATTCCTTGGCCGGACGGGGAAGCCTGACAGCGACGTTGTCGGCATTCAGTCATCGGGGCCGCGTCTGTCTATAGACCTGCAACGTCTGTCCGGTGAATCACTGGGAGCGATGAAGGCACGCGCGGCCCTACTGGTGACCGGGCCGGGGCCGCTGCTGGTGAGGCTGCGGTATGCTTCCGATACCACCGAACGCTAAAACTGGAAACGCGGCGCTTCCGGGCTATGTGTCTACTTTAGACTTTCCGCTTCGCGGCTCCGGCTTATTCAAAGTGTGTACCGGCAAAAAACCAAGGTGCCAAAATGGAAAGCTTCATCATACTGATATTAGTTGTGGGGTTTGCAGTTCTTTTCCTGCGTGGCTTTGATCGAATATCGGGGCGCGGTCCCAAGCAAGTGAAGGATGGCATCAATCGGTCAACCGTTGGCGACCGCAACGCTGGCCGGGTCCCATGTCCGCACTGTGCGGAACTGATATTGCCCGCTGCGAAAAAGTGTCCATTTTGCAAGTCACAACTTTCCGAGTTTGAGAGCAATAGCCGCTGCACCCAAAGGGTAAAGAGTTAGGCGTGAACCGATATGTAGAAATGGATGCTTCCATTATTGCAGGGTTATCTCACTCACTGGGTAAATTTGTCGCCGCAAATAAGGTTGTCTCGGTCGCAATCGTTGTCTCGGCGGCCATCATCGTATTGGTCGCACGCTCTGTGGCTTCATTCGCCTCAGCAGAGAACAGCAAAAATTCCCACTCAACCTCAGCAATCAAAGCCGCCACAATCGTAGCGGCAGTGCCCGCTCCAGTTAGGGTGGACCCCATGCTAGAAGCTTGCACCACTCACGTTGCGAAAGTCACGGCCAAGGCGAAGGCCCTCCTGGCCAAGGGTGATGCTGGGGCCTCCTTTGGCGTTTTGCACGAGTGCTACAAGTACCTGAAAGCGCCGAACGACATAGCGCTATACCAGTCCGCCACCGTCGCCGCCACCAAGAAAACCAAGCTCGCCAATGAAAAGGCAGAGCGTCAGGCTAAGGCGCAAAAAAAGAGTGAAGGGGTGAGCATCGGGATGTCCCAACAGGATGCGTTGGACAGTAGCTGGGGGCGTCCAACCAAGGTCAACCGAACAACCACGGGCAAAACGGTGAGCGAGCAGTGGGTCTACGAAGGCAGTGGATACTTGTATTTCACGGATGGCGTTCTCACGGCGTACCAGAATTGACCGACGATGACTGCCCCAATCGGATGAGGAAATGCGCGATGGTAGCTTGTTCCTCATCCTGCTATGCACAGCTGGGGGAGCCAGGGCTTGTCTGACCGGTTGGAGAACGTTTACAGATAAATCGGGGCGAGCCGCACGCAATCTACTACAGCGAAGCTACTGAGCCGCACGGCAAGCCCCCCACCGAGTGCGGGTTTTCTTTCGCTTGCTGCTAGTGGCTACATGCCGACTACATGGTACAAAACCATGTACCGCTGGCTACATGGTGGCTACATGGCACCCCAAAGCAAAAAGCCAGCTACGTTTTAAATAGCAGGCTTTTTTTACTGTACTTGGGGTGGCTGATGGGGCTCGAACCCACGACAACAGGAATCACAATCCTGGACTCTACCAACTGAGCTACAGCCACCACACGACTTTGATTATAACGGCTGGTGACCACTTATCCGCCAGACATGGCTGAATCCAGGTTTGCACGCGCCGGTTTCGGCACCTTGATCTGGGCTTTGAAGCGCTCTTTGAGCACATTGTAGTAGGCCAGGTTCTCGGCACCGCTCCAGCCTTGGACGTACTGCGCACGTTCCTGTTTGGCCGCGTCGTCAGCAGGTGCTGTGCGCGCCAGCACCGAATTGACCTTGACGATGGCATATCCTTGTGCACCCATGTCGATGCCTACAAACGTTGGCAAGGTTGTTGTATCGGCCCGCAGAGCAGCTTCGAGAACCTGCTGCGGCGCGCTTTGCGGCTTGTCGCGGGAAACAACAACAGCCACAGGCATTGTCGCTGTGGCGGGACTGGCTTTCCAGGCCGCCAGTTTGTCGATACCTTCTTTTTTTGCCAGCTCCATGCCACGCTGGACAACAACCTTTTCCCGCACGCTGGTGCGCACGTCGGCAAAGGCAATCGTGCGCGCCGGTGTGTACTGCGTAATGCGTGCTGCCGCCAGCTGGTTGGGTGCTATCTCCACGGCTTCGGTATTGCGCTTTTTCTCGACCGAATCGGCACCGAAGACAGCCGCCAGAAATTTGGGGTTGGTCAGCACTGCGCCTGTCGTGCCAGGTGCGGCGGCAAGTGGCTGGCGCGTCAGGTTGCTGGCGGTCTTGATCTCCAGTTTTAGCTTGTCTGCCACAGGCTTGAGGCTGTCCGACTGCTCATAAACCCCGTTTGTAAATGCCTCGGCCGTCTCAGCAAACTTGACTTTGGCTTGCTGTGTCTTCAAATCAGACTCAATGCCCGTGCGCAACTCTTCAAAGCTCTTTTGCTTGGCGTCCTTGATGTCGGTGAGCTTGATGATGTGGTAGCCAAAATCTGACTCCACAACATCGCTGATATCGCCTTTTTTCATGGCAAACGCCGCATCCTCAAACGGTTTGACCATGGCACCA
>JAYUED010000075.1:0-44637 GCA_043739385.1 Betaproteobacteria bacterium | reverse complement strand
GGACTGGACCCGTGTCCACGGACGGTATGAGCTTCTTTATTGAAGCTCATGGATTATCTGGTTTTCGGTTTTGTTTGTGTTTTCCTGATGTTTCCTCTCGAAGTTATTGGGTGACTGGTAATTCAATCCTGAATGCCGC
This sequence comes from Betaproteobacteria bacterium, assembly GCA_043739385.1. Classification (GTDB taxonomy): domain Bacteria; phylum Pseudomonadota; class Gammaproteobacteria; order Burkholderiales; family Burkholderiaceae_C; genus Defluviibacillus. The sequence goes on along the minus strand of JAYUED010000075.1, from coordinate 44,498 downwards.
CTGCGCGGGTTGTACCAACTCTCAATCCAGGTGAAGACCGCCAAACGTGCCTCGGTCTTTGTCTTCCAGGTGCGCCGGGCAATCAACTCACATTCCAAGCTTGCAAAGAAGCTTTGCGCCATCGCGTTGTCATAGGCATCACCCACCGTCCCCATGGAGGGTCGCACGCCCATTTCCTTGCAGCGGTTACATCCCGCGCGAAGTCTGGCGTCCATTTGGCGCAATGGGTTTTTTGTTACCTGAGCTGGATGAAGTTCACGGTGGCGCTGGCGCTACCCTGGCCTACCAATTGGTCATGCAGGACGAGCTGGCCAAAGCTGAGGTTCCCGCCAACACGGCAGTACACACGATTGCTGCACACTACATCCTCGACTATGGCACCGAGGCGCAAAAGCAGCGCTGGTTGCCTAAGCTTGCCAGTGGTGAGATGCTGGCTGGTATTGCACTCACTGAGCCGGGCTGCGGTTCAGACCTCAAAGCGATGCGTACCAAGGCCCGGCGTGAGGGCGATGACTATGTGATCGACGGTGCCAAGACCTTTATTACCAACGGGTTTACCGCGAACCTGCTGGTGGTAGCCGTACGCACTGGCGAAGAAGGCAGCCGTGGCGTGTCGCTGATGGTGCTGGAAACCGAAGGTTTATCGGGCTTTCGTGTAGGTCGTCGCTTAGAGAAGTTAGGTCAGCATGCCTCGGACACCGCCGAGCTATTTTTTGACAGTGTGCGCGTACCAGCCGATCGCCTGTTAGGCGAAAAGGAGGGTAAGGGCTTTGTCCAGCTGATGAGTCAACTCCCATTTGAGCGCCTCTTGTTGTGTGTACCCGCCGCTGCAGTGATTGAGCGCGCAGTCGAGCTGACGGTGAACTACACGCAGCAGCGCAAGGCTTTTGGTCAGACTGTGTTCGACTTTCAGAACACCCGCTTTAAGTTGGCTGAATGTGCCACGCTGGCGCACATCGTGCGCAGCTTTGTGAACGACTGTATCCAGCGCCTGCTCGACGGTACCCTTGATGACGAAGCCGCTTACATGGCTAAGTGGTGGTGTACCGAACAGCAGGGTAAGGTAACGGATGAGTGCCTTCAGCTTTTTGGGGGCTATGGCTATATGGCTGAATACCCGATTGCACGGCTTTACGCCGACGCACGTATCCAGCGTATTTACGGCGGCACTACGGAGATCATGAAGGACCTTATCGCACGCAAACTGTGCGCATGAGCCGTGTAGTCGCGCTAATCGGGTCCAGTGTGTCAGTGGTTCTGATTGTTGCAGAAAGCTATTTTTTTGCACCATTTAGGGGCGCAATTGGGTTTGGTGCTGGTATTAATTGTATAAAACTATCGGTTTATACGTGTATACAAGCCTTAGATGCACCTCTCTAGTGCTATTGCTTGCGGCAAACTGACATTGCCCTTTACACTTCGTATTAGTAAAAACCCTAATTCGGAGTGCCCCCCATGTTTTCATTGTTTGTTATTTTTTTCGAATTTCTTAAGGCCCCAAGTTCCACCAGCGAGCTTGAGAGCAGTGACCATGACCGATTTTTGAGTCAAGCCACGTCACACGCTCATCTGGAGTATCTTGAGCGGGAATGGGATCGTCGCGCGAATAGATCTGGTGTCTGCTGATTATTGTCGTTATGCCTTCGGCAACAGTCGCCAAAACTTAAGTCAGAAAAAGGCCTAAAAAACACCTTAACTTTCTGTTTAGCCTGTCGTTATATCTAACGTGAGGCCACAAAACGTACATAGGCCTCTTACGATTTTCGAGGTCTATCATGAAACTCGCCCCTGTTGAAAGATCTGGCAACTGGCGCCCAAGTGGTTCAGATGCCCGTGTGGTTGCCGTTAGCCGGCTGCAAACGGTGACGCCTGAAACGGCGGGGTCATCTGCAGCCCCCGCACTCTCTAGCGGAAGGGAGTTGCCTGTTTTAGCCGTACAGCGCGGCAGTTTGGCGCAGGCGCGCCCTGTATTGCAAAGCGATAAACCCAGCAGTGCGGCGGATGCGGACCCTGCACTGCCGCAATCGCCTCAATCGGGCACTGGCCGCTCCGTCTTAAGTACATCAACCCTGGACGCTTTCCCTCAAAAATCGGAAAAAACGACGCAGGGTAAAGGTATTCCTGGGGCTAAAACAGCGACAAGTTCAGACACTAAACAAGAGATTAAAGCGGTCGACGGGACGTCAGCCTCCGCCTTGGCTCAGCCCGCAAAGGTAACGGTGGCTTCCATTGCGGCAGACCAAGCGGCAGAAGCTGCCTGGCATTTGGCCGCCGAAAAAGCGATTCCTGAGCCACCCAAAGAACCACTTTCTAAAATGCTGCTTGATTTAGTCCAGTCGGTTTGGGCTGCCAGTGGCTCGGTTGTAGATGCTTCGTCGCCGCCTGGAAAGTCCCGAAGCTCTGTGACTTCCAAGCAAGGTGCTGAGGCTGCTGCGGCCTACACTGCAAATGCGGTCAATCCCAGCGCTCACGGTCAATCTTCTACTAACTGACGGCGCAGGTCTGCTCCCTCTTTTGGCCCCACCGTCCAGCTGCGTTCGTGAAACGCCTTCACGGACGCGCGGTGCGCAATTGACACAATAGCACCGTTGCTTTGCGCAACAGTAGCTAACAAGTGCTTATACAAAATAGCCTCGGCGGCCTCGTCCAACGCGCTGGTCGCCTCATCGGCAAACAGCCAGTGTGGCTTCTTCAGCAGTACCCGTGCAATAGCCAAGCGCTGCTGTTCACCGCCGGATAAACGCATATTCCAAGCAGCTTCTTCGTCCAATCTACCGACCAATTCGGGCAGCAGTGCGTCGCGCAAGGCTTGCTGTAAGACGTCATCGCTGTAGTGGATGGCAGGTTCGGGGTAGGCAAGCGCGTCGCGCAGGCATCCTTGTGGAAGGTAGGGGCGTTGGGGCAAGAACATCGCTTTTTCGGCAAAGTCCGCCGGGCGGTTGATAGCCCCGCTAGCCCAGGGCCAAATACCCGCCAAGGTGCGAAACAGGGTCGATTTTCCACTGCCTGAAGGGCCTGACAACAGGACATGATCCCCGGGGTGCAGTGCTAAATTGGCGACGGTGAACAGCGTGTTGCCGTTTGCCAGTTGCAAGTCTAGTTTTTGGGCACTTAGGCCTTCGCCTTCGTCAATGGATTGAGACATGGCGTCCGCCATTGAAGGTGCTTGCAACGTGGCTAAGCTTGTCTCAAAGCTAGTTAACCGGTCTGCGGTGGCACTCCATGTAGCTAATCGGTCGTAGTTGTCCACAAACCACGACAGCGAGTCTTGCACCCGGCCGAATGCAGAAGCCACCTGCATCAGATCGCCCAACTGGATGGCGCCGCTAAAAAAGCGCGGCGCAGCCACCACCATAGGAAACACAATGGCCACTTGCCCAAAGCTGGTGGTGAACCAAAGTAAGTTTTTTTGCGTGCGCAGCAGCTGCCAGTAGTTGGTCAGCACGCTGCTAAAGCGGGCTTCAAGCAAGGTTTGCTCTACCGGACCACCTTTGTCCAAGGCAATGGATTCGCTGTATTCCCGTACGCGGACCATGTGGTGTCGAAAGTCGGCTTCTAAGCGCTGTTGCTGGAAGTTCAATGCAACCAGTGGACGGCCAATGAAGTGAGCCACCACACTCCCAAGAACGCAATACAACAGCGCCATCCAGACCATAAAGCCTGGAACCGTGTAATTCTGGCCGTCAAACGAGAAACCAAAACTGCCAGAAAGTGTCCACAAAATGCCAATAAATGACACCAACGTCACCACCGCGTTCAATAAACCCATAGTGAGGGACAAGGTGTAGCTGGTGAACTGGTTGACGTCCTCTTGAATCCGCTGATCAGGATTGTCCGCCGGTTTTTGGAGGCTGTTATCGGCGCCGCTGATATTTGGGCCTGACTGGACAAACTGCGCCAATTCCAGCTGGTAAAACGCGTGGCCCGATAGCCAGCGGTGCAGGTATTCAGTGGTCATCCAGCGCCGCCAGCGCATTTCTAGCAGCTGTGTAAGGTAAAACTTGTAGACCGAAACGGCAATGATGCCAGCTGCTATCCAGCTAAATACCCCGAGCTGACGCCAAAAAACAGGCTGATCTTTATTTTGTAACGCATCGTAAAACGTGCGGTTCCAATCATTCAGCAATACGAGCATATAGACCGTGCCCAGGTTCAGCGCCACGATGGCTGCGAGCAGACCGCGTGCCTTCCATTTTTCGTTTGACTGAAAGTACGGCAGCGATAAAGTCCAGATTTTGGCTGTTTGAATCTTGAGCGTGCGAGCGCTGGTGGCAAGGCGGGTGATGAAGGTCATACGGGAATTGTGCACGCTACCGCAGTGCTTTATCCCGTGAACCGGAGTGGTGTTGGGGCTTAAGGCTTGGGTGCACTGTTCTCGCCGGTAGGCTGGCGCATACGCTGGCTCTTACGCATCTGACTGTAGGCCTTTAATTCTTCGATGCTGAGTTTGCCGTCTTTATTCGTATCGATGGTATCGAAATTTTTGGGCAAGCCAGGACGAGAGGCGACTTCTTCACGGCTGATAAGACCATCTCCGTTGGTGTCCAGTTTTTTGAATTTACCTGCAGCGCGGTGCATAGCCGTTGTGCTGGTGTCTGCATTGGGTGCTGCGCTAGTTGCTCTTGGCACAGGGCTTGCTGAGGTTGTTGCCGTGGTTTGTGCAAAGGCATTGAGCGTGCTGACACTGAGGAGAGCGAGTGTCAAAGTGGCAAGAGTTTTGTTCATGGGGATTCCGTTTTTTGTTTCTTAAATTGGAGATTAAGCCTACAGAGACAACGCGGTAGCGTAGAACGTGGTTGAATTGAGCGCATTGGCTTTACAGGTTTTTACACAGCCAGCCTTGTGCCCGTGTACGCTGACAACCCAGTACAGCCGTTAAAGTGATATCAAGCTGGACGAGACGATAAATGGTGCGCTCTACCTCCAAAGTGATTGAGTGAACTTGCAAGCTGTTTTCTGACCCTAACGTAACACGGTGTCGCCAGGCTCCTGGTGGCCCTTAACTGCAACAGGAGGCCCTATGGATGCAATCGGCAATTTCGTCGCTCGGTACGCCCGTAGCCGCGAAGAAGAACTCTCCATCGACGAGTACTTGGCGGAGTGCAAACGCAATCCGTTGGCCTACGCCACCGCCGCTGAGCGCATGTTGAGCGCTATTGGCGAGCCCGAGCTGCTCGACACGCGCAACGACCCACGCCTTTCGCGACTGTTTGCTAACAAGATCATCAAACGCTATCCTGCTTTTTCCGAGTTCTACGGGATGGAAGATGCCATTGAGCAGGTGGTTAGCTACTTCCGGCATGCCGCGCAAGGCCTAGAAGAGCGCAAGCAAATCTTGTATTTGCTTGGCCCCGTCGGTGGGGGTAAAAGCTCCATCGCTGAGCGCCTGAAGCACTTGATGCAGCAAGTGCCGTTCTACGCCATCAAAGGCTCACCCGTTAACGAAACACCGCTGGGGTTGTTTGATGCGGTCGAAGATGGTCCGATTTTGCAAGAGAACTACGGCATCTCCCGCCGCTACCTGCAACGCATTTTGTCGCCATGGGCGGTGAAGCGTCTGGACGAGTTTGGTGGCGACATTCGCCAGTTCAAAATCGTCAAGCGCTACCCCAATACACTCAAACAAATCGGTATCTCCAAGACCGAGCCAGGTGATGAAAACAACCAGGACATAAGCTCGTTGGTGGGCAAGGTTGACATCCGTAAGTTGGAAAATTTTTCACAAGACGATACCGATGCCTATAGCTACTCGGGTGGCCTGTGTTTAGCCAACCAGGGGCTGCTGGAGTTTGTGGAAATGTTCAAGGCCCCCATCAAGGTTCTGCACCCCTTGCTTACTGCTACGCAAGAGGGTAATTACAAGGGTACAGAAGGATTTGGCGCTATACCTTTTGATGGTATTGTGCTGGCCCACAGCAACGAGAGCGAGTGGAAAACCTTCCGCAATAATAAAAATAATGAGGCTTTCTTAGACCGCATTTACATCGTTAAGGTGCCCTATTGCCTGCGCGTAAGTGAAGAAACCAAAATCTACGAAAAACTGATTCGTGAATCATCTCTTGGTGCTGCCAAGTGCGCACCCGGTACTTTCAAGATGATGGCTCAGTTTTCGATTTTGACGCGTCTGAAAGAGCCTGAAAACTCCAGCCTGTTGAGCAAAATGCAGGTGTACGACGGCGAAAGCCTAAAAGATACTGATCCGCGCGCAAAGAGCTTCCAAGAGTACCGTGACTACGCTGGCGTGGACGAAGGCATGAGTGGGATATCGACGCGTTTTGCTTTCAAAATTCTCTCTAAAGTTTTCAACTTTGACAGTGCCGAAGTCGCCGCTAATCCTGTGCACCTGATGTACGTGCTGGAGCAACAAATTGAGCGTGAACAATTCTCCAGCGAGCTGGAGACCAAGTACACCGGCTTTATTAAAGAGTACCTTGCGCCACGCTACGCCGAGTTCATTGGCAAGGAAATTCAGACCGCGTACCTAGAGAGCTACAGCGAATACGGCCAAAACATTTTTGACCGCTATGTCACCTATGCCGACTACTGGATTCAAGACAACGAGTACCGCGACACCGACACTGGCGAGGTGTTTGACCGGGTGGCACTGAATGCCGAGCTTGAAAAAATAGAAAAGCCAGCAGGTATCGCCAACCCCAAAGATTTCCGTAACGAAATCGTCAATTTTGTCCTGCGCGCACGGGCCAACAATCAGGGCAAAAATCCTGGCTGGACAAGCTATGAAAAGCTGCGTTTGGTGATTGAAAAGAAGATGTTCTCCAACACCGAGGAGCTTCTGCCTGTCATCAGTTTCAACGCTAAAGCTAGCGCTGATGAAGCCCGTAAGCACGAAGACTTTGTAACCCGCATGGTGGACAAGGGCTATACGGCCAAGCAGGTTCGCCTGCTGTGCGAGTGGTATTTGCGTGTGCGGAAGAGTTCATAAGGGTTCTTTAGAGCTCCTAAGAGTTCTAAGGATCTCTAAAGACCTCATGCGGGGCTGCCCCCTAAAAATACAAGAGGAACGCCATGTCACTGCAAATCATTGACCGAAGGCTGGCGGGTAAAAACAAGTCAGTGGGCAACCGAGAGCGCTTTTTACGCCGCTATAAATCTCAAATCAGCGACGCTGTGCGCCGTGCTGTCTCAGGCCGTGACATCCGTAACATGGAGCAAGCCGAGAACATCACCATTCCCAAGCGTGACATCAGCGAGCCGACTTTTCACCATGGCCAGGGTGGTGCGCGTGAAACTGTGCACCCTGGTAACCAGGACTATCTGCGTGGCGACCATATTGCCCGGCCCAAAGGTGGTGCAGGCGGTGGTGGCAGCCAAGCCAGTGACTCTGGTGAAGGTGAAGACGACTTCACCTTCACGCTTAGCAAAGAAGAGTTTATGCAAATCTTCTTTGAAGACCTTGCTTTACCTCACTTGCTGCGAACCCAGATCGGCGATAACCCTGAATGGAAAAGCCACCGCGCAGGCTACAGCCATGACGGTACACCCAACAACCTGCACGTTGTGCGTTCGATGCGCGGCGCTTTGGGCCGCCGTATTGCTCTAGGTAACGCCCCCCGCCGCGAACTTGAGGAAAAACAGGCGCTGCTAGCTGAGTTCAAACGCTTTCCAGAAGGTCGTGTGGCCGATATTGAGGCTTTGGAGCGCGAGATTGCGCTGCTGGAAAAGCGCTTAAAAAAAATTCCTTTTCTTGACCCCATCGACCTGTGTTTTCGCAGCCGCGTCAAAGTGCCGGTGCCCACGAGCAAAGCGGTGATGTTTTGTCTGATGGACGTGTCTGGTTCGATGGACGAAGCTCGCAAAGACCTCTCGAAGCGATTTTTCATACTGCTGTACATGTTCTTGACCCGGCATTACGACAAGATTGACATCGTCTTCATCCGCCATCACACCCAAGCCCAAGAAGTGGACGAAGACAGCTTTTTTCATGCCAAAGAAAGCGGCGGCACCGTGGTCAGCAGCGCACTGGTGTTGATGCAGCAAATTATGGTCGCTCGCTACCCCAGCGGCGAATGGAACATCTACGGCGCACAGGCCAGCGATGGGGACAACTACACCAATGACAGTACACGTTGCCGCAACTTGCTCGCCGAAAAAATCTTACCTCTCTGCCGCTACTTTGCCTACGTACAAGTGGCTGACGAAGAACAAAACCTGTGGCAGGAATACCAGCAGTTGGAAGGCGAATATGCCAATTTCGCCATGCGAAAAGCTACCGAGTCGTCGCAAATCTACCCTGTGTTCCGCGACCTCTTTAAAAAGGAAGGGGTGAGTTTATGAACACCATCAGTGCAGCGACCTCTCCGGTTCTAGAGCGGCGTAAAAGTGAAGACCTGAACCATATGCCCCCCACCGGCGACCGCCGGCCGCTGGGTGTACTGCAAGCCCCGCTCCCCGCCCCGCCCCGTGCCCCTGAGCCTTTGCCCGATCCCAGCGACTGGACATTCGAGTTGATCGACCGCTACCACGAGGTGATTCGCCAAACCGCCGAGCGCTTTGGCCTGGACACTTACCCTAATCAGCTCGAAGTCATCACTGCTGAGCAAATGATGGATGCTTACGCCTCGGTCGGTATGCCGATCAACTACCGGCACTGGAGCTACGGCAAGGAGTTCATCTCCACCGAAAAAAAGTACCGTCGCGGCCACATGGGTTTGGCGTATGAAATCGTCATCAATTCCAACCCCTGCATCAGCTATTTAATGGAGGAAAACACCACCGCCATGCAGGCGCTCGTCATCGCGCACGCCGCTTACGGGCATAACAGCTTCTTTAAAGGCAACTACCTGTTTCGCATGTGGACGGATGCATCTTCCATCATCGACTATCTGGTTTACGCCCGCACCTACATTGCCGATTGCGAGGAGCGCTATGGGTTGGACGTTGTGGAATCGTTCCTGGACTCTTGTCACGCGCTGGCCAATTACGGCGTAGATCGCTACCGCCGTCCCAGCAAGCGCAGTTTGGCCCAAGAGCTGGCTGACCGAAAGTCCCGCGCTGCCTATGCACAAGCACAGGTTAACGACCTGTGGCGTACCGTCCCCGTCAAAGAAGAAAAGACGGAGAACGTTCACACCACAGCGCGCTTTCCCCCTGAGCCGCAAGAAAATTTGCTGTACTTCATTGAAAAAAATGCTCCTCTGCTTGAACCCTGGCAGCGCGAAGTGGTGCGCATCGTGCGCAAAGTCGCGCAGTATTTCTACCCCCAACGCCAAACCCAGGTGATGAACGAAGGCTGGGCTACCTTTTGGCACCACAAGCTGCTCAATACCCTTTATGACGACGGCCACTTGACCGACGGCATGATGTTGGAATGGCTGACCTCGCACACCAACGTGGTCTACCAACCCCCAGTGGATCACCGCGCCTACAGCGGCATCAACCCTTATGCGCTGGGGTTTGCGATGTATACCGACATCAAACGTATCTGCGACAACCCCACCGACGAAGACCGCGCCTGGTTTCCCAACATCGCGGGGACGCCTTGGCTCCCCGCGCTGAACCATGCAATGCGTAACTTCAAGGATGAAAGCTTCATTGGCCAGTTCCTCAGCCCCAAATTGATCCGCGATTTCCGCTTGTTTGCGATAAATGACGATGAAAAGAAAATTGAACTGGAAGTCTCCGCTATCCACGATGAAGCAGGCTACCAGCGCTTGCGTCAAGCCATTTCATTGCAATATGACCTGGGCACTCGCGAGCCAAACATTCAGGTGTGGAACGTGAATCTGCGCGGGGATCGAACTTTGACATTGCGCCATACCCAGTACCAGGATCGCCCCTTAAGCGACAGCACGCTCGAGGTGCTCAAACACACGGCTCGGCTGTGGGGCTTTGGTGTAGCGATGGAAAGCGTGAATGCAGCGGGCAATGTGACGAAGCAGTGGAGTGTGTCCAGCCCGGCATGAATGGTCAAGACTTGTACTGGGTGGGGCAATAGGCTCGGCTGATGCCGGGAACCCGTAGCGCCGCGTGCTTGGTAGTTCGGTTCACTACCCGTTTGCGCCACATCCGGTAGGAGCTGGCTTTAAGTTGCTTGCGCATCAAATCAATCACCGCTGACTCGTTCAAGCCGTAGGTGATTTCAATCGCTTCAAACGGCGTGCGGTCTTCCCAAGCCATTTCGATGATTCTGGAGGTGTCGCCTGGGGAAAAGTTGAAATCGGGTTTGGCCATTAAATACAGACAATATAGACGTTATCCCACATTCGATACCCCACTCGCCACATGCCCTGCTGGCACATGTTGTGCAGCGGATTCAATGTGCCCAGTTTGGTCATCAAAGAAGAAATCAGGCTCAAACTCACGCAAAAACTCGCCTTTGGCCAAACCACCGAGGAACATGGCTTCGTCCACGCTGATGTTCCAACTCATCAGCGTACGGATGGCGCGCTCATGGGCGGGGGCGCTGCGGGCGGTGACAAGGGCGGTGCGCACGCGCATACGGGGCGTGCCTTCTTGCTGCAGTCTTTGTAGCGCCATCAGCAATGGTTTAAAGGGGCCGTCGGGTAAAGGGTTGGTAGCGTGGTCTTTTTCGTGCTTTTGGAAAGCGGGCAGGCCATCGGCTTGATAGACGCGCTCAGCTTCGTCTGAGAACAGCACTGCGTCACCATCAAAGGCGATGCGCAATTCGTTGGGGAAGTGGTTTTGGGCACGTGCCGAGTGGGTGGCGACAGTGGCTGCGGGGAAGCCGAGTTTCAAGGCTTCGCGCACATCCTCGGGCTTGGCAGACAGGAAGAGGTTGGCACGCAGTGGCGTTAAATAGCGAAAAGGCTCACGGCCCCGGGTGAACACGCCACGGGCAACGTTCAGATCATGTTTTTCGACAGACTTGAAAACCCGCAGGCCCGATACCGGGTCGTTGCGCGAAAGGATGACCACTTCAACGCGCTGGTGCTCCTCGTCATTGAAGGCCAGCAGCTTTTTGACGAGTGGGAAGGCTACGCCAGGCTTAGCGGGCTCATCCAGACGCGCCAGCTGGAGCTTCATATACGCCGTGTCGTCGTTTTGCTCGAAGACCTTGTTTTCTTCTTCGAGATCAAACAGCGCGCGGGACGAAATGGCGACGACGAGTTGGTTGCTGAGTGTGATGCCCATAGCAATCCTTTGATCCTTTAATTGCCGCCGCGCAGTACGCGAAGCGACAAGCGTGGGGTCATTATTTCACCCATTGATTAAGCTGAATAATCGGCATCAGCACAGCCAGCACAATCAGCATTACCACCATCCCCATTGCCACAATCAGCAGTGGCTCCAAGATGGTGGCGAGTTGCATGGCACGGCGTTGAACTTCGGTGCTCAGCTGGTTGGCGGCGCGCTGCAACATCACGGGCAGTTGGCCAGTTTGTTCGCCTAACCTTGCGAACATGCTTAGCAAGCCGGGGAAGCGTTTCTTTTGTGCCAGGGCAGAGGCCAGTGGTGCGCCTTCACGCACCAGTACCAGCGCGTTCAGCGCGTCTTCGCGCATGGCGCGGTTGTTCAGGGTTTCAGCGGCAGCTTGCAGGGCTTTCAAAATGGGTACACCGGCAGAGGCGAGCATGGCGAGCGTGCTTGCGAAGCGAGCGGCGTTGTAGCCTCGGGCAAGTTTGCCGATCAACGGCAAGTTCAGCCATGCGGCATCGAATTTTTGGCGAAATGTCTCTACAGCAAGCGCATAGCGTGTTGCTACAGCTATCAAAATAACAGTGAGTAGCATTAACCATCCCCAGTTGCGAACCAGGCTGCTGACGTTCAGCATCAGTTGTGTCAGGAAGGGCAAAGCCCGTTTGCTGCCTGCGAACACGCTAGCGACTTGGGGCACCACGTAGCTGACCAAAAAGATAACAATGGCTATGGCTACCAGGGTAACGATAGCGGGGTAGAGCGCCGCGCCAATCAGTTTGGCTTTCAACGCTTGCTGCTCCTCCAAATCGTCGGCCAAGCGCTCCAGCACCAGCCCCAGGCTGCCGCTTTGCTCACCCGCGCCAATCACGGCGCAGTAAATGTCGGTGAATTCGGCGGGGTGCTGGGACAAGGCTTTGGCGAAGGGCGCACCGCCGTTTACCTCGGCACGCAGGGCTGCGACAAGGTTGCGCTGTTTTTCATCTTCGGCTTCATCGCTCAAGGCGGTCAGTGCGCGTTCCAGTGGCAAACCGGCGGCTACCAAACCGGCGACTTGGCGTGTCCATACTGCCAAGCCAGTTTTGCTGAACACGCGAGGAGCCATCAAACGGCCCAACCAGCTGCCATCAGGTCCACCAACGATACCTGAGCGGTTGGCAGCGTCGCTGGCACTGATAGCGGTGACGTTCAAGGGCACCAGGTTTTGCAACCGCAGTGCGCTGCGGGCGGCACGGGCAGTATCGGCCTCGATTGTGCTTTTTCTGGTCTTCCCTTCGGTGTCGAGGGCTTCATAGCTGTAGGCGGGCATAGCGGTCTTACGGTCTTTAGTTGGAGTCGTGGCTTACTCGTCGCTCAGTCCCGGGTGACGCGCAGCAGCTCTTCGCGGGTGGTGATGCCCTCGGCCACCAAGCGCTCGCCGTCTTCGCGCATCAGCGTCATGCCGGCCGCTAGTGCAGCGGTGCGGATGTCTGCTTCCGAGGCTCGGCTGTGGATTTGGGCGCGGATGGCGTCGTCAGTGACCAGCAACTCAAACACTCCCGTACGGCCCTGATAGCAGGTGCCGCCGCAATTGGTGCAGGTCGACAGCAGGCGCTTGGGCACGCTGCCGGGGAACATGGAGTCGATCTCCCACAGGCTGTCCGTGGGGCTGTGGGGTTCGGCTGTGTCTGGGGACTCGTCCATGGGCAGTTCCACGTCCACCGGGCGGCGTTCTATCAAGCGGCGCTCGCCCAGTTTGCCGGTGCCTTTACAGGTCTGACAGCGTTTGCGCACCAGCCGTTGGGCTAGCACGCCCAATAGCGATGAGCTGAGCAAAAACGGCTCGATGCCCATGTCACCCAGCCGGGTGATGGCGCTGGTGGCGTCGTTGGTGTGCAGCGTGGCCAGTACCAAGTGACCCGTGAGTGAGGCTTGAATGGCGATTTGCGCGGTCTCAAAGTCGCGGATTTCCCCAATCATGATGACATCTGGATCTTGCCGCAGAATGGCACGAAGTGCTTTGGCGAAGGTCAAGTCAATCTTGGCATTCACCTGGGTTTGACCCACACCGGGCAGCTCGTATTCGATGGGATCTTCCACCGTCATGATATTGCTCGCGCTGGCGTCGAGTTCACTCAAGGCGGCGTAGAGCGTGGTGGTTTTGCCCGAGCCCGTTGGGCCGGTCACCAAAATGATGCCGTGCGGCTGCGAGATCAGTGTTTGCAAGCGGCTGAGGGCATCCCCCTGCATCCCCACCGAAGCCAAATTAAGCGTACCGCCGCTTTTGTCGAGTAAACGCAGCACGGCGCGTTCACCGTGGGCACTGGGCAGGGTGCTAACGCGCACATCTACAGCACGGGTGCCGATGCGCAGGCTGATACGTCCATCTTGGGGCAGGCGTTTTTCTGAAATATCCAAATCCGCCATAATTTTCAGGCGTGAGATTAGCGCAGCGTGCAGTGCGCGGTTGGGCTGTACTACTTCACGCAAGCGACCATCGACGCGAAAGCGCACGGACGAATGGCGCTCATAGGGTTCGATATGGATGTCGCTTGCGCCGTCGCGGGCGGCTTGGGTTAAGAGTGCATTCAACATGCGGATGATGGGGGCGTCGTCGCTGGTTTCCAGCAAATCTTCGATGGCAGGCAGATCTTGCATCATGCGTGACAGGTCGGCATCGCTTTCGACCTCGCTCACCACTGCCGCAGCGTTGGATTCCCCATTTGCGTAAGCCGCAGAGATGCGGTTCATCAGCGCACTGTGATTTTCGGTTTGGATATGCTGCACCGGGTACTTACGCGTGACTTCGCTCAGGCCGCTGGGGTTGGTGGCAGGGTGCAACCACAGCGTGAGTTCGCCGGATTGGTCTTCCAGCAGCAGCTGCTGAACGCGCGCAAAGGCGTAGGGCAGGGGGTAGCGCATGGTTATTTTGAGCCCGGTTCTACAGCTGGCAGATTGGGTGCAATGTAGGGCGGCAGGACGGCGGCACCGTTAATACGCACCGTCTTGCTGGGCTCAGGTTGTATCGCCTGTTGAGCTGTTCGCATCTGCTCGTAGCGGTCAATAGTCAGGGCATCGGTACTGTCGGCATCACGCACGACTACAGGGCGCAAAAACACCATAAGATTGGTCTTGGTACGCGAGCGGCTTTCGCTTTTGAACAGGTTACCAAAGAATGGAATATCTGCTGCACCGGGTACTCTTTCTTTGTTACCCGAGAATTCGTCTTGCAACAAACCACCCAGCACCACGACTGCGCCATCGTCCACGATCACGGTGGATTCGATTACCCGCTTGTTGGTAGTTGGGCCTTGGGCGTTGTTGATAGTGGACGCTTGCACACTGGACACTTCTTGGAACACCTGCAGCTTGATCGTTCCGTTTTCGCTGATTTGCGGCTTGATGCGCAAGGTCAGGCCAACGTCTTTGCGCTCAATCGTTTGGAACGGATTCACGGTGCTGCCAGAGGTGCCCGTGTTGGTGAACTGGCCAGTCAAGAAAGGACGATTTTCACCCACAGATATTTTGGCTTCTTCGTTGTCCAGCGTCAGGATGTTAGGGGTAGAAAGCACATTGCCCGCGCCCGAAGTTTCCAGGATATTCGCTAAAAATCCGAGCACATAAATGCCATTGGTTTTGTGCGCAATGCCAAAGTTACCGCCGCCCGAAGGTAGCACTTTGCCCGCCCCAGCCGCCAGTGACAAAATATTGGCTCCAGCCACCCCTGCTGTGAAGTTGGTGCCCAAAATACCGATGTTGCTGCCCCCTGCCTGACCCAACGCACCCTGCCACTGGATGCCAAAGTCAGCGGCTTTTTGCTCACTGATTTCGGCAATTAGGCTTTCCACAAACACCTGGGCACGTCGAGTGTCCAGCTTGTCGATGACGGCACGTAACTGTCGGTATTGCGGCTCAGAGGCGGTGATGATGAGGGTGTTCGTGGCCGGGTCGGCCTGGATCTGTCCGCCAGTGGACGGCTGGCTGCCACTGGCCGACGAGAACGAAGCGCTGGTACTGCTGGTGGCGCCGCTGGTGCCCGTAGTGCCACCAAAACCACTAGTGGCGGGTGCGCTGGGGGTGGTGCCTAAGCCGCCAGTGCTGATCGCTGGTGTTCCTGAGCTGGTGAGTGCGGCGCGCAGCGTCACGGCCAGCTTGGTAGCGTCAGCGTTTTTCAGGTGGACGACGTAGATGTTGCCCGCTGCGCCATTGTTGTTCAGGTTGTTCGGTTGGTCGAGCTTGGCTACGAGCGACTTGATCAGTGCCACGCGCGCGGGGTTGGCCGCGCGCAAGATCAGGCTGTTGCTACGCGGCTCGGCCACCATTGTGGTGCGGTAGGCGGTATCGGTTTGGCCGGCCCCAGCAACACCGGGAGCGGCGCCAGAGTCGATCAGCTTGCCCACCAATGCGACCATATCGGACGCAATAGCGTGTTTAAGTGGAATGATTTCCACATCCGATGCGTTCGAAACGTCCAATGTAGCCACGATGCGGGCGATACGCTGCAGATTTTCGGCGTAATCGGTGATGACCAACGAGTTATTGCCAGGGTTAACGTTGATGGTGTTGTTGGGGCTGATGAGGGGCCGCAAAATCGGAACTAGATTGTTGGCGCTCTCAAAGTTGAGTTGAAAAATTTGCGTTTGCATTTGGCTGCCGGTGCCTTTGACGGCACCGACCGATACCGGCCCGCCTTGCAGCTTGGCATCGGCTTCAGGCACCACTTTGTACAGCCCGGACGCTTCCACCACGGTAAAGCCTTGCAGTCGGATGATGGCTAAAAACTGGTTGTAGGCGACCTGTGGTGTCACGGGCCGCTCGGTGTTCATATTGATAGTGCCTTTGACGCGCGGGTCAATCACCATGTTTCGCCCTGTCATCACGCCCACAGCACGGGCAACTGCCTCAATTTCAGCGTTTACAAAATTCAGTGTGACGGCCTCACCGGGCTTAAAGCTGGCCAGTGGCGCGGCAGAATCGCTGCCGCTTGCGCGTGCGGTGTTGCTGGTCAGTCCTATGTTGACTGGTGCTGGTGGCGGTGCCGAGTTACCTTGTGCTGTGGGTATACCGAGTGGTGGCGCCATCGGCATGATTGCAGGGCTGGTAGGCTGTGCCTGTGCATTGAAAAGACTTGTAGTACAAGAGAATATTGCGCTTAATGCTATGAATAGCGTAGCGGTTTGAGAAGAAGAGCGCGTCATAGACCTAACCCACAGTGATGATGGAGCGTGCGCCATCGCGCCTGCCGATGATGTTCAATAAATTCGCCAATGCGGCTTCGTGGTCAGGCGCTGCGGTGGCAAAACCCGAAAAATGCAAACGCCCGCCGCCCCATTGCCCGTCACCCGTTAAGCGCAAGCTGCCGTCTAGCGTCTCTAGATGCAGCTCGGTGACTGCCCCTCCAGTCAGGCTAAAACGGTAGCTGCCCATAGGCCGCAGAGTGGAGAGGCGAGAGGATATCTGCTGGGCCTCGATGCGGGCGTTGCCTGCCAGCGCCACACGGCCTTCTGCTATTTCCACTGCGAAACCTTGGGTAGACAGTTGCAAATCGCCATCCGGCTGTAATGTGTTCCAAGGAGTGCCCAGGCCAGATAACAGTGAAGCGGGCCAGTGAGACTGTCCGTCTGACAACAGCACGCTGGCGCCCGCCCAGCGCGGCAACACCTTGAGTGTCAGCCCTTGTGGCGTGCAGCAGGAAGTACCTACCAAGGCACTCACGCCGTTCCAGTGAGGCGAAAGCTGCCACGACACACGCCCAGGCAGCGCTACGGCATCGCGGCTACCTGCACCGCCGCTGAAAACCAGCTGTGCTGAGCCTCGCCATACCGTGCCCTGTGGTCCTGCCAGCACGACACGGCCATCGGTCAATGACAGTAAAGCGCTGGCAAGCCACGCAGCAGGTGCAAACCAGGACACGGCAAAAGCGATGCCCAGAACGGCACCCGCCAACGCCGATCCCCAGAGCGTGCTGGTACGCATTCCAAGGCGCTGAGATTGCGCAGACAGATGTGCCGCTGAGCGCGAGGAAGGCGAGAAGGAAGGTCGTGTCATGGCAGCCGCAGTACCAAAATGCCATCCCAGCCTGCGCTTGTAGGTGCGAGGGTATTGACAGGCAGATTTGCCGATGCGACTGCCACACTGCGTGTCAGCTTGGCCTCAACGGGCAGTGCATGGGCGTTGGCCCGGGCCTGCGCCAACCATTGCGCTAGCGCATCAGGGGAGGCCCCTTTCAGCGTCACGGTAACGCGATCGCCAACGGCAGTCACCTGAGCCGCACTGCCAAATCGCTGTTTAGCCGCAGCTTCAAGGGCTTTGAGCGCCTCGGTGCTGGTTAATTTGGGTTGCAACCTCAGCGCTTGGGCTTCGTTTTGTAAGCCTTGCATTTGTTGCAATTGGCTGTCGAGTGCGATGCGCTGGGTGCTGGCGGCATGCAGGGTGTCCAATGCGGGGCTGAGCGCTACCCACCACAGCAATCCTATTCCAAGCACCCATGTCGCCATGCTAAGGCCCAAGCGCTCACGGGACGCTAAGGTGGCCCAGCGCAGCCGAAATTGGCTGAGCAGGCTGCTTTGTGCCACTTTGGTCGAGAGGGCTGCGTTCATGGGTTCGCCCTTGTGGTCGGCATGCTCGGTGTAGTGAGCGCTATATTGAGAACTAAGCTGTCGCCGTCCATTCGCAGCGCGTAGCCCTGAGGTTCCAGCCGGATTTTCAAGTCTTGCAGTTTGCTGTCCGTGACCCCTGCGCCGGCCAGTCGTAGCTCGCCTTCGGCGTAATCCAGGCGTGTCAATGGGAAGCTTTCAGCGGGCGTGAGACCACTGCCTACAGCAGTCAGCAGGTTTTCCAGATCCTGGCGGGCTGTGGTTCCGGCGTTTTGCCGCAGCAGCGCCACTTCACGGGCCATTTGAATAGGGGCATCCACCACTACTTTCACTTGCGGGAAGGATTGCGTCAGCACCGCTTTAACCTCGGCACGGCGCTGCGTGAGGGCCGAGTTTTCTTTCCAAGCCCAGGTGTTTAGTCCGATCAAATTGGCGGCAATCAGCACCGGTAACGCCCAGCGCGCAGCTCGCCAGCGCGGGCCGTGCAACAGCTCCAGAGCCACATCGCTGAGGCGTTTAAAGAGTCGCTGGCGGCCTGAGTTGGCCAAGTCAAACTGCGCCAAATCCCAGGGTGATTGCAGTGTTTGTACCCAGCGCTCAGGGGCTTGCTGCAAGCTCACTCTGTCGGGGAATAGACGGCTTGCCAGCTCCATCACTGCCGGTTCTGCCAGCACTGTGGCTGGCGCGTCGGGTTTGGCCATGAACCGTGCAGCCACAACGGGCAGCAGTGGCAGTACGGTCACCCCATTGGTCTGTGCCTGCACCAGCCAAGCTTCGCTAGGTTCCCCTATCGCATACAAGGGTGGACTAATGGGAGTGTCTGGCGTAGTGATGCCATCTTGTATCACTGGCGTAAATTCCGGCACGATGCGCGAAACTGGGCGACCTGCTGCTTCCAACGGGCCTAGGCATGCTTTGAGCCATGCTTTGTCGCACACGGCCACCCATACAGGCTTACCTGCTGCAGCTTGGGGTGCGAGCGCGAAATGCAGGTTTTGCGCCTCGTCCAGCAACCGTTCTTCCAACAGACCTTCGAGCACCGTACGCAGCCGGGTCGCACCGCCTTTCAGAGTGCCTTTGGGCAACTCAATCAGATGCCACGAGAGGGCACGCACTGGCACCACGGCCACCACATCGTGGCCCACGCCGGTGGGCGGCAGGGTGCTAGCAGTGGCGCCACCGTAGGCCAGCAGCGTTTGGCCGTCACGGCTTTGCGCGTACCGATATTCGGTCGCCAAGCCTGGCGGTGTTGCGGGAAGGTAAACAATCAGAACAGACATACGTGGGGTGGATTGTAGGGAAGCGACTTACAGCCAGTCTGGCTGGTTTATCCGTGCTTTGCTGACGCACGATCTTTAGCGACTGGTCTGCGTCTCGCTGGATGTGCGCGCGTCTGGCGTTACGGAGAGGCTGGGGGTGATGCGTTCCCGGCGCAAGATACGCACGTCCAGTCCATCGCGCTGTACCAGCGACTGCTCTTGCACTACCCCGCGTGGAGTGCGTAACTGGCCACGCACTTCAAAAAACCGTGTGCCTACGCTGTGCTCGCTTGCGTTCAGTTCGACGCCGGTTAAGCCCGTTAACAATGCGGTTGCGTTGGCCAGTGTCTTGAACGGTCTGCGTTCGCGTTCGCTTATCAAGCGCTGCGCACGGGCCATGTCCAGCCCTGCTACCGCCGCGTAAATCACTTCGGCGGATGCTGTGTTCAGGTTCACAGGCGTACGGCCGGGTAGCATCGTCACATAGGGTTGCAGCACGGCGATCGTGACGGGCGTGAGGCCCAGCCAGGCCAGCTCAGGCAGGCGCTGGGGCAACAGCGGGGATTGCGTGCCCGCAGGGTTCTCGTCGCTGGTGTCCTGGGACAAGCGAAGGTTGCTGGCGAGAGTGCTCAGTTCGGATGTCGACAGTCCAAGCAATTCAAACAGGCGTTTGAAGCTGGCTAAACCGGCTGGGTTGATTTTATTGCCGTCTACCAAGTTCATCACGTTCAAGCGCGCCTGCATATCGCTTATGCCACCGGACAGAAAACTCTCACTGGTACTGTCCCCCGTGTCTGTGCTGGCGCTGGAGTCTGCGGCGGCCAAAAAGGTGGACAAGCGAGACTCGGCCAGAGGCACTGCCCACGGCTCGCTTAGGTCGTCTGCGCCGCCGCCACTGCGGGCGTCTTCGCGCAAGATCAGGCGTGCCCAGTCCAGCGCGCCTGCCAGCACCCAGGCGTTTTGCGTGCGGGCACGTTCTGCGGATTCGATCTCCACGCTGCGCCACTGTTGCCACATGGCCGCGCTGGCGATGGTGGCGACCAGGGTGACGGTCAGCATGGCGGCAAGCAGGGCCGCACCGCGCTGCTTGTGTGTAGCGCGGTAACTTGTACCGAAGTAGCTGTCGGGGGTGCGGCAGGGGCGGGTCGTCATCAATTCTTGCCTCCGCTCTGGGTGGGTCTTACCCAATCAACGGTTAATTTCCCCCCTAGGGGATGGCTGGGCGGCAGTGTTAATACCAGCCGGACACCATCAGGCATGGTCACATCGGGCACCGCTGTGACTGTTTGTCCGTTGCTATCGCTGGAAAATGGGCTGCTCCAGGCGTTGCCCCGGTAGTAAAAAACCTGCCATTCGCTGATGGTGCTGAGCTGTACTTCGCGGTTTTTGTCGTCGTCACTGGGATTGCGCGCCCAACTTGCAGCCTTGGCCCATGCGGTTTGCAGGTCGCCCCGGCTGCGCAAGGGCGGCGACTGCCAGCGTAGCCACTGGGTTTGACCATTCACCAAGCGCGTTGTCCAACCCACCACCAGCAGGCCGTCGGCAGGTGCGGAAAGGCTGCGGCGCGTCATGCGCAGAACCTGACCGTTCCAGTCGAGTGGGGGTAGAGTGCTGATTTGTACCAGCGCGTCCAAATCCGAGCTCCACTGACCCAGGGTGGACTGGGTGACCACAATTTGGTCGGAGCGAATTTGTGTTGTTGTTTGTGCCCGCATCATGCCGTCCAACCCGCGCCAACTCAAAATGGCGATGAGCGCCAGCACACTGATGGCGACCATCAGCTCAATCAATGTGAAGCCCTTTGCTGGGCTCTGGCCCTTGATTCGTTGACCACAGCTGCTATTTTTTGCATGGCAATTTAAAAGGGAACGTGCCATCAGTAGCGCCCCACCACTGTAGAGAACCGCAGCAGGCTGTAGCCGCCTTGCATGACTTGAGCATCCACTCGGCTGAAGCTGGGGTTGGGTGTGGGGCGTACCGTGACCGTAACGTCAAACGCTCGTTCTGCCTGTACGCAGGTGACGGTGCTGTCACCGACGGGCGGCATTTGCGGCGACAGGCGCACTTTCACCAACTCGTTGTCGGCGCAGAGTTGTGCCAGCAGCATGTCGGACTGGCGTTGGGCATTGTTGACAAGTGCGCCCGTGGCTTTCAGCCCCGCAATCAAAGCAATGGCGACAATAGCCAGGGCCACTAAGACTTCAATCAGCGTGAAACCGTTTTTCAGGGGTTGGCGTAAGAGCATCAAGGCACACCCGCTTCGCCGCTCAGGACGCTAAACGGCCGCAATCCATCGGTACCAATGGCGACAGTACGGCCTGCGCTGCTGATGTTGGTCAAGACGATGATTTGCTTGCCGATCAAGGGTTCTGGCCCCAGTGTGATGGTGCGCTGAGTGCTCTGCACGGCGGTATCGGTGCTGAGCCAGTTTTCTGGCAAAGTCTTGGGTGGCAAGCCTTCAAAGCGAAACCCCTGGGGGCTGGCTACCCAGCGCACGGGTACACCGCTACTGCGGGATTGGGCACGGGCCGACTCCAGCAGGGCAGAAAGCCGTGCCGCTTCACGTTCCAACTGGGATTGCGCGCCATCGCG
Source organism: Betaproteobacteria bacterium (assembly GCA_043739385.1). Taxonomy (GTDB): domain Bacteria; phylum Pseudomonadota; class Gammaproteobacteria; order Burkholderiales; family Burkholderiaceae_C; genus Defluviibacillus. Next base: position 22,957 of record JAYUED010000075.1, on the reverse strand, counting down.
CATGGCAAAAGCGACGCCTGCGGTACCCAGGGCGATGATGGCAACGACCACCAATAACTCTAGGAGCGTAAAGCCTTTGTGTTTTGAACTCACCGGGAAAGACAGGTTATTGACAGCCTATTGACAGGCTATTGCCAAGAACCTACGTCCGCATTTTTACCCTCACCACCGGCTTGGCCGTCTGCGCCGAAAGACATCACGTCAATCTCACCTTTCACGCCAGGGTTCAGGTACTGGTATGCGCGGCCCCAAGGGTCGTTGGGCAGTTTCTCTAAATAAGGCTTCCAGTTGGAGGGCACGGGCGCCGCGGTGGGCTTGGAGATCAGCGCTTGTAGGCCTTGCTCGCCCGTGGGATAGCGCAGGTTGTCCAGCTTGTAGAGCTTGAGTGCTTGCATAAGGTTGGTGACATCGGTGCGCGCAGCGGTGACGCGGGCGTCATCGGCGCGGTCCAGCACGTTGGGCACGATCAGCGCGGCCAGCACGCCGATGATGACCAGCACCACCATTAGCTCAATCAAAGTGAAGCCACGCTGAACGATGCGGCGCAGGGACTGACAGTGAGGCGTGCGTAAATGGAACGCAGGGGATAAAACGCTTAAAGCGCGCGAAAGGCTTGAACGGGAGTGGGCAAGTGAGGTCATTGCTAAGGTCTCGGGGCTGTGGGTCTTCAACAATCTTCCATGATAATCGCCCCATGCTGGCCCATCTATTTCAAGTCCTTGTCTTTCGTGCTGTGACCTTCGCCGTCTGGGCCTTGGCTGCTGCCAGCGTAGCCTATTGGGGCTTGAAGCTTTGGGCCGAACCTGCGCCGGGTATGACTGCTGTGGTAGCCAGCAACAAAGGCTTTGATGCAGATCCTGCGCTTATTGCTCGCGCATTGGGTGCTATTAAATATGAAGCAAAAATTGCACAAGCTGTGCCCGTATCCAGCCGGTTTACGTTGACGGGTATGGTGGCAGGTGCATCCCAAGGCGGTGTGGCGTTGATTGCTGTTGACGGTAAGCCTGCCAAACCGATTCGGGTAGGCGGCAAGGTGGAGGACGGGTTGGTCTTGCAGACCGTCGAGGCGCGCCGTGCAACCTTAGGCGAGGCGCTGAATGCGCCCGCGCTGTTTGTGTTGGAGCTGCCGACCGTTAAAAAGTAACGTTCTGCGTACTTGTAGGTAGAGCAGCCTGCATAAGGGGTGGCCTGGGCAGACAGCCAGATTATTAGGCTTAGGCTTTCAAAAACAAGCGGTAAGCCGGGTTGTTGGTTTCTTCTTTGTACGGGTAGCCCAGCGTTGTCAAGAAATCGTCAAATGCATGCGTATCTGCCTCGGGCACTTGCATACCCACCAAAATACGCCCGTAATCTGCACCCTGGTTCCGGTAATGAAACAAACTGATATTCCAGCCGGGCTGCATCAAATTCAAAAACTTCAGCAATGCACCGGGCCGCTCGGGGAATACAAAGTGCAGCAATCGCTCATCTTTTGAGAGTAAAGAATGACCGCCCACCATGTAGCGGATGTGTTGCTGGGCTAAGTCATCGTGTGTCAGGTCCAGTGCCTCAAAGCCATGTTGTGTAAAATTTTGGGCAAGCTGCGCTGACTCGCCTGGCCCTTGTGTGGTTATGCCCACAAACACATGGGCTTGGCGCGCGTCGTTGATGCGGTAGTTGAACTCCGTCACATTGCGTGGGCCGCCGGGCATGTCGCCAATCAGCATACAAAAGTGCTTGAAGCTGCCGCGCTCTTCCGGTACGGTGACGGCCAACAACGCCTCGCGGTATTCGCCTACTTCAGCCCGTTCTGCCACGAAGCGCAGGCGATCAAAATTCATGTTTGCGCCACACAAGATGGCGGCGTAAGTTTCGCCCTTGGTCTGGCGCTGGGCCACGTATTGCTTGATCGCCGCTACCGCCAGTGCCCCCGAGGGCTCCACAATGCTACGGGTGTCTACAAAAATATCCTTAATGGCCGCACAGACGGCATCAGTGTCCACTGTGATGAATTCGTCCACCAGATCACGGGCAATGCGGAAGGTTTCCTCGCCCACCAGCTTGACTGCAGTGCCGTCCGAAAACAAACCCACATCAGGCAGGGTAACGCGCTCCTTGGCGGTGACAGACTGCATCATCGCGTCTGAATCGTTCATCTGCACGCCAATCACCCGGATTTCGGGCCGCACCGCCTTGATGTAATTGGCGACCCCCGAGATTAAGCCGCCGCCGCCAATGGCGACGAATACGGCATCAAGCTGGTTATGTTTACCGTCCAACGTGTCCAGGCTTTGCACTTGGCGCAAGATTTCCATCGCAATCGTGCCCTGGCCCGCAATCACGTCTGGGTCATCAAAAGGGTGTACGAAGGTCAGTCCTTGCGCCGCTTGCAGTGCTAAGGCGTGGGTATATGCATCGGAATAGCTTTCGCCATGCAGCACCACTTCACCGCCAAAGCCTTTCACCGCGTCAATTTTGAGCTGCGGCGTGGTGGTCGGCATCACAATCACGGCCCGCACCTTGAGCCGCTTGGCGCTAAGTGCCACACCTTGTGCATGGTTGCCCGCTGATGCGCAAATCACTCCTTTTTGAAGCTGCTCGGCGCTCAAATTAGCCATTTTGTTGTAAGCCCCGCGCAATTTGAAGCTGAACACTGCTTGCTGGTCTTCGCGCTTTAACAGCACGGTGTTGTTCAGTCGAAGGCTAAGCGCTTTGGCGGGTTGCAGTGCCGATTCCACTGCCACGTCGTACACGCGCGCGTTGAGAATTTTGGTGAGGTAGTCTGCTGGTGTGAGGGCCGGAGCAGGGCTATGAGGCGATTTTTGAGGTGCAGTGGGCATTGGCATATCCTTAGACTGCGATGATAGTGCAGGGCTTTGGCCTTCAAACGGGGCAAAAAAGGCAAAAAAAAGCCCCGAGCTTTGCAGCTTGGGGCTTAATCCACCTTTTCAGAGGGTGGAGGAGACAATCGGTGCATAAAGATTTATGCGTGAGTGCAGTGTAGCGCGAAAATTGCTGCATTGCAGCAAGGGCGCCTAATTGAACGTGCTTTAGAGTAATCAACCCAAGGAACAAGTGATGGAATGCACAGTTAGCTGGACAGGAAATACGGGAGCCCGCTCAGGAATGGGCTTTGTGGCGGAGACCGGTAGCGGTCACGCCGTGATGATGGACGGTGCGCCAGACACCGCCAAACCCGAAAACGGCGGACAAAACCTCGCTCCCCGCCCGATGGAGCTGGTGCTTGCAGGCACCGGCGGGTGCACGGCCTATGACGTGGTGTTGATTTTGAAGCGTGGGCGGCACGATGTGCGCGGCTGCACGGTCAAGCTCACGTCCGAGCGGGCTGAGGTTGACCCGAAGGTATTTACCAAGATCAACATGCACTTCACAGTGACAGGAAAATCCATTCCCGCTGTGGCGATCGAGCGCGCCATCGCCATGAGTCACGACAAATACTGCTCAGCCAGCATCATGCTGGCTGAGACCGCTGAAATTACAACGAGTTTTGAGCAAGTAGAGGTTTGACGTGTGGGTGAGTGAATGTTGAAATGAGCCGGAGGGGGCTATGTACTCAATCCAGCAGCCGCACCTTCACCATCTTTCCCTTCACCCGCCCATTTGAGAGCCGGTGCAACGCCTCTTGCGCGATCCGGGTGTCAACGGCCACGTAAGTCGAATATTCGTTCACATGGATTTTTCCAACCTGCTCTTTGGTGAAGCCGGCGTCACCCGTCAACGCACCCAGCACGTCGCCAGCGCGAATTTTCTCCTTGCGGCCGCCCACAATTTGCAGCGTCGCCATGGGTGGACGCAGGGGTTCGGTGCTGGTAGGGGTAAGTTCTGCCAGCTTGTGCCATTCAGACTCACGGCCCTGCATTTGTTCGATCTTGCCGACGAAACCCATCTCGTTGTTGCTCGCTAGGCTCAGTGCCCAGCCTTCTTGGTCGCCACGGCCCGTGCGACCAATACGGTGAATGTGAATTTCAGAGTCGGGCGTCACATCGACGTTAATGACCGCTTCCAGGTTCGCAATGTCCAGCCCACGTGCTGCCACATCGGTCGCCACCAGCACCGAGCAGCTGCGGTTTGAGAACTGCACCAACACCTGGTCGCGCTCGCGCTGCTCCAATTCACCAAACAGTGCCAGTGCACTGAATCCCTGCTCTTGCAGCAAGGCGACCAAATCACGGCACTGTTGTTTGGTGTTGCAAAAGGCCAGCGTGCTGGCTGGGCGGTAGTGGTTGAGCAACAGGCTCACCGCTTCCAGCCGTTCGGTGTGCTGGCGGTCGTCTTGTACCTGGTACCAGCGCTGGCGGATTTTGCCTTCCTCGTGCTGAGACTCCACCGTGATGGTGACGGGGTTGCGCATGAACTGCTGGCTAATTTTGGCGATGCCTTCCGGGTAGGTGGCCGAAAACAGCAGCGTTTGGCGCTCTTTGGGGCATTGTTTAGCGACGGTCACGATGTCGTCAAAAAAGCCCATGTCCAGCATGCGGTCGGCTTCATCGAGTACCAGCGTGTTCATCGCCTCCAAGTTCAGATGGCCACGCTCCAGGTGGTCCATGATGCGGCCCGGTGTGCCCACCACAATGTGTGCGCCGTGCTCAAGGCTGGCGTTTTGGCCGCGCATGGCGACCCCACCGCACAGTGTCACGACCTTGATGTTCTCTTCCGCGCGGGCCAACCGGCGGATTTCCACACTGACCTGATCGGCCAGTTCCCGCGTAGGACACAGCACCATGGTTTGTACTGCGAAGCGGCGTGAATTCAGGTTTGCCAGCAGGGCCAGCGCGAAGGCGGCGGTTTTGCCACTGCCTGTTTTGGCCTGCGCAATCAGGTCTTTGCCCAAAAGGGCTGTAGGCAGGCTGGCCGCCTGGATGGGTGTCATGCTGGTGTAGCCCAGCAATTGCAAATTGGCCAGCGTGGCGGGTGTCAGCGGGAGTGTGCTGAAGTCAGTGCTAGTGGCGCTGGATGAAGCGGCAGCTTTAGGAGATGAATTGGTCATACCCGATTATCGGGTGTGGCTGTTTTCGCACAACTCCTGAAACGAGGGAGCGGTGTTAACGTGAAGCGCAGATTTTTGAAACTTGGAGTCCAAGCATGAGCACAATCAGCGTTCTGCCATCAGAATCCTTGCACCAGCGCCTTAAAGACTGAGTGCAGAAAGACAATATATCTATCAACCAATTCATTACCAGTGCTATTACGGAAAATCTGGCCACAGCGCCTACTCTGGATCGCCGGGAGGCTTAGGAAAAACACGTCAGTCGGGTCAAGTTTGACGCTGTGCTTGCCAAGGTTCCTAATGTTGATCCAGTGATAGCGGAAGATTGTTGGGTGTAGTGCGCGACTTAGGGCAGCTTGGGTTGCTGGTTCTCCCCTTGCATGCGCTATGCTTATTCTGTGGTCTAGCTTGGAAATCCCAGGATAGGCGGTTGTTTACATTTCGTTAGGTGCCTTCAATGCCTTCCCTTCCGCCACCAATATTCGAAGACGAAGCAAGCCTGTTCTCTCTTGCTGCCGAATACCTGGAGGCTGCGGATATTTTGGCTCGGACGCCACTTGTAAAACTCAATGTATCGCTGGTCACGCTCTATCTTCTTGGGCATGCTGCGGAGCTTCTATTGAAGAGCTTGCTGTGCACGTATGGAGTGCCAATCGAAGACTTAAAGAAGAAGTACGGGCACAACCTGAGCAACCTCATGAAGGAAGCCCGAAAGCGTGGGCTACTAACCTCAGACCTCCCGAGCATCGAAGCCTTCTCTAAGGTTTACACGCCAAAGTACACCGAATACAGGCAGAAAGTCTGCACGTGTCTTCCTCTGCTCGACTCCCTACTTCCGGAACTTCGGCTCCTGAAAAGCCAAGTCTTCAATTATGTGGGGAGGTTTCAAAGTGGGGTCTAACCCTTTCTTCTAGCCGACAACCCACGTTAAGCCGTGGGTTGTCGGCTCAAGTCAAACGTTAGGCGTCATCGACAACCTTTATTGGAGTGAAAATGTTCGGATTCGGAAAAAAGTCCCAGCTCGGTAGCCCTATTTTTGAAGTCGGTAGTTCTTCGCTGTTCGCGAAGAATCGAATGGCCCCAAAGGAGTACGGGCGTGAGATGACTCGACTCGGATTCAGTTTTGCCCTTGCCCAATTTGATGAGTACCTGAACGCGAAGGACCACAGTTCTGAAGATAGAAGGCTGCTCGAACAAGTTACGCAAAACCCTGGGCTGATGCAGTTGCTTTATGCAAATCTAATAACTGCTGGCTTCTTGTGTCACGCAAAGATGATTCTTAGAGTCGATGACATAGTCAATACGGAAGTTGAGTCCAGAATATATGAAGAGTTGAAAAATACGATGCCCGGGATGACGGACTCAATCTACGCGACTCATCGAGACATTACCGCGAACTTCGCCACCGCCATAGCGCGTGAAGTTACTGGTGTTGACGAGAATTCAAGCGTAAGTCTTCTGCAAAGCTATGTTGCTTATTTCTATCCTCAAGTCGGCTTCTCACAAGACGATCCCATGCCGACCGCGCTGCACAGTTTCATAGTTGGCCTAGGCTCACGTTTTGTCGCTGTGTGTCAAGGCGATTTCAAGATTACCTTTCGCAACTCTTAGGCTGGCAAAGTACTTCTCCAATGACGCCTAGCGCCCCGCCCGTCAGCGCTTCACCGGCAGTCAACCCAAACATGCCCAGGCTGATGGACGGTTGGTCCGATGCCACAGCGTGCTACATGCGTTTGGGGATGAAGAGTACACCTGCCTCTACTCGGGCGTAAAGGCCTTTAGCCTGGGCGAATTGGGCGCGCTCGATGGGTTTGCTCTGGGGGGTACGGACCAGCCATCGTCTTGCAGAGACGCAAATCATGCCAAGATGCTACACAGGTGTTAATTTAATGCGTTGAAGGAACGGTATGAACGACGTGGATTCCCATTTTGATTTTGATTTGCTGGTCATCGGTGCTGGCAGTGGTGGTGTACGTGCCGCCCGCATGGCCGCGCAGCGCGGGGCGCGCGGCGCGCGTGTGGCGGTGGTGGAAGGTGGTGCTCTGGGCGGCACCTGCGTTAACGTGGGTTGTATTCCTAAAAAACTCTACAGCTACGCCGCCCATTACGCTGAAGCGTTTCACGAAGCGGCTGGGTTTGGGTGGGAAATCTCTGCGCCACCGCGTTTCAATTGGTCCGTGCTTAAAGCCAACCGCGCCAAGGAAATTACCCGTTTGAACGGTGTTTACCAAAACCTACTAACTGGTGCGGGCGTGAAGCTCATCACTGGCTGGGCGACGCTGGTGGATGTGCACACGGTGGCAGTGGGCGATCAGCGCTACAGCGCCAAAAATATCCTCATTGCCACCGGCGGCACCCCCAGCGTGCCCGACATTGCCGGGCGAGAGCTGGTTATCACTTCGAACGAGTTGTTTGATCTGGCGCCTTTCCCTCAGCGTCTGCTGGTGGTTGGCGGGGGCTACATCGCGTGCGAATTCGCGTCGATTTTTAATGGTCTCGGGTCACAAGTCACGCAGCTTTACCGGGGCGAACAGGTGCTGCGTGGGTTTGATGACGAGGTGCGCTACTTCCTCGCGGACGAGGTGCGCAAAGCGGGCGTTGATTTGCGGCTGAAGGCGGATGTGGCGAACATTACGCGCACCGCCGAAGGCTTGGTGGTGGCGCTGGAAGATGGTACCTCCATCACCGTTGATGCTGTGCTCTACGCCACAGGCCGCACGCCGCTGGTGGCGGGTTTAGGTCTTGACGCTTTGGGTGTGAAGCAGCGCAAAGATGGCGCAATTGAGGTGAACGCGCAGTACCAAACCTCAGTGCCGTCGATTTACGCACTGGGAGATGTCACTGCGCGACTTCAACTCACGCCGGTCGCGCTTGGCGAGGCGATGCAGCTGGTCGATCACCTCTTTGGCCAAGGCCACAAGCAGATGGCTTATGACTTCATCCCCACAGCCGTATTCACTCACCCCAACATCGGCACCGTAGGCTTTGGCGAGGCCGAGGCGCGAGCCAAGTTTGGCCAGATTACGGTGTTCAAAAGTGAATTCAAAGCGTTGAAGCACACGCTGAGCGGCAGCACGGAGCGCACGTTGATGAAGCTGATCGTGGACACCGCTAGCGACCGCGTAGTGGGCCTGCACATGGTGGGCGCGGATGCGGGTGAGGTGGTGCAGGGCTTCGCCGTGGCGATGAAGGCGGGCGCCACCAAGGCGGTGTTTGACAGCACTATCGGTATACACCCCACGGCGGCGGAGGAGTTTGTGACGATGCGGGTGCCTGTGGGGGGTTAACTTAAAAAGGATACAAAGGCCGATCAAGGTGCTTTGTAGCCTTCGTAGTCGTTACAGCGTTCTTTGGTTTCTACAACACTTTCGAACTCGCTCGCAGTGCCCATCGGTCGCGGTAGGCCTGCAAATGCGGCATCCCCTCATCGCCCGGCACGAACTTCATCAGCCCACGGCCAAATTCCAGCGCGCAAAAGGTGGTGATGTCGGCGATGGTGAAGCGCTCGCCTGCGACGAACGGGCGGTGCGCCAGTTCGCCGTCCAGCCAGCGCGCTACCTCACGTACTTTTTGGCCCTGTGACGCCCCAAAGTCAGGGAACTGAGGTTGCTCCAGCGCTGCCATGCCAGGGTGGGTGTGGCGGATGCAGTTGGCGAAGCCGCTGAACAGGTATAGCTCGATGCGGCGGTCAGCCATTTCAATGAAGGCACGTTCGGTCGCGTCCACGCCCATCAGGTTGGGCTCAGGGTACAGGCCTTCCAGGTAGGTGCAGATGGCACGGGTTTCCGTCAGGATACGGCCATCGTCCAGCTCCAGCGCTGGCACTTTGGCCAGCGGATTTTTAGCACGGTAGGCCTCGCTTTGGTGCGCATTGGCGGCGATGCTGACGGTGACTTCCTCTAGGCCAGTGATGCCTTTTTCTGCAAGAAAGATGCTGACACGGCGTGGGCTGGGTGCACGCGGGGAGGTGTAAAACTTCATGGGGATCGTCTCCTGAATAAGGGGGTAGGTTATGACTTATGCGTTTTAGAGTCCTGTGAATACTCTTATTTTGATAGCTTATTGAGCAGGCGCTGATTGCGCTGTATCCGGTTTTACCTTTGAACTCCCCATCTCAACCATCTTGCGGGCTTCTTCCGCATACTGATTGGCTTTTTCTTCGTCGTCCACCCGCATGTTCAGGTTGGACGGTGGCATTTCTATGCCCTTGAGTACGGCGGGGCGCAAGCGGATGGCGTCTGTCCAGCGCTTCAAGTAGGGCATGTCGTCCATCGCTACGCCTGACCATTTGTGCGTTCGTACCCAGGCCCAGTTGGCGATGTCGGCAATCGAGTAATCACCCGCCAGGTATTCATGGTCTTTCAGGTGGCCGTCCATTACGCGGAACAGGCGGCTGCTTTCGCCTTGGTAGCGGTCAATGGCCGCCTGAATCTTCTCAGGAAAATAGCGAAAGAATACATTTGCCTGCCCCATCATCGGCCCAATACCACCCATCTGGAACATCAGCCACTGTATGACTTGCGAGCGGCCCTTCATATCAGTGGGCATCAATTGGCCAGTTTTTTCAGCCAGATAAATCAAGATGGCGCCCGATTCAAACACCGCAAAATCGCCCTCGGCCCGGTCAATGATGGCTGGGATTCGGCCATTCGGATTGATCTTCAAAAACCAGGTTTTTTTTTGGTCGCTGTCGGCAAACTTGAGCGTGTGGACGGTGTAAGGCAGCGCTAATTCTTCCAGTGCGATAGAAATTTTGTGGCCATTGGGCGTGGCGGCGGTGTACAGGTCAATCATGAGAGCCTTGCAGAGGGTTAAAAATCACAGCAAAAATTAGCGAGATATCAACTAGATAGCATCGAAATACCAGCGAGAGTAGAGGGTGTTACGGCTTAACCACAGTAACTTTTGTGACTGTGCAGGCCTTGAGTGCTTCTATCATTTGGATATGAACTCTTTGCTTGACCACGAATTTGGCTTGATTGCCGATCTGATCCGCCAGCACGCCGCTGACGCCCCTAACCGTCCGGCTTTGGTTGAGGGCGAGCGCCGCTTGAGCTACGCCGAATTAGACGTCCAGATGAACCGCGTAGCCAGCGCCTTACAGCGAGATGGCTTTCAACCTGGTGATGCGCTGGCTGTATGCGCAGCTTCATCGTTGGAATACGCTGCTGTGTACCTCGGTGCGCTGCGCGCCGGTGTGGTGGTGGCCCCGCTGGCCCCCAGCTCCACGCAGGAGAGTCTGCACCGCATGGTGGGCGACGCCAAGGCGAAGCTGCTGTTTACCGATGCGTATGCCGTGGAAGCCGTTGGCCCTTTGGCCGCAAACGCTGGCCCAGGCAGCGTGCCGCGTATCGCGCTGGATGGTTCTGCTGTCGGTAGCCCGTTCGAGGCTTGGTTGGCAGCGCCTGGCGTACAACCCGCAACTGTCAGCCTCAGCGCAAAAGACCCGTTCAACATTATTTATTCATCGGGCACCACTGGTGAGCCTAAAGGCATCGTGCAGTCCCATGGGATGCGCTGGACGCATGTGCGGCGCGGCAGCACCTACAACTACACCGACAGCACCGTCACCGTGCTGTCCACCCCGCTGTACTCCAACACCACGCTGGTGATTTTCTTCCCCACGCTCAGCTTCGGTGGTTGTGTGGTGCTGATGCCCAAGTTTGACGCTACAGGTTATTTGCAACTGGCACAGCACCACCGCGCCACCCACACCATGCTGGTGCCGGTGCAGTATCAGCGGCTGATGGCGCGGCCAGAATTTGACAGCTTTGATTTGTCCAGCTTTCAGTTCAAGTTTTCAACCAGTGCGCCGTTTGGGGCGGCGGTCAAGGCCGATGTGCTCAAGCGTTGGCCTGGTGGTTTGATCGAGTTTTACGGCATGACTGAAGGCGGCGGTACCTGCATTCTGGAAGCCCACCTCCACCCTGAAAAACTGCATACTGTGGGCAAACCTGCTGAAGGCCATGACATTCGTTTGATCGACGATGCAGGGCATGAGGTGCCTGTGGGTGAAGCCGGTGAAGTAGTGGGGCATTCCGCCGGGATGATGACCGGCTACTACGGTCGCCCCGAAAAAACCCGTGAAGCCGAGTGGTTTGATACACACGGCAAACGCTTCATTCGCACCGGCGATGTGGGTCGGTTCGACGCCGACGGCTTCCTCACGCTATTTGACCGCAAGAAGGACATGATTATTTCGGGCGGTTTCAACATCTATCCCAGTGATCTGGAAGCTGTGCTGAGCGAACATCCTTCCGTGTTTGAGGCGGCTGTCGTCGGCGTACCGTCTACCGATTGGGGCGAAACCCCTGTCGCCTTTGTGGTGCGCAAACCCGATGATGAGACGCCCGCCTACAACCTGATGCAGTGGGTCAGCGCCCGCGTCGGTAAGACCCAGCGCTTGGCGGCAGTTCATTTTGTTGACGAACTGCCACGCAGTGCAATTGGCAAAGTGCTCAAACGCGAACTGCGCGACCGCTTGGCATCTTGAATGCAAGATAAGTAATTGCTATTGGCGGCTGAAGTAATTGCCTAAGCAGCGAGTTTGGTTTGAAATTGACGCTGCCGTTGTGGTGCTTACAAGCCCCTACAGCAGGCTAAGTCGTGCTCGCGTTGAACAATATGTCACGTCTGAGTCGTTCAGGCGTTGCACAATATAACTATGCCCTATCTCCCCGCGTTCCTTGCCCCTACCCGCCACACTGATCCAGCCACCGCGCTGGCGCAAGTGCGCCAGATTTATGACACTAGCATTGCCCATTTGCGCGAAGCTATGCATGCCTTTGTGGCAGGTGACATTGCTGCTGGCTCGGCCCAAGAGGGCACACATAGCACCTTGCGTAAAACCCGCGCTTGTTACCCGTTTGTGCGGTTGCATACTGACACTGTGTCACGCACAGCCTTGGCCTCAGCGGACGGCGCGCTCAAGAGCTTTGGTTTCGTGGCTGGCCCTGGTCGGTATGAGACCACACTGACGCGGCCTGATCTGTTCGGCCAGTACTACTTTGAGCAATTTCGCCTGCTGCTGCAAAACCACGGTGTGGCGTTAGAGGTCGGTACAAGCTCGCAGCCCATTCCTGTGCATTTTTCGTTCGCCGAACACGATCACATTGAAGGCAGCATGACGGCCCAGCGCCGCACCTTGATGCGCGATGTGTTTGACCTGCCCAATTTGGCGGCGATGGACGACGGTATTGCCAACGGTACCTACCAAGCCCGCCCCGGCGAGCCTCAACCCCTGTCGTTGTTCACTGCGCCCCGTGTGGACTATTCGCTGCACCGCCTGCGCCACTACACTGGTACTGCACCCGAGTGGTTTCAAAATTTTGTGCTGTTTACCAACTACCAGTTTTACATCGACGAATTCGTACGCATGGGCCACGAGGCCATGGCCGATGCGAGCAGCGACTACGTCGCCTTCATTGAGCCTGGCAATGTGGTCACGCGGCGCACGGGCTTGGCGGCGCAAGTGGGCGACGCCTTGGGCGTGCCGCCACCGCGCCTGCCGCAGATGCCCGGCTACCACCTCGTGCGTGCTGACGGCAGTGGCATCACCATGGTCAATATTGGTGTCGGGCCTGCCAATGCTAAAACCATCACAGACCATATCGCCGTGCTGCGTCCCCACGCTTGGGTGATGCTTGGTCACTGCGCGGGGCTGCGCAACAGCCAGCAACTGGGCGACTACGTCTTGGCTCACGGCTATGTGCGCGAAGACCATGTGCTGGACGAAGAGTTGCCACTGTGGGTGCCGATCCCCGCACTGGCTGAAATTCAGGTGGCGCTGGAGCAGGCGGTGGCAGAAGTTACGCAAAAGCACGGTGCTGATTTGAAAGCCATCATGCGTACTGGCACTGTTGCCAGCACCGACAACCGTAACTGGGAGCTGCTGCCCGACAACACCCCTCAGCGCCGCTTTAGCCAAAGCCGTGCCGTGGCGCTGGACATGGAAAGCGCGACGATTGCGGCCAACGGATTTCGCTTCCGCGTGCCCTATGGAACTTTGCTGTGCGTCAGCGACAAGCCATTGCACGGTGAGATCAAATTGCCTGGTATGGCCAATCACTTTTACCGTGAGCGCGTAGACCAGCATTTACGCATCGGTATGCGTGCCATGGAGATGTTGCGTGAGCAGGGGGTTGACCAGTTGCACAGCCGCAAGCTGCGAAGCTTTGCGGAAGTGGCGTTCCAGTGATCGGCTAAACCGCTGATCCACTGATTCATCTTTCCATCCTGCTTCGTCCCTTCACACCTCCGCTCCTGTGCAGTTCCACGCGCCCTCCTTGATGGTGATGACTGTCGGCAATTTGCTGACGGTGTCGATTGGACTGCCTCTCCTGATGGGGGGTAATGTCAGTAAAGCTGCGCGTTGTGGGCAGGGTAGCCTGATCGCCCAAATGTTGGGGTGGCTGTTTCTGGTGGCGTCGGAGTACTGGTTCGACCGCGCATTTTCAATCGTGTCTATGTTGTTCATGTCGCTGAGCCAAGGTTTGCTGTTCAGTGCATTGGCCGGGTGGTTAGGGCGTCGCCCTGGCGGTCGATTGCTGCAAGTGCTGATGGTGTTGATGCCGCTGGGTTACGGACTGGGATTTAGCAACTATGCGTTTCGTGTCGGATGGGCCAATTATTTTTTAGCAGTCCAAATGCTGATCGTGGCCCGTGCCACTCGCTTTCCTAAGCGCTTGGCAGGGCGACGCTGGCGTTGGCTGTTGTGTGCTTGCCTTCTGATGATGGCCGCTTTTACCGTTGCTAGGGGTACTTTGGGGGCGTTTTATACGGATTCTTATCCCAGCTTTGGTACGATGCATCCGGTTAATTTAGGGGCGCTGTTGGCTACGAATGTCGCTGTAGCTGTGTCTACTTTGGCGGCTATGGTGGCGTGGCGCGAAGAGGTGGAAATGCGCCTAAGCAACTTGGCGATGGTGGATATGTTGACTTCTGTGCTTAACCGCCGTGGGTTCACTGCCCGCGCAGAAGGCATGCTGGCCCTAGCCCGACGGTACCCCGTACCCATGGTTGTGATGATGCTGGATATTGATTTCTTCAAAAATATAAATGACACCTACGGCCATGAGGTGGGCGACCGCGCCTTGCAGCTGTTTGCACGATTGTTGTCTGAAAATCAGCGCGCAGGTGGTGTCGTGGGGCGTTTGGGTGGCGAAGAGTTTGGTGTGCTGCTGCCCCATGCGGACGTGGCTGCAGCGTTGGTGGTGGATGGACGCTTGCGGGCTAAACTGCCCAGTGCGTCGATGGCCGAGCTGGGTTTTGTTATGGACTACAGCACAGGAATTGCGGTTTGGACGCCTGAAGACACGGTGTTGACCTCGATACTGACCCGGGCTGACAAAGCGCTGTATCAAGCTAAAGCACAGGGTCGGGGGCGTTTGGTCGAAGGCTAAAAGAAGACAGAAGACAGAAGACGGGGAGGAAAAGTCTTCTCCAAATGCGTGGTGGGCTAGATGATTTCCTTGGGAATGTGTTTGTCCGCGTAGTCTAAAAAACTCCTGACGCTGAGCGTCTGTCCACGTCGAGAAGGGAAGACCGCATGGACGCGCCTGACCTGGGTTGTCCATCCCGGCAAGACTAGAACCAGCAACTGCACTTGCATCTCCGCTTGGCAGAGGCTGTCGGGCAATATGCACATACCTGTGCCCGCTAGCACTGCCAGCTTGAGCGTTTGTAAATCATCGGCGACGAGGCGAGGATGGTGCGTAAACTCTCGTTCTTCGCCTGCAGGGCCGGTTAATACCCAGGTACTTTGGCCCTTCAGCGCGGACATAGCCAGCGTGTCGAGTTGGGCCAAATCGTCAAAATGTTTGGGCGAACCCTGACGGCGCAGCAGTTCAGGGCTGGCCAGCAGGTGGCTGATGGTGCCACCCAGTCGTTTTACCACCAGACTTCCGCTGTCGTCCAGGCTAGGGCGCACACGCAGGGCGATGTCAATGCCCTCTTCGACTAAATCCACTACACGGTTGGTGACCCGAATGTCGAGTTTGACTTGCGGGTACTGTGCCAAGTAGCCAGGCACCAAATAGCCCAGTGTGGTGTGCGCCAGGGTGACCGGGCAACTGATGCGCAGTGTGCCGCGGGGCTCAGCTTGCATCTGAGCGACAGCGGACGCCGCGTCCTGCGCTTCATCACGAATGACGCTGCAATGCCGAAAGTAAATTTCCCCCACTTCTGTCAGTGAGAGTTTGCGGGTGGTGCGCTGCAATAGCCGAACGCCCAGCCTGGTTTCCAGCTCGGATACCCGACGCGACAGGCGTGATTTGGGCAGTTCCAGTGCGCGACCTGCCGCAGAAAAACTGCCTCGTTCCACCACTTCCGCAAAGTAAAGCATGTCGTTCAGGTCTTGCATAGGTCTTCACTCCATCCTGAATCTCAATATTAATGTCCTGCCGGTAGAACAATATAGTGCAGTTTTGCCACCTTATCAATCTAGAAGCCCGTGGAGACAATCTATTTCATGGCTGAGTGGGTCGCGATATGTCGCCCGACACAGTTTGTAAATGGATATTCAATATTTCATATTCAATATTCATTTACCCACTTCATTTCCTTCAAAGGATTTCCCCATGAGCCAGCTTCTCCATATTGATTCCAGCATCTTGGGCGGTAATTCAGTTTCTCGTCAATTGACCGCACAAATCGTTGCGTCATGGCGTGCTGCCAATCCCGCCACCGAAGTTAGCTACCTGGACTTGGCGGTCAATACGCCCAACCATTTGTCCATGGAGTCCTTGGGCTTTCGGATGCCAGCAGGTTCGGTGTTGACTGACGTTCAACAGCGTGAAAACGTTGTGTCGGAAGCGTTTGTATCTCAGTTTTTAGCGTCTGACGTGATTGTGATTGGCGCACCGTTGTACAACTTTGCCATTCCTACCCAACTCAAGGCCTGGATTGATCGTATTGCACAGGTGGGACGTACCTTCAAATACACAGAAAAAGGTCCGGTGGGATTGGCCGGCGGTAAGGTGGTGATCGTGGCTTCAACCCGTGGTGGTGTTTACTCCACCAGCGAAGCCATGCGCGCCCTGGAACACCAGGAAAGCTACTTGCAGGCTATTTTGGGCTTCATGGGCGTCACCGCTGTTCGCTTTGTACGCGCAGAAGGTTTGGCCATGGGAGACGCCGCCAAAGCCGCGGCATTGGCGGCGGCACAAACTGAGATCAGCGTCGCTACCCAGGGGTAATGCCCAAGGTCGACACCTAAGAGACCCAAGATACTTAAGGTGAGAGACGCCTAAGCGCGTTGAGCCATATTTTCACCCAGACGTACCGGCTTTGCCGCTGTCCAGTCTGGGTTGAAGCGCAGGGTTTTCTCTGGCCACAGCAGTACCACGGTAGAGCCGAGTAAAAATCGACCCATCTCCTCGCCTTGCTTCAATACTATGCTAGTATTTTCATAGCGCCATTCTTTGGTAAAAGCCAGGCGAGGTGGGTTTACCAAGCCGTGCCATACCGTTGCCATGCTGCCCACAATCGTTGCGCCCACCAGCACCAACACAAACGGGCCGTAGGCGGAATCGAATTCACACACCACGCGCTCGTTGCGCGCAAACAGGCCTGGCACCCCTCGCGCTGTCGTCGGATTAACTGAAAACAGCGCACCCGGCACGTACACCATGCGGCGCAAGCGGCCCTCGCAGGGCATGTGGATGCGGTGGTAGTCACGCGGACTGAGGTAAATGGTTGCAAAACTGCCGTTATCGAACTGCTCCGCCAGTGCCGCGTCGCCGCCCACAAGTGCTTGTGTGCTGTAGCTGTGGCCTTTGGCCTGAAAGATCTGGTCGCGCTCAATCGCTCCAAACTGGCTGATGGCGCCGTCCACCGGGCAGACCCATGATGCCGCAGCCAGTGGACGGGCATCGGTACGCAGGGCACGGGTGAAGAAGCTGTTGAAGCTGTCATAACTCTCAACATGCGGGTCTGCCGCCTCGGCCATGTTCACGTTGTAGCGCTTTATGAACCAGCGGATGAGGTTGTGTGTCTTCTCACCTCGCTGACCGTTGGCGACAAAGCCTGCAAACTGGGTAATGGCCTGTTTAGGCAACAGGTACTGGGGCAGGACGGCTAGGCGGTCAGACATGGTTCAGCGTGGTGTGGCGGGTCAGAGGATTTGCGTGGCCACGTCAAACGACAAACGCGGGCCACGAGGGTGGTTGCCTGAAGCGTCACCGTAACCCAGGTTGATCAAAAAGTTGGTCTTAAAACGGCCATCGGAAAAGAATTCTGCGTCCACCTTGGTGGCATCAAAACCGCTCATGGGACCGCAATCTAGGCCTAGCAAGCGGGCAGCGATCATGAAATATGCACCTTGCAGGCTGCTGTTGCGTGCAGCGGTCGCTTCAGACAGGGCTGCATTGCCTTCAAACATAGGCTTGGCGTTCATCGCGGTGAACTGCGTGGGAAGGTGCTCGTAAAACTGCGAGTCGGCAGCGACGATCACGGTCAGCGGCGCCGCCATAGTTTTGTCCACGTTGCCGCCAGAAAGCGCAGGCTTCAGGCGGGCCTTGGCTTCGGCGCTGCGCACGAAGATGAAGCGACCAGGCTGTGCATTCATCGAGGTTGGCCCCCATTTAGCGAGGTCATAAAGCTGGCGCAGGGTGTCGTCGCTGACGGGTTGGCTGGTGAATTTGTTGAAGGTGCGGGCTTGTACGAAAGCGAGGTCTAGCGTGGACGTGGGGGCTGCAGCTGTCATGAAGGCATCCTGGTTTGAAGGAGGTTAACGGTGCGCATAGTTTATGAGAGCGTGGGAGAACTTTTGGACTTTAAATTGCTATAAAAATAGTAGCTATTTGTCAATGAAAATAGTGCGCGTAGGGTGGTTTAAACCTTAAAAATACCCGCCTAGGATCGCAGCATGTCTGCCGCTTTCTCGGCAATCATGATGACGGGTGCGTTGGTGTTTGCGCCCACGACACGCGGCATGATGGAGGCGTCTACGACGCGCAAGCCCTCGATACCGTGCACCTTGAGCTGTGCATCCACCACGTCTAGCGGCCCGTTGCCCATGCGGCAAGAGCCGACCGGGTGGTAAATGGTGTCGGCATGGTCACGGATGAAAAGCTCAATTTCCAAATCGGTTTGTGCTTTCGCTGAATTTGACAGTTCGCGTCCGCCATAGCCCGCTAGCGCAGGCTGTTGGAGGATGTGGCGCATCAGCTTGAAACCCTGCATCAGCCGTTGCATGTCGTCATGGTCACCCAAGAAGTTCGGGTCTATCAGGGGTGCCGACATTGGGTCGCGGCTCTCCAGGCGGACAGAACCTCGGCTTTGCGGACGCAACAGGCAAACGTGGCAGGAATAACCGTGGCCGAAGGTGGTTTTACGGCCGTGGTCTACCAGCTTGCCGACGACAAAATGCAGTTGCAGATCAGGTATCGACTCGCTGGGGTCAGATTTGATGAACCCGCCGGCTTCGGCAAAGTTGGTGGTCAGCATCCCCGAGCGGTGGGCACGCCATTCCAATATGCCCTTGATGCCCCGCACCAGGCCTGCAGGTGAGAGGCCGAACAAATCCTTCAGGTGTGGTGCTTTGACTACTTGCACCACGTCTACATGGTCATGCAGGTGCTGACCCACACCGGGCAAGTCATGCAGTACCGCAAGGCCTACATCCAGCAGGTGCGCTTTGGGGCCAATGCCAGATAGCATCAGCAGCTGAGGAGATTGCAACGCCCCGGCGCACAGCAGCACTTCTCGGTTTGCCTTGATCTGCTTTAGCTCGCCGCCTTGCAGGTATTCGACGCCCACTGCCTTTTTGCGCTCCAGCAGGATGCGTGTCGTGTGCGCACCTGTAATGACGTGTAAATTGGGGCGGCTGAGGTTGGGCGAGAGGTAAGCCTTGGCGGAGCTGAAACGCTCCCCGTCTTTGTGGGTGACTTGGAACATTCCAACGCCTTCTTGGGTCTCACCGTTGAAATCCTGGTTGTCGGGATAACCTGCTTGTTTTGCCGCTTCTACAAACACGGGACCAAAGCGGTTGGGGCTGCGCAAATCCATCACGTTCAGAGGCCCTCCCGTACCGTGGAAGGCGTCTGCTCCACGTTCGTTGTGCTCGGCGTGTTTGAAGTAGGGCAGCACGTCGTCGTAGCCCCAACCCGTGTTGCCCTCAGAGGCCCAGTGGTCGTAGTCCGCACGGTGGCCCCGGGCATAAATCATCGCGTTAACTGAACTGGAGCCACCGAGCACCTTGCCGCGTGGCTGGTAGCCGCTACGGCCATTCAGGCCCGGTTGCGGGACAGTGCTGAAAGCCCAGTTGGCTTGCCCGCTCTTCGCCAGTAGTGCTAGTCCTGCAGGGCAGTGGATCAGCACGCTGCTGTCCACAGGCCCCGCTTCCAGCAGGGCGACGGTGACTTTGGGATCTTCGGTGAGGCGCGAGGCCAGCACGCAGCCCGCTGAGCCGCCGCCGATGATGAGGTAGTCGTACATGGTCTTGTCTCTTGTAGGCCAGGCCAGGATGGGCATTTAGCTGGAGGTGGGGGAGGGCCGCCGCTGACGTTACCCGAAACTGGCGGTATTGCCGATACCATTCAAGTTATTCCCCCTTTTTTCCTTTCTATCACTGTCAATTTCAGGAGTAACCCCCAATGAGTGCAACCCTAGCCGCCAACGCAATCACCACCGTCGGCATCATCGGTGCCGGCACCATGGGCAACGGTATTGCCCAAGCATGTGCCACATCTGGCCTGAATGTGGTCATGGTTGATATTTCAGAAGCAGCCGTCGCCAAAGGCATTGCCGCCCTTTCAGGCAGCCTGGATCGACTGATTAAGAAAGACAAAATTACCGTCGCTGACAAAGAAGCCGCACTAGCCCGGGTCAAAGGCTCAGCGGATTACGCCGATTTGGCCGTCGCCCAACTGGTCATCGAGGCGGCCACCGAGAATTTCGAGCTCAAGGTCAAAATCCTCAAGCAACTTGACGTGATGCTGCCCGCTGACGTGCTGGTTGCCACCAACACCTCGTCTATCTCCATCACCCAGCTGGCCGCAGTAACGCAGCGCGCTGACCGCTTCATTGGCATGCATTTCTTTAACCCTGTGCCGATGATGGCGTTGGTGGAAATCATCCGGGGTCTGCAGACCAGCGACGCCACGCACGCCGCAGTCCACGCGCTGGCGACTGCCCTTGGCAAAACCCCTATTACTGTGAAGAACGCCCCCGGCTTCGTTGTCAACCGTATCTTGGTGCCCATGATTAACGAAGCGTTGTTCGTGCTGTCCGAAGGCTTGGCCACTGCCGAGGACATCGACGCAGGCATGAAGCTGGGCTGCAATCAGCCCATTGGTCCGTTGGCGCTGGCCGACATGATTGGCCTTGACGTGTGCCTGGCGGTGATGAACGTGTATTTGACCGAGTATGGCGACTCCAAATACCGCCCTTGCCCCTTGCTGAAAGAAATGGTGGCGGCGGGGCGTTTGGGACGCAAGACGGGGCAGGGCGTTTACAAATACTGAGCTTGCTGAGGTAGATGACCGCTGCGCGGTCATCTTGGCGACGATTGATTCTGTAGCGCTGATGTTCAATGACGGTTCACCCTTCATCTCGCTCATCCGACCGACTCTTACTGTCCCACATACCCATGTCCACCACGCCAGAAACCCCTGTTCATCCCGAAGGCAGCATTGACTGCACCGTGCAAGGCCATGTACTGCTGATTGGCATCAACCGACCCAACAAGCGCAACGGCTTCACGCTCAAAATGTTCCGCGAGCTGGGCGAGGCCTACACGCGTTTGGACGACGACCCTCACTTGCGTGTGGGTGTGCTGCACGCCATGGGTGACCACTTCACCGCGGGTCTGGATTTGCCGTCCGTCGCTCCGCTGATGAAGCGCGGGGAGAAAGCCGTACCACTGGGTTTGGTTGACCCCAATGACCTGGGCCTGCCTGGCTACCGCCGCCGTACCAAACCCATGGTAGTGGCAGTCAAGGGTATTACCTTTACCGTGGGTATCGAGCTGATGCTGGCGGCAGACATCGTGGTGGCGGCGGACGATTGCCGTTTCTCGCAGCTCGAGGTCAAGCGCGGCATCATGGCGACGGGAGGAGCTACGCTGCGCATGGCGGAGCGTGCGGGCCTGGGTAATGCCATGCTGCATTTGCTCACTGGCGACGAGTTCGGTTCTGCCGAAGCGTTGCGCCTGCATTACGTGCAAAAAGTAGTGCCTGCGGGACAAGAGTTGGTCGAAGCGGTGGCTATCGCTCAGCGCATAGCGGTGCAAGCCCCGCTGGCCGTAGTCGCTTCGCGGCTGAACGCGCTCAAAGCGGTGGAAGAGGGCCCAATGGCGGCAATGGGCGAGTTCCTAACTACGCAGCATGGGTTGTCCAACAGCGAGGACGCTGCTGAGGGTGTGCGTTCGTTTGTAGAGCGGCGACCTGCGGTGTTCGCTGGCCGATAAATCTAACAACTTGGCTTGCCAAGTTGTTAGATTGTGTAAATTTTCATGTATTTATATTGCGTGCAATTGAATTGCAGAGTATAATTAAGTCATGACAACGCCAAAAATTAATCCTGCATTGCTACTCGATAACCAGCTGTGCTTTGCGCTGTATTCCACTTCGCTGGCTATGACCAAGTTCTACAAGCCTTTGCTGGTCGATTTGGGTTTGACTTACCCTCAGTATCTGGTAATGCTGGTGCTGTGGGAGCGCGATGGGTTGATGGTGTCGGAGCTGGGCGAGCGCCTGTTTTTAGATTCTGGCACCCTCACGCCGCTTCTCAAGCGCATGGAAACCTCGGGCTGGATCGCTCGTATTCGTGCCGTAGAAGACGAGCGTAGAGTCCACATTACTTTGACTGCTGTGGGGCGTGCTCTCAAAGCTCGCGCAGCCAAGATTCCCGACTGCGTCCTCAGCACTACCCAGTGCGCGATGCCCGAACTCGTCGCGCTGACGCAGCAGGTGCAAGCCCTGCGCCAGCGCTTTGTGGCTTAAGTTTTTATAACCCGCTTCAACCTTGAAGCATTCATCCCCTAGGAGTCCGCTATGACCACTCAACTCGATAAAGTTCTCTACACCGCCCATGCCCGCACCACTGGGGGTCGCGAAGGCACTTCCCGCAGCAGCGATGGCTTGCTGGATGTACGTTTGGCCCCTCCTAAAGAACTCGGTGGCAAGGGCGATGCAACCAATCCTGAGCAGTTGTTCGCTGCAGGCTACTCAGCCTGTTTTATGGGTGCGATGAAGCACGTGGCAGGCATTAAGAAGCTGGTGATCCCTGCCGACGCGGCCATCGACGCCAGCATCGACTTGGGTCCCATCCCTGCTGGTTTTGGCATTGCAGCCAAGCTGGTGGTGAGCTTGCCCGGCATGGACCGCGCAGTAGCCCAGGATTTGATCGACACGGCACACGGCGTCTGCCCCTATTCGAACGCGACTCGCGGTAATATCGACGTAACCTTAACTCTGGCTTGAATTGGGCACTGATTTGCCTTAATTAAGCTTTTAGCATCAGGTAACTGTTGCGCAGGTGACTGGTAGGTCGAGCGCACTTTGATGAGCTATGTCATTGCGGCTAACCTGAGTCTGCGACTGTGTGAAACCCCCGTGTTGCGTTGGCAGTTCGGGGGTTTTATTTCATTTGGGCTGCCAAAAAAGCTAAAGTTCTTAAGCTCCAATGTCTTTTGGTCATGAGCTTGCACGCAACCACACTCGATTTTCAAGTTCACAAAACCCAATTAGCCCAAACGGTTGTACCTGAGCTTATCGACACAGAACTCACCGAAGGTTCTGTTCGTTTGCGTATCGAATCCTTTGCGCTCACGTCCAACAACATCACCTACGCAGCGTTTGGCGATGCGATGAGATG
This sequence comes from Betaproteobacteria bacterium, assembly GCA_043739385.1. GTDB lineage: Bacteria > Pseudomonadota > Gammaproteobacteria > Burkholderiales > Burkholderiaceae_C > Defluviibacillus. Next base: position 153 of record JAYUED010000075.1, on the reverse strand, counting down.
CTGGGGCTTTTACCCGTTGGTGGCCGAGGCTGAGGGCACGGCATCCGCGTGGGGCCGTATTCCTGTCTGGAGCTTTGCAACCGTGGTGGAAAGCCGCGCAGAGGGTGAAAAGTTTTACGGTCACTACCCCATGGCATCTAGCGTGGTGCTCAC
>JAYUED010000074.1:0-5414 GCA_043739385.1 Betaproteobacteria bacterium | reverse complement strand
ATGTGCGCATCAACCGCCTGTTTGGCGCGGGCCACAACATCTACATCAAGTCCGAGCGCAGCAACCCCGGCGGCTCCATCAAGGACCGCATCGCGCTGACCATGGTCGAAGACGCCGAAAAGTCGGGGGCATTGAAACCGGGCGGCACCATCATCGAACCCACCTCGGGCAACACCGGCATTGGCCTGGCGATGGTGGCGGCCGTGAAGGGCTACAAAATCATCCTGGTCATGCCCGACAGCATGTCGGTCGAGCGTCGCCGCCTGATGCTGGCGTACGGCGCGTCGTTTGACTTGACGCCACGCGAAAAAGGCATGAAGGGCGCCATCGCCCGCGCGGTCGAGCTGGTTGCCGCCACCCCCAACTCATGGATGCCGCAGCAGTTTGACAACCCGGCCAATATCGACGCCCACGTGCAAACCACGGCCCGCGAAATTCTGGCGGATTTCCCCAAGGGCATTGACGCCCTCATCACCGGCGTGGGCACGGGCGGCCACCTCACTGGCTGCGCGCGCGTGCTCAAGGCCAAGTGGCCGCAGCTCAAGGTGTTTGCGGTCGAGCCGGCGGCATCGGCAGTGATCTCGGGCGGGGCGCCATCGCCGCACCCGATTCAGGGCATTGGTGCAGGCTTCATCCCCAAAAACCTCGACATGTCTTTGCTGGACGGCGTCATCCAGGTCGCTGCCGAACCGGCCCGCGAAATGGCCCGCCGCTGTGCGCGCGAAGAAGGCATTTTGGTAGGCATCTCCAGCGGTGCCACCCTGGCGGCAATAGCGCAAAAACTGCCCGACCTGCCAGCGGGTGCCACGGTGCTGGGATTCAACTACGACACGGGTGAGCGGTATCTGTCGATTGAGGGGTTTTTGCCGGCTTGATCGAAAGCGCCACTGATCTCGATCACTAAATCGGATCACCTCCGGCTGAAACGCTCAAGCATCGCCTTTACCCGAATCCGAACTTCTGGATCATCGTCAAGCATCTCATTTCCATCAAGGCCGTCTTCAATCACGCATTTCCTTGAACGGAGTTCGATCAGGTCAAGCCATGCTTCACCATAGGCCACATAAAGCGGCAACTGAGCCAATACAGGATGACGGCGAATCAGATAAACAAATCGCGGCGCGGGCAAACGCAGCAAGCCTGCAACCAGGTGGCAGGCATCGTGCATGCCGCATAGGTCAAGGCCCGTACCATCCAACAGCGTTTGCGTGGACCTTCTGATATGAACCGCAAACATGGGATCCTTGTGCCAAGCCCTTTTCTCGTAGTCATGCGACAAATAGGCCAAATTCCATCTCTCGGGCGTGTCCATCAGGGGTGAACGGGCAGACGGGCGCGAACGGCCCCCCGCATCCAGATAGCTTTCCATGGGCTTCATTGAGTACCGGATCACCGGGGAAGGCTGCTGTTTCAAGTTTGGATTGGTCATACCGCCGATTCTGACCCGCTCCAAGGCGCACCACATGAGCCTGTGCACCTTCCTTTTCATACAGGCCACCAGCACCACACAACGCAATGCCAGGGCTCACCCGGCGAGCCTGCCAAGGGCAATCATTAGCCATGGCATATGATGCAACGAAAGAAAGGCAAGGGAATGCATGAGTGAGATTGTGCGGCTGTACCGTTACGGAACTTTGTTGAACGGTCGGCGTGCTGTTCCGGCGGAAGAACTTATCGCCACACTCGAAATTTCACGGGCCACCTTCAAGCGCGACATCGCCAAACTGCGCGACCAGCTCAATGTGCCCATTCGGTTCAATCGTGATCAGGGAGGTTACACCCTCGATCCTGACCAATCTGGCAGCGAGCTGCCGGGCCTATGGTTCAACCAGGAAGAAATACTGGCCCTGATCACCATTCAGCAGCTTCTTGTGCAACTTGAGCCCGGTCTATTGGGAGCGAAGCTTCGTCCTCTGCAAGATCGGCTCGCCCGGCTAATGAGCAAGCACGGGCTGGCCGATCAAGACGTGGCCAAACGCGTTCGAATCGTACATGCGGGCAAACGCGTTGTGATTGCCAAATCATTCGAAGTAGTGGCAGCAGCAACCGTAGCGCGCAAACGACTCAAAATCTGGCACTTCAACCGGCAAAACGCCGCAACCACAGAACGCGAGGTTTCGCCCCAACGCCTTGTGCACTACCGTGACAACTGGTACCTGGACGCATGGTGCCATCTGCGCGACGATCTGCGCAGCTTCAGCATCGACGCCATTGCACGGTTTGAAGTGATGGAAGTAACAGCCAAAGAAGTAGAAGCCAATCAAATCGATGAAGCTGTTGGCGCAGGCTACGGCATCTTTGGCGGCGCGCCCACCGCATGGGCGACGTTGAGGTTCACCGCCGAGCGGGCTCGGTGGGTTGCAGGTGAAACCTGGCACCCCATGCAGGAAAGCCGCACAGAGGCAGACGGCAGCTATGTGCTGTCTATTCCCTATTCAGATGACCGCGAACTCCTCGGCGACATCATGCGCTTCGGCTCAGACGTGCAGGTATTGGCGCCACCTACGTTGCGGGCCAAGGTGCAGAAGGGGTTTTTGGAGGCGGCGGCGAAATATGTGTGATTGCAGCTCTTGTGGATCGGTCTGGCCGCGAATTAAACGGCAAACGGCAGCCCTATCGTCCTTTGCTTGTCCGCACGACGGTCCATCTGCCAAGGGTCAGCTCAATTTTTCCTCAGCCCATGGCTTACCGTCCATTTGCACGTTTCGCCGCTGCGGGTACCGATCAATGAGAATGCACTTGATTCAGATTTCATTATCTAACCTACACTGCGCATTCTCTTCTGAAGAACTTTTTGACACTGCTTTTGTTGCCATGCAGAACACTAGGGAAATCTATGGCTGTGGCCGAAAATATTAGACATTCTTACAGTACAGATGAGATCGTAATTCTGAAGGGCGTAATTGATTACGCTGAACGGATGGTTTATGAGGACAAGAATTTGGACGTGTTGGGCGGCTTCGCGGACACGCGAGGCTATGTCGCTCACTCACAAGCCCCGTTGTACAAATTGCTTCGCAAGAATGCCTATGCAAAGACGGTCGTAATTGAGACAGAACTCAAAGGTCGGTTGAAATTCCGGTTGAGCCCAACGGAGGTTACTTATCCCAACGAAGCTTCGGGATATTGCACACCCCACTCACCGGTTGGTCGTGTCGCGACGATCTTTCAACCTGGCTACGAGGGTCGCAGCAAGTTGTGGGGTGACTATCACATTGTGGAAGTTCGCTCCTTTGATCGTTATGGTGGCCCTGATTTCGAACCTAACGTCCGCAACTTCTTGCGAATGGGAATTCATGGAGAAAAAGGTGACGACGTAGTAGTTGATCTACGCAGATTTCTAGAAAAAAAACACCTAGCAAAGACGTCTCAAACTCCACCCATAACAATCGCGAAATCGGTTGAACATGTTTTAGAACCGGCCAAACAGACACCGTTTGAATTACGTCCCACCGAAGTTCAGATTGCCGAATTCAAAGTGGTGGACGAGCCTGATGAGCCGAATGTCGAATTTGAAATAGACAGCGACGAAGACTGGAACCCCGACGAACCACCAGTCAAGGCAGAGGAGTATTACGGTCTGAATGAAAGATTCTTCACGCACCAGACAGTTGAACAAAATCAGATAATTGCCCGCACACCTGTCGGGGCAATGTTCGTGGAAGGCGTCGCTGGTTCCGGCAAGACATCGGCTGCACTCGGTCGAACAAAGATGCTGACCACATTCAACGCAGCTAACGTGAGCGACGAGAAGTTGTTCCGTGACGTCGTTGGTCAAGATCAAGACTATTGGTCAGCAGATTTCGCGGGACAGTTTTCGCAGGAAAGCTGCATCGGCTTCGTTCGCACTGGTGAGTTGATCCAATACCTTCAGGAAACTTGCCGCCGTATAGACCTGCCCAACTTGCCTGTTCATGAGTACAAAGAGCTGCAGACACGTCTGCGTGACCATCGGCAGCTAACAAGCAGTTCAATTCCCGGTCGACGTTGGTCAGGCCTCGCCACAGGACGCGAAGCACACAGCGCTACAACCATGGTGTGGCTGCACGCCGCAGATCAGGCGATTTCGCGGCAGATAGCCGCTCGACTATTCGATGCCCTGCCCACAAGCGCTGAGCTTGCTGAGCCATTTGAGTCGGATGCGCGTGCAAAGGTCAGTCGCGTCGTGCAAGTTGCCCTTGAACAAATTCGCAGCGAACTGAAGGAAGTAGCGGAAGAGCTTGCCCGGCCCCCTCGGGAAGGCACGTTTGCGTTAGACCGCCTAGCTGTTCGTCTACTACGAAAACTGGAAGATGTTCGCAAGCGCGTGATGGGCCCTAAAGTCATTTGGACCCACGTGGAAGGCCAAACTTTATATGCATCCGACGAGAACGCGCTGGCCTGTAAGCTGATCGAACTTAATGCGGCGCTCTACTTCCGTTCAGGTCAGAGGCTGATTTTTGTTGATGAAAAGGGGCCCATCGACGAGTCTTTGCAATTGCTCACCACGACCGGTGCCCCTGTGATGTGGAGCGGAGATACTCGGGACTTAATGATGGCTAGCAAAGTCATTGTTCGCGAGTCTTCGGGCAAAAACGTTTACGCTGTTCCATCCGATGTCAATCACTTATTTGTACGTCTTCTGCCTGAAGCCACAGAACGTATTTATGCCTCGGTTGATGGCGAGTTGCGTCGATTGCCCCGGGAGCAAGGTTGGGGACGCGTGAAGTTGTCGCTGCTTGCAGGTGAGGATGGAAAACGTGAGCGGGAAGAGGTCGCCGAGGACGACGTAGAAGCATTTGCTGATGCCCTCGTGCCGGGTCAACCTCGAACCAGCACCCCTGACTTCATATTCAGGCGCCTTATCCGCCGCCGCATTTTGCAGCCGCTTGCCAACGTAGCCGACCAATACCTAGCTGCGCTGCAATCTTCAGCCGAACTCTTTCCAGATGTATCTCTTGCCGCGCGCTTGCAGACACAACTGAGTAAATTCAAACTGGCAGATGAAGACATTGACCTGCTACTGTGCCTCAGCCATTTGATGGGACGAAGCCTCACACAAGGTGGTTTGAGGCAATTGCAGGAACCAAACTTCTATCAGGCTGTGTTCGTGGATGAAGTTCAAGACTTCACAGAGCAGCAGGTTTACCTTATGGTCGAACAGGCGAACCCAAGGTATAAAGCCGTGACCGTGGTGGGCGACATTGCGCAGAAACTGCACCATGGCAGTAGCATTGATGTCCGGGCATGTTTCCCTACCCAGTCAATTCCACACGTTCGACTAACCGAGAATCTGCGTCAAGCCGACAAACCTGGACTGGCATTGTTCAGTGCCAGTTTTCGATCCATCTTGCAGGGCGATGATTTACCGGCAAAATCGCTGGCTGAAAAGGCTCGGCGACAAGGGGGCAATTTGATTCGCCCACGTTTCTCCG
>JAYUED010000073.1:0-5471 GCA_043739385.1 Betaproteobacteria bacterium | reverse complement strand
GCCACCTCAGAATTGGCAGTAGCGTTCAAATAGTCTGCCCAATCCTGCATCAGGTGGCGGCGTTGCTCGACGAAAGTTGTCCGGGCATATGCCGCCTCAACGCTGTCCATGATGTTGTGAGCGAGTGCGTGCTCGCAAACCTCACGCGGGTACTTGGTTTGTTCGCCAGCCCATGTTCGGAATGTTGAACGAAAGCCGTGTGCCGTATAGGTCACATTGAGGTTTTCACGAAGCACCACTTTGGTAAAGGCTTGATCGCTCAAAGCCTGATCACTGTTCAAATTCGGAAAAACCAATGTGTTTTCCGGTGCCCGTTTGTAAGCCAGCTTCAACACTTCAACGGCGCGGTCTGAAAGTGGCACTGAGTGTGCCTTGTCCATTTTCACGCGGTTGTCCGGGATGATCCACATTGCCAATCTTTTTGAGTGGCCATAGTGAGGGCTGCCTCACCACCTACCACTGGAGCCGTGGCGACCCGCAGGTTAAGGGTGGCATCTGCCACAAACAAAGTGTGAATCGCCAGTATGAACACCTCTGGAAATGGGACACGAAATTGCCAATGTGGTCATCTATTGAAGACGAAGACCCGTGGGCCGGTGGCACGAAAGACCGTCCAGCGGTGGGGTTTCAAGAGAAGTTCAAAGACAACCCGCAGAATCTGACGGAATTCCGGTATCCCGGTAACAGCCATGATCCGCTGGTTCGACAAGGTGAAGGGCAAAGCTTGCGTGATTGGTTGAGCCGACAAGTGATACTGCCACCGCTGAAAGGGCAAAACGGATTCAACTATGAAGATGTGCTGCCAGCGGTTCAAGAGGCTGTGCGCAAAGCCACCCCATAAGCCCTTCACGATATTCATGAAGTTTATGAGCTTGGCAAGGACTGGAATCACTTGTTCAAATAGTCGAAAAAATGTGAACCAAGCCGCCGCACTTGTTACAGTGCGCGGCAACACTTTTGAGCCTGAAATTCAGCGCGAATCAGCGGCCGCTTTTCTCGCCTTGCCGAAGCGGATTTCAGGCTCGGGCCGAAGCCATGCACGGTGATTTTGGGTAGGGTTGTGCCAACCACTCCACCGTTCCGGCTCATACACAAACCCGCTTTCTTTTGCCCACTCTGGTACTTCAATAATTGAGCTGGGTGCAATCACGTCTGCCCAGCGGATTCCGCACTCAGGCATTGGGGGTATGGACATATCGAAACCGTACCGATTAATCATTTCTGTGCGTCGTCGGTAGTAGGTGGCATCGCTGTTGAAGAACTGCTTCATATCCCTCCCCGTAAGCCACAGCGCAATCAGCATCTTGTGGTCTGTGTTTGCAGTCACCAAAAGCTGTTCCTGAAAATGAATTGGCGGAAGATCAGCAAGAGGGATGCTTTCTAGCACTTTGCGATGCAGTTCGCGTGCCGTTTCAGGCTTCCAATGCACGCCTCTATTGAGAGGATTTGTCTTGCTGTTCAACATCAGTTTCGCCCGCGTTTCGATGCGGATGCCCTGTTCCAGCACTTCATCCAGCATCTTCTCAAATGCTGCCTCGGTTCCGAATCGGTCAATATTGAGGGGCATGTTGCCCAGAAGCTTCTTTCTGTGCCTCCAAAACTTATCTATAAAGTAGTGATATTTGTCGTAGATTAGGACATGGCGGTCACGAGAATTCGGCCACAAGCGAATGCCAACTCCTTTGTCGATGGGCACAGATTGAAGGGACGAATCACCATACCTTCGAATGTTGTCACTCAGTGGCCCGACCAACTGGTGAGGCATGCGATATTGCTCGGCAACATGCACCTCATCAACGTCGTATTCCCCGGTGGAAATCGCTTCCATCACTGAGGCTGGGCAATCCAGTTTCAGTGTCTCAAAGACCAACAAAATACTTGCCTTAACCAGCGGTTGGAAATCATTGCTACCCATGCCGTTATGGCCCTGCAACCATGCCGCTGGTGAACCCCAGAACCGCATTCGTTTTTCTTTGGTCTCGACTCGTGCTCGGAACTCTGGGGCACCACTGGCTGCACGAACTACGACCTCGGTAAACGACTTGGTTCTAGCTCCACCGGGCTGCTTGGTTCTAAATTCTTTCCCAATAGTTGGAAAGTCGTCTCCATCTACTGATACGTTGAAATAGTCAATCATGGCTTATCTATGCCTATATCTAATGTGAGAGTAATCTACATAGCTCTACTTCACACACGGCACCGCGCATGACTGTCAGCGTGCTTATGGCTGCGAGTGCGTGCATCGGCGCGTGTGCTAGTGTTTGCACGGCTGCATCAGGCGGCTTTAAGCCAGCGGCCCACAGTTGTGCGGTCAACATCGAGCTTTTGGGCTATTTCGGTGTTGCTTGCACCTTCTGCTTTTAACTTTTCTGCTTTGACCATCTTGGGGTCTTTGTGCGTGCCGTGCTGGTGATTCCACACCAAAGTACCGTCTTCACCACGTTGCATGGTGACGGCGATAGGTGTAATTTGGTCGCTTGCAAGGTGACGCGCTTTTTCCCAAACAAGACTAAAACGGAGTGCACCATCTTTGAGACCTTGCTTATCTGGCAAAAGGTTGATCGACCAGTCAAGGGCATCTTCGTGCTTGCTGCTACCCCGCTGCTTGCCCGCCTTGCCGGAATGGTGAATGACGATGACAGTACGACCAGCGCGCTTATGTCCAAGCATCCAACGCATAAAGGGTGCCCATGCTTCGGCGGTTTCACGACCATCACTGCTCCAGGCTGAGTAGTTGTCAACGAACAAAACATCCCAGTCAGTTCCAATCATCTTGTCGATGAGTTTTTGCCCTTCTGGGGTATTGATAGATGGCAGCAAGTCGGTAAATGATTCGGGGGTGAAGACCTTCAGGCTTGCTGGCGGTTCAACGCCCAAGCTCTCGCAGATTTGGTGTATCCGCTTTTGAAACGTCACAAGGTCCATTTCACCGTCAAGGTAGATCACACGACGGGCGTTCTTTGGTTTGTTGCCCAAGAATTCCGTGCACGTGGCAATGGAGATGGCGAGACCCATTGCTTCCCACGTTTTGCCACCACCACGTTCCCCATAAATCATGCCTGTTTGGTTAGACTGAATGAAGGGGCCCCAGTGCTTTTTACGGGTAGGGATGGACAGCTTGACCAGTTCGTTTGCGGGGATCAAAGTCATGCGTTCACACGGCTGAAAATGAATCTCGTTTGCACGGGAAACAGTGACTGACTGATGCTTAATTGAAGCATCATTTCTGGTGCCTTTTTTGGCCGATATTCGATTCGTACTCATTGAATTGCCTTTCTGGGCGTGGCACGCAAATGCACCACGCCCAAGTTGTTGATATGCCGACTATTTACAGCCCCGCTTCTTCCAAAGTGTTTGAAGGCTCACTAGCTTTTACGGACTGCTGAGGGCGGCATGTGATGTGAACTTGGCGCGTGGTGCGGTTATCAAGTTCAACGCACTTACCAGCGACCACAATGTCGATACCTCCATCTGTTGGATGAACGTATTCGTTGGCTTCAGGATTGATGTACTTCGCACCTTTGAGGTTGCCGCGTGTGACGGTTCCAATGATGCTTTCCTTGTAATGCTTGCCGAATTTATCGAGCAGGTAGGGTGCGGTGAGATAGCAGCGTTTCAGCGCCGCCTCAGCCTCATCCGACAGGTACACATGCTCAAGGTCAATCACCTTAACACTGGCAAACAGTCCATCAGTAGCGATGCGTGTTCGCAGTGATTTGTGCAATGACAATGACTCGTCAGCAATGATGGCGCTGAGATCCAGGCGTTTCAATGTAGTGATCATTTGTCGAACCCTTCGCCGCAGGAGCCTGTGGCAAGCCACATTGCGTACATCGGTTCGTTGATCAGAACAGTGCGCCCACACTTTCGGATTGCAGGAGATAAACCGTTGCCATCAATCCAAGAATTCCCGTTCTTAGTCTTTGCACTAAGGCGGGGCTTGGCCGCAAAGATTTGTGCACGAATCGCGTTCTCAGTAAACTGCTTATGTTTATCGGCCAGTTGACAGACGCGGAACCAAACCTGATTGGTGGCGTTACCAGATGGCACGGTTGGAGATGCCAAACGTGCTGCGGTGCGAGCCTTCCCGTCAAGGGCAATATGCTTGACGGGGTTCAATGAGTTGAAGAAGTTTTTTACCGCTAACGGGCTGCGTCGAAGCGGGACTTGAGATAGCGTTACTGACACGATTTTCTCCTTAGAGAGTCTAGCGATGAGCACGATTGCGCATCACTGGTGATCGTAGTTTTTGACTACGATTTCTCTAAGGGAAATAGTGCAGATGCTAAGTTTCTCCGGTCGCAGGCCTCTTCTTCAAATTGCCTACAAAATCATCACGGTAAGCGATCAGTTTATACCCTCCGTCCCTCAGTGCTATGGCATCAGGAATTTGGGTTTTCATATTGTCTATGTACGGTGACCCATGGGGCAATTTCTGGCCTCCAGACTTCTCCTTGCGGCGAACGTCGTCCTCGGTTTCACCTCGATCCAGTCGCTGAAGAATCACGATTAACTTTTCGTAGATTCCACCGCTGTTAATGACGGGCTTGCCATCGTAGGGAACTGGCGCTTCGCCGACACTACGTGCGTAAAGAGCGGCTCGGTGCGAAAGCACTGCCTCTTTGAACTGCTTTTCAAGGGCGCCCAAAGGACTACGAACATCAACGATGAATGCGAGTTCATGTATGTCTGTCAACGGAGGTACGGATACCGCTGCACGCTTAGGCAAATGCTTATCTGTGACCAGACCGACAACAGCGTCCACACTGAACTTGTCCCAAATGTGTTCTTTTTCCTTTGGCAAAGGCGATACCTTGGGATCAACCCAATCGGAAATCAAAAAGTCTTTTGGAGGGGTGAGGTTTGAAGAAGGCTGGACACTCCAACCAGACTTGCGTTCATCTTCAGTTCGGGCAAGCCATTCAGATACGGTTTCGTCTATCTGCGCAAACGGGGTCACTTTAAAAAATGACATCGACGTGTCCGGTGGGCAGTCACCTAGGGGCGTGCCAGTAGATGACACCGACGCATTCCGAACCGATTCCGGGAGTTCTAACCATGCTACGTATGCTTTGCGGTACTCTGCGTTGAATCGAAGAAATTCCCAAGCCCACTGTCTTGATGACAGTGCCCTGTCCGTGACTGGCCTTTTCGGTTTGCGCTGCGCCATCAATCAAATCCCACAACAAATAGACTGACACTAGTCTGCCAGATGCGACAAGACAGCCTACATGGGGGCATTCCCATGTCACAGTGGTGTCACAGTTGCTCGCAGAAATAGGCATTATTTGGCATCAATGCAGCCTGCTAAAATTTGGTTTTCTAGAGTGAAGACAGTACTCGACAGTATTTGGCAGCAGTCCGAGCCGGAGTTCGTAATGAGAAGGTCGGGTGTTCGATTCATCTCTCCGGCACCAAGCCAGATAAGGGAATCCCGCTACCTAGAAGGTAGCGGGATTTTTTTGGGCTAG
>JAYUED010000072.1:0-5506 GCA_043739385.1 Betaproteobacteria bacterium | reverse complement strand
GGCGGAGCGGACGGGACTCGAACCCGCGACCCCCGGCGTGACAGGCCGGTATTCTAACCAACTGAACTACCACTCCTGGTAGATGACGTTTTGCTCTTTCGAGCCAAGTGCCAACCACTTGTTGCCTGATGCGCCTTGCGGCTTATCTTGGCGACCCTACGGGGATTCGAACCCCGGTACCTACCGTGAAAGGGTAGTGTCCTAGGCCTCTAGACGATAGGGTCATAACCTAAAACTGTTTCAAAACCAACTTCAGCGAGACTAACTTTGGTGGAGGTAAGCAGGATCGAACTGCTGACCTCTTGCATGCCATGCAAGCGCTCTCCCAGCTGAGCTATACCCCCTTCGGGTTAGTCTTAACACTTTTAACTTAATTTTCATTAAGTATTGAAGGTGTCGAGCCTTGAATTATATACCGGTATTTATGCTTGTGCCAAACGACTCAAAACAATTTCTCTTTTTGACAGTGCCAGTACCGCATCCAGTGCCGGTGTTTGCGCGGAACCCATCACCAGCACGCGCACTGGCATAGCGAGTTGTGGCATTTTCAAGCCTTGAACCGTCAGCACTTCTTTGATAGCGGTAGAGATAGTAGCTTTGTCCCAAGCGCACGCGGCCAGCTTCTCGGCAAGCAGCGCAAGTGCAGGACGAATGGCGTCGGTGATGTGCAGAGCGAGCTCTTCAGGCTTAGGCGACACGTCTGTATAAAACGTCGCAACCCAATCTGACAACACCACTGCGGTTTCGCTGCGATCTTTGAACAAAGCACAGATGTCGATGAGGCGTTCATCTGTAGCGATGGCGCGTTTACCCAATTGGATGGCGACCAAATTCGCGAGCCGTGCGTTGTCAGCAGTCTTCATGTAATGGGCATTGACCCATAGCAATTTGACCGGATCCCATTGCGCAGGGCTTTTATTCAGATGGCTGCCGTCAAACCAGCTAACCAGTTGCTCGCTGCTGAAGAGTTCGTCGTCGCCATGGCTCCAGCCTAGGCGGGCGAGGTAGTTCAGCATGGCTTCGGGCAGGTAACCGCCCTCTTCATAGGCTGTGACGCTAACGGCACCACGACGCTTAGAGAGCTTTTGACCATCGTCTCCCAGAATCACCGGACAGTGGCCAAACTGCGGAAGCGGTGCACCCAGGGCGTTAAAAATATTGATCTGCCACGGCGTGTTGTTAATGTGTTCGTCACCCCGAAAAACATGGGTGATGGTCATGTCCCAATCGTCTACCACCACGGCAAAGTTATAGGTGGGAATGCCATCGGTACGCACGATGATGAGATCGTCAATCTCACGGTTATTGATGGTGATGGGGCCTTTGACTAGGTCGTTCCAGGTCACATCGCCATCCGTCGGATTTTTAAAACGCACCACAGGCTGTACGCCTGCGGGGATGGGGGGCAGCGTTTTGCCGGGTTCAGGACGCCAGCGACCGTCGTACAGCGTCTTTTCGCCTAAAGCACGTTTGGTCTCACGCACAGCTTCGAGGTCTTCGGGCGTGCTGTAGCAGTAATAGGCTTTGCCCTCGGCAATGAGCTGCTGCACTACGGCGCTGTACCGCTCCAGACGCTGCATTTGGTAGAACGGGCCTTCATCGTAGCCCAGGCCCAGCCACTGCATAGACGCCAGAATTTGGTCAACCGAGTCTTGGGTAGAACGGGCAACATCGGTATCTTCAATGCGCAAGACAAATTCGCCGCCAAAGTGGCGGGCGTAGGCCCAGGAATACAGCGCCGTACGGGCCGTTCCCAAATGCAGAAAACCGGTAGGGGACGGAGCAATGCGGGTACGCACAGCAATACTGGGAGAGTGAGTCATAAACAGTTACTTCAAGACGCTAAGCAAAGCAATCAGCTCAAATTCGGCAATGCCAGCCGTGAGTTGTCTTCAGCACCCTCAACGGCGACCACGCGGTTTTTGTTCAGCCGGGTAATGTCGTCAAAAGTAATATCGCCGGTCACATAAACGCCATCAAAACACGAGGCGTCAAAGTTAACAATCGCAGGGTTCAGCGCTCCAATGGCTCGCTTCATAGGCTCTACGTCCTGGTAAATCAAGGCATCACAGCCGATGATTTGGCGAATTTCTTCGACAGTACGGCCATGGGCGACCAGTTCGTCCTTAGTGGGCATGTCGATGCCATAGACGTTCGGGTAGCGCACGGGTGGCGCGGCGCTGGCCAGGTAGACCTTGCGGGCACCGGCATCACGGGCCATTTGTACGATTTCTTTGCTGGTGGTGCCACGCACGATGGAGTCGTCCACCAGCAGTACGTTGCGGCCTTTGAACTCGCTGCCGATCACGTTGAGCTTTTGACGTACTGATTTTTTACGTACTTCCTGGCCAGGCATGATGAAGGTACGGCCCACGTAGCGGTTTTTAACAAAGCCCTCGCGGTACGGAATTCCCAGCAAATGCGCCACCTGCGTCGCGCTGGGGCGGCTGGATTCTGGAATAGGAATAACCACATCGATGTCACTCGGCGGCACGGTGGAGACAATGCGCTTAGCCAGCGTTTCGCCAAGGTTCAAACGGGCTTGATAAACGGAAATGCCGTCCATCACCGAATCAGGGCGGGCGAGGTAGACGTATTCAAAAATACAGGGATTTAACTGCGGATTCACGGCACATTGTTCGGCGTGAACGGCGCCGTCCAAATCAATGTAGACCGCTTCACCCGGTGCGATATTGCGCTCGAACACATGGCCAGTACCTTCTAAAGCCACGGATTCGCTGGCCACCATGCGCGTGCCATCGGCACTCAGGCCCATGCACAGCGGGCGAATACCGTACGGGTCACGGAAGGCCAGTAGTCCGTGTCCAGCAATCAGCGCGATCACGGCATAAGAGCCTTTGACGCGGCGATGCACGCCACGAACGGCTTCAAACACGTCTATCGGTTTGAGCGGCAAGCCGCGCGTGGTTTTTTCCAATTCGTGGGCCAGCACATTGAGCAAGACTTCGGAGTCGCTCTCGGTGTTGATGTGGCGGTGATCGGTAGAAAACAACTCGGATTTAAGCGCATGCGCGTTGGTCAAATTGCCGTTGTGCACCAGGACGATACCGAAAGGCGCGTTCACATAGAACGGCTGCGCTTCTTCTTCACTGTAGGCGTTGCCTGCTGTCGGATAACGCACTTGGCCGAGGCCGCAGTTGCCTGGCAACGAACGCATATCGCGGGTGCGAAACGCATCGCGCACCATGCCTTTAGCCTTGTGCATAAAGAATTTTCGGTCTTGCTGCGTGCAAATCCCCGCAGCATCCTGGCCCCGGTGCTGGAGCAGCAGAAGAGCGTCATAAATAAGTTGATTGACAGGGGCGTTACTGACAACGCCGGCGATTCCACACATAGCTTTTCGCTTTCCAGACCGCGCTGCCCAACGCCCAACCACACGCTGGACATCAGACACCACTTAAAACTTGATTGACTTGGTGCACCCGTAACAGGTGCCTTGTTTGTGCGCGCTATTTCTGCACGTTGATTTCGCTTTTTGTCTCAACCCCGCCCTCAACTTACGCTGGGGATGTACCGTGCAGCCTCTGAGGGCAACATCGGCACCATGACTTTGACCCAGCTGGTAATCACCTTCACACCCGCAGACGCTTGCCAATCAGCACTGCGTTGCAACGGTGTTTTAGAGGCTACCAGCACCAAAAACATAAGTAATACAAGACCGCGTACCAGACCAAAAATAGCGCCCAGCGCCCGGTCAACAGGCCGCAAACCCACCGTATTCACCAAGCGCCGAAGCATTGCTATCAACAGCGCGGAAACGATCAAGGTAAGCACAAATACGCAGCCAAAACCAGCCACATCCCGTACGGCTTCACTGGCTTTCCCCAAAGGCAAATAAGCCCCAAAGTCCGCTGCAAACCAAGACGCCAACACAAACGCTATGGCCCATGACAACAGCGACAACACTTCATAAATCATGCCACGCCACGCGCCAAACAGAACAGAGACCAGCAATACCGCCAGAAAACCCCAATCCACCGCATTCACCGCGCTGATGATCGCCATCAAGTCCATATGAAGTGTTCTGCCGCAGTTACAAGTTACAGGGTCAAAATAGCGGCGGGCAAGGCAAGCGCTTTGACCTTACCTGCAGCTTTTTCAGCCTCCGCTTTACTGGCGAACGGTCCAAGGCGCACCCGGGTGCGGGGACCATCTTTGGTTTCAGCAACGTGGGTATAAGTCTTCAGCCCTGCATGCTCCAACTTGATGCGGACTTCCTGCGCCTTGGTGGTATCGGCAAAAGCGCCAACCTGAATGATGTAACGGCCACTACCGTCGTCTTTCGTATCTTGCACATCTTTAGGCTTGGCTGGCGTTTTACCGTCTAAAAGGGATTTAGCACGCGCACTGTCTTCTAACTTTGCTTCATTACTGATAGCAGCCGTTACATGAAGCGCTTGCGGTGCTTGCACCTTAGCCGTATTTTTAACGGCTTCAGAGACAACCAACTGCTCTTCAGAATCTAAGCTTGCGCCCGCAGATACCTTGGTATCTGCGGGCTTCGTAACCGCGCGTGGTGGAGGTGATGCAGGCACAGGCAATGCAAGTGTGGGCACGGCGGACGACACCACAGATTTACCAGTACGGCTGACCACAGAGGGATGTACAACGGTTTCGGGCACCACCACCTCAACAGACGGAACGGGGATTTGCAATGGAGCGACTTTGGTTTTATCGGGAATCTCGATATTCACGTCTACAGGCATTGGCCTGGGTTGCGTCTCGAATACCAGAGGGAACCCCACTACGCCGGTGAGCACCAGCACCACTGAGCCAATCAATCGATTGCGGGCACGCTGGCGCAAAGTCTCGATGCTTTCAGCGGGACGAATCGAAGGAGTGGGGTTATCGCCACCTTGGCGGAACTTGAAAAAAGCCATGGAGCTTAGGGTCAGACGCCGTTGAGGTGTTTCGCGTGGAGTCGGGGTAGGCCGTCTTTCAAAACACCGCCTACCGTGAGGAATGAACCGAAAACCACGATTCTATCAGCGGGGTTTGCTGCCGCCACGGCAGCATCCAGCGCCTGTTTAGGGTCAGCGTACAAGCTCACACGCTCAGCAGGGAGGGCCGCAAAAGCTGCGCCAGCGATGGGTTTAAGGGTCTCGAAAATAGCTTTGAGTTGCTGCGCGGTAGCCGCACGTGGCAAAGGTAAATCGCAGAAATACCACTTATCGACCAGCGGGCCAATGCGGGTCAACATGGCGACCAGGTCTTTGTCTGCCATAGCACCCAGCACAGCATGGGTACAGGGATAAAAGCCCATGGCGTCGAGGTTTTCAGTTAGCGCGGCGACAGCATGAGGGTTGTGCGCCACATCCAACACCAGCACCGGCTCGCCAGGGACGATCTGAAAGCGGCCCGGCAATGACACCATCGCCAAGCCGTTGCGCACAGCCTGCGCAGTCACAGGGATTTTCTCGCGCAAGGCGTCCAGCGCAGCCAACACACCCGAGGCGTTCACCAGCTGATTCGCCCCCCTCAGTGC
>JAYUED010000071.1:0-5506 GCA_043739385.1 Betaproteobacteria bacterium | reverse complement strand
GGAAGCGTTGGTGCGGATACGTTGCTGGCATCACCATCAAGCTCATTAATCAAAAACGCCATGTGTTCGCCGAAAGTTAGTCCGACGTACTTTTGCATTTGCTTTTGTTCTTCTTGGCGGAGTGTTGTCAGTCGATTTGCCCTTGTCCAAAATTCTTCGCTTAAAGTTGCTGCAGTGAGTTGCCATTTGGAACCCTGCTTGGCGATAGGCGCGGGTGACTCCAATGAAAGCAACAAAACTGCTTTTTCAACGCGCCCCTTGGTCAAATTCAATCGGCCTAACAGTTCAGGAACAGAAAGTCCGGAATCTTCGTCTTCAATGGCTTCCAGAACGTCATCCACTTCTTGACGTGTCGGAAAAGCGTTGCGAATAAACCAGTCAGTGATGCGTGTCTCCTCCTTGCCACTAAGCAAAATGCCGTACGCCGCTTCCAATGCTCGGCCAGCACGACCAACTTGCTGGTAATAGGCAACTACAGAGCCCGGCATTTGGTAATGAATTACAAACGAGAGGTCGGGCTTGTCAAAACCCATTCCCAAAGCGGTCGTGGCAACCAATGCCTTCACTTGGTTATTTAGCAGCGCGTTCTCGAGGTCCTCTCGACTATCGCCCGACTGGCCTGTGTACGCTTCCACATTGAAGCCACGTGTTTTTAGCCAGTCGGTAACCAAATGCGCATCCGTCACCGTCAAGGTGTAAATGATTCCATGTCCCTGTAGCGTGGATAGGTGCTCAGCCAACCACGCCAGTCGCTCTTCCTGGCTGGATAAGCTAATGGTTTGTAGGCTCAGTGAAGGACGGTTTAGGTCTCCGCGCATAACCTCCAGATCAGGTCCAAGAACTGACACTAAGTCAGTCATTACGCGATCATTGGCAGTAGCAGTTGTGGCAAGCAGCCGCATGTTTTTTGGCAAACTTTTGGCTGTTCGTTGAATGACTCGGTACTCTGGTACGAAATCATGTCCCCAATCAGATACGCAATGAGCTTCATCAATGACCATCAGGGAAATTTGATCGGCGATTGGAAGCAATATTTGATTGTTGAATCGCGCGCTTACCAGTTGCTTTGGATGGAAAAGCAATATATCAATTTCGCCATTTTCGATTCGCTCAATGACACGAGGCCAGTCATCACTATTTTGAGAATTTAGGGTTTCTGCTCTGACGCCCATTCGCTCGGCTGCAGCAACTTGATTGCGCATCAACGATAGGAGCGGCGATACCAATAGTGCGGGTCCAAGGCCCGATTCACGAAGCAATTTGGTCGCAATAAAGTAGACGAAGCTCTTTCCCCAACCTGTCTTTTGAACAACAAGCAGACGTCCTTTGCCTTCAACAATATGGCGGATTGCATCTTCTTGTCCCTCACGGAAGGTCGCATCGGCGCGCCCTGAGCCGATTCGCAGTAGTTCCAGTGCTCGTTTTGCGTTGTATTTCACTTTATTGTTCTCCCTTATCTTTTTCCGGCTGCCGGTATCCTGGCGCTAAAAGTGCGTTTTTCACGCCGTAAAGGGCCAGGTGGTCCTTCAACCAGAGTCTATGTTCATGGCCGCGGAGGCTATGGTCGGGCGAGCAGTCGACACTCCACTGGCGCAGGATGTATCCAGCAGTAGCTGCGCGCAGATTTACCTTCAAGGTACCGCCGTCCATGTTGTAGTCCATCGCGGTGATCTCTGGACGAGGTTGGTCAGGGTGCGGTACCAGTTCCAACTCAACGATTCGAGTCCACTGAATGTCTTGATCGCTCCGTTCAGATGTATGAACTGGTGCACCTTTCAAAACGACCGGATGCTTGATCCGGGTGATGACGAAGTCGCGAAACTCTTGGGATTTGCGGTCAAAGCCACGGACGTGCCAGCGTAAGCCGTTGTCAATGAGTGCAAATGGGATGATCTCTCGGTCAGATTGCCCGCTGGAAATCGAGTGATACTGAACACTGAGCGGGCATTGCTGATGTATGGCCCGGGTCACAAATCCGAGCGTCACCAGCTCCGGTTGAGAAAGGCGCGAAGGACTATCACTCGCAATCCAAGCCTTCAGTTTGGTCGGTTCTCCATCACCGAAGCCCTGGGATAACCAGGCCATCACTCGTTCAGGCGGGAAGTCAAATACTGGCTGGAAGTTGTTGCCGGTGACGTAGGACTTGCCTTTAGAGTCGTAATCGATGTTGCCGGGAGCGATCTCTTTATAGAGAGCCAAGTCCCTTGTCGCAGCAGCCGACTGGATGCTGAAACGCGACACCAGATCCTGCCGACGGATTTCCCCGATGAAGTGCACCCGCAATTCCACAAAGGCGAGCCGGTCGCGCTGTGGCTGGGTTAGATCGGCAATTTGGTCGTTCAACATCCTGCTGGTTGGTTCGTGCGTCTGGTGGTCTGTTGGCATTATTGCGCATAGTATATGAGTTGCACTAGAATGTTGGTACAAATGCAAAAAGATGTTTGATGCGTCGTAAAATGATTACCATTTCAAAATGAAGGTTTGTCATGGCAGCTCAGTTTGCCGAACGATTGCGCTACGAAGGACAGGACCTTGCGATGTGTACAAACCAATGAATCCCAGCCTTTTTACGACCAATTGACTGGCGCTGAAAAGTTCAGCCTGGTATTTCCACCAGATCAGGATGGTGCAGGTCCGTATTGGTCCGAGTCCGGCGAGTTGGTCCGTGCTGATGATGTTGAAACCGAGGCAGAGGATATTGAGGCGGTTTCACTTGGCAGCAATAGATATCGGATGGCCGAGCGGTGCGCTGGACCGTTTTCCAGCTTGCGCTTGCACTGGGGGGATGAGTTCTTTGCAGACCGGTCCGAAGGAAATACTTTGAACCTGACAAAGTTGGTGGTACCTCGGCCTTTCGAACACTTCAGATTTCTCACTTCGTCTGGAGTCAAAAATGCAAATCCGATCGCAGAAATTGTGCATGAGGTGGGGGGCGGTTGGGAGACCGTTTCTGGGGGTATGTTGACGCTAACCGTTCCGGCCTTTAAAGCCCAAGAATTTCAATCGAAAATGAACGCTGCTGGACTGCTGCCAGGCGTGCTCAGGCTGGAGGATTGACGTTTTTGCATGTGCAGTGTTTACTCGGTACATAACAAGATAGGGAGTTGAAATGGGTTTTTTTAGTACGACAGGGAAACTCTTGGTCGGTACGGCCAAATTGACTGGCAAGCTTGGGGTTGGAACGGTGAAGGTGACGGGAAAAGCGCTGAACGGAACCGCCAAATTTGTGGCAAATCACCAAGATCAAATTTCCAGTGCGACCAAGGCCGTAGTCGGCGTGAGCGGAATGCTTGTCAAAGAAACGGGTAGTGCCGTTGCGGCAGGGGCCGGTGCAGTTGCTCGTGGGTTACACAAGGCTGGCGCTCAGTCCGAAGGCACTGCAGGCAAGTTACTTGGACATGCGGCTGGATATGCTGTTGATGCTGTCGGTATCGTCGGAAAGGTAACTGGAGGCATCGGAACGATGACTCAAAAAGCGTCTCCTGCAATCGGTGGAGCGGCTGGCAGTGCCGTCAGCGGTGTCGTAGGGACAGTTTCTGGCGCTGTTGACTCGATAGCGATTACGGAAGGTGACTTTGAAAGACTTCGGCAGCGGCTGCAAAGGGCAAGTCTTGCTGTGCGGGAGAAGTCGAAGAGCAAGCTTGCATCGATCGCTCTCGCGCAACGTGAGCGCCGGAAAAAAGATTTGCTTGATCTTTTGGTCGTCGGTGGAGTGACTCTCGGTGAAATCGTTCGCGATCCGTCGAAAGTTCCTGCCGATGTTGAACGGGCGTTTGAACTTGCGTATCCCGGACTGGCAAGTCATGGCGAGATCTTTTCAGACGTTGTTCAGCGGCTGCCTGCGGACGACATCGTCGGACTTGTGAACGGTGTCAAGGGCAAGCTGTTTGAGATCGAATTGGTTGACCACATGAATGCGGGCAACTTACCGGATGGTCTCCATGCTGAACTCGCCGGGTCTGCAACCCAGCCCGGATACGACATAAAAATCCTGGATGCCGATGGCCATACGGTCGATGTTCTGCAGGCCAAAGCCACAGAGTCCGTCGCCTACGTTAAGGAGGCTTTGGAACGCTATCCCGATATCGACATCACCACTACGACAGAGGTACATGCCCAGCTGGTGGCACTTGGCGCTGCCGATCATGTCACCAGCGGTGGTGTCAGCGAGGCTGTCCTTCAACAGAAGGTGGAGGCGGCCGTTGCTGCTGGGCACCACCATCTTGATGCAGGTGATCTTGTGCCGTCTTCAATTGGCTTGGCCGTGATCGCCTTGTCGTCTTTCATGGACAAGAGCTTGTCACTGGAACAAAAGGGCGCCGAGTTTGGTGACCGCGCAGCCAAAGCAGGCGTTACCGGTGCGGCTGCCAAGACTGTGCTGATTGCGACCAACACATGGTGGCTCGGACTTGCGGTTGGTGTCGGATCACGTTGGCTTGCCTCCTACGGTGGGAATAAGCGACAGCGATACGAGGCTCTCCAGAGAGCCGTTGAATCTCTTGAAGCGAGGGCGGGTCCCAGCGGTATGCGATCCATTGAACGGTCGACGACATTACAAATTGCTAGATAAGCTGAGACTTAAAGCAATCGTGGGGAGTTAAGCGCTCAAGAAATGTGACCGCCGAGCCGAAACTGCATGTTTTCAGCCGTTCTGAATATCTGCGCGGCAGTTTGAATAAGGTCCTGACTTGGTCGAGGAAAAAACTTCTATCTAATTCCCGCTTGTCGGCTCATCAATGGCTTCTTCGCCTCACCACTGTCGCTGTCAAGACACCATCCTTAAATCCCATCCGAACCGAATCTCCCAGTTTCGGACTCTGCTCTTCGGTCACAGCCATTGCACCGAACGGCAACTCAATCATTTGGGTGGGTGTAATCTTCACCAAGGCCACATGATGTTCCAGTGCCACCACCATTCCGAAGTACTGCCCACGCGCACGATCGGGTTCCTGCAATTCCCATCCGTACAGTTTTTTTAACTCAATAGCGGCCATCCCATTCCCGTAAGTGCCATTGGTACCAACTATTTCATTGATTCTGCCGAACTCGGCTAGGATTTCTTTGCGATCAATATCCCAGATTTCTCTCCAGAGTGCCTCTTTTGCGGTCAACCCGATCATCATCATCGTCAAATTTTCAATCTTCGCCCGTATATCCTGTGTTGATAGTTCCATTGAAAAGCTCATTTCAAAATGTAGACGGCAAGGACGCCAGTGACTAACCCAGTTGCGATGCATGAGCAGAGCATGGACAAATACTGTCCTTTCCAGCGTTCTGCACGGATTTCATCGATTCTGTTTTTTAGACCTTGACAAAGACCTTTCAGTGTTTCCGTTGCCCGGCTTTCAGCCACCCCGGCGCTCTCGGTCACCGATGTGTTGAATTGTTTGGCAGCCATGTCAAACGATTGCTCGCATTTGAATTGCACCCAACTCACCTTTTCCCCAACTACGACTGAAATATCTGCATAAAGTGCATTGACTGCATCTGCTTTCGCCTCTTTGAC
>JAYUED010000070.1:0-1797 GCA_043739385.1 Betaproteobacteria bacterium | reverse complement strand
CCAATCATCCAGCTCAATCAGTTCGTGAAGTAGTGCGAACTTAAGGGACTTGGCAACAAAAAGACAGGCAAAGAAAAACGGGTTGCGGCATTTCTGCTACAACCCGTTCATTTTTTGGCGGAGCGGACGGGACTCGAACCCGCGACCCCCGGCGTGACAGGCCGAAAATGCTATGATCTTGAAAGGCAATATCCATGAGGGTTACAAGCCGAATTGATATTGATTTTTCCCGTTTGGGGACGATTTGGGGACGGTCAGGATTTTTTATGCCTCGCATCACGAAACGTGACAACGGTAAGTGGCAGGCCCGCGTCGAGCGGCTTGGGTACCCACCGCAAAGCAACACCTTGCAAACCAAAGTTGCCGCTACGGCCTGGGCGCGCGCGATAGAGCGCGAGATGGATACCGGTTCGTTCATCAATCGCGATGACGCAGAACGCACGACGTTCGGTGTTGCTGCTGCCCGCTACGATCGTGAGGTGCTTCCTTCGAAGCGCGGTGCTGCTCAGGACCGGCAGCGCCTGGCACGGCTGGTCGAGCATTTCGGGAAGTACTCGCTGGCCGCTATCTCGTCGTCAAAGATCGCTGAGTACCGCGACGAACGCCGCAAGGCGGTGAGTGCGCAGACCGTGGTGCACGAGCTGGGTCTGATTTCACGGATCTACAAAACCTGCGCCACGGACTGGAAGATCGCCCTGCCCCACGGCAGTCCCACCGACCTGGTCAGAAAGCCGAAAGTCGACAATGCACGCGAACGCAGGTTAGAAGACGGCGAAGAAGCGCTGCTGCTCGCTGCTCTGCGCGAATGCAGAACGCCCTGGCCAGCGGCTGCTTTTGTTCTAGCGGTCGAAACCGCCGGCCGCCAGGGTGAGCTGCTTTCGCTTCAATGGAAAGAGGTTGATTTGAAGCGCAGGACTGCTCGTCTGCGCGGGCTCGGCGGTGGCCTGACGAAGTCGGGCGACGCTTACAGGGATATCCCGTTGTCCAGCGCGGCTGTGGCGCTTCTGGAAAGCCTGCCGCGCAACCTGAGGGGCAAGGTGCTGCCGTTGTCGAAAAACGCCCTACAGCTCTCGTACGAGCGCGCCGTCCAGCGCGGGCGCCAGACCCATATCTATGGGCTTCTTAAGGCGCGATTGCTGGCCGATGGAATGGCGCAAAAGGGCGTCGATCAGGAAATACGCTCTCTGATTTATGGAAAGAAAGTTCCGCTTGCCAGTACCAAGGAAACTCTGGCCGACATTGAAGCGCACGACGCAACGCTGCAGAACCTCACGTTTCACGACCTTCGGCATGAAGCGACCACGCGCCTGGCCGCAAAATTGCAGATGCACGAACTCATGAAGGTCACCGGCCACAAGACAAGTCGAATGGTGAGCCGTTATTACCACCCACGGGCTGAGGATCTGGCTTTGAAGTTGGGATAAAATAACCTAAACATGCTTAGGTTATTAACAGTCCATGCCCAAAGTTCTTCCCCTTTATAGAGGTTGGAGGATCATCATCTGGCCCAACGACCACGCACCACCGCATGTTCACGTGATTGGGCCTTCACTTGCAGCGAAGTTCGATCTGCTGTGCGACCTTAAGGCAGTGCGTTTGAAGTCGCAGAGCGGTTTTACGCTTGCTCAATTGAGAGCAATAGAGAAACATTTGGTTAAAAACCTGCACACTCTGTGCGCAGCCTGGGGAGCTATTCATGGCAACTAAATTTGTCAGCAACATCACCGATGCGGATTTTCAGAAAAGTAGTGACGCCGGGCGTCGGCTGCTCGCTCGCAGTCCGCTGGCCGTCTCCGC
>JAYUED010000069.1:0-1812 GCA_043739385.1 Betaproteobacteria bacterium | reverse complement strand
CCCAGGACCCTGAGTTGCGCGAGCACTTCAGGGTGGCCAGCGAAGAAGAAGGTGATCATCTGGCCTGGACGCGCCAGCGGCTTGATGAGCTGGGTGCACGGCCCTCACTGCTCAACCCGGTGTGGTACGCGGGCGCTTTTGGCCTGGGGCTGATCGCCGGCCGCCTCGGAGACCGAATCAGCCTGGGCTTTGTGGTGGAAACCGAACGGCAGGTGGAGGCGCACCTGGCCTCGCACCTGGAAAAGTTGCCAGTGGGTGACCATGAATCGCGCGCCATCGTGGCCCAGATGAAGGACGATGAGGCACGCCACGCGCTTGAAGCAGCCAGCGCCGGGGCATCTGAGCTGCCTGCCCCTGTCAAAACCCTGATGGGCATCGCTGCAAAGGTCATGACGCGGACCGCACATTACGTTTGAGGCAGCAAGGCCTGGCCTGACAGCTGCAGCACCTTCAGGGACTAAACCTCCCTGATCTCAAAACTTGTCGTGATCTCTGCCGTTTTTCCCAGCATGATGGTGGCGGAGCAGTATTTGTCGTGGCTCATGGCGATGGCCCGTTCGACTGCGCTGGCTGTCAGGGCCTTGCCTGTCACCACAAAATGCATATGAATTTTGGTGAATACTTTGGGGTCTGTGGTGGCCCTTTCAGAAGTCAGCTTGACAGAGCAACCCCGCACATCCTGCCGCCCTCGCTTCAGAATCAGCACCACATCGTAAGCGGTGCAGCCACCCGTGCCCGCCAGTACGGTTTCCATGGGACGCGGCGCTAGATTGGCACCACCGTTTTCAGGCTTGTCGGCATCGGGCGCGCCATCCATCACCAGCGTGTGGCCGCTACCGGTTTCGGCCACAAAAGTCATGCTTGAACGAGAGAGCGTCGTCGCACTTGGACCCGTCCAGTTCACTGTACATTCCATAAATAGCGCTCCTTATGCAAAATATTCATAACTAATCCCGCGAAAATGCCAAGATTTACACACTTAAGTATTGTGCAGCGCAACATAGCTCCGCTATACTAATTTCATAGCAAAAGTATCCACCTTGATATTGTTGCACTGGTTGTCTCCTCCACCTCCTCAAAGGGTGGATTTACAGGCCCAGACTGAAAAGTCTGGGCCTTTTTTCTTGCCCACTATGATGTGATCTGCGAGAAAAATATGCACCCAAACACAAAATCAAGTCTTAAAGCGCCCGCAAAACTGCCAGCCAAAGCCACAACCCAAAATGTTGGCAAACATCTCACACCCTCCGACTACCTCAAAAAAATTCTTACCGCAAGGGTCTACGACGTAGCGGTTGAATCCAGCCTTGAGCCGGCTAAAAACCTGAGCCAGCGCCTGAAAAACACCGTTCTTTTAAAGCGTGAAGACCAGCAGCCCGTGTTCAGCTTCAAGCTGCGCGGCGCCTACAACAAGATGGCGCACCTGAGCGCGGCACAGCTCAAGAAAGGCGTGATTTGTGCATCCGCCGGCAACCACGCGCAGGGCGTTGCCATGAGTGCACAAAAGCTCGGCACCCGCGCAGTGGTGGTCATGCCCACGACCACGCCGCAGGTCAAGGTTGACGCTGTCAAAGGCTGGGGTTGCGAGGTGGTACTGCACGGTGACAGCTACTCTGACGCCTACACCCACGCCGTAGTGCTTGAGAAAAAACGCGGCCTCACGTTTGTGCACCCGTTTGACGACCCGGATGTGATTGCCGGTCAGGGCACGATTGCGATGGAAATGCTCATGCAGTTGCAGACCCTGGGCTCCAATCGGCTCGATGCCGTGTTTGTGGCCATTGGCGGCGGCGGGCTGATCTCGGGCGTGGC
>JAYUED010000068.1:0-5575 GCA_043739385.1 Betaproteobacteria bacterium | reverse complement strand
TGGCGCTACTTTGAAAGATTGCGCGTGAAATCCTGCCATTTGAAAACTACCGACTCGCTACAGCAACTGGCAACGAGTTATTCAGACCATCCCTAAGTTTATTAACCAAGCTTATTAACGAAGCTTATTAACTAAACCTCTTAAAAATGACAGCTTTACAAGCATAAAGAGAAAAGACATGCACCACTTTTCAGCCAGAATTCGAGACACTTGGATCATTGACGGCGTGCGTACCCCGTTCGTCGATTACTGCGGTGCACTGGGCGCCGTGTCGCCCACCGACATGGGCATCAAAGTCGCCCGCGCCGCTTTAGAGCGCAGTGGCGTGCCAGCGACAGATGTGGATTCGGTTATCACCGGCTCTATGGCTCAAGCCGACTTTGATGCCTTTGTGCTGCCGCGCCATATCGGCCTTTACGCGGGTGTGCCGTACCAAGTTCCTGCTATCTTGGTGCAGCGCATTTGCGGCACGGGCTTTGAGTTGTTCCGCCAAGCCGCTGACCAGCTCGCTCTGGGCTACGCTCGTGTCGCCTTGGTCGTCGGCACCGAATCGATGACGCGCAACCCCATAGCCGCTTACACCCACCGCAGAGGCTTTCGCTTGGGCGCACCGGTCGAGTTCAAAGACTTCCTCATCGAAGCTTTACTCGATCCCGCTGGCCCGGTGACGATGATCCAGACTGCCGAGAATCTAGCCATCAAATACGGCATCACCCGTGCAGATGTCGATGCCTATGCCGCAGCCTCGTTCGAGCGTGCCCTCAAAGCCCAGGCAGACGGTTTTTTAGCCGGTGAAATCGTGCCCGTGGTCAGTGAGACCTTCAAGCTCGAAGGCTATGCTGACCGGGGCATCCAGCTGCCGCGCAAGTTCCCCGGCCATGTTCCTGGCACGGTCAGCCAACTTGATCACGATACCCATCCGCGTCCATCGCCGTTGGCCGCTTTAGCAGGTTTGCGCCCGGTCTATGCCGGTGGTGTGCAAACGGCAGGCAACAGCTCCGCCTTGGTAGATGGCGCAGTCGGTGCCGTCGTGGCTAACAGCGCCTACGTGCAGCAGCGCGGCCTGAAACCGATTGCCCGCCTGAAATCATGGGCATTGGCCCGGCACCCGCAATCCGTGCCTTATTGGAGCGCTGTGGTTTGAAGCTGGCTGACATTGATCTGTTTGAAATCAACGAAGCCCAAGGCGCGCAAACCCTGGCTGTTGCCCGCGAACTCGACCTTGACCACGACAAGCTGAACGTCAACGGTGGTGCCATCGCCATTGGCCATCCGCTGGCAGCCAGTGGTGTGCGCCTGACGCTCACCCTAGCCCGTGAGCTACGCCGCCGTGGCAAACGCTTTGGCGTCTCGTCCGCCTGCGTAGGCGGAGGCCAAGGCATGGCGCTACTGATCGAAAACCCAGATGCGTAAGTGCTTCTCAGCCCACATTTAATCTCTAAAGTTTGCTATGAAAATCATTACTGCCAACGAAGCTGGTGCCCTCATCAAAGACAACGCCAGCATTTTTCTGGGTGGCCTGGCTGTCACCAGCCTGCCTGAAGAAGTGCTGAAAGGCGTAGAACACAACTTCCTGACCACTGGCCACCCCCGCCAAGTCACCACCTGGGCGTGCGGTGCCATCGGCAACAGCAAAGACGCCGGCATGGTTCACTTTGCCCACGAAGGCATGATTAAGCGCACCATCGCCGGCCACTTCGGCCAGACCGGCCCGCAGATGATGAAGATGGTGTTCGACGGCGAAGTCGAGGCCTACAACTTCCCCCAGGGAAGCCTTTCGCACTTGACCCGCCACATCGCCAGCCGCAGCCCTGGGTTACTCACCAAAGTGGGCTTGGGCACCTTCGTAGATCCGCGCATCGAAGGCGGCAAGCTCAACGCCAAATCAACTGAAGACCTGGTGAAATTGGTGGAGTTCCAGGGCGAAGAGTGGTTGTTCTACCCCAGCCCCAAAATCGACGTGGCCATTATCCGAGGCACACTGGCCGATGAAAACGGCAACATTACGCTCGATAAAGAAGGTGTGCTACTGGAGCAGATCAATATCGCCCATGCGGCCAAAGCCTGTGGTGGCATCGTCATCGCCCAGGTTGAGCGCATTGTTAAAGCAGGCAGTCTTCACCCCAAAGCCGTCAAAATCCCCGGCGTTTCTGTGGATTACGTGGTTGTCAGCCAGCCTGAAAACCACATGCAGACCATCGCCACGCAGTTCAACCCCGCGCTGTGCGGCGATGTGCGCGTGCCTACCAGCTCATTGGATCCCATGCCGCTGGATGAGCGCAAAGTCATTGCCCGCCGCTGCGCATTGGAGTTGAAACCCGGTGCTATCACCAACCTAGGCATCGGCATCCCCGCTGGTGTGCCGTCCGTCGCAGCAGAGGAGGGCGTGTCCGACCAGTTCACGCTGAGCATTGAAAGCGGTATCACCGGCGGCATCCCTGCGCAGCTGGGCGACTTCGGCGTGGCTTACAACGCCGAAGCCATCATCGAGCAATCGCTGCAGTTCGACTTCTACGACGGCGGCGGTCTGGACGCCAGCTTTTTGGGTCTGGCGCAGGCCGACAACAGCGGTAACGTGAACGTCAGTAAATTCAATGGTCGCCCGGTCGGTTGTGGCGGTTTCGTCAACATCACCCGTTCAACACCCAATCTGGTGTTCTGCGGCACCTTCACAGCGGGTGGCCTGAAAGTAGCCGTTGGCGATGGCAAACTCACCATCGTGACAGAGGGGAAATCCCGCAAGTTCATCGACAAGGTAGAGCAAATCACCTTCAACGGCCTGGACGCGGCCAAACGGCAACAGAACGTACTGTTCGTGACCGAGCGCGCCGTGTTCCAGCTGACCACCGCAGGCCTGGAATTGACCGAAATCGCCCCCGGCATTGACCTGGAACGCGACGTGCTCGCCCACATGGGCTTCAAACCCATCATGAACAACGTGAAAACTATGGACGCGGGGCTGTTCAGTGCAACTTGGGGAGGTTTGGGAGCGGTGATGGCTACGAAGGCAATAACGGCGAAAAAGGAAATGTAAGTAACAAGACCCGATTAGCCATAAGCTGAGGAATACGGAATACGTTTTTCGAGGCCAAGATTAGCCTTCAAGCTCATGCACAATCCCTGCATGAAAACCCAACTTGCAGGCCACCTGATCGTCGATTGTTTAATTGCCCAAGGCGTCACGCACGCTTTTGGCGTACCTGGGGAGAGCTATCTTGCGGTGCTGGACGGCTTTCATGCCTATCCAGAGCAGATTCAGTTCATCACCTGTCGCCAAGAGGGCGGTGCTGCTTTCATGGCCGAGGCGCAGGGAAAGCTCACCAACCGCCCTGGCGTTTGTTTTGTGACGCGTGGCCCGGGTGCTACGAATGCGTCGATTGGTATCCACACGGCGTACCAGGACTCCACACCGATGGTGCTGTTTGTCGGGGACGTGGCCAGCGATACGAGAGACCGTGAGGCGTTTCAAGAGGTCGATTTTTGCAGCTTCTTTGGCCCCAGTACCAAAGGTATGGCCAAGCGGGTGGAGCGCATTGATGATGCCAAGCGCATCCCTGAATACATCGCCCGCGCTTTTGCCACGGCCATGAATGGTCGCCCTGGCCCCGTCGTGCTCGTGTTACCCGAAGACATGCTGACCGAGATGGTGACGGCGGCGCCGTTGCCTCGCGTCGATGCGGTCGAGGCCTGGAGCGCCCCTGGAAGCTTACGCTACCTGCGTGAGCTGCTCCTTAAATCGGAGCGTCCTTTTGTGATTGCTGGCGGCGGTGGTTGGACAGTGCAGGCCGCGCAGGCCTTGCAGCGTTTTGCTGAGAACTGGAAGTTGCCCGTCGGCAATGCATTCCGCTTCCAGGATACGTTCGACAACCACCATCCGTTGTACGCGGGGGACGTGGGTATTGGGCTGAACCCCAAACTCGCAGCGCGCATCAAAGAGAGCGATCTCATCATCGCCATCGGCCCCCGTTTGGGTGAGATGACGACTGGCGGCTACACGCTGCTGACACCCCCTAAAACGGCGCAAAAGCTGGTGCATATTCATGCCAGCGCGGAGGAGTTAAACCGAGTATTCCATGCCGATTTAGCCATCAACGCCAGCATGAGCGCCGCCGCGCGTTCGTTGGAGGTATTGACCGCGCCGCACACGGTGGTTTGGGAAGGCTGGACTGCGTCTGCCAACGCCGACTACGTCGCTAATTTGGTGCCGCAAAAGTTGCCTGGTGACATTGACATGCCTGCCATCATCGCGTCGCTGCAAAAGAACCTGCCCGATGACGCGGTATTGACCAACGGTGCGGGTAACTTTGCCAGTTGGGTTCACCGTTTCTTCAAGCACCATGGCTTGGTCAAAGGTTTTAAAACCCAGCTGGCTCCTACGGTGGGCAGCATGGGTTACGGCGTGCCGGCCGGCATCGCCGCGAGCATCATCACGGGCCGTACGGTGTTCACCATCGCGGGAGATGGCGATTTTTTAATGAACGGGCAAGAGCTGGCCACAGCCGTGCAGCATGGCGGAAAAACCATCATCGTGTTGCTGAACAACGGCATGTACGGCACGATTCGGATGCACCAAGAGCGCGATTACCCGACCAATCAAAGTGGTACGCGCTTGCAAAACCCGGACTTCGCAGCGTTGGCGCGGGCCTATGGCTATGCGGGCGTGCGCATCACCAAGACGGCGGAGTTCGAGCCTGAACTGCTGGCTGCATTGGCACGGGATGCAGGTACGGTGATTGAGGTGATGCTGGACCCAGAAGTCATCACCACGCGGGGAACGCTGAGTGCGATTACGCAGCAGGCATTGTCAAAAAAATAAGCTATGTGCGCTAGGTGATGCCATGACGAGTGCATCACCGATGTACTCGTCTGACATTGGTAGTTTTCACGGGGTGATGCGTTTACAGAGGCTTTTGCCACCGCGAATCTCGCAGCGGATTACGGGTGTGCCCGCCATGTCGTACTCGGTGAGCAGCCATTCGCTGTTGGCTCCGGTATTGGTGCGGTCGAGCGTGGCAAACCCATAGTTGGCCGAAGAAGCGTAGTCACCAACCACCGCATCAGGGTAAGGCTGTGCGTCTGTTGGCACCGATTCAGGGGGCTTGCCTTCATTGGCGGAACCTGCGTTACCCAAGATCAGCGATACAGGGTGCGCGGTCTTAAAGCTGATCGCTTCAAAGGTATGGATGTGCCCATGCAGGGTGAGGCTGACCCCATCGGGGAAAAGTCGCTTGGGGTGTGCGACGCTGAACACCGACTGCAATCCCTTATTCCCGCCAGGCTTCACGCCAAGAGGCTCTCGTTCCAAGGCAAAGGCCAGTAGCGGGTGGTGACTCAGGAAAAAGCTGTGGGGTTTTTGCGCTGCCAACTGGTCAACGGCCTGTAAGTCAGCCGCATAGTGGGTGTAGGCTGCATCTTGGGCTGTGTAATGTTTGCCTTTGGTGTTGGCAGAGTCGAACACGATGAGTTGCGTATCTGTAGCGATGGGTACAGCGAATGGGGCTGAGTACTCGGCCTCACTGTCCATAGCGGGCTCATTGCATGAGCGTGATGCATGCCAAGGCTGCGTATCCAGAAA
>JAYUED010000067.1:0-5583 GCA_043739385.1 Betaproteobacteria bacterium | reverse complement strand
GCTTTAAGAAACGAGAGTGACTTAAAAAAATAGCTTCTACCGCTTATCAAATAAGCAGTAGAAGCTATAAAAATAGTAGCAATTTATTGAATCGAGCTATCTTACCAGTGCATCAGTCCTTAGCTCTTAGCGACCTGTAACACCAACTTGCCGAAATTCTCTCCATTGAATAGCTTTGTTAGCGTCTCGGGGAAGGTCTGAATGCCGACCACCACGTCTTCTTTGCTCTTCATCTGGCCGGTCTTCAAATACCCTGCCATCTCGGCAATGGCCAAGTGATATCGGTCGGCGTAATCGAACACCACAATGCCTTCCATGCGGGCGCGATTGACCAGCAGGCTGAGGTAATTGGCTGGGCCTTTGACCGGTGTCGTGTTGTTGTACTGGCTGATCGCGCCGCAGATGATGATGCGTGCGCCCCGGTTGATGCGGGTCAGCACGGCGTCTAGGATATCGCCGCCGACGTTGTCGAAGTAAATGTCCACGCCTTTGGGGCAGTTCGCTTTCAAGCCGGCCTTCACGTCACCGGCCTTGTAGTCGATACAGGCGTCAAATCCGAGTTCTTTCACCACCCACTCGCACTTGGCTGCGCCGCCAGCGATACCGACCACGCGGCAACCTTTGAGTTTGGCCATTTGGCCTACGGTTTGACCCACGGCACCCGCAGCACCTGATACCACTACGGTTTCACCGGCTTTGGGCAGACCCACGTCCATCAGTCCGAAGTAACCGGTCATGCCAGGCATGCCCAGTACGTTCAGCCACTGGGTAGCGCTACCTACGCTCAAATCGATTTTGAACATGCCGTTACGTTTGATTTCGTCGCCTGGGATCAAGCAGTACTCTTGTACGCCCAGCGTAGCGTTCACGGTGTCACCCACGGCGAAGGCGGTATTTTTGGAGGCGATCACAGTACCCACACCACCGGCACGCATCACTTCATTGATGGCTACGGGGGGAATATAACTTTTACCTTCGTTCATCCAGCCGCGCATGGCTGGGTCGAGCGACAGGGCCAGCGTTTTTACCAGTACGCCGCCTTCAGTGGGTTCAGTCACTGCTTCTTCGGTGAAGCTGAAGTTGGCGCGTGTGGCCATGCCAATAGGGCGGGTAGCTAGCCGGATTTGGTGGTTAATCAGTGTGGCAAGAGCAGTCATGGGTTCAGGTCTCCAAGTTCAAAAAATGAGGTTGCATGGGTGTTGCCCACCCTGCACAGCGCGCTAGATGGTAGCGACAGGCCAAGGGGCTTTGGGTAGCCTAAGCGACAGTATTTTGGAGTGGAGCATCTAGCCACCGATGTTGAGATGGCGACAGCGTGACGTAGCAGGCCGTGCCCAAAGGAGGACATGCGCTTGCTGGTAATCTATCGGCATGAGCCAAACCCTGCTGTTACCCCCTTTAACGCAGCCCGCTGCTGCTGCCTCCGCCCTTCGTCAACAAGGCTACGCCATCCTTAGCAGCGAGGGCCTGTGCGCGCTGGCTGCGAGCAATTTGGATGCGCTAGAAGTTTTGCGCCCCAGCTGGAACGATTTACCCGCTGATGCCTATCTGAAAGATGGTGGCCATTACCGCCGACGTCGCCATTCCTGCTTTGTGGTTGATGGAGATGTTGTGGAGCAAGTCCCACACCGCGCCCATTGGCAACCGTTGGAATACAACGCGCTTCACGGCGGTATGCAACGCTGGTTTGAGCCGATGTTGCCCAGTACAGTGGCCCAACCGGCTTGGTCGCAAATCGTCCTGGCGTTGGCCCAGGTTAGCTCGGCTGCGCGGCGTGGTACCACCACGCGGTGGTACGTCGAGGCACACCAGTTCCGCATTGACACCACCGATGGCATTGGCCGTCCTACGCCCGAAGGCGCGCACCGTGATGGCGTAGATTTTGTGGCGGTATTGTTGATCGACAGAGTAGGCATCAAAGGTGCAGAGACCCGTGTGTTTGAGGCTGATGGCCCGAATGGTCTGCGCTTTACATTGGTTCAACCCTGGTCGGCGCTGCTGCTCGACGATGCACGGGTGATTCACGAATCGACACCGATTCAGCCGCTACTGCCATTGCAAGGAGATGCTGGCACCAACGGCCATCGCGATACGCTGGTGCTGACGTACCGGGCTGTAGGGTTTCAAGGCGAGGTTTGACAGCCACGCCCCTGCGCAGTACAACCTCCTTCTAACGCTCTTTTTTTCTTCTGTAACGCGTGAAGGAGTCATACCATGTTCAAACATATTCTGGTGCCAGTCGATGGTTCTACAAACGGTGCTCAGGCCGTGGATAAAGCTGCTGGCTTGGCCAAGGCTTTTGGCTCCACTGTGACATTAGTGACGGTGATCGATAACTACCCCTTCACCGGTATAGGTGGTGACTTCGGGTATGGGCAGGCCGAGTACCTGACAGCGGCGACTGCTAATGCACACAGCGCGCTGAACAATGCCGAAATGGCGATGAAGGCGCTGGGCTTGGTCTGCACCAAGCGGGCGGTGGAAGAACATGTGATCCACGAAGGCATTTTGAACACCGCCCGTGAGGTCGAGGCCGATTTGATCGTGATGGGGTCTCACGGCCGTCACGGTCTGGAGAAGCTGCTGATGGGCAGCGTCACCCTGCGCGTTTTAGGACGCTCACCCGTTCCAGTGCTTGTGGTTCGGGCGTAGGGGCTACATGCTTAAGTTGCTATAAATTGAGAAGCAACTTTGCAACTTAGTAACTTAGTAACTTAGCAACGTTCGAAGATTGCAGCGATGCCTTGGCCGCCACCAATACACATAGTTACCAGGGCGTACCGGCCTTGAATGCGCTGCAACTCGTACAAGGCTTTCACCGTAATCAGCGCACCGGTAGCTCCGATCGGGTGACCAAGAGAAATGCCGGAACCATTGGGGTTCACCTTGGCAGGGTCGAGTTCCAAGTCACGGGTGACGGCACATGCCTGGGCGGCGAAGGCTTCGTTGGCTTCAATTACGTCCAGATCATTGACAGTCAAACCGGCTTTGGCCAAAGCTTTGCGCGTGGCTGGCACGGGGCCAATGCCCATGTATTTGGGGTCTACACCAGCATGTGCGTAGGCTACCAAGCGTGCCATGGGTTGCAAGCCGCGTGCTTTGGCAGTTGCGGCGTCCATCATCACCACGGCAGCGGCTGCGTCGTTGATGCCTGAGGCGTTGCCCGCAGTGACTGTGCCGTTTTCTTTGGCGAACACAGGTTTGAGCTTGGCCATATCGGCCATCGTGGCGTTGGCACGGAAGTGCTCGTCGGTGGCGTAAGCGACTTCGCCTTTTTTGCTTTTCAGGATCACTGGGGTGATCTGGTCTTTGAAGTACCCGGCCAGCGTGGCGCGCTCAGCCCGGTTGTGGCTCTCCACGGCCAGCGCATCCTGCGCTTCACGACTGATGCCCCATTTGGTCGCAATGTTCTCAGCTGTGACACCCATGTGGATGCCGTGGAACGGGTCATGCAACGCGCCCATCATCATGTCGATTAACTTGGTGTCCCCCATGCGGACACCCCAGCGGGCATTGAGCGAGGCGTAGGGCGCACGACTCATGTTTTCAGCACCACCGCCAATGGCGATATCGGTGTCACCTAGCTGAATCGCTTGGGCAGCGGAGATGATGGCTTGTAAACCCGAGCCGCACAGGCGGTTGACGTTGAACGCGGGCGTGCTTTCGCTGCATCCGCCTTGGATGGCCGCCACGCGCGACAAGTACATGTCGCGCGGCTCGGTGTTCACGACATGGCCGAAGACCACATGGCCCACGTCGGCACCAGCGACCGAGGCACGGGCGAGCGACTCACGCACTACCTGGGCGGCTAAATCAATCGGTGGAATGTCTTTGAGACTGCCACCAAACGTACCGATGGCGGTGCGCACACCACTGACTACAACAACTTCGCGGCTCATGGGATTTCCTTGGGGTTAGGGTTAGGTGAGAAGTGACTTATCTTAGTGCGTAGGTGGTTAAATCTCACGCGCATCGGCGACCGGTTGGCTTCCAAAGTCGGCACGGGCCAAGTAGGTCAGCACACGGGCAGCGGCTTCGGCAGGTGAGGTGAGTTGGCCATTGGCCTTGAGGTTGACGAAGCCTTGGCGGTCAGGGAAGTCTTTGTCATTGCCCGCGCGCAGCTGGGTTTGCATGTCGGTGTCAATTACGCCTGGGGCGAGTGAGCAGACTTTGGCGCCGTAGGGTTTCAGAGTCTCTTCCAAAGCAAGGCAGCGGGTGAAATGATCCATACCTGCTTTTGCGGCACCGTAGGCGGCTTGGCTGGCCATGGCGCGTCGCCCTAATCCTGAAGAAATATTCAGCACGCGGCGCTGTGTGGTCCAGCTGTCGGTGGCTCGCAAAAAAGCAGCGGTAAGCAGCAGTGGGGCTTCCAATCCAACGCGCAGTGCTTGTGCAAGGTGCTCAGATTCGGCGGCGCTCAAAGGCACGGTAGCTG
This sequence comes from Betaproteobacteria bacterium, assembly GCA_043739385.1. Taxonomy (GTDB): domain Bacteria; phylum Pseudomonadota; class Gammaproteobacteria; order Burkholderiales; family Burkholderiaceae_C; genus Defluviibacillus. Next base: position 1,148 of record JAYUED010000067.1, on the reverse strand, counting down.
CGATGACCCCTGCGTTGTTTATCAGCGTGACGCTGGCCCACGGGGTGGCGCTTTGAGCGGTTAGCCAAACGTCCAGGCGTGCAGCAGCTTGCGAGGTCTGTGCTAAATCCTGCTGCCATTGCACCAGTTCGGCCTTGGCGCTTTTGGCCTGCTCAGCGAGCATGCCGTTGCTTTGCCGAGAAATGCAAAGCAGGTGATGGTCTGTGTGCAGCAGTTGCTGCGCGATGGCCAGGCCCATGCCCCGCGATGCGCCTGTGAGGATGTAGAGGTGTTTTTTCATACTTTGCATTGTGCCGTTCAGCTTCTGACCGCGCTGGTTTTAAAAATATTGTGACAATTTCTAAAAGGCATTAAAAAACTTCATATAATAGGAGGCTACGCGGGAATAGCTCAGTTGGTAGAGCGCAACCTTGCCAAGGTTGAGGTCGAGAGTTCGAGACTCTTTTCCCGCTCCAAATCTGAAAAAGGAAGCCTCGGCTTCCTTTTTTCATAAGAGGGCATCAGATTGATATCCTCTAGCGGTTGTAGGTAAAACGCTTGCTGTGGGGGTCTGCGCAGCAAAGGTTTAGCAGTTAAGAGAAAAGGCGCGATAGCAAAGCGGTTATGCACCGGATTGCAAATCCGGTTAGTCCAGTTCGACTCTGGATCGCGCCTCCAAAAATCAGCCCTGTCATCACGATAGACAGGGCTTTTTTGTTTCACAATAGACAGACTGCCCGGATGGTGAAATTGGTAGACACTGCGGATTTAAAATCCGCCGCTTTCCTGCATAAGGGGCGTGCCGGTTCGACCCCGGCTCCGGGCACCAAATGGTTGTATCAGACCACTTCACGATTGCTGCTATGACACGTTACAACGCCCCCCTAGAAATCCATGTCCACGGTGAAGTGGCTTTGCGTGCTGACGTGAGCTTTGACCAACTTCAGGATGCTCTCAAACCCCTGTGGAAATACGCCGGTGGACGCAATTTGTCCGACGGCTCCACCAGTGTGTACGAAGAAGAACCTGGCATTCGCTTTGATGTGCCTGGTCATTTGCTGCAAATGTGCTGGACGGTTGCTGGCGACGATGACTTTCGCCAAGTGCTAGACGAAGTTGCCATGAGCCTGAACGAACTCTCTGAGCGGGGTGCAGCCATTGAAGTCACC
>JAYUED010000066.1:0-5744 GCA_043739385.1 Betaproteobacteria bacterium | reverse complement strand
AGTTGAAAAACACCAACCCCACCATGGCAACCAGCAATCCTGAGGCTGTTGCTATTAACGCTTCAGCAATTCCGCCAGTGACTTGGGCCGCACCGTTTTGTACGTCGCCCAGTACGGAGAAGGCACCAAACATGCCGATGATGGTGCCAAACAGCCCGAGCAGAGGCGCGAGCGTAATCACGGTATCGAGCACCCATAGAGAGCGGTCAAGTAGGGGTACTTCGTGCATCACCACTTCTTCTAGATGGTCGGCGCAGGTGTCGCGATCAGCATCCAGCGGTTCAGTTTGCGCCGCATGAAAGAGGGTTGTTTGTGGCAAATGGGCGTGTTTTCTAAGGGTTTGCTGCATCGTCTCAGCGTGCAGTGGTTGATTGCTCTTCAGCAGGTCAATCAACTCTTCTCCGCCCTGTTGCATTTTGGAGAGGTAAACACTGCGCTCAATGATGACCGTGAGTGCTGCCAGCATCAGCAGGCACATCAAGTACAGCGTACCACCCGAGGCGTTCGCCAGAGCGATGAGTTTTGAAAAAGTCATGGAGTTATTTAGATAAATGGGGGCTGCACGATGCAGTCCCCCCACAGAGGTTAGAAGTCTGCTTTAGCCGAGAGCATGTAGCTGCGCGGCGCTTGCCAAAGGTACTGGTCCAACGCGGTGATGGAACCTTTGGAAATGCCGATCACGCTTTGTTGGTTCGTCAAGTTAAAGACGCTGAATTGCAGCTTCAGTGCCTTGATACCTGCAACGCTGAGGTTCTTCATCGTGTAGGCCACGTTCAGATCGGTGTTGCTGTAGGCGTTGAGGCGGTAAGCGGCTACTTGGTTGGCTACGGCGTACTGGTCACCCGTTCGTTTGTAGATCAACGAAGCTGTCCAAGGGCCTAGGTTGTAAAGCGCACCGAGTGCTGCTGTCATTGAGGGCGCTTTTTCAACACGACCTGAATTACCCGCAGCGTTGTTTGCCTTGTAGTCGGCCTTGTTAATCGAGCCATTGGCATACGCCGAGAAGCCGGAACCAATCACGTAAGTGCCTTGGGCTTCAACACCTTTATATACCGCTCCGCCTGAGTTGTAGAAGGTGGTTTGGTTGTTCAACACGGTTGACCCGAGCATGTTGTTGAAGTCGATGTAGTACAGGTCAGCGTCCCAGGTAAATCGATCCGACTTGCCGACCAAACCTACTTGATAGTTGGTTGTGGTTTGAGGTACTGGCGTGTTGGTGGGCGCAACGACCTGGAGGCTCGCCAATGCCGGGACTTGAAGCCCCTTTGCGATCTGGGCGTAGGCCGACATCTCAGGACTGATGAGCTTGTTGACCGTCAAAAATGGCAGGGTTGCTTTGTAGGTTTCTGAGTAGTTGGCGGGTACACCACTGCCCTGATTGATGCTGGCATTGACGCTGCGCGTGAAGTTCATGTACTTCAAGCCAGGGGTGACTGTGAGGCCTGGGGCGACAGCCCATTCGTATTCAGCAAACGGCTGGTACTGCTTCCAGGACGACTGCTGTTCGTACTTGACGGACGTGACCACGTTCTGCGTGAGGTCCATGTTGTAACCATGCCGTGGGCTGCTTGACGTTTCGTACCAAAGACCCACACGCAGCAAGCCTTGAGTCGTTTTATGGGTAGCTTTGAAAATATCGCCGATAACGCGGTACTGGTTCAACTTGTCGTTTCCGGGAATATCGTTGGGATTCTTCACGCCGTTGACGGTGACACCGTTGGGTTTGGCGCCAGTAGCCAAGGTGCTGGTTCCGCTGTAACCCGTAGGGTCAGCACCTGCCAGCGTGTAATTCTTGTAGTAATAGGTGTACAGGTTGTTGTCGGTTTCCCAGCCGTTGCCCAACGCGCTTTGCAAGCGGGCGTATTCCATGTCAGTCTGCTTGCTGACTTTGTTGTAGCCGACAAAGCCCTGGCTGGTGGGGTCATTGTTCATGCTGTAGTTTTTGCCAAACTTTGCAGCCTGCGCCAGCGTCGCGCCCGAGGCGTTGTCCGTTACGTTGGTCGCTACATCGTTGTAGCTGCTGAACAGCGTAAGCAACGAGGCGTCGCCCAGCGGCCGCTGGAACTTGATCATGTAGTTATCGCTCTTGATGCGGTTGTTGGTCAGGTAACCATCGCTTGCAAGGTGCTGGTAGTTCAGCTGTACCGTGGCGTCGCCATAGTTTGCCAAACGGCCGCTTTCAAAAGAGAGACCTTCCAAGTTGGTATTCCAAGTACCAAACGATGTGTAAACACTGAATTTTCGCTCTTGTGAGGGAACCTTAGAGAGCAAGTTAATGCTTCCACCATAGGTGGATTGCCCCAAGTTACTGGCATTTCCAGGGCCACGCTCAATGATGACGCCGCCTATCACTGAAGCTGGAAAATAAGATGTGGAGTGATGGGTCGGGTCATTCGAATCGCCAAAAGGAATGCCATCAAACGTGACGTTGTACTGGCCGTCTTGAAAGCCGCGCAGTGTCGATTTGGTGTCGCCTAAACCAGGTCCATTGGCGGCAGGTTGCGTAGCAATGCTGGGCGCAATCGTCACGATCGTATTGAAGTTACCTGTCGGTGCGACTGACTCTTCAATGAATGAGCGAGAAATAATTGACTGGGGCTGGGTCGCCTTCAGGTTGGCTTGCGTAGGAGCGACTGCCGATGCTGTGCCCTTCGCAGCTGTTACGCTGGTGGTGGTAGCGGCGCCACTGCCGCTGCTGCCGCCAACAGTGCCAAGATCAACAGCGCTTGCGTTAGATTGGGCGAAAGCGAAGGGGCTGGCGCTGAGCGACAGCACAGCGAGAGACACAAAACGAGTAAGTCTTGTTGGCTTGAAGGACGATGGAAGTTGCATGACCGCGCTGAGTTAGGTTTAGAAAAGAAAACTCAGGTTGCTTTGGCGCTGTGTAGCGTTACAACCTGAGAAAACTGTCCAAAGGTACTCACTGCACATGACGGTGTAGCGACATTTTGATGACAGTTTGAAACTACTTTCCCTGTCTACCCTGTATCTCTAATTTATGAACGGCACGGACACAATCATTTTGGCCACCCATCCCTGGGAATACGCATTCCACCCTCGGCCCAGCCCGACGTTGAACTCCCAACCAAGCGCGTTGAAGTCAACAACACCAAAAGTTTGCTGGCTGTGCTGGTTCAGTGGGCCTATGTGTTTGATTGTTCCTAAATCGGCGTAATGCTCCAGACCCAAGTGGTAGCCGGCGTCGGTACGGTAACTGACTTTGGCGCGGGCTGATACATCCGGTGTTGATTCACCGCTTCCTGAAATTTTGAAGCCAAGTTCTGGGTTTAATGCGAACAGCCAACGCCCAGTGCGCAAGCCCAGAATCAGCTTGATTTCTCCGTCCAGTCGGTTGGTGGACAGAGTTCGTGGCAGGCGGCCTGCTTCGACTAGCATGCCAGCGAACGCACCATCGTCATCGTCGTCATCAGGACGAAAGAACAGAGTTTTGAATCCTACGCGGGCACCGCTAGTGCGCGAGCGCCCACGGGTGTCCACGTCCCCAAATAGCTGAACACTGAGCTGCGTGTTGGGGGTCAACCCATAACCCAACTCGGGGCTGATGTGCAGCAGATGTGCTGAGGATCGCAGTCCGTCTTCGGCAGAAATTTTGGGGTTTGATGGAGTGGTGTGGGTGGTGACATCCAGGCTGAACTTACCGACTGGTATGGTTTCATCCACATAAATTTGCAGTTCATCGGGTATTGCCCAGGCGCTGATGCTGGTGAATCCCGCGACCAGCAAGGTTAATCCGATGGAGCGGGTGTTTTGAAAGGGAGGGTAAGTCTTCATGCCCCGCCATGCTAGCGCGGACAGTTAGACTTATTGGCTGACTTGCTCAAACTTTGCTTTGCTCTTATGAATTTACCGAACGTCAGATCCTCGAACGTCACATCCACTTCTGAACCTCCAAGTGGGCGCAGTGCGCCACTCAGCGGTATTGCTATGGTGTTGTGTGCAGCCGTGCTTTGGGGCACCACTGGCACGGCGCAGAGCTTTGCCCCGTTGACGCTTTCGCCGTATGTGGTCGGGGCCATGCGCTTAGTGATGGCAGCATTGTTTTTTGTGATTTACCTCAGCCTCATGTCGCACGGTGCGGTGTCGCTAGCTACGGGGCTTCGTACCTTGCCCTGGCGGTGGGTAGCGACTGCGGGGGTTTGCATGGCAGTCTATAACCTTGCTTTTTTTGCTGGTGTTAAGGCGAGTGGCATAGCTGTGGGTACCGCTGTTGCGATTGGCAGCGGGCCGATTTGGGCTGGCGTGTTGCAGTTCGTCTTCACGGGGAAAGCCCCGCGGGGGGTGTGGTGGTGGGGCACACTGCTGGCGGTAACAGGGGGCAGTTTGATGGTGATGAGTGGAGGCGGCGATGGAGGTGGCAGCGTCGGGGCCATGTCGTTCAGCACATCAGGTATTGTGATGTGCTTGTTGGCTGGGATGGCTTATGCCGCCTACGCCTTGATTAACAAGCGGTTGGTAGCCCTTGCCGCACCGGCTGTTGTGACTGCAAGCGTGTTCGTGATTGCTGCCGCGCTGGCTTTTCCACTAGCTGTCGCAGTGTCGGACAGTATGGCTATCAACAGCGCTGGCTGGATGTTGGTGGGGTACTTGGGTGTGGTAGCTACGGGCGTGTCGTATTTGCTGTTCAGCAGCGGGCTGCGCAGCATTTCAGGTGTTACCGGTGTAACTTTGGCTCTGGGTGAGCCGTTGACAGCATTCGTACTGGCTATTCTGGTTGTGGGCGAGCATCCTGGCCTGCTGGCTTACAGCGGTTTGGGGCTGGTGTTGGCCGGACTGGGTTTAGTGATTTGGACAGAGTTGAAAGCTCAATCAAAGCACTAGCGGTCATGCGGCGTTGACAAGTTAAGTTGCAGCCATAAAAAAAGCCGCATCGCTGCGGCTTCCAGAGTCCCCAAAACGGGGTAATTCGAATGGATTCGAATTACTTAACGTGCTTGCCGATGATGCCGGCCATCTCAAACATCGACACCTGGGCTTTGCCAAAGAATGCTTTGAGCTTGGTGTCACCGTTGATCATGCGCTTGTTTGTAGCGTCTTGCAGACCGTGTTTCTTGATGTAAACCCAAAGTTGCTTGACGATTTCGGTACGGGGGATCGGTGTGGCACCAATCACCGCAGCCAGTGCCGCGCTAGGGGTCAGTGGCTTGAGGAAAGCGGCATTCACAGCGCGTTTAGCAGCAGGTGCTTTTTCAACAGCAGCTTTTTTGGCGGGGGCTTTCTTTGCAGGTGCAGCAGCTTTTACCGCAGCTTTTACTGCGACTTTGGCAGCAGGTGCTGCTGCTTTGGCTACAGGAGCCACTTTTTTCGCTGGTGCCGCAGCGGCCTTAACAGGTGCTGCTTTGGCTGCAGGAGCCACTTTTTTCGCTGGTGTTTTCGCAGTTGCCATGGTTGCTTTTTCCTTATAGAAGTTGATTGGCCACCAGCAAAAAAACTGCTAAATCGGTGGCACACGCGATGCTACTGGGAAAGACAGGGCTTTCCAAGCGGGGAAGTTACTTTTTTCGCTCTTATTTCGCTCTTAAAGAGGGTTTGAATGTGGTTTTTGACACCCTTATGAATACCCGCACGTCTTTTGTATGCTCTAGGGCATTGAAAGCCGAATTTGAACCTGAATCGAAACTCGAATTTAAAGCCTGAAAGAAGCCACTATGACCACGATCAAATTCTCAACTTGCGACTTCTGTGATGTCAATAAAAGTGACACCAGCGGTCACTTTCGCGTGCTA
>JAYUED010000065.1:0-17257 GCA_043739385.1 Betaproteobacteria bacterium | reverse complement strand
TGCACAGCATTTACTCTGTTTTACTGCTTAGCTGCGATCAGCTGAGCCTTGAATTATGACACACTTTTTACAGCGCATTCAACTTATTTGCTTTTGTTCATTTCTTTAAAGAATTCAAAGAAAAAATTAGCTTAGCAAATAATCATACATCAATTTAACTTGACACCTACCATCCAAATAATTTTGACTTTCATCATAAAATTTGGTGGGACGTGCGGGGGTCGAACCCACGACAAACGGATTAAAAGTCCGCTGCTCTACCAACTGAGCTAACGTCCCACATTTACGCAATGCGGTAACCGCGCCACCCGAATAATTATCTTGTTGATTTTATAAAACTAAGAGCATCATTAATGCAGCGCAGCCTCAAATTATAACCTGCTTTTTCCTGTTTTGGCAACAGTCTCAGAATAGAGCATCAACATTGAGCGATTTGGTTCATCACCCAGCCTGCGGCACATTGCCCGAATGTAGCAGTCACACTGACAATCGAACCGTAACCATGACAGTTCAGTGACCCATCAACAGAGGCAACCGCGCACGAAGCATCGGGAGCAGAGACCGCCTCTCTACTGAACACACAAGTCAGTCCAATTTTCTTGTGATCACGCGCAGCACCATGATGCTTGCGCAAGCGATACCGAAGTTGCGCGAGCAGAGGGTCATGCGTTACCAGTGACAGATCATCTATATCCACATGGTGTGCCAGCCGCTTCCCGCCTGCAGCCCCAACTGAAACAAACAATTGATGCCGTTGGCTACGTTCGCGTGACCAAACCGCCATGGCCAATTTCGCACTGAGCTGATCGCAGGCATCAATAACAGCATCGACAGATTGAGGCAGGACATGTGGCCAGTTATCAGCGCTAACAAACTCCTCTACGCATTGAACAATGCACAAAGGGTTTATCTGCGAGATACGATCATGCATGGCAAGGACTTTAGCCTGACCAACAGTGCCATTGAGGGCATGCACTTGGCGATTGATATTTGATTCAGCTACATGATCCAAATCAATTAGCGTAATACGCCCAACGCCACTGCGCGCCAGGGCCTCTACAGCCCAAGAGCCAACGCCCCCTATACCAACAACTGCGACATGGGCAGCGCGAATCCGGCCGGCACCCGCCACACCATAAAGACGATCAAGGCCACTAAAGCGTCTTTGCAGATCAACATCAGATTCTGCGGTCAATGGTGTATTCAATCCAAGCGCTCCAAGCGCCATACCTGGTAGCGAAATGCCAATACAGCGCCTGCAACGATAGAGGCAACAGCAACAAAGCTGGTCAAACTGAGTGTGGAAACTCCACTTAATCCTTGCCCAATGGAGCAACCCATTGCGGTCACTCCACCCACCCCCATAAGCATGCCACCCACGAGGTGATTGGCAACATCTTCAGGACCGCCAAATCCTTCCCAACGGAAACTACGTCCGAACAAAGCACTCACAGCAGAACCAAGCACCACACCCACAACAGATACCGTACCTAAAGTGAGTACTTTACTTTTATCGCTGAAAAACATCAACCAATCCAGGGTGTAGGCAGCAGGAGCAACAAACGAAAGTGCTTCCGCCTTACCAGAGTTCGTACCCAAGAAGGTTTCCTGCAAGGTATCAGGGTGCTCCATCACATGACCGACATGCGCACTGACCCACCACATGGCGACGACCAACCCTCCCATTCCAACACCCGCCATAATATTAGTGATGGTGACAAAGTCTCGGCGACTCAATGCCCAAAGCGACAAGCTACTACCTAAAACGATGGCCAGACCTAATCCCATTGTGCGCAATGGGATGCCGGTCAAAGCAAATCCAAGTGCAGGCAATGAGGCACCACCAACCACCTCGACAGCAAAGGGATCAATATAAGTTACACGAACTACGGCCGTAATGCCTTTGAGAGTCGCAAAAGCAGCAACACCAATGACCAAAAACACAACGATCGACTTCAGACTACCACCACCAATACGCACCAGCGTCTTGCTGCCGCAGCCCGAACCGAGCACCATGCCAAAACCAAACAGCACCCCGCCTATAAGCGCTGAAAACCAAAGCCAGCGGTTGCTTGCGTAAAGCGTTTTTGTAAGATCAATTTGACCGGTGTAGGACAGCACTCCAACGCCCAGCATGGCAACACCCATTGCCAAGGCCCATTGCCCCATGCGCGTCCAGTCCCCCATATTGACCACATCACTCACTGCACCCATAGTGCAAAAGTGAGTTCGTTGTGCGATCGCCCCAAAAGCGAAAGAAATGAAGAAACTGGCCCACAGTATCTGTTGGGTCAACGTCACAACCTCTGAAACCTGCATATGTGTATCGAAAAGGATGAGCTTGAACAGTTACTTAAGGCGAGCTAGCCGCTCTTTTCCGGCAACTGCGGCCTCTGATTGCGGGTAGTTTTTCAATAATTCGTCCAGAGTCCTGCGAGCTGCACGAGCATCTTTCAACTCAGCCTGACAGTTTGCGATGGACAACATCGCCTCTGGCGAACGCAAGTGGTCAGGAAACTGCGCCACTAATGATTTGAAATTGGCGACAGCCTCTTTGTATTCCCGAGTTGCATACTGAGCATTGGCCAGCCAAAACAATGCGGAGGGGATGTACCCACTTTGAGGATATCGCTTGATAACGTCAAGGAAAGCCGTTTGCGACACAGCAAACTCACCCTTACGAAAAACCGCCAGTGCGGCTTCATAGTCCTTTTTTTCCGCAGGTTCAACCGTAAAGTCACGACCATCCACAGTAACCTTCACAGGCTCGACTTTACGCAAGCGCTCGTCCAAGCCTCCTGCCAAGTCTTTTTGGCGCCGCTGTACTTCAGACACCTCTTGCACCATCTGCTCGCTTTGACCTCTCAATTTCGCCTGATCTTGCTTCAGTATTTCGATTTGGTTTTGAAAATCCAACAGCGAGCGCCTTAGTTGCGCATTGTCTTCGTTCAGGTGCTTGAGATCATCAGACATCCGTTTGGCAGCATCATCATTGGTTTGGCGCAGACCGTCTATACGTTGGCGTAAATCCAAAATAGCTTTACGCGCCTCTTCGTCATCAAAGAGTCCTGCATGCGATACAACGCAACCCAAACCCAGAGCCGCCGTTACAAGCAAGCGCTTTAGCACTACATTGCGACGGCTCATCTGAGAAAGTGCACCTAACAGCATCATGGTCGGTAAGTCACTTCTGCACGACGATTTTTGGCAAGTGCGGCTTCATCTGTACCCAGCGCCAATGGTTTCTCCTTGCCAAAGCTTACAGCTTCGACTTGGGCATCGACAACACCCAAAAGGCCCAACGCACGGCGCACCGCTTCGGCCCGCTTTTGGCCTAAGGCCAAGTTGTATTCACGGCCACCACGCTCGTCAGTATGACCTTCAATCACGGATTTACGCGCTCGATCAGCTTTCAGGTAACGAGCTTGCGCATCCAGCAACGCTTGGTACTCGGACTTGACCACAAAACTGTCGTAATCAAAGAAGACAATCCGATCGCCTGCAGGCCCCATCTTGTCCTGCCCCGATTTACTAAGGTCGACCGCAGTCACCTCACGAGAAGCACTACTGCTACCCTTTTCAGCATCGGTTGTGCCACTGCCCATAGATGAAACCGGCGTACCCGACTTATCTTCAACCGGCGGTGTGTCCAACTTGACACCTGAAGCACAGCCCGCCAACAACACGGCTAAAACACTGGTCAATACAATTTTTTTCATAAGTCAATCATCCTGTTCAGTTAATATTTGTATGCATGTAACCTTTGAGCTATCTGCACCTTCCCTCATTACTTTAGCGCTGGACCCCAGTCCGGTTCACGAATATCGCCACCTTGGCTTCCTAGGCGCGCCTTAATTTTCCCGTCCAAAGTAGTCGTCATCAGAGCGTCCCGACCTTGAGACTGCGTGGCATACACAATTAGCCGGCCATTAGGCGCAAAACTTGGACTCTCATCGGCTGACGTATCTGTGATTGCATTGACTGTACCTGTCGCCAAATCCAGCAGATGTAATCTGAACGCTCCATTGATACGTGACACATAAGCCAAAGTCCGACCATCAGGGCTAATTGCAGGCGATATGTTGTAGTTCCCCACAAAACTTACCCGCTCAACGCTTCCGCCGCTTGCTGGCATGCGGTAAATTTGTGGAGAGCCACCACGGTCGCTTACAAAGTAAATACTTTTTCCATCCGGTGCATACACCGGCTCGGTGTCGATACTGTTTGACTGCGTAAGACGTTTTGGTTCCCCACCGCGCGCATCAATCGCGTACAACTGGGATCCGCCATCACGGCTCAATGTTGCCACCACCGTACCGCCGTCAGGTGACCAGCAGGGAGCGCTGTTAGAACCGCGGAAATTCGCAAGCAACCGTCGACGCCCATTAACCACGTCATGCACGTAAATAACAGGCTTGCGCGACTCAAACGACACATAGGCCAGCTGGAAGCCGTTGGGCGACCATGCAGGTGAAATAATTGGCTCCGAACTCGCTAACGCGCTTTGAGCCCCCTCACCATCAGCATCGGACACCCACAGGTTGTAGCGCAAATTAGCCTTGGTTACATAAGCCAAGCGTGTAGAAAAAATCCCCTTTTCACCGGTCAACTTTTCGTACACCGCATCGGCAATACGGTGTGCTGCGAGCCGCAACTCAGAAGCGTTAACAGCATAACTCTGCCCACCCAAGTCTTGTCCCCGAACCACATCCCACAAGCGGTAGCGCACGTCAAAGCGTCCATCGGCTAGGCGGCTTACGCTGCCTGTCACCAAAGAGTCAACTGTTTTTTGCCGCCACACCGAAAAATCAGGACGACTGGTTTCATCCAAGGCCACACCAGCGGCGTCTGCAGCACGAAATTGACCGCTTCGTTCCAAATCAGCCTGCGCAATTGATGCGATTTTTTGTGGTGATTGATCCTCACCTCGAAAGGCAGCTAATGCAATAGGCAGCTGTACCTGCCCCACACCCGAGACTTCGACGCGGAACTGTGCCCAAGCGGGCAAGGTAAGCAAGCTGACTGCACCGAGTACCGAACGGCGAGACAAAGAAGACAGTAAAGAAGTTGAGGAATGCATCTCAAGACTATAGCAATGTTGCTACAACAAACTATGAACCTGACCGCTTCTCTTCAATACGGCTCAAACAATACAGCTCAAAATATTTACCATAAGCCGCTTGCGCTTGCATAGCGCACACCGCAAAGCCCATGGCACCATCTAAAAAACCAAGACGCACAATATAAGAGCGCAAAAACGCAACTCCCCCCGAGGCGACGGCACGCCAAAGCGTAGTAGCTTGACCCTGCGAATGGCGCTGAACAGCCCAATCGTGGCTGTAGTGCTGCAATTTCTTCCAGTAATCTGCAGGCGTACGGTAGCTATAGTGCAATAGCGCCGTAGCGAGATGACCCATAGATGCCCTGTTCACCTTACCTCCAGCATGAGGCACCAAACGCTCATGCACCCAGTCATCAGAAAATTTGAATTGAGACACCCGAAACAAACGGCAAACCCTATCAGGCGTCCAACCACAATGGCGAATCCAAGCACCGCAAAACTGCGTCAATCGCGGGATATCGAATGCGTCTGGCGATACTTTTAGACGTACACCCGGCGCCTGGGCTTTGTCCAATACCGCCTGAATCTCTAACGCCAACCGCTCGGGCACCCGCTCATCCGCGTCCAGCGACAACACCCACTCATGTTGAGCTAAGGCCAACGCGCGGTTCTTTTGGGTACCAAAGCCCTGCCAATCGCCAAAAACAGTTACGGTTGCACCCAGTGCTTGTGCCAGCGACACCGTACTGTCAGTGCTTCCACCATCGACAACTACAATCTGATGCGCGAATTGCACCGATTGAAGGCATGCCGCTATGTTGTGCGCTTCATTTTTTGCGATGACGATAACGGTAAGTTTTGATTTCATGGGCTCGTTTTTATGGGGATGGTATCACCCCTAAAACGCCTAAAAATGCAGCCCACAGCCCTGCTCACCATGAGTCAATGCCCCCCACACAAGCCCAGAATGACCTTAGCAAGATCGCCTTTTAAATCGACAACGCAGCCTATTTTCAAAGCGCTAGACAATGCGGCTTATGTCTTCGCTTTAGTCCTGGCGTTTGGCTTGCCATGGTCTGGTGCGTTATTCCGCATTGGTTTAGCGGGCATGATGGTATGTCTATTTTTATCGCTTTCTTGGATTGAATACTGGCGCAAAACAGTGCATTCAGCCCCCGTAGCTATTACGATGGCACTACTTGCATGGATTTTGATAGGTGCATTATATTCTGATGCCCCTATTGATTTAATAACGCACGATATACGGCATTACCGAAAATTACTTGCACTGATTCCTTTCATCATGCTGTGCCGCAGCAACGAGCGAAGAATGGGTGTAGTTTATGCATTACTGGCAGGTGTAAGCATACTTCTAGCACCGACAGTGCTTGACGCACTGGGCATTCACCACTTGTACAATTTTTCATTAGTAAGCATCGCTAATGAACATTACCAGTCATTTGACAGTGACAAGGCAAAAAATCTCGTTTATTGGCGAAATCATATTGTTCATGGCTACTTTGTATGCATACTTTTAGCCGCTTGCATGACGTTTTCAATTTTCCGGAAAGATTATAAATATATTTATGTAATAATTTCATTAATTTGCACATTTGATTTATTTTTTCTGATTCGTGGTAGGTCTGCTTTGTTGTGTGGGTTTTGTCTTATTTTATTAATTTCCATAAAAACAATAAAAACAATAAAATTTAAAATAATTATTGCCTCTTCTTTAATTTTGTTTTTTTATGCCTTGACACTCAATTCTCATATACATCAACGAATAAATTCCATTGCAACAGAAACCGAATCCTACGCCAGCACATCGCAAATCATCACTTCGGCTGGCACTCGAATTCACTACTGGACAATCAGTAAAAATATATTTATGAAGAACCCTATCTTAGGCGCAGGATTGGGCGCATTCAGGAATGAATTAATAGTAAAAAAAGATCCTTTGGTTAGTAGCAATCATTTTCATGCACACAACGAATTTGTTACTCTAATATCTCAAAATGGAATTATAGGATTAATTATTTTTCTAACTCTTTTGATTTACTTAATAAAATTAACCATAAGCTCAAGAAACAATGAATTTGGATTGTTTGGATTTTTATTTATCTTCATATTTTGTTTTAATGCACTGACTGATTCTTCGCTGAACAATGAATTAGAGGGATGGACTTTTGTAATGCTAGCAGCAGCAATTGCCTCAGAACGCTGCTTTCCAACGCTTGCACGGAGCAGTAAGGCATGAAGTGGCTTGAGCACTTAGCGCGTCAATCGATCACACAGCCCATAACCCAGGCAGTTGCCGGGAACAGTGAAGCTTATTTGTACGAAACTGGTATTCAAAAGCTGGGATGGCGTAGCTTCCGGCGCCAACTCGCTGTAACCTTGATGGGGCAGAACAGCCACTATTGCCACACAGCATCTCATAAATGGAAACGTGGATTATGGTTGTACGAAGGTATTCCTCAAATTGGCGATGCCTTAATGGATTTAGCACCACGCAGCCTGTTTTCATTATGTAGCGTAACGGTAGATTTGGTTGCACCATCTCATATTTCAAATCTTTTTCAAAATGATCCATGGTTTGAAAAAATTTTCTCATTCACACAAAATTTTAATTGTAAAAATTATGATTTTGCTATCGTGATGAGCCACAAACGCAGATCTCTGAAATCCAAGAATAATTTATGCCCTGCCTTACCTTGGCTATCAATTCATGAACACTTCACTGGACCCGAATTTCAGCGCGCTGAACTAGCTGCTCAGCGCATAGTTGATTTATTCGAAATTCAATCTCCCGTCCACAATTACAGCTACCATGCGAAGCAAAAACTCAAACCTTTTTCTGTCAATTTAAAAAAATCACCAAGCCAATTTTTAAAGATAGGCCTAACAATAGGTGGCGTTGACAATAAAAGAACCTACCAGCATTGGATTTCTTTTATTGAATTTCTACAATCATCGAATCTTTCATTTGTACTGATGGGTTCTGAAAATGGATTAGATAGCGCGAAAATTATTGAAAAACTATGCTCTTCAGCGAACATCGTCAACCAGGTTAATTGCCAAACACTCTCACAGTGTCGTGAAACTATGGAGCAACTGGACTTAATACTGTGCTGTGATGGTGGTTTAATGCATTTGGCGCTGACTACCACCACACCAACAGTTTGTCTTTTCAATTCCCTTGTTAATCCTGATTGGCGTTTGCCTCAATTGGATAACTGTACGGCCCTTCAATCGGATACTGCGGAAGTCAGCGGTATCGCGCCCAAGCTGATTGCAAGTACTGTGGTGTCCCTTTTAAACCTCGAATGCACTACCGCATGAACGTCTCCTTTCTCAGTTCTTTCAGTGCTCGCTGTCGCCGCATGGCCCCTTACTTTGCAGGATGTGGCACTGCCCTAGCCGCATGCATAGTGGCTGTATGCGCAGGTGCAGCCACCGAACCAGCTATTCCTGCACTGATGCGGCCACTCCTTGACCAAGGGTTTCAAGCCGGTGCGTTGAACCTGTGGCTGGTACCGGCCGCCATCATGGGATTGTTTGCTGTGCGGGGCATAGCGGGCTTTATCGCTCAATACGGGCTGGCCTACATGGCAAACCAAGCCATGCTGGGCCTGCGCAAAGCCTTATTTGCCAAAGTCTTGTATGCCGATTTGGCGCTGTTCACCCATGCCCATGCGGGCTCCAGCGGGCTGTCGAACACCGTGGTGTATGAAGTACAAACCGGCGTCAATCTGCTGGTCAATGCCCTGCTCTCGCTCATCAGAGATTCATTGACGCTGTTTGCATTGATGGGCTATTTGCTCTACATAAACTGGAAGTTGACGTTGTTTGTACTGGTGATTTTCCCCGCAGTGGCCTGGGTGATGAAGGTGCTGTCGCGCCGCCTGCACAGCATTACCCGCGCTAGCCAAACTGCGACCGATAAGCTGGCTTACGTGGTGGAAGAAAACGTACTGGCCCACCGTTCAGTGCGCCTGCACGCCGCCCAAGCGCAGCAAGCAGGACGTTTTGATATCCATAACAACGAGCTACGCCGCCTCGCGATGAAGGCCACTGTCGCAGCCTCTGCTATGACACCCCTGACGCAAATGGTGGCTGCAGCCGCGCTTTCCGGCGTGATTTGCACTGCGCTGTGGCAGAGCGCCAGCAGCGGTATTACCGTCGGGACGTTTGCCTCCTTCATCACCGCTATGTTGATGTTGGTGGCACCTATCAAGCATTTATCCGAATCCGCCTCGCCCATCACCCGAGGCTTGGCCGCGGTGGAGCGTGGGTTGGATTTGATTGAACACACTGCCGAGGAAGCAACGGGAAGCTACACCGCCACCGGCCGAGCAACAGGCCACATTACCTTCAAAGACGTAACAGCACGCTATGCAGGCAACACCACCGACACCTTGAACCATGTCGATCTGGACGTGTTGCCTGGCCAAACCATAGCGCTAGTGGGAACTTCCGGCGCAGGTAAAACCACCTTGGTGAATCTGCTGCCTCGCTTTGTAGACCCTGCTTCAGGCGAAATCCGCTTAGATAATGTGCCCCTGTCCCAATGGAACGTCCACAACTTGCGCCAGCAACTGGCCTTCGTCAGTCAAGACGTGACAATGTTTAACGACAGCATTGCCCACAACGTCGCACTGGGTAGCCCTCCTGATCGCCAGCGCGTCACTCAAGCGCTGGAGGCTTCAAACCTCAGCGGCTACGTTGCATCGCTGCCCCAAGGCATAGATACGATAGTCGGCCATAACGCCACGCAACTCTCGGGGGGGCAGCGTCAGCGCCTCGCTATCGCCCGTGCCATTTACAAAAATGCCCCGGTACTGATACTGGACGAGGCCACCTCCGCCCTCGATACCGAATCCGAACGTGCGGTGCAAGATGCCTTGCAACGCCTGATGGCAGGCCGTACGACGCTCATCATTGCGCACCGACTCTCCACCATTGAGCATGCAGACCGGATCGTGGTCATGCAAACAGGCCGGATTGTTGAATCCGGTACGCATGCCTCATTGCTCGCGGCCAACGGCGCGTATGCACGTCTCCATAACGTGGCCCGTGCCTCCGGTACGGGTGAAATACCCCTTACAGATACCCTTGACGCGCCAACCCAAGAGGCCTCAGCGTGACCCCAGAATCTCTATCCACACCCGCCAGCCGAGCGTCCATCAGCGGCTTCACCTTCATTCGTAACGGTGTTGACTTGGGCTTCCCCTTCGAAGCGTCCATTCGTTCGTTACTGCCACTTGTTGATGAATTTGTCGTGGCGGTAGGCGATAGCAGTGACGACACGCTCGCACGGGTCAAAGCCATCGGGGATCCGAAAATACGCATCATCGAAACCCAATGGAACGAGCGTATGGCAGACCGAGGCTTTGTGTATGCGCAGCAAAAAATGATCGCCCAGTTTTCCTGCACTGGTGACTGGGCGTTTTACTTGGAAGGCGATGAGGTGGTCCATGAGAACGATCTGGCCGCAATTCGCGCCAGCGTTGACCAGCACCATAGCAACCCAGCAGTGGAAGCCCTGGCTTTCGACTATCGACACTTCTACGGCTCACCCGACTGGGTATCGATCAGCCCAGGCTGGTACCGCCGCGAATGCCGTCTGATCCGCAACACTATCCGTAGCTACGCACCCGATGGCCAATACTGGTTGGTGACGACCGATCACAAAAAAGGCCGCAATCCACAAGCCGCCTTGGCCAACGCCCATATCTACCACTATGGCTGGATTCGCCGTAACGAAGCAATGCAGGCCAAGCTAGACCGCGTGGCCAAGTACTGGGCTACCGAACCGACCACCATTGTTTACAGCCAGTTCGACGCGCGGGCCTTAGCCCCCTTCAAAGGCAGTCACCCTAAAGAAGTGCTGGATTGGTTGCGCAGCGATGCAGAGCCTGAGCTGCACCTTGACCCAAACTACAAACCCACACCCAAAGAAAACAAATACCATCTGATGCGCGTGCTAGAAAGCTGGACAGGCCGTGACTTCAGCCGAAAACATTTCAAACTAGTGTTTTAAGTTTTAAGTTTTAAGTTTTAAGCCTTAAAACTTGCCCGCCACGGCAAAGTAAATCGCTTCTTGCTGAAGTGCCTTTTCAGGCCACGCGTGGCTAAGGGCAAATTGACGGGCGTTAACGCTCAGTGTTTGATGTAGCGATGCGTCGCTCAAAATTTGCTCTACGGCTTTCGTAAGGGCCACTGAATCATGCGGATTTGATAGCAACAATGCATTATCAGTATTGCGCAATAGCCCAGAAATCCCACAAAATTCCGCACTGCTAACCACCACCGGTAGCCCGTGGGCCATGGCTTCCAGCACCACCATGGCGAAAGTATCTTCCAGTGTTGGGTGCACCAACACATCGGCGGCTCGGTAGGCTAGGCCAACATCGCTAAGCAATCCAAGGAAGAACACCCTATCCGTCAGACCTAGCTTTTCCGCGTACGCTACAAAATGTGCTTTGTGCGTGGTGTTACCGACTACCGCTAAGATTATATTTTTTGATAGCAAAGAAAGGCTATCAATTGTGCACGGAAGGCCTTTTTTGCGGTAGTCATTACCTACCAACAACAAGCAAGGCACACCCAGTGGTAAACCCAAGGTAAGCCGTGCTGCATCGCGCGCTTCTGGTGTAGTTACCGCTTTGGGGGCATGCACACCTGGCACTAATACCGTCAAAGCGGATGATGATCTGGGAAAAGTGTCAGCCATTACCTGGAGCAAACTGTCCGAAGTAACCACAATGCGTCGCCCAGACATTCCAAACCTCAAGGATTCCAATCCCAAGTACGTGAGCAAACGCGGACTAAGTACAACCTTCAACCAGCGCAACAAACGCCGCACGCCCTCACGCCCTTGGAACAGGTTATGCCACACCGGCAACACATGCACAGTCTGTACATTGCCTTGCCAGGTATTTTCATGCGAATGAACAATGTCAAAACCCTTACGCGTTGCCCACCATGTCGCCGTCGCGTACCAAAGTTGATTCACCCAGCGCGGCTTTCTAAACGGCATTGAAACGCGGTGGTAAACCACCCCGGGCCAATGGTGTTCAATCTGTTGGGCAAAGACATGGATCTCATGGCGCGCCGCCAAGTGCTCGACCAAGGCAATGGCATAGCGCTCTGCACCACCGCCCGTAGGTGCAAAAATACGGTTGAAGACGGCGATACGAAGCCGCTTCGGCACTAGATCGGGCTTCAACTCAACGCCTCTGCTGCACGGCGCTTCTCACTCTTTTTATCCTCATAGCCCGTCGCCAACTTCAGCCACAGAACGGGCAAGCTGGTTGAACGCATTACAGGCACCCGGTCAAGCTGTAACTTATCAATGCCCATCGCACACCGGCCACGCTGAGTGGTCGTCGCGGTGGAAAAACCCGCCGCACGCACCATAGCGACATGCTCAGGCTGGTATTCCCCATAGGGATAACAAAAGTGCTGCACCGGGCGCTGCAAAATCTGCTCGAGTACAACTTTAGAGCCGGCAATCTCGTCCTGAGCGGTAGCGGCGTCCAACGCACACAAGTGAACATGGTGCCGGGTATGCGCCCCGACTTCCTGTCCTCCTGCTACCCAGGCACGCAGCTGCACGTCGTCCATCAACGGTGTTGGCGCGATGCCCACCGCGGCATCCCACAGATTGGTCTGGCCCGCCATGTCACTGACCGTGTAGCAAGTGGACGTGAAGCCGTGGCGTTGAAGCACTGGCAGCGCATGGCGCAGGTTGTTTACATAGCCATCGTCAAACGTAATGCCCACCACGCGGCCAGTACGCTCACCGGTTAAGTACGGCTGTAAGTCGGTCATGGAGACACCCCGATAACCTAACCAACGTATCAACCACATTTGCCGCGCAAATGCGTCAGGACTCACATACAGGCTGCGAAAAGGCGCGCCTTTGGGTGGAGCGGTGTCAATCTGGTGGTAGACCAGGATAGGGATGGGCTTCGGGTTCGCGGTGTGGTTCATTGCGAGGGTTAATTGCGCAGAGTTAATTGCGCGGAGTTGATTGCGAAGGTTAAAGCAGTGTTAGAGCAGAATAATGTCGTACTGTTCCTGCCCAAAGCTGGCCTCGCTTTGCAGCGACACCGGCTTACCGATGAAATCACTCAAGCACGCCAGATGCTGGCTTTCTTCATCTACCAGCATCTCGATAACCCCAGGCGCCGCCACCACGCGGAATTCACGTGGATTGAACTGGCGGGCTTCGCGCAAAATCTCGCGCAAGATATCGTAAGCCACGCTGCGGGCCGTCTTCACGCTGCCTTTGCCTTGGCACACGGCGCAGGGCTCGCACAGCATGTGGGCCAGCGATTCACGGGTGCGTTTGCGGGTCATCTCCACCAAACCGAGTTGCGAGAATGTGCCTGCTGTGGTTTTCACGCGGTCACGGCCTAAGTGTTTTCGAAACTCGGCCAGCACCGCATCTTTGTGATCCGGGCGATTCATGTCAATGAAGTCGGCAATGATGATGCCGCCGAGGTTGCGCAGCCGCAGTTGGCGAGCAATCGCACCGGCGGCTTCCAAGTTGGTTTTGAAGATGGTGTCGTCAAAATTACGTGCCCCGACAAACCCCCCGGTGTTCACATCTACGGTGGTCAGCGCTTCTGTTTGGTCCACGATCAAATAACCGCCTGACTTCAATTCAACGCGGCGACCTAAAGCACGGGCAATCTCTTCATCCACGCCATACAAGTCGAAAATAGGACGTTCACCCTTGTAATGCTGCAATTTTTCAGCCGCTGCTGGCATAAATTCACAGGCAAAAGCCTGCAATTTCTCAAACTGTTCACGAGAATCAAGGCGAATGCTCTGCGTACCCTCACCCACCAAATCCCGCAGCACACGCTGCAGTAGGTTCAAATCCTGATGCAAAAGGGATTGAGGTGGCAAGCGCATAGATGCATCTTTGGTACGCGTCCAGGCTTTGCGAAGGTAGGCCACATCATCGGCCAGCTCGGCGTCGCTTGCGTCTTCACCATTGGTACGCAAAATAAAACCACCATAGACCGCTGGATCACCCGCGATGGCCAGCAAACGTTGGCGCAACACCTCGCGCTGTTCAGCAGGGATTTTTTGCGAGATCCCAATATGGTCATCTTGCGGTAAAAATACCAACAAACGGCCTGCAATGCTGATCTGTGTGGACAAGCGCGCACCCTTGGTACCGATGGGATCTTTAATGACCTGCACCATCAGCGCCTGGCCTTCAAATACCTGTTTTTCGATGGGCACTGGAGGGCTGTCACGCTCTTCGCCATGGGCGGCACGCACGGCGGGGTGCGCGCCTTGCAAATCGGCAACGTGCAGGAATGCCGCGCGTTCCAGGCCAATGTCGATGAAAGCGGACTGCATGCCGGGCAGCACACGGGCCACTTTACCCAGGTAGACGTTGCCCACCAAGCCACGCTCCAACGTGCGCTCGACGTGGATTTCCTGCACCGCGCCGTGCTCCAGCACCGCCACACGGGTTTCCTGGGGCGACCAGTTGATAAGAATGTCTTGTTGCATGAGCGATATTGTTGTGGTTATTTAAATTGTTGGAATTGTTGAAATTGTTGAAATTTTTTGCAGCAAAGATAAAACTAAGTGCTAATTTGACACTTGGCACTAGACATTGAAACCTACGCTACGCAGCAGATTTGCCGTCTCGAACATTGGCAAGCCCATGATGCCGGAATACGAACCGCTGATATGCGCAATAAACGCCGCCGCCCTGCCCTGCACCGCATAAGCCCCAGCCTTGCCTAAAGGCTCGCCGCTGTCAGCATAGGTTTTGATATCGTCAACGCTCATGGGCGCAAAACGTACTTTAGACACGCAGAGCGCAGTCAACCGCTGATCGCCATGCTGAACTGCCACGGCAGTAAGCACACGGTGGGTGTGACCCGACAACGCAATCAGCATCGCTTGGGCATGGGCAGCATCATCAGGTTTGCCGTAAATCGTGCGACCCATAGCAACGGTGGTGTCGGAGCACAGCACAGGCGCAGTAAGTAAACCTCTGGCTTTCATGCGCTGCACAGCAGCATCGAGTTTCAGGCCTGTAACCCTTTTCACATAAACAGAGGGCGCTTCGTTTTTAATAGCGACCTCTAAGGCTTCGGTGTCTTCAGACACGTCTGGCAAGAGCAACTCATGGCGAATACCGAGCTGCTCCAAGAGTTGGCGTCGGCGGGGACTTTGGGAGGCTAGGTAGAGAAAGGTGGGCAACATAACGATCAAACCAATTCGGCTTGCAATAAAAAAAGCAGTCCAACACACGGCACAAATCGCGGCGGCTAACTGAGGGGCTAAATACGGGAGAAAAGGTGTATTGACTGAATATAGTCTGTATTTAGGTGCGAAAAATCAGGGTATCGAAGGGCTTGGCGACATTCAGAGCTGCACCGCCTTGGTGCTGGATATCTCAAAAAAATAACAGCGCAGGGTAACTACCGTAGGAAATACAACGGATACAACAGGTGTAACGAAATTTTTTTGATGGTACGAACTTTGCTTGTCTAGGACAAAACCTGCGATTGGAAAAGTAATCATGCCTGAAGTTTCTGGTGCAAATTCATTAGATATTTCACCCCTCGCAATTTCGCAGCCGTTGCGACTAAGCATGCAACAAAGCCTCCGCCCCAACGCACTGGAAGACACCGCTGCATTTGGCCGCTGGTGGTATGAACCCGAGACTTCACAAATCGTCTTGTCTGCGGCAGCAGCACGCTACTTCAATGTGGGAGAACGGCATTACCACCGGCTTGACGATTGTTTCATTCACGTTATTGCGGATGACATGCTGCGACTGATGCGCCAAATGAACAGTCGGCCTGCCTGTCCCTTTCATTGTGAATTTCGCGTTATCAGCATAACGGATGGGCTTCGCTGGCTGCGTCTGAGCTCACTTCCTGACGAGGCGTCGTCTCCCAAGATACTCAACGGCATTGTGGTTGACATCACCTCACACAAGCTGACGGCCATGCGTGAGCGCCTAGGCTTTGAATTGACCGAGTTTCTGATTGGCTCTCATACCCTCAGTGATGCCGTCACCAATGTCATTCAATTGATATGCAAAAATCTTGGCTGGGAATGGGGAGCCTACTGGGCTTTGGACTATTCCCCGCACGGCGTACCGCAACTGGCCTGCAAGCATCACTGGCATCACCCTGAGCACGACATGTCGGCTTTCAGCGAGGCAAGTACTGCGCTGCTAATGTCACCTGGAGAAGGCTTGGTGGGCCGCGTATGGCAAAGCGGCAAACCCAGTTGGGTTGAAGACATGGCAAGCGATTCACGCTTTTTGCGGCACACCAGTGCAAGAGCTTGTCAACTGTGGTCAGGCTATGTTTTTCCAGTCACCTATCTTTCTGAGGATGGACAGCAACATACCCCCGGCGTGCTTGAGTTTTATAGCAGCTTGTCGCGCCAGCGCGAAGCACAGCTGCCCAACCTTTCAGCCACGATAGGAGCGCTCATCGCGCAGACCGCGCAACGGCTAGAACACCAGGCTCAAATCCTCCGCTTGGCACAGGTGGACGAACTGACCGGGCTTTCCAACAGGAGCCATTTCTATGCGCAGCTGACCAAGGCTTGCGCACAGGCCACCAAGGCGCAAGCTTCCTTTGGACTGATGTTCATTGACCTTGATCGCTTCAAAGCTATCAATGATGCTTTCGGACACGATGCAGGCAATGTCGTCTTATGCGAATTTGCACGTCGTTTGCAGGCCCTGATGCCCTTCGGGGCGAGTGCAGGTCGGCTAGGTGGTGATGAGTTTGCATTACTGCTGCCTGAAAGCTCTGTTCAAGCCCTGTCAGCACTGGCGGAAAAAATACTGCAAGCAGCACGTACACCGTTCATTTACGAAGGGATTGAACTCGCCATATCCGCCAGTATCGGCATTAGTACGCAGCCAGAAAACGGGGGAACAGCGCCTGAACTGCTGCGCAGCGCAGATTCCGCCATGTACGGCATCAAGCAGCAGGGCAAAAATGGTTGTGATTTCTTCTCAAATACCAGCCCGTGCGTATTGGCACAGCAACAGGCGTCACTGGCCCAACGGCTTGCAATTGAAACCGAACTTCACCACGCGCTGCATGGAAACGAGCTGTTTCTGGTCTATCAACCGATCATTGACATCACCACAGGAAGGCTCCACGCAGTAGAAGCACTGATCAG
>JAYUED010000064.1:0-17261 GCA_043739385.1 Betaproteobacteria bacterium | reverse complement strand
AGCCCTCAAAACCCCCCCCTGTGAAAACAGCGGGGGGTTTTGTCTTTGGGGTAACACTTTTAGGCAATGCTTGCGGTAATGCGTTAGCTACGCTTTAGCGAATGACTCAGCGGATAATTCGTTTGAAATTTACCAATAAGTAATTGATTATGATTAGGTAAAATAGTAAGGTATCTTCCATACTGAAAACTATCCTAGGAGACGCCCCATGTCCAAAGCCTTCGCCAGTCAAGCCGATCTCGCCGACAAAACCATCACATTTGAGCAACTCAGCGCCCATTGCTGGGCCTACACTGCTGAAGGTGACCCGAATTCTGGCGTGATCATTGGCGATAAATTCATCATGGTCAGTGATGCTACCGCTACGCCCGCGATGGCCCAAGACTTAATTACCCGCATTCGTACCGTCAGCGATAAGCCTATTAAGTACGTGTTGCTAACCCATTACCATGCTGTTCGTGTGCTGGGTGCAAGCGCATATGTAGCTGAAGGCGCTACCGAAGTCATCGCTAGTCAAGGCACCCTTGACCTCATCATTGAGCGCGGTGCCGAAGATATGAAGAGTGAGATGGAGCGTTTTCCACGCCTGTTTCGTGGTGCTGAAGGCGTCCCTGGTCTGACTTGGCCTACCTTGGTAATTGGTGGTGGAGACTCTACACAAGGTGAGATTCCCGGCAAACTGACAGTTGATCTAGGTGGAGTTAAAGTTCAAATCTGGCAACCTGGCTACGGTCACACCCGTGGCGATACTATCGCTTGGGTTGCAGAGGAAAAGGTATTGTTCTCTGGCGATTTGGTCGAATACAACGCGGGCGTTTATGCAGGCGACGCACAACTCGCCGAGTGGCCTGCTACGTTAGACGTTCTTCGTGCCCTTAATGCTGAAGCCATCGTCCCTGGTCGTGGCGAAGCCATGAAAGGTAATGCCGATGTGAACAAAGCCCTGGACTACACCAAGTTGTGGGTGGAGACCCTGTTCCGTTGTGGAAAAGAAGCTGCGGCTGCGAGCATGGATTTGAAGGCAGCTATGGCACATACACGTCTGCATATGGATCCAATTTTTGGTCAGGTCTTTATCTATGAGCACTGCTTGCCGTTTGACGTTAGTCGTGCTTTTGACGAAGCGTCAGGCCTCAAAAATCCCCGTATCTGGACGGCTGAGCGGGACCTCGCCATGTGGGCTGCGCTGCAAATGCAGGCCTAAATTAGCTAGCGCATAGCTGCCAAATCCTGTGCATCGTGTGCGTAGCCTTGTAGCCGCTTCACCGCAAATGCACGCTGCTCATTACTGGTTGTGTTGTGCAGCTGCGCGAAACGGGCACAGCCATCCTGCACCAAACTATCAAAATAGATCCGATACACTGGATCAGGCGAAGTCAATGATCGCGTAAAAAGCCCTTGAACCAATGCCCTTGCCTGCTCCGGCTTAGGTTGTTCAAGTGCTATTTTTTCTAAAATTTGTGCAGTATCTTGCTGACGGCGAATGCGCTCGCCATAGCCTAGGCGGGTGTTGTCGCGTGGATTCGTGCTGTATTCGTGCAATAAGTCTTTTTGGGTGTCGGTTATGCGGCCATAAAGAGTTTTGGCACGATCAAGCACCTGGTTGTAGCGTTTTTTAGCTTGAGCACTGTCGCTGGAATCAATCCAATCCTCACGCCACGTGGCATTATTTTTGGTGTACTTATTGTTGAGCGTGTGGATTTGATCCGCATTCAAACTGAGAGCCATTGTGACGATTGCTGGTTCGACCTGCGCCTCTATTTCGCCCACTTTGCTTTGTACTTCGCCTAAAAGACTACAGACTTGCGTTGGTGAAACCTGCGTTGGCATTAGTAGCGCTACTTTTTGTAGCAAATCAGCATACCCAGGCAATTGGGTGCGTTGGTGCCATTGCTGCAAGCGGATCAGATCAGTACGCACTTGAGGCGACTGCACATTGGTGAAGTCCAAGTAGTCGTCCAGCCACCAGTAGGCCAGCTGTGGCGATTGGTTATAGACCACTTTGATCGCGCTGCACGCGCTCAGCAAGCAACTCAACATCAACAGCCCGATAATTCTGGTTAGGTGGCTGCGATGCACGGCAGGCGGCATCTCTTGATTTAACTGCAGTACAGAACGGCGCTTGGTAGGGCGCAAGGAAATTTTCATGACAGACAGCATAAACAATACCTTACTCCCCCCAAACGCAGGTGGATTTCCCTTAGATGTGGTCATCATGGCTGCAGGCAAGGGTACGCGGATGAAAAGCCGCTTGCCCAAGGTTCTACACCGCCTGGCAGGCTGCGCGCTGTTGGCGCATGTGATGGGCACTGCGGCACGGTTGAACGCCCGCAGTGTGACCATTATTACTGGCCATGGTGCTACAGAAGTTGAAGCGGCCGTAGCACATTGGGATTGGGCTAAAGGCCAATCCATATTGAATTTTGTACGCCAAGAGCCACAGCTAGGCACAGGTCATGCTGTGCAGCAGGCCACTCCCGTGCTGCCCGATGACGGTATTGCTTTGGTCCTGAATGGCGATGTGCCTTTAATCGCCGAAAGCACCCTGCGTGACCTGATCGCCGACTGTGCGTGCCGTCACTTGGCGCTGCTGACCGTGGACATGCCCGATCCTACGGGCTATGGCCGTATCGTGCGCAGCAACGGTACTGACGTCCAGGCCATCATTGAGCACAAAGACGCAACGCCCACTCAGCGTGCCCTGACTGAGATTTACACCGGCGTACTGGCCGTGCCTAATGTGCAGCTCAAAACCTGGCTGGCCCGCCTGCGCAACGACAACGTACAGGGTGAGTTTTACCTGACCGATATTGTTAAATTTGCTGTCGCTGATGGTGCCACCGTTCAAGCCCGCTGTATTGCTGACCGTTTGCAGGTCGATGGCGTGAACAGCCCCGTGCAGCTTGCCGAACTGGAGCGCGCCTTTCAACGCCGTAACGCGGTGCAACTGATGGAGCAGGGCGTGCGCCTTGCTGACCCGGACCGCTTGGATGTACGCGGCACTCTGATCTGCGCCCAAGATGTAGATATCGACGTGAATTGCGTGTTTGAGGGCCATGTTGAACTGGGCTCAGACGTTCGCATCGGTGCGAACTGCGTTATCGCCAATGCCCATATCGCAGCGGGTGCAGTCATCCACCCCTTCACGCATATTGATGGCGAAAAACTTGGTGTGCAGGTTGGGGAAGGCTCGTTGATTGGCCCCTTCGCCCGGCTACGCCCTGGTGCAAATTTGGGCGCTGAAGTTCACATTGGGAACTTTGTTGAAGTCAAAAATTCAACCCTTGCCAGAGGGGCTAAAGCCAATCATTTAGCCTATTTAGGTGATGCAACCGTAGGGGAACGCGTTAACTATGGCGCCGGCAGCATTACCGCTAACTATGACGGGGCTAACAAACACCGTACAGTGATTGAAGACGACGTGCATGTGGGCAGTAACTGTGTGCTGGTCGCCCCGATCACCATTGGCAAAGGTGGGACAGTGGGTGCAGGTTCCACCATCACCAAAAGTACGGCAGCCGGGGCCTTGAGCATCGAGCGTGCAAAGCAACTGCAGCTGGGCAACTGGGCGAGACCTCAAAAAGCCGGCGTAAAGAAGGCAGATTAGCTATGACTGGGTCAGAAGCGCAGGCCAATCTAAGTGACGGGAATGGTGCAAATGGTGCCAACGGCCGGATATCGATTGACCAAGATCGCTTAAACCGCTTGATCGTGAGCAGCGGACATGACTGCCTGCTGGTCTTGTCGCTCGATGGGCGAATTCAACAAATCAGCGACTCGGGTTGCCGCTTGCTTGAGCTAACCAGTTCCGAGCAAATCAATCACGTCAACTGGCTTAGCATCTGGGAGCCGCCAGAACGCGCCGCCGTACGTGATGCGCTGATCGGTGGGCGCGAAGGTCGCACAGTGCGGTTTTCAGCTTTTGGCTACACACTGAAGCGTACCCCCCGATGGTGGGATACCGTAGTTTCCCCCATAGCTGACGACGGCGGTCAGATCAACTTGCTACTCGCCGTCTCCCGAGACATCACCGAGCTGCACTTGCGCGAACAACAAATTCGAGAGCTCAATGCCCAGCTCGAACAGCGCGTCGAGCAGCGGACCCAAGACCTGATTCGCTCCAATTACCAGCTGCACAACGCTTTGCTGCAACTGAACGATTTGTACGACCACGCACCCTGTGGCTACCTGTCGCTGGACGTAAGGGGTAAGTTCGAAGCTATCAATCAAACAGCGCTGGGCTGGCTAGGCTGGGTGCGTAGCGAGATGGTGGGGCAGCTTGAATTTCGCAGCCTGTTGCAGTCGGCGGATGAAGTGCGCTTTAATCTGCTGTTCAGTTGGTTACTTGCAGGCCGCCATACAGAAGAACAAGAATATGAGATTCGCCGTAAGGACGGCAGTTGTTTCACCGCGCTCTTGAATGTCAGCTCCGTGCTGGATTTTGAAGGCCGTTTTGTTAACTGCCGCATGTCCATGGTGGACATTACTGCACGGCGTGCCGCCGAAAATGCGCTGCAACGCATAAACAGCGACCTGGAGCGAGCTATCCGTGAGCGCTCTGCTGAGCTGGTTGAAAGCGAGGAGCGATTTCGTCTAATGGTAGAAGGTATCGAAGACTACGGCATCTACTTTACCGATGCATTGGGCTTTATCACCAGCTGGAGCACCAGTGCCCAAAGCCTTCAAGGCTATAGCTCGGTTGAAGTTGCTGGTCAGCCTTTGGCGCTACTCCTTAAACCCGACCCAGATGCTGATGCTCTTGCCGAGCAGCGCTTGAACGTAGCCCGCACCCACGGCCAGTTTGAAGCCTACGATTGGGTCACGACCAAGCAGGGCGGGCGGTTTTGGGCGCATTCGGTCATCACGCCACTGCGGGATGCATCTGGCCACATGCTGGGTTTTGCCTGCTTGATCCATGATTTGTCAGAAATCCGAAAAATACAGGATTTGCAACAAAATATGAATGCTGAGCTGGAAGATCGTGTGCAAGAACGCACCCAGCAGCTCGAAGCCGCGAACGCTGAACTGGAGAGCTTTTCGTACACCGTGTCACACGATTTACGCTCACCGCTGCGCCATGTCAATCACTACATCGAATTAGGTCGCGAGGCCGCTAGCCAAGGCAATGTGCTGGCTTTCATGCCCTGCCTCGATCAAATGGACAATTCAGTGCGAAACATGGGCCGTTTGATTGATGGCTTGCTTGATCTGGCTCGTTTGGGCCGTACTGCCCTGCGTGAAATACCGCTGGACATGGGCTTGCTGGTGAAAGAAGCCTTGCGTGCTGTGGTCTCTGAGACCGAATCCGAAACGAAAGGCCAGCAGGATCGCGGTCGTACCCAGTGGGTGATTGCACCCGATTTCCCTCAAGTCAATTGCGACCCGATTTTGATACGTCAAGTCTGGAGCAACTTGCTGTCCAACGCCCTTAAATACAGCCGTACTCGACCCGTGTCGCACATCACGTTGGGCTGGAAACCTCACACTGACAGCCACGCCGTATTTTTTGTCACTGACAACGGTGTCGGGTTTGACCCGCAATTCAGCGACCGGTTGTTTGGCATGTTCCAGCGTCTGCACAGCGAGGCTGAGTTTGAAGGCACTGGCATTGGTCTGGCCTTAACCCGAAAAATCGTAGAGCGCCACCAGGGCACGATTTGGGCAACGAGCGAAAAAAATGCGGGGTGCACGCTGTACTTCACTTTGCCACTGCCTATTTAGCGGATGATCTTTTGTGAGGCGCTACTTTTGCTAGTTTTCTAAGCGCTAAATAAGGGCTATTGGTAAGCCGCGAGCGGCACTTTGGGTTCGAATTTAGCTCTTTTGACACTGAAGAATGTCTTCACATTGCGCACATTCGCATTGCTGGTGAACAGTCGCTGAGTCAGCGCTAAGTAGGCCGGCATGTCACGGGTCGCGACGATCAGCACAAAATCTGGCCCCGACGCTACCCGGTAGCACTGCTGAACCGCATCGTCCAGGGTCACACGGTCTTCAAACGCCTGCTGTTGAGACTCGCCTTGAACGTCCAGCGTGATCTCCACAATAGCCGTCAATCCATGGCCAAAGAGTGGGGCTAACCTATCGCTGCTCAAAATCGCAATCTGCCGCTCAATCAATCCCTCCTCATGCAAGCGCCTCACACGCCGCAGACAGGTGGGCGGTGATACATGCACCAGCGCGGCGAGTGCCTGATTGCTGAGCGAGGCGTCGCGCTGGAGCTGATCGAGAAGTTTCAAATCTATGGCATCCAGGATATCCATATATACGGTAGTTAAGGTGGAGGCGATTTTTTCCATAAAAAGTAGACTAGTGAAATTATTCACGATGTTAAATCCATGAAGAAATTTAATTTCAAAAATTGATATAAATTAATCACATATTAAATTGCCTTAGATTTACAGTAGCGTCAATTCCGTCAAAGCACGGCTTGTACATTTTCATGGAGTTTCCTATGTGTGGCATCGTCGGTGCAGTTTCCCTTCGCAATATTGTTCCCATCTTGGTGCAGGGCCTGCAACGGCTGGAATACCGGGGCTATGACTCGTGTGGTGTCGCGGTTCTAGACAGCGGCGCGGATTCGCTACAGCCCGCCGGTCTTCGGCGTGCCCGAAGTACCTCTCGCGTAGCCGAACTGCTGGAACAGGTCAGCACCGACCACCTCTCCGGCATGACGGGCATTGCCCACACGCGCTGGGCTACCCACGGCGTACCCGCCATCCACAATGCACACCCGCATTTCAGCCATGGCCCCGTGGCTGTAGGCACTTCTGGCGCAGTCCCCAGCACGGAAACCCGCCCTGGCCGTATAGCTTTGGTACACAACGGCATCATTGAAAACCACAACGAACTGCGCGCGAACTTGAAAGCAAAAGGCTATGTATTCACTAGCCAAACCGACACCGAGGTTATCGCCCATTTGATCGATTCACTGTATGTCGGGGACCTGTTTGAAGCCGTTAAAGCTGCACTACCTCAGCTGCATGGTGCATATGCTATTGCCGTGCTGTCTAAAGACGAGCCACACCGTGTTATCGGTGCACGTGCTGGATCACCCTTAATTTTGGGTGTCGGTAAAGGCCACTCCGAGAATTTCCTCGCCAGCGACGCGATGGCCTTGGCCGGTGTGACAGACCAAATCGTCTATCTCGAGGAGGGTGATGTGGTGGACGTGCAGCTGGGTAAATACTGGGTGGTAGACAGTGCCTATAAACCCGTGCAGCGTGAGGTCAAAACCGTCACCGCCCACAGCGGCGCTGCAGAACTCGGCCCTTACCGTCATTACATGCAAAAAGAGATTTTTGAGCAGCCCCGAGCAATTGCTGATACGCTGGACGGCGTGGCTGGTATCGTGCCTGAGCTGTTTGAAGCGGCGGGCAATCACAAGCCGGGTGAGGGTGCTTTCGCCACCTTCAAAGCCATCGACAATGTGCTTATCCTCGCCTGTGGAACCAGCTATTACAGCGGCTGCGTGGCCAAATACTGGCTAGAAAGTATCGCCAAGATACCGACCCAGGTTGAAGTGGCCAGTGAATACCGTTACCGCGATTCGGTACCCAACCCCAACACGTTGATAGTCACCATCACCCAGTCCGGCGAAACTGCCGACACGCTGGCCGCGCTGCGCCATGCACAATCATTAGGCATGGCGCATACCCTCACCATCTGCAACGTCGCCACCAGCGCTATGGTGCGCGAATGCAAGTTGGCCTACATCACCCGCGCTGGGGTAGAAATTGGCGTCGCATCCACCAAAGCCTTTACCGCCCAACTGGCAGGCTTGTTCTTGTTGACTTTGGCCCTGGCGCAAAGCAAAGGCCGTTTGAGTGACGAGGAAGAGGCCAAGCACCTCAAGGCCATGCGCCACCTGCCTGTCGCTTTGAAAGGCGTGTTGGCGCTGGAGCCGCAAATCATCGCGTGGTCGCAAGACTTCGTCGCCAAAGAGAATGCCCTGTTCTTAGGTCGGGGCGTGCATTACCCCATCGCGCTGGAGGGGGCGCTCAAGTTGAAAGAAACCAGCTACATCCACGCCGAAGCTTACCCCGCGGGTGAACTTAAGCACGGCCCGCTGGCGTTAGTGACCAGTGCCATGCCAGTCGTCACCGTTGCCCCGAACGACGTCCTTCTTGAAAAGCTCAAAAGCAACATGCAAGAGGTGCGTGCCCGTGGAGGCGTACTTTACGTGCTGGCCGACGCCGACACCCGCATCACAAGTGAGGAAGGCGTGCATGTGATTCGTATGCCTGAAAACTACGGCGCACTGTCACCGCTGTTGCACGTGGTGCCCTTGCAATTGCTGGCGTACCACACGGCGTGCGCGCGGGGGACGGACGTGGACAAACCACGTAACTTGGCGAAGAGTGTGACGGTCGAATAACAGGCACAGCCGGATTCAGTACGCAATAGTCACATGGGTACTTCGACCGGCAGTTGCAGCCTGTTTGAAGGCCTGGGTGATGATGCTGGTGGTGACGCTGGCAAAGTAGGTCGCACCCCACTGGCTGAGCCTTTCCTCGTCGTCGGGCGTTAGCGCAATGGATCCGGCGCATTTACCGGTACTGGTAACCGCACGTATGGCTTGCTCAATCGCTGCAGCCACTTCGGGTGCTTTCCAGTCGGTGTCAAAACCCATGGAATGTGACAGGTCATTCGGGCCTACAAATACCGCATCTATACCATCTACGGCTGCGATAGCTGCTGCATTGGCCGCACCTTCAGGCGTTTCCACCATGGCAATCAAGGCGATACCTTCGTTGCTGCGCCGGGTGTGTTCTATGCCTCCGAAAGCGCCATAGCCTGCGGCGCGCGAGCTGAACGCACTGCCACGCTGACCCTTGCGTGGGTAGCGCACCTGCTGCA
Organism: Betaproteobacteria bacterium; assembly: GCA_043739385.1. Taxonomy (GTDB): domain Bacteria; phylum Pseudomonadota; class Gammaproteobacteria; order Burkholderiales; family Burkholderiaceae_C; genus Defluviibacillus. The sequence goes on along the minus strand of JAYUED010000064.1, from coordinate 8,402 downwards.
CCAGATCGCGGGCTTGCTGGGCGGTGTTGACCATCGGAATCTGCACAGCGTTAGCCCCCATGTCGAGCAGACGCGAGATATCTTGTGCGAAGCACCTCACCACCGGTACGATGCCACTCGCACGCGCGGCCCGCAGCATATTCTCAGTAGTTTCAAAATCAGCACAACCATGCTCGTTGTCTATGATGACGAAATCAAAGCCAGCATAGGCACACATCTCGACGATGGCCGGGCTAGGAAGGGCGTTGAAGACGCCACGAAGACGTTGGCCGCTGCGCAGCATGGCAGGCAAGCGGGTGTCCAAAGGGTGTTGGGATTTCATATGCATCTCGTTCTTGTAGGGTTGTTTTGGGGCAGTCGAAGCGTGAGCTACTCATCAGTCCAGAGCGATATTTTTGGACTTGATAAGTTCGGCAAATTTCATTGTTTCATCACGTATAAATTTACGAAAACTTTCCGGCGACATGGGCTTTGGCGTGAAACCCTGGTCTGCAAGCTTGGCCTGGATGGCCGGCGTTTCAAGAAGAGACACAACTTCTTTGTTCAAGATGGACACAACGGCTGCTGGCGTACCGGCAGGCGCCAGTAAACCAAGCCAAGTTACTGCTTCGAAGCCCGGCACGCCTGACTCGGCCAATGTGGGCAGGTCGGGTTGAAGCTCGGATCTGGTAAGGCTGGTCACCGCGAGCGCCTTGGCTTGCCCATTCTTCGCGAACGCCAGTGCGGTAGTCATGTTGTCGAACTGCATGTCGATCTGGTTGCCCGCCAGATCAACCAAGGATTGGCTACTGCCCTTGTAAGGTATGTGTACCGCCTTGCCCCCTATGCGGTTGAGCATCATCAGTGTGGTGAGGTGCTGGGAGGTCCCGTTACCACTGGTGCCATACGAAATGGCATCGGGCTTTGCTTTGATTGCCGCAACCAGTTGTTGTACGTTGCGCGAGCCCGATTTGTTGCTTGCCAGCAAGACCAGCGGCGTACTTGCCAGCTGCGTTACAGGGGCGAAATCTTTTTCGACGTTGTAACCTAGTTTCTTCAGCAGGCTGGGGTTAACCGCCAGCGCCGTCTGTGTTCCCAGCAGTAAGGTATAGCCGTCAGGTTTGGCTCGGGCGACGAACTCGGTGCCAATGCTGCCACCAGCACCCGCTTTGTTGTCTACGACCACAGCAGTGCTCCAGCGCCTGCCAAGTTCATCGGCCAGCAGGCGGGCAATGATGTCGGTCGCACCACCTGCCGCAAAAGGCACAACGATGACGATGCGGCCAGTATGGGGGTAGCTTGCTGGCGCAGCGGTTTGGGCACAAGCGCCAGATGCAGCTATTGCCACGCTCGCGCAGGTCACTCGCAATACTCTGAGAGGCTTCAATCTCGCTGTTGAATAAAACTTAAACATAGTGATGGTTTTCTTTTGTTTTTCTTGATTTTTTTGTTGTGGCGGGGGAGTGATGGGTTATCAGCTTACTCAGCCTGTATTCCTGCGCTTTTGATGACTTTGCCCCACTTCGCTATTTCGGCACGCTGGAATATGGCGAATGCGTCCGATGTGCGTCCGTCAGGTTCAACCCCCAGTTGACGCAAGCGCTCCTGCACATCGGGCATGGCGACGATTTCAGCAATCTCTTTGCCCAGTCGGTCTACGATAGGCTTAGGTGTGCCTACAGGGGCAAAAACACCTTGCCACGATTGCATCTCGAAATTAGCCACTCCAAGCTCGGCCAACGATGGCACGTTGGGCAAATTGGGGAGGCGGTTCTTTGACGTCACACCAAGAACCTTCACCCGCTTGCTATCGATCATGGGGCGGGCAGCTGCAACTGTTTCAAAAACCATATCGATTTGACCACCAACTAAATCGACCATCGCTTGCGAACCGCCCTTGTAGATAATTTGTCGAAGCTGGGTTCCTGTGATGCTCTGGAACAACTGCCCTGAGAGATGCTGCGACGTGCCAGCACCTGCTGTGCCGTACGTCAGACTGTCCGGCTTCGCCTTGAGTTCGGTAATGATCTGCTGTACTGAATTGAAGCGGCTAGTTGCTGACACCACCAACACATTGCTGACCATACCGACCAAGTTGATAGGTGTGAAATCCTTGACAGGGTCATAGCCCAGATTTTTTGTAAAAAATGGATTCACTGCATGCGTAGTGATGGTGCCTCCCATCAAGGTGTAGCCATCAGCAGGGGCATGGGCAACGCTCTGCGTACCCACAATGCCGGAGACGCCAGGTTTATTGTCGATGATGACGGGTTGCCCCAGTTTGTCGCCAAGGTGCTGCGCGATCAGCCGGGCCACGCCGTCCGACACACCACCAGTGGAAAACGGGACTACATACTTGATAGGCTTGCTGGGCCAAACTTGAGATAGGGCCTGCGTGGCCAGGGTAAGGCTTGCAGCCAGCACGGTGATGCCGAGGATGCAGACCCTGCGTCCTTTGTTAAACAGCATGATATTTTCCTTGTGAACAAAAAAAATAAATAAATGAGGAGTCGGCTAAGTTGAGGTGCGAACTGATTGCCGCTCAACGACACGGCAGGGCACAACCACGTTGCGGGGTTGCGCCTCACCCTCTATCAGCTGGCGCAGCAAGTTGACGGTGGCGTTCACCATGTCCTCCACGCTCTGCACCACAGTTGTCAAGTTGTACGAGCCCCAGGCGGCTTGAGGAACGTCGTCAAAGCCGATGACGCTGATATCCTGGGGCACGCGCAGGCCCAGTTCGATGCGAAGAACGTCCATGGCTGCAATTGCCATGTGGTCGTTCGCGACAAACAACGCATCAGGATGGTCGCCTTGGGCGCACAGCGCGCGCGCAGCTTGCTGAGCGCCTTCAAAGCTGTAATGCCCAACCGCTCGACGGAACAGCGGAACACCTGCGTCTCGTAACACCTCCTGAAAACCACGTTCGCGTTCAAGGTTGGTTGAAGAGTTCTCAAGCCCTGCCAGAAATGCGATTTTCTGGTGTCCTCGTGCCAACAGCAACTCGCCCACCATGCGACCGCCTTGGTAGTTGTCTGAGGTGACTGAGCTGGTTGAATGGCGTGCGAGCGCACTGGTGTCTGGCACCCGGTTGAACATCACCACCGGAACCCCCGCATCAGCGCAGTTTCTGGCAAGTTCGGTGGACAAGGTTGTGGATGCCATTACGATGCCATCGACCTGGTATTGAAGGATGTCGCTTAGTACGCCATCGGCCTCATCCATTTCGCTGATGAACATCAGTACGTGGTAGCCGTGTTTTTGCAGCTGCTGCGAAAGCTTCTCGATCACCAGTGGGTAGAACTGGTTCTCCAAGTAGCTCATGACCAGTGCAATGATGTGGCTGCGCCGAGTGATGAGGCTGCGCGCCAGAGCGTTGGGCCGGTAGCCCAGCGTCTTGGCAGCCGCGAGCACTTTGTCGCGTGTGACTGCCGACACGCTGGTACCCGGCGTGAACGTGCGGCTAACGGCTGATTGCGAAACCTGCGCAAGCTTGGCAACGTCCAAGGCGGTGGCACTGGATTTCATGCGGCGGTCCAGCCACCGTCAAGCATCAACGCGCTTCCTGTCACTAGGCTGGACGCATCGCTGGCGAGGAACACGATTGCACCCATGATTTCCTCAATCTTGCCCAGTCGACCAAGTGCTATCTTGCTGGTGACCCAATCACGGAAAGCGGTGTCTTCAAACATGCCCGCTGTCATGTCTGTTTCGATGAAGGTGGGGCATACGGTGTTAACACGGATGTTGTCTCGCCCAAGTTCCCAGGCCAGCGCTTTGCTCATGCCTTCAACGGCGTGCTTACTCGCACAGTACAGCGTGCGGTTGGGGCTGCCGACCAGCCCCATCTGAGAAGACACAGTGATGATGGAGCCAGACAAACCCACGCAGAGCAAGCGCTTAGCCACTTCACGGATCACATAAAACGCAGCCTTGACATTCAGGTTCAGCACGGCATCGATATCCTCGTTCTCGAGCGTTACCAATGGCTTGGGACGATTCATACCAGCGTTGTTCACCAGTATCTGGAACGGCTCTCGCTCGGCAAGCTTTGCGTGGACGGCATGCGGATCGGTCACGTCCAACACGAGGGCATCACATTGGCAGCCTGCTGCGCGCAATTGGTCACAAACTGCTTGAAGTTCGCTTTCAGAACGGGCTACCAAAGTAACAGCTGCACCTGCTTGAGCGAGCGCAGTGGCTGTCGCTAAACCAATGCCTCGGCTAGCACCCGTGACCAAAGCACGTCTGCCATCGACTCGAAAACTGGGGGCCTTGGGGAGCATGCTTAAGCCTCGGCTGGTACGGGTTGGTACCACGGTACATCTGCGCGTTTGCCGTAGCGACGTACGCGGATGTTGGCCTGCTCGCCGTGGCCTGCAAAGTTCTCCATATGGCAAAGGCGGGAGCAGTACTCGCCCATCAGCGCACTTGCCTCGTCGGTCAGTACGCGCTGATAGGTACAGGTTTTCAGAAATTTACCTACCCATAAGCCACCCGTATAACGCGCATTGCGGTTGGTGGGCAGCGTGTGGTTGGTGCCGATCACCTTGTCGCCAAAGCTGACGTTTGTGCGTGGTCCGAGGAACAGTGCTCCATAGTTGGTCATATTGTTCAGGAAGTAATCGGGGTCGCGTGTCATCACCTGCACGTGTTCAAAAGCAATCTCGTCGGCTTTTTGCAGCATCTCTTCGTAGCTGTCGCACACGATTACTTCGCCATATTCCGCCCAACTTTGGGCTGCGATCCCGGCTGTAGGCAAGATTTTCAGCTGACGCTCGACTTCGGCCATGGTCTCTCTGGCCAATTTTTCACTGTTGGTTAGCAGAATGGCTGGTGATGTGGGGCCATGCTCTGCTTGCCCCAGCAAATCGACGGCGCATAACTCACCGTCCACGGAATCGTCGGCAATCACCAATGTTTCTGTAGGCCCAGCGAACAGATCAATTCCCACGCGGCCATACAACTGACGTTTGGCTTCCGCAACGAACATATTGCCCGGGCCAACCAGCATGTCCACCGGCACAATACTGGAAGTACCGACGGCCATGGCTACAACGGCTTGTACGCCACCCAGTACCAAAATTTCATCGGCACCAGCCATAGCCATGGCTGTGACGATGGCTGGATGTGGTTTGCCCTGGTATGGCGGGGCTGTGGACACGATGCGTTTGACGCCTGCGACTTTTGCGGTGAGTACGCTCATGTGCGCAGAGGCAAGCAACGGGTACTTACCTCCGGGTATGTAGCAACCGACCGCATTTACGGGGATGTGCTTATGTCCCAGGATGACACCTGGATAGGTCTCCACTTCCACATCCTTCATCGAGTCGCGTTGGATCTGCGCAAAGTTGCGCACTTGCTTCTGGGCAAAGGTGATGTCTTCCACCTCACGCGCTGACAGGCATTTGCGCGCTGCTTCGATGTCGGCTTGCGACAGGCGAAAGTCGGATGGATCCCAGTTGTCGAATTTGCGGCTGTAATCGCGTACTGCGTCATCGCCACGTGCCTCGATGTCCTTAATAATGTTTTCAACGGTGGCGCGCACTACGGCATCGTCATTGGCCCGGACGGAGACATCCTTGCCGCGTTTGAGGTATCTGATCATGGTTTTGGAGCATCTGTAGTTGGGAATACTTAGATTTTTTACAATTTGCATACGTATGCAACTCGGTGAAAACCCTTGACTTATTAAATTCCGCTGCGACGGTAGGCCCCGGTGGGGGCTGCCAGTCCACCCTTTGAATGCGCGCTGAAAGGCCGCACTGTCTGCAAACCCCAGTTCATCAGCCAGTTTTCCTAGAGGGACTTTGCTGGTGCTCAATCGGACGACTGCAATGTCGCGTCGCAGCTCGTCTTTCAACATCTGAAATGACATTTTTTCGCTGGTCAAGTGCCTTTGTAAGGTATAGGGTGCCATGTGCATGGCCATGGCTGTCGCGGCCAGATCCGGCCACGTGGGTTGTGACTGCTGAAGAAATTTGCGCACACGAGCGCTCACCGCATCATCGCTGCGGCGTGGCACGATGACGTTGGCCTGCGCGTCCACCAGAAAAGCGCGCAGAGCGGACTCGTCACGGCGGACGGGATCATGTAATCGCGCAGCATCGATCCAAAACGCCGAGTGATGTTGTGCGAAATGAAGCGCCGCAGGAAATATCTTGCCGTAGTTGTCGGCGTAACACGGACTCTCGAAAGCAAAGTCAAAGCGCGTTGCGGGCAGTTTGTCGTCCGCCAACCACGCCAGAAGACGCCAAAAAATGCGCAGCAGCAGTTCGTGCAGAAACACTGGATGCGTGACTTCCGGGTCAGTAAAGTGAAATCTCAACCCAGCCAGCTCACCGGCGTGCACTGGCTCCAAGACGACGTCGTCCTGTAGCAGACGGAAGGTGCGAGAGATTCTCCGAATGGCCACCTCCAAGTTCGGTGCGCCCAACGCGGAGCGGGCTATCAGCGCAAAGCTGCCGCGCCTAAGGGGGCGCGATAGAAATCCGAGACAGTCGTCATCAAGGCGGTCGGTCAAAAGCCGAAACAAGGCCACGTACTGGTCAACGGTTACGCGGGCGCTGGTTTGCTGAAGCAGTTCAGGGGCAATACCGGCATCGAGCAGGACGGCGTCACAAGACAGGCCGCGTGCCTGCGCGCCAGACAGCATGCCACAAACGAAGGTTATGGATACCGTGACGGTGGGGTGCAGCATCAAGCAATTAGAGGTAGATAAATGAGGTGTTCTGACATGTTAAGTGTGCGATGCGCAATTGCGGGCTCAAGCACTCATTTTTATGATGACGGACACCCACAAAATGGTAGTCACTTAGAGGCAACGTTTCTGGCGATGTGAGCAGTGCCGCATCTTTTGGCTGCTCCGTGAGCGAGTGCGATTTTGTGATTCACACCATGAGTGCTTACTTAATAAAACTAAAGAGACGATAAGCAAATGAAAGTAACTTCCCTTGTTTTGATAGCCGTTCTGGCAGCCTTAGGTACCGATGCCGTACAAGCCCAAACTCAATGGCCCGTCAGGCCTATCCGGATCATCGTGCCTTATGCTGCAGGTGGTGCAGCCGACCAACTTGCGCGGGTCATTGGCGATGTTGTTGCCAAGGACCTGAAGCAAGGGGTCGTGGTCGAGAACAGGCCCGGCGCCAGCGGAATGATAGGAGGCGCAGCATGCAAAAACGCTGTACCGGATGGCTACAGTTTTTGTCTTTTTATCAACGACGTTGTGACCATCAATCCGGCGGTTTTCAAGAAAGTACGCTACAACGCGGAAACTGATTTCGTTCCAGTCGCTTTTGTGGCCGAGCTCGGTGGTGTCTTGCCCGTTTCAGCAAGCCTGCCCGTCACCAACGTCAAAGAACTGGTCGCCTATGCGAAGGCCCATCCTGACACGACGAACTGGGCCAGCTACGGCATTGGCACCACATCGCATCTCATTTTGGAGATGATCAACAAACGCCTTGGTTCATCCATCACCCATGTGCCGTACCAGAGTACGCCACAGATGCTAACCGCGCTTCTCACGGGTGAGGCCGGCGCGAGTATTGCAGGCTATTCGCAGGTAAAACAGTACATGGAGCAGAAGAAGATGCGCGCCATCGCTACCCTGGGAGACAAACGACTGCCTCAATTGCCCGACGTACCGACGCTGTCCGAGCAAGGTATCGATTTCAACGCAGCGATCTGGTTTGGCATGTTCGCGCCTTCCGGAACCTCGGCAGAATATGTGCGAAAAATGAACGAGTCGATCAACAAGGCCGCTGTAGATCCGGCCACGGCCAAGCTTTTCGATGCAGCTTCGTTCTATGCAAAACCGATGAGTAGCGCAGACTTCACGGGGCTGGTGAAGCGCGACACAGCGCTCTGGCGCGGCATTGTTCGACAAGCCAATATCTCTCTCGACTGAGGCGAACGAAGGCGTATTGTCTGCCGCATAGGTGTTGTCCATTTTGGACAGTCGCAAAGCGAATTTATCCCCATCCCCCTAGCCGCTGACTTTCAGCAAGAGCCTATTCAAAAGAGCAAAAGAGACCACGGAATCCCGTGGTCAATATGGAGACAAGCAACATGTACCTGACCCAAGCCCTACACCGTGCAGCACAGCAGCATCCGGAGCGCATTGCGGTGCGTTTCAATGGTCGCCAACGTACATTTTGTGAGTTCATCGACCGCGTAGCGCGACTGGCTGGTGCGCTGCAAACGCTTGGCATGAAGAGCGGAGACCGTGTGGCGATGCTGTCGCTCAATTCCGATATTTACCTCGAATACCAAATGGGTGTGCCTTGGGGTGGTGGCGTACTGAACCCCTGCAACATCCGTTGGTCTGGACTGGACCCGTGTCCACGGACGGTATGAGCTTCTTTATTGAAGCTCATGGATTATCTGGTTTTCGGTTTTGTTTGTGTTTTCCTGATGTTTCCTCT
>JAYUED010000063.1:0-5779 GCA_043739385.1 Betaproteobacteria bacterium | reverse complement strand
GCCTCGTCCTCGGTCGCCGCGCTGTAAATCAGACGCAAATCGCTAGCTACTTCCTTGCGCTGTTTCCAGCCCACGAAGTTCAGGCTGTGGCGCACCATGTGCACCAGGCACAGCTGCACTGTCGTCCTCGGATACGCCGCCTCAATCGCTTCAGGAAAGCCCTTCAGGCCATCGACACAGGCAATGAAGATGTCGGCCACACCCCGGTTCTTCAGCTCGGTCACCACCTGTAGCCAGAACTTCGCACCTTCCGTTTGGGCCATCCACAGGCCCAGCACCTCTTTCATGCCCTCCAGACTGACGCCAATGGCCAGGTACAGGGCCTTGACCCTCACAGCACCGTTATCGCGCACCTTGACGTGAATGCAGTCCATGTAAACGATGGGGTACAGCGCATCAAGCGGGCGCGACTGCCAGGCTTTGACTTCATCCAAAACAGCGTCGGTCACTGATGAGATAAGGCTGGGAGATACCTCGGCGCCGTACATTTCGTGAAGGTGGCTTTGAATCTCGCGCACCGTCATGCCTCGGGCGTACAGCGACAGTATCTTGTCATCGAAGCCGCTCCAGCGGGTCTGGTGCTTGGTGATGAGTTGTGGCTCGAACGTGCCGGCGCGGTCGCGGGGGATTTCAATGGGCAAGGCACCAAAGTCGCCTTTGAGCGTCTTCTGGCTGCGCCCGTTGCGGGTGTTACCCGCTTCGTTGGCAACAACCTGGTTCTTGTCATGACCCAGATGGTCAGTCAGCTCTGCCTGCAGTGCCCGTTCAACCAGGGCCTTGGTCAACTGCTTCAACAGGCCGTTCTGGCCTATCAAGTCTTCAGGCTTCTTGTAGTTCGCAAGCAATGCGTCTATCAGGTCGATCGGTAAGGCTTTCATCTCTACGGTCATCATTGCTCCATGCAATACGGCAGTGTCCTGCCAAAAAACCGTTTACACAAAACTTCTTACACCCCCAAAGTCCAGCTTGTCGCTAAACCAAGGCTTGACCGTATGCTGGTCGGTTGAAACAACGTCGGCCAAATGGGTCTGCATTAACGAACGCACATGTCCGCCAACAACCTCTCGTGACAAGCGTCCCTCGTCTCCCTGAGAGGCGAAGAATGGGCCAAGCACAAAGCTTACGATAAGCCCACTGGCAAAAGTGGCACCCATTGCGCCCCACTGCTGCCAAAATTTCTGAAATGCCTTGCGCGGTGCTGCGGCTTTCGCCGGCTCAGCTCGATTCAAGGCGGCCGTAATGCTACCTAGCAATGCCGGTGGCGCCGAATAGCGCATCGCTTGCGCCTGGATTACTCGACTCAATTCGCTGTCCACATCACGATTCATTTCCCTGTCCTCCTAATCAGCACAATTGAGCGTACGGCGAAGCATCGCGCGGGCGCGCGCAAGGCGGGACATAACCGTACCAACGGGTATTCCCACGACCTCGGCAATTTCCGCATAAGGCAGCCCTTCAAGTTCTCTTAGAACTACCACCTCGCGAAACTCTGGCGTCAACGCCTCGAGTGCCTTACTCAGTCGTGCGCCTTCTTGCTTTTGCATCAGCAAGGTTTCCGGGTTATCCAAGGGCGAGTCATTGCCTAGACTGTCGCGCTCTTTGTCGAACTCGACATGCTCAGATGAGCGGGCGCATCATCGTCAAAGACTAAGCGAAAGCAAACCTGCCCCGCTTCGCCATCAGCTAAATGGCGTTGATGCGCGTACCCCACGCTACTTAATCCACGCATCAACCTTCAACAAAGTCAACACGCCCATAACCGCGAACATCCCCGCCGCGATGGAGTGCACCAGCTTCATAGGAATCTTTTTAGAAAAGCGATCCCCAACAAAAACTGCTGGCACGTCCGCGATCAACATACCCAGCGTGGTACCAATTACAACCATCACGGGGCTCGGAAAATGGGCAGCCATCGCCACCGTTGCAATTTGCGTCTTGTCGCCCATTTCTGCCAGAAAGAAAGTCACCAGCGTGGCGCCAAATACGCCCAACTTCTTTGCCATTTGCGTTTCTTCTTCATCTATCTTGTCGGGAATCATCGTCCAGGCAGCCATACCCAAAAACGATAGACCCACCACCCAACGTAAAACGTCGGGGCTGAGCACCGACGTAATCCACGCCCCTAATGCGCCTGCGAGACCATGGTTCACCACGGTTGCACAAAAGATACCAGCGATGATGGGGATGGGTTTTTTGAACCGCGCTGCAAGCACAAACGCAAGAAGTTGGGTTTTGTCTCCAATTTCTGCGAGGGCGACAACGCCTATTGAGGTCAATAGAGCTTCCATTATTAGTTTCCCAGGCCGGACAGAAAACAATTGACCACGCGCCTCCCCGGCCAAACCGGAGGCTGCATGATCAAAGGTCTTGCCAAGTCGGAAACCGCTTAAGCCATGATCGAGAGATCAAGTATGTTGACTTAAGCACCTTCAATAAACTGAAGGCCGGCTACTCCCCAATGAGCGGGCTAATCATAGCAAAGAGTCGTAGTAAAGCCCGGCCAGTCGGCCTGAAACTCCTGTCATTTCAGGTAGGAGCGAATCACACTGACAACCTGCTCCAAATCTCTAGTTCGAATCAATGGATCAACAGCTTGTGTCCCAAGATGATCCCGTAAATGCCCTTCCAGCACCTGCAACATGAGTCCGTTCACAGCGCCACGAACCGCGGCAATTTGCTGAAGGATTGAAGAACAGTCGGCCCCTCCTTCTAAGGCTCGTTCGAGCCCTTCGGTTTGTCCTTTGATTCGGCGCACTCGCGTGAGCAGTTGCTTGTTACCTTTGATGGTGTGCGGCATGGTGTTTTTAGTGTGTAATATTCAAAATTACATACTGGGGTACAGTATATTTTTTCTGATAAATTCATTGGTTGGTCACGTATCGTATCGAAAGCTTCAACATGCCGTCCCTCGCTGAACTGATTCAACAAGGTTCCACCAATTTATGGGTGTTCATTCCAACGGCCATCCTTCTCGGTGCTTTGCATGGGCTGGAACCAGGCCACTCTAAAACCATGATGGCTTCGTTCATCATCGCCGTTCGCGGCACCGTAGCACAGGCCGCATTGCTGGGACTCTGCGCTGCGCTGTCACACTCGTTGGTTGTCTGGGTACTGGCAGCAGCAGCGCTTGAATTTGGCAACGAATTGATTGCGGAACAAGCAGAGCCTTATTTCATGCTGCTATCGGCCGCAATCGTAATTGGCGTATCCATTTGGATGTTCATAAGAACCCGTGGGGACAACGCCGCAGCAAAAGTGCAAGAGCAGACCTCTCATGGAGGCAGAATCGTGAACACGGGCGAGGCCATCGTGGAACTTGAAATTTTCGAACATGGAGTGCCTCCACGGTTTCGGCTGCATGGCTATGACCCCCAGATGCAACCCAAGCCCTTCAATGGCATTGAAAAAATCACGCTAGAAACCGTCCGCGCAGGTGGAGAGCGGCAGTCATTCACATTACGGCCTAACGGGGCCTTTCTCGAATCAAAGGAAACGATCCCTGAGCCGCATGAGTTTGATGCCGTGATGTGGATTGGTCGTGACGACGACCACCACGCACATAAATTCGAGCTGTGCTTTTCCGAAGACGATCACAACCACACTCATGCGCATACTCAAGACCACAGCGAAGCACACCACGCGGTACATAGCAATGGCGCGTATCAGGATGCCCACGAGCGCGCACACGCCGAGGACATCAAACACAGGTTTTCAGGGCAAAAGGTGACGACAGTTCAAATCGCGATGTTCGGCCTGACCGGCGGTTTGGTGCCATGCCCCGCATCCGTAACGATCTTGATGATCTGCCTGCATTTAAAGCGCTTCACGCTCGGGGCAGCCATGGTCACCTCGTTCAGCATCGGCTTGGCAATATCACTTGTGAGTGTAGGGGTCATCGCTGCTTGGGGCGCGAGTCAAATTGATAAGCGTGTGGATAAGGGAAACCTAAGTAGCCTTGCACGCAAAATGCCTTACTTTTCCACTGGGCTGATGGCACTCGTCGGCGTCTTGATGGGCATCCAAGGCGTCTTGGGCATCACAGGCTAACAGACGGCCCCTAACGCTGCGACAAGTTACAGGTTGATTAGCGAAGTGGATGATAGCCAGACCCCAACCGGCTGGAAGGCCGCGCGGGGCTTGGGTTTCAAATAGTGGTGCGGCTGGCGGGGATCGAACCCACGACCCTTGGCTTCGGAGTGCCCAAACCCTCTGTGTACACATAGGGTTTTGAGAGTCTCGACTTGGCATTAATCGGTAGGAAAAAAGATTTTTCTCCTCTGACGACACAATAAATGGTCAAACACCTTAACGTGACATTTGACTCCACTATGAGGCAAATGCTGTCATGGTAAATGTCACGGTCGTCAACTTACCCGGCGCAGCCATCTTATCGCCTAAACGACCATTGGTCAACATTTGCAGACTCATGTTTTTGTAATTTTTTTTGACTAGAGTAATGACAACACCGGATCGTTTCTGGGCGTCTGACCCCACTCGATCGGGTGTCTCAGTTCTGACTCGGTAAGGATAGAAGTGTCAGATGGGGACTGGCTTGATTTTGAAATGCTTGGCGTTCTTCATCAAGACAGCATCCAGTGACACCATTCCCTTTGCCTTGGCCTGCATGGCACAGGCCAAATGCAGCGCATCGCCAGCTCGCAATCCCGCCTGAGGGTCTAGGGTCAAGCGCGCTGCACTGTGAAACAACGAAGTGTCTACAGTCAATAGCTCGAGATCGTTCGCACATATGCGCTCAAACTGCACCCATGCAGCGTGGGCTTGATCGGCGGTCATCTGCCCAGTGCGCTGCTTGATCCCCAAAGCACTTGCGAACTCGGTGACACACCAAGCGGCAGAGATCAGCTCTTCGGTACAGTTGGCATACCAATTACCCGCCGCTGCAGTTTTTACTTCGTGCGTACAAAGGGCGACCAGAACGCTCGTGTCAACGTAAAGCATCAGTACCGTGCGTCCTGGCGAAGTTGTTCCATCACTGAACTACCCAGAGGGAGACTTTGGGCACTTTGCACCAGCTCCCTAGCAAACGCCTTGCGGCTCCAGTTAGCTGGACGCAAATTGAGCGCGCCATCAATGCCCAAATGGGCCTGCATGAGGTCGCCTTCTTTGACGCCGATTCGCCGAATAAATTCGGCCGGGATACGCACAGCGAGGCTATTTCCCCATTTGGCAACTTGAAGATTGGTCATGGTGCTAAGTGTCTACGTTAATGTAGATACATTTTATATCGATATCTGTTTAGCTGCAACACCATGCTATGCCATGCGATGAATGCAGGGCAAACAGCAGAGTCAAGACTGCGTCCATTACAACCGCACCTGCCACCCATCAATCATCACCAACGACTAAACGCTGGTGGCTTTGTCACTCAAACAAAAAAACTAGGCCTTGCGCTCAGCTTGATTTTGAGATTAAATAATGATGGTTCAAAAAACGGCGTGAGTCGTTCGGTTGTGCTGCACGGAACAACAACGCACGTGCCTGGATCACTCTACGTGATCAAACATCTGATGCCCGTTTGTGAGCAGCTGAAGAGCTGGTTTCAAATTGGGAGACACATCAGCTTGGCGTAAGCCTTCCCGCTCCATTGTCGATAGCTCCATGGACTTGACCGCAAGGTTTTGATCCACTGTCACTTTCGCCATCATCAGTTATCTCGTCGGTGACGAGGTCAACTGAGATCTGCTTGTGCAACGCACAGGCCAAGTTGTGCGCTGGCTGCTAGCCAGCCTCAACTTTCACGCAATCCTATTTTTAAACC
>JAYUED010000062.1:0-49312 GCA_043739385.1 Betaproteobacteria bacterium | reverse complement strand
GTGCTCTACCCGGACGACTCCACAGCCTCGGGCCGTGAGCTGCGTTTGCAGCAAGAGTACTTCTTCGTTAGTGCGAGTTTGCAGGACTTGATTCGCCGTTATTTGCGCAGCCACGTGGGCTTTGAGCAGCTGCCTGAAAAAGTCAGTATCCACCTTAACGATACCCATCCCGTGCTGGCGATTCCTGAGCTGATGCGCCTGCTGCTGGACGAGCACCATCTGCCTTGGGCCACCGCTTGGGGCTACGCGCAAAAGGTGTTCTCATACACCAACCATACGCTGATGCACGAGGCGCTGGAAACCTGGCCAGTGGAAATACTGGGCCATGTGCTACCGCGCCATTTGCAAATCATCTTTGATATCAACGCGCACTTTTTGGCATCTGTCACTCAGCAGTATGGCCATGACACCGAGCTGATGCGCCGTCTTTCGTTGGTAGACGAATCCGGCGAGCGTCGCGTGCGCATGGCCTATGTGGCTGTGGTCGCTAGTCACTCTGTCAACGGCGTATCGGGGCTACATTCCGAGTTGATGAAGCAGTCCATCTTTGCTGATTTCGCCAAACTCTTTCCTGAGCGCTTTAACAACAAAACCAATGGTGTTACGCCACGCCGCTGGTTGGCACAGGCCAACCCGTCGCTGTCCGCCTTACTCGATCAGCGTATCGGGCGCGGCTGGCGGCGCGATTTGTGTCAATTGGAGGCGCTGCGTCACATGGCGGAGCAACCGGCTTTTGTCGGTGCTTTCCGCCATGCCAAACAGGTCAACAAGCAGCACCTGGCACTGTGGGTCAAGCAGCATTTGGGGCTGGAAATCAACCCTAGCGCGTTGTTTGATGTGCAGGTCAAGCGTATCCATGAATACAAGCGTCAGCTGATGAATGTGCTGCACGTCATAACCCGCTACCAGCAGATACTGGACAACCCAGCGGCCGCCGCTAGCAGCATGGTGCCGCGCGTGATGGTGTTTGCAGGCAAAGCCGCTTCGGCGTACCACATGGCGAAACTTGTGATTGAGTTGATCCACGGTGTCGCCAAAACCATCAACAACGACCCGCGTGTGGGTGACCTGTTGAAGGTAGTGTTCGCGCCAAACTACAGTGTGAGTTTGGCGGAAATGATTATTCCAGCTGCTGACTTGTCAGAGCAAATTTCTACGGCGGGAACCGAAGCTTCAGGCACTGGCAATATGAAGTTCGCGCTGAACGGCGCATTGACCATTGGCACACTGGACGGTGCGAATGTCGAGATGTTGGAGAGTGTGGGTGCTGACAACATCTTCATCTTCGGCAACACCACGCCCCAGGTGGCTGACATCCGCTCCAAGGGCTACCAGCCACGCGCCTTGTATGAGGCTAACCCGATGCTGCAACGGGCGTTGGATGCCATTCGCGATGGCTGGTTCTCGCCAGACGAGCCTGCGCGTTTCCAAAACATTTTCGATACGCTGGTGAACTGGGGCGACCACTACCTGCTGCTGGCTGATTACGCGAGCTACATCGAAGCCCAAGCCAAGGTCGACGCGCTCTACGAAGACCCGAACGCCTGGACGCGCAAAGCTATCCTCAACGTGGCAGGCATGGGGCCGTTCTCATCCGACCGCACCATTGCGGAATACGCACACAACATTTGGAAGACCAAGCCCGTGGTGTTGCCGGTGTAAGTTCATTCGTAGTGGCAAGGTGTTTCTTGCTGTTTTGAAGCTGGCATGTTCCACGTGGTACATGCCAGCTGCTGTAGAGATAAAAGAGGTCAAAGAGGTAAAATGTACAAAACATAAATTTTGTACAAAATGCAGACCTTAGCTTTAAGTGAATTTCGTGCCAATGTCTCCGCCATGATTGATCTGGTGGAGAAGGGTGAGACCGTGCGCATATTGCGGCATGGCAAACCGGTGGCTGAACTGGTGCCTCCAAAAGATCCAGAATTGAATGCGTCGAAAGTGCCTCACTGGAAGTTGCCTTTTGAGCCACTGGTTTTGCCTACCGGGTCATCGCTATCGTCAGCCATCCTTGAAGACCGTGAGGATGCGCCATGATGAAAAAATGGGATGTCGGTGATGGTCACTTACGTCATTTGCGGCTTTTGTTTGACGCTTCGGCGTTGAGCAAGCGCTATGCCGCTGAAGCGGGGCACGACCGCGTAATGGCACTGTTTGCCACCGCCAGTGAATTACTGATCGCTGCGCACTGCAAAACTGAAGTGGCTTGCGCACTGCTGCGACGCAGGCGTGAGGGTAGCCTGCCCAGCACCGAGTTTGACCGCGTCTGGCAGGCCACGCAATCGGACGTGGAGGACATGACCATCGTGCCCCTGGATGCACAGGTTGAGCGTTATGCCTTTGCCACTATGGCCCGCAGCCCACTACGCGGTATGGACGCCATACATATTGGCAGTGCGCTGTCTGCCAGGGTCGATCTGTTTGTTACCAGCGACCGGCGACAGGCTCAAGCAGCCCGCGACATGGGTTTGAACACTGAATACATAGGCGTAGAGCCACAAGGACAATTGGTATGAACACAGGTATTGGTATGGGCATGAATTACCCCAAAGAATTTGACGTGATCGTCGTTGGCGGTGGTCATGCCGGCACCGAGGCGGCGTTGGCTGCCGCCCGCATGGGCTGCAAGACGTTGCTGCTGACGCACAACATTGAGACCCTGGGTCAGATGAGTTGCAACCCTTCGATAGGCGGAATCGGCAAAGGTCATCTGGTTAAAGAGGTGGATGCGTTGGGGGGTGCCATGGGTATTGCCACGGACGAGGGTGGCATTCAATTCCGCATTCTCAACTCCAGCAAAGGCCCGGCGGTGCGCGCTACGAGGGCGCAGGCTGACCGTATTTTGTACAAAGCTGCTATTCGTACCCGCTTGGAAAACCAGCCCAACTTATGGCTGTTCCAGCAGGCGGTGGACGATCTGATGGTGGAGAGCACCGGCACTGGCGAGCGCGTCGTCGGCGCGGTAACGCAGATTGGCATCCGCTTTCGCAGTCGCACGGTGGTGTTGACTGCCGGCACTTTTCTCGACGGGAAAATCCATGTTGGACTGAATAACTACGCCGCTGGCCGAGCAGGGGACCCGCCTGCTGTCAGTTTGTCAGCTCGCCTCAAAGAACTCAAGCTACCGCAAGGTCGTTTGAAAACCGGAACGCCGCCGCGTCTCGATGGTCGCACTATCGACTTCAGCCGCTGCACCGCGCAACCCGGTGACGGTATGCCTAGTGGTGTGGGCGAGGAGGGCGCTGTGCCTGTGTTCAGCTACATGGGTAATAAGGCCATGCACCCGCAGCAAGTGCCCTGCTGGATTACCCACACCAACGAGCGCACGCACGACATCATCCGTAGCGGGTTTGACCGAAGTCCTATGTTTACGGGGAAAATCGAGGGCGTGGGCCCACGCTATTGCCCAAGTGTTGAAGACAAAATCAACCGCTTTGCCGACAAAGACAGTCACCAGATTTTCTTGGAGCCTGAAGGTTTGACCACTCACGAGGTCTATCCCAACGGGATTTCCACGAGCTTGCCGTTTGATGTGCAGTACGACTTGGTGCGCTCTATGGCTGGTCTGGAGAATGCCCACATCCTGCGTCCTGGCTACGCGATTGAGTACGACTACTTCGACCCGCGTGCGCTGACCAACAGCTTTGAGACGAAGGCGATCGGTGGTTTGTTTTTTGCTGGGCAGATTAATGGCACTACGGGCTACGAAGAGGCTGCCGCACAGGGTCTCTTCGCTGGCATTAATGCAGCATTGCAGTGCCGAGGTGATGCGCCTTGGTTGCCTCGCCGGGATGAGGCTTATTTGGGGGTGTTGGTCGATGACCTCGTTACCCAGGGTGTGACCGAGCCGTACCGCATGTTCACCAGCCGTGCCGAATTCCGCTTGCAGTTGCGTGAAGACAACGCCGATACACGCTTGACAGAAGCAGGTCGCAAGCTGGGTTTGGTTGACGATGTGCGCTGGGAGGCTTTTAGCCGCAAACGCGAAGTTGTTTCACGTGAAACAGAGCGCCTTAAATCTATCTGGGTCAGCCCTAAGAATTTAGCGGGGAGTGAGTCTGAGCGTGTCTTCGGTAAAGTCATCGAACATGAATACAGTTTCACCGAATTGCTGCGCAGACCAGACGTGACCTATTCGAGTTTGATGTCACTGGACGATGGCAAGTACGCCAGCACAGAATTAGCGGCACTTGTTTCACGTGAAACAGCAACGACGGCCGACAACGATTTGGGTGCAGCGGTGATCGAGCAAGTAGAAATTGCCGCAAAATACTCCGGCTATATTGACCGCCAAAAAGGCGAAGTGGAGCGCGCAGCTCATTACGAAAATTTACGTCTGCCAGCGGATATGGATTACCTGCAAGTTACGGCCTTGTCGTTTGAAGCGCGGCAAAAGCTGCATAAGCAACGGCCCGAGACACTGGGGCAAGCAGCACGTATTTCCGGCATCACGCCTGCTGCTGTATCGCTGCTGCTGGTCCACTTGAAAAAGGGGGGGCGTAAGCTGCCGACCTTGGCCCAGCCTGAGTCAGTGGCAGAGCAAGCATGAGTCACGGCCAAACGAATGAATTGCAAGATGGTTTGGCGGCGCTAGGCATAACGCTCTCTGCGCACCAAGTCGCTCAACTGCTAAGTTACCAAGATCTCATTGGTAAGTGGAATAAGGTCTACAACCTGACGGCAGTACGCTCCCCCGACGAAATGCTGAGGCACCATTTGCTGGACAGTCTGGCCATATTGCCTGCGCTGAACCGGCATTTGCACGCTGCTGGATTTGCTGAGGGCCGGGCTCGGCTGCTCGATGTAGGTTCCGGCGCAGGACTGCCCGGTGTGGTGCTGGCAGTTTGCTGTCCTAATTTGCAAGTCACCTGTGTAGACACGGTGGGAAAAAAGACGGCGTTCATCCAGCAAGCGGCCAGCACGTTGCAGCTACTGAATCTCAAAGCCGTTAATGCCCGTGTCGAAACCCTGAAGGGTGCAGACTTCGATGTGGTGTGTTCCCGCGCGTTTGCTTCTTTGGTGGACTTTACAGCGTGGTCGCAAGCCGCACTTGCACCCACAGGTGTTTGGTTGGCGATGAAGGGCAAGCATCCGGCTGATGAGTTGGCGGCATTGCCATCCAATATCAGTTTGTTTCACGTGGAACAACTCAAGGTTCCCGGTTTGGATGCTGAGCGTTGCTTGCTCTGGATGCGTGCCAAGTAAACTCCAGCGGCAAACTCCATCGAAAAAGGAAACTCACTATGTTCGGCATCGCAGATTACGGTTCATTTGTTGTTGCCATTATTTTGTTTCTGGCCATCCCCGGCCCTGGTAATTTGGCGCTTATCACCTCGACCAGCAAGGGGGGCATCGCTGGTGGCTTGGCTTCGACCTTTGGGTTGATTACGGGCGATCAGATGCTAATGTGGTTAGCTGTTGCCGGTGTTGCTGCCCTGCTAAGTAACTACCCCACAGCGTTCCGCGCGGTGCAGTGGCTTGGTGCGGTATACCTTGCTTGGCTGGGCTTCAAAATGCTGACGGCCAAAGCGGGTGGTAAGCCTATTTTGAATATCTTGCCGCGCCACTACTTTCGCCAGTCGGTGATGATTACTTTGCTTAACCCCAAAGCTATCGTGTTCTACATGGCTTTTTTCCCCTTGTTTGTTGACCCTGTTCACCACCAAGGTCTGCTGACGTTTGGCGTGATGGCGGCGACCATTGCGACACTCACATTCGCCTACGGGTTGATAGTTGTGTTGTTGACCCATTTTTTGGCAGAGCGCATTCGCGCAAACCCCACCATCACCCGCGTGCTGGAAAAGCTGGCGGGCGTTTTCCTCATCGGGTTTGGCGTCAAGCTGGCCCTTACTAAATAGTCTCTAAGCAGTCCATGGCCAAAATTTTCTGTGTCGCGAATCAAAAAGGTGGTGTCGGTAAAACCACCACCACTGTCAACTTAGCTGCCGGTCTGGCCAAAATAGGCCAGCGTGTGCTGATGGTCGATCTTGATCCACAGGGTAACGCCACCATGGGATCGGGTGTGGACAAGCGCAGTGTCGCGCTGTCGGTGTACGACGTGCTACTTGAGTCTGCTACCGTTGCTGAAGCGAGTGTGCGAGCTGAGAAATGTGGCTACGACGTGCTGGCGGCGAACCGCGAACTGGCGGGTGCTGAGATTGAAATGGTGAATCTGGACCGCCGGGAAAAGCGCCTCAAGCAGGCGTTTGTAGCGGTGCAGGACGACTACGACTTCATACTCGTTGATTGCCCACCTTCGCTCTCGATGCTGACCTTGAACGGACTTTGCGCCGCTAACGGTGTGATCGTACCCATGCAGTGCGAGTACTTCGCGCTTGAAGGCCTGACCGATTTGGTCAATACCATCAAGCAAGTCCACGCCAACTTGAACCCTGATCTGCAAATCATCGGTTTGCTGCGCATGATGTTCGATCCGCGCATCACGCTCCAACAACAAGTCAGCGACCAGCTCAAAGGGCACTTTGGTGGCAAGGTTTTTGACACGGTTATCCCGCGTAATGTGCGGTTGGCCGAAGCCCCTAGCTACGGCTTGCCAGGCGTGATTTTTGACCCTTCTGCCAAAGGCAGCGTTGCGTTTATCGCGTTTGCCGAAGAAATGGTCAAGCGCGTGACAACAATGTGAACATATGATTTTGAGCTATATCGGTGGCTTTCGTATATCTGATAGCCATAAATTGCTATCAAATTCATAGTATTTAATTTCTAAATGAATCCCTCCAACGTTCTTATTCTTCCTGGCTGGCAAGGCAGTGGGCAAGACCACTGGCAAAGCCTTTGGGAAGCCCAGTACCGCTATTCCCGCGTGGAGCAGCACGATTGGATGCACCCTCTGCGGGGCGACTGGATAAGCCACCTGGAAGATGTGGTGCTGTCCTGCGATGGCCCTGTTGTGCTGGTCGCGCACAGCCTAGGTTGCATCCTTACTGCGGCTTGGGCCTCACATTCGCAAAACACCCACCGCGTAAAAGCGGCGTTGCTGGTGGCCCCTGGAGACGTGGAGCGCGAAGAGATTCGCGCGCAGTTGTACAGCTGGTCACCTATACCGCTTCAAACGCTACCGTTTCCTAGCGTACTGCTGGGTAGCCATAGCGATCCGTACTGTGCTTTTGAGCGCGCCCAAGCCTTTGCGAGCAGCTGGGGTTCACAGTTTATTGACTATGGCGACAGCGGGCATATCAATGCTGATTCTGGTTTAGAGAGCTGGCCAGATGGACACCGGCTGCTACATATTTTGATGAAACAACACGATAAGGCGTAAGCGCACATGGTCACTAAAAAACCCAAAGGCCTAGGCCGTGGACTCGAAGCCTTGCTGGGCCCCAAAGTAGAAGACAACGCGGAGGAGACTGGCTCTACCGCTGGGCTGTCGTCAACTTTGCCGTTGACTGACATCGTGCCCGGTGCCTACCAGCCTCGCACGCGCATGGACGAAGGCGCGCTGTACGAGCTGGCCGAAAGCATCAAGGTGCAAGGCATCATGCAGCCGATTTTGGTGCGTCGCCTGGAGACTGCTGACGGCCAGCGCCGCCGTACCGCGCTGCTGACAGCCGGTGCAGCTGCGGGTTCCAGCCCTCAGCCCAGCAGCCGCCCTGTGTACGAGATCATCGCGGGTGAGCGCCGCTTCCGTGCGGCCAAACTGGCTGGCTTGGACAGTGTGCCCGTGCTGGTGCGCGACGTGCCAGACGAAGCTGCAGCGGCGATGTCGCTGATTGAAAACATCCAGCGTGAAGACCTGAATCCATTGGAGGAAGCACAGGGTTTGCAGCGCTTGGTGAAGGAGTTCGGCCTCACGCATGAGACTGCCGCGCAAGCTGTGGGCCGCTCGCGCAGCGCTGCCAGCAACCTGTTGCGCCTGCTGAATTTGGCTGATCCGGTGCAAGCCATGCTGATGGCGGGCGATCTAGATATGGGCCATGCTCGTGCGTTACTGGCGCTGGACAAGGCCAGCCAGATAACCGCCGCGAACCAGATCAGTGCCAAGAACATGTCGGTGCGCGAAGCCGAAAGCTTGGTGAAAAAGCTCTCGACAGAACCCGATCAAACCGCGAGCGTACCCAAGGTGCAAAAGTCGCGTGACATTAAACGGGTAGAAGAAGAGTTGTCCGACTTGCTGATGGCCGATGTGGAGGTGCGTATTAAAAAACGCGTCAAGCGCCATGGGAAATTTGAAGAGATGGGCGAGTTGGCTATTCAGTTTGGCTCGCTGGACGCGCTTAACGGATTGATTGAGCGACTGCGCGGTACGGCTTAACACGCCTATTGGGAATTTTATTGCAGGCTGAGTTGTCATGGAAGCTGCGTCACTCAGGCGCCCTGTGCAGGCAATGTTTGCGGCTTGTGCCGCTCAGGAAATCCATGCCGAGCAGGACGTTGACCGGTAACTTTATGCCGTTTTCGGTAGTATTCCCGATTCATTGCTGATTCATTACCGATGGAACATTTAGGCCTTGGGGGTGGTGCTCCCCCAACGCATAGACTCGTATTTCGCCAGATTAAGACGCCTCTTGGCTCAGGGTCGTCTTCTGCCTTTCTCCTTGTTTCATCGGTTTACTATGCACTTCACCTTGTCTCGCTTATCCCTGATTGTGGGCGCAGCCCTGTTAACCGCTTGCGCGGCCTCCGACATGAAAATGGGCGCACCCGACGCCAAAACTGTGGCTACAGGCGGCGCGGGTGGTGCCAATAGCGTCAATGCCAACAGTGCACTCGAAAAGTGTGATTCTGCTTTGGGAACCGTGTCGCTGATCGAGAACCAAAGTGCAGGGTGGTACACCATTCTTCGGAACGAATATCACCTGCCACCCACCGCCAGTTTGCTGCGTTTGATGATTCAGCAGTCCAACTGTTTCATCATCGTCGAGCGCAGTGCTGCAGGTATGAATGCCATGTCCCGCGAACGTGCGCTGGCTGACAGTGGTGAGATGCGCCAGGGTAGCAATTTTGGCAAAGGTCAGATGGTTTCGTCCGACTATGGCTTGTCGCCTGAAGTCATTTTTAACCAAAATACCGGGGGAATGGTTGGTGCCATTGGTGGTCTGATTCCCGGTAGCGCAGGCCGCTTGCTGGGTGCGATGGGCGCCAACTCCAAAACCCGCGAAGCCAGCGCCTTGCTGACGATGATTGACAACCGCTCAGGCGTGCAGATTGCAGCGTCGGAGGGGAGTGCCTCGAAGATGGACATCGGCGGCTTTGGCGCGTTGTTCGGTAGCGCGGGCGGCGGCGGCGTAAGCAGCTACTCCAACACCCCGCAAGGCAAGGTGATTACTGCGGCTTTCATGGACGCGTACAACCAGATGGTGATTTCTCTGCGCAATTACAAAGCCCAAAGCGTTAATGGCCAGGGCCTTGGTGGTGGTGGGCGTTTGGGTGTAGATGGTGGCGCGGCACCATCGCAGACTTCAGCTCCCGGAGCGAAGAGCCGCAAGTAAGCCATGCACTGCGTTTACGTTGCGTAAGCGCAGGGACTTCTATTTATCCCCAGCCCGTAGCCCTTTACGGTGCTGTCAAAGCGTAAAAATCTTTCCTGGATTCATGATGTTCTTCGGGTCCAGCGCCCGTTTGATAGTGCGCATCATGTCTACTGCGCCGGCTCCTGTTTCCGTCACCAAAAAATCCATCTTGTGCAGCCCGATGCCGTGCTCACCGGTGCAGGTGCCTTCCAGGCTGAGTGCACGGGATACCAGCTTATTGTTCAGTGCTTCAGCAATCTCGCGCTCTTCAGGCAGATTCGGGTCAATCAAATAGCCAAAGTGGAAGTTGCCATCACCCACGTGACCAACAAGGAAGTAAGGGATGCCGCTGGCGTCGACTTCAGTAATGGATTCAAGCAAGCAGTCTGCGAGGCGCGAAATCGGTACGCAGGTGTCGGTGCTGATGGCGCGGCAGCCTGGGCGGCTTTGGATGGCGGCAAAGTAGGCGTTGTGCCGTGCTGTCCACAGCCGGGTGCGCTCTTCCGGGGTGGTGGCCCACTCGAAAGCATTGCCACCGAATTCAGCCGCAATCTCTTGCACCAGTTCTGCTTGCTCCTTCACGCCTGCTGGGCTGCCGTGGAACTCCATTAACAACATCGGCTCCTCACGCAGGCCCAGCTTGCTGTGCGCGTTCACCATGCGCACCGTGTTGTGGTCGATCAGTTCAACCCGTGCAATCGGTATGCCCATTTGGATCACTTGAATCGTGGCGCGGACCGCTGCTTCAATGCTGGGGAATGAGCAAATTGCCGCAGATACAGCCTCAGGCAGTGGGTACAGCTTGACGGTTACTGCGGTGATGACCCCTAACGTGCCCTCGCTGCCAACCATAAGGCGGGTGAGGTCGTAGCCCGCGCTGCTCTTTTTGGCCCGACTTCCCGTGTGAATCACTTCGCCGCTGGCGGTGACTACCTCCAGTGCCAGCACGTTTTCGCGCATGGTGCCGTAGCGCACGGCGTTGGTGCCGCTGGCGCGGGTGGCACTCATGCCGCCCAGCGTAGCGTCGGCACCAGGATCAATCGGAAAAAACAGTCCGGTAGATTTGACTTCTTCATTGAGCTGCTTGCGCGTCACGCCGGGCTCGACCGTCACCGTCAGGTCTTCGGCGTTGATGGACAGCACTTTGTTCATGCGGGACACGTCCAAGCTGATACCGCCTTGTACTGCTAGCAAATGCCCTTCTAGCGATGAGCCCACACCAAACGGGATGATAGGCACGCTGTAGGCACTGGCCAGCTTTACCGTATCTGCTACGTCCTGTGTGCTCTGCGCAAACACCACGGCAGAGGGCGGAGGTGCGGCGAACGAAGATTCATCACGCCCATGCTGCTCGCGCACCACCAACGCGGTCGAGCAGCGCTCGCCAAAGCGGGCTTTGAGCGCGTCAACGAGGGCCTGTGGCACCGTACGCAGGTTGATGTCGGGCATGAGGTGAGCGGCGTGCGTAGGGGCGTTCATTGGGTAGTCTCCTTAGGGGATGCACAAGTTGTGCGCGGGCAAGGTGAAAGCAGGACAATTGGGGTAAATATTTTCATTTTCTACCAAGGCCAGCATATGGGCAACCGACTTACACAAATCGCCACCCGCACCGGAGACAACGGCAGTACCGGTTTGGGCGACAACACTCGCGTCAGCAAAGACAGTTTGCGCGTTCACGCCATGGGCGATGTGGACGAGCTGAACTCCAACATCGGTCTCCTGCTGTGCGAACCCATGCCCGATGACGTGCGCCACCTGCTGGTGGAGGTGCAGCATCAGCTGTTCAACCTGGGCGGTGAACTCTCTATTCCTGGTTTTGAGTTGCTGAAAGCAGAGGCATTGCTGGTGCTAGACGAAGCGCTGGCCGAGCACAACGCTACGCTGCCCCGCTTACAAGAGTTCATCCTGCCCGCAGGTACCCGCGCTGCGTCTCTCGCCCATGTGTGCCGCACCGTTGCCCGCAGAGCTGAGCGCGCCGTAGTGGCGTTAGAAAAGGCCGAAGCCTTGAAAGACACGCCACGCCAGTATTTGAACCGCTTGAGTGATCTGATGTTTGTACTCGCTCGCGTGCTGAATCGCATGGATGGCGGGGACGACGTGTACTGGAAAAGCGAGCGTATGGCCAAAGAGGCCACCAACGGTATTGCATAGGATGAGGTAGCGCTATTGCGCTATAGATCTTCGCTGGGAGAGTCAAAGCGCCTGTAGCGAGGCCAACTGTGCGTACCACGCTGCGAAATGCGCGCATTTCTCTCTCATGGCATGAAGACCAACTTCTTGTGCTATTTGTACCCCATGCAGCACTTTTTCATAGCCTGAAAACGCGGCCAGTAACCGCTTGGACGGTGCTCCTGCAGGAGTTTGGTTCACCAACTCAGGGTTGCCATCTACCTGCAGCAACGCCTCTTCCATGGCTTTTACCAATTGTTGGCGACCTGTTGCCGCCAAGGCTGCTGGGGGGTGGGCATACAGCAGTGCTTCAAATTCGTGGAGCTACACATACGGAATGAACCTTTGGTTTGCAAAGTGTGCAGTCCAACTGTTCTGCAGCACCTCGGCTTTTGCATAGGCGTCTTTCTGCGCTGCTGCCTCCTCATAGCCTGGAGCCGTGTTGGGCAGTTTGTACAGATCAACCATGCAACTGACATAGCGCCTTTGATCGCTGTTCAGCAACTTAGTCACATCACGATCAAGGTGCTCAAAATTAACCAACCCACCTTTGAACTTTTGGGTTGCAGTCTGGCTGGTCATGATGCGTGTGGCGGTGATGTAAATACCCGCCAGACTGAGCGCAGGGGCGAGCACCTGATTGACGAAAGTTTCCTCGGTTTGCCCCTCTACTACGAGGATCACACGCGTCATGGCGCGTCTCCGTTGGTGTTGTCAAGTGGTGCAGGCGCTGGCGGTGCGCCAGGGCGGCCACCCAGAATGTTCTTTTCCCACAGCTCGCCTAGCGTGTAATCCTCAAGCCAGCTTTGCAGCGCATCGACATCAGGGCGTGAGAATACAGATTCGCCGTTGCTGTGGTTGACCACGATCAGGTTCTCTGCCTCCAACTGGTTGACCAGCGGCACCGATTGGGTGGACACGATCAGCTGTACTTTCTGCGAAACACTGCACAACAAGCCCGCTAGCACCTCAATCGCGTAAGGGTGAAGACCCAACTCAGGTTCATCAATGATGATGGTTGAGGGGGGATTGGGTTGCAGCAAAACAGTTGCTAAGCACATGAACCGTAAGGTGCCGTCAGAGAGTTGGTAAGCCGTGAACGGATAGTCCGAGCCGACTTCGCGCCACTCTAGGCGGATGTCTTGTTGGTTGAGCGACAAGGGGTCAGGGCGCAGCGAAAAATCATCAAAGAAGGGGGCCACTAAGCGAACAGTATTCCGAATGCGTTGGTAGCTTTTGGGATGCTTTTGTTGGAGCAGGTACAAGAAAGCGGCCAGATTGGATGCATCAGGCCGGATCGAGTGATTGACGTTAATGGCTCCGGTTTGTTTTACGGCTGCTTGGTCGCTGGTATCGTGAAAGTGATAAACACGCCAGTCTTTGATAGCTGGGAGAACGTAGCTGGCGATGAGTTGATTGCGATGGCCCTCTACCAATTGATCGGACAATTTTGACTCTAAATGTCCTGCTCCCAATGAGCGTTGCTGCACGCCATAATTACCATCAAACCTCATCAGCTCGTAGTCAAAAACCAATTGATTTTCTGATGGTGACAGCCTGAATGAATAGCCGTTGGCTCCAAAATCCAGTTGCACAGACAGCATGGGCGTCACCCGCCGCCCGTGTCTCAAAAAACGTTCCGGATTTGAGCCCACAAACCGCTGTAACCGCTGTTCAGCTATCTCGTTCACCAGCTTAAATACCGAGATGAAATTGCTTTTACCTGCACCGTTCGCACCTATCAGCACGTTCAGGTTTCCCAGCGACAGGTCTAGCTGTTTGATGGACTTGAAGCCCGCAATGCGGATTCGTTTCAGTGCGCTCATGGTCTAGATGCTGTTCAACAGGTATTTTTCACTCAAGCCTTAGGCGCCAACACCGCCATGGTGATGCGTGATACGCAGGTCAACTCACCTGCATCATTTGTCATGTCGATTTGCCATACCTGCGTGGTGCGGCCGACATGGACAGGTCGGGTGATGCCCGTTACCCAGCCACTGGAGACGCCTTTGAGGTGGTTTGCGTTGATGTCCAGGCCCACAGCACGATAACCGTCCGGTACGCAACTGGCCGCACCGCACGAACCCAGCGTTTCTGCCAGCACCACCGACACGCCACCGTGCAGCAGGCCATAGGGCTGGTGGGTGCGTTTGTCCACAGGGATACGGGCTTTGATGAAATCGTCACCCACCTCTAAAAACTCCATGCCGAGGTGTGACACGGCGGTGTTCACGTGGATAGCCGTGAGAGTTTCAATCGAAATAGCTTGTTTCCAAATGCGCATGAGAGATTCCTGTGGATGGGGGATGAATCCTGCAACTATATATAAACAAACTGGGCGGGTGAAGGGATGGACGTTGCGCTTTATCATTTGCACTGGTGACCAGCTTCAGAAAATAAAAGAGACATAAGCGAGACATATGACTTCAGCCCCTTACACCCCCCAAATCCGTATCTATCAAGACTGGCTGGCCCGCACGCGTGGCCTGCATTTCGACAACTACGACGCCCTGTGGCAGTGGTCAGTGACGGACTTGGACGCTTTTTGGCAAAGCATCTGGGATTACTTTGACATGCGCTCACCCACGCCACACAGCGCGGTGCTGGCGCGCAACACGATGCCCGGCGCGCAGTGGTTTGTGGGGGCACAGGTCAATTATGCCGAGCAGGTTTTCCGTCACGTGGCGCCGGCGGATGCGGCGGGGCTGTTGGCCATCATCAGTCGCAATGAAAAAGGTGAGCAGCACGCGCTGAGCTGGCCTATGCTACGACAACAGGTGGCGTCTCTTGCTTTGCACTTGCAAGCCCAGGGCGTGCAACCGGGGGACCGGGTGGCGGCCTATCTGCCCAATATCCCTGAGGCGATGGTGGCATTTTTGGCGACAGTCAGCATTGGTGGCGTGTGGAGCATTTGTGCGCCCGATATGGGCACCGCTGCCGTGCTTGACCGCTTTAAGCAAATCGAGCCCAAAGTGTTGATTGCCTGTGATGGCGTGACCTACGGCGGGCGTGACTTTGACCGTACAGCCGTTGTCGCCGAGTTGTGTGCAGCCTTGCCCAGCGTGCGCCATGTGCTGATGCACGGCAACCTTGGGGTCAACCAGGATGCACTTAAATCAATAGCAAACTGTGCTGGTTTGGACAGCGGAACAGCCCGAAATGATGCTGAAACTACCCGTTTTGAACCCTTGTGGCTCCCGTTTGACCATCCGCTGTGGATTGTGTATTCCAGTGGCACCACAGGCCTGCCCAAGCCCATTGTTCACGGTCATGGCGGTACGGTGGTGGTCGCGCTTGCGCTCAAGGTGTTGCACAACGATGTGGGGTGCAGCTACGCGCCCAATTCGTTCGGTGAGCGTTACCACTGGTACAGCAGCACGGGCTGGGTGATGTGGAATTCACAGGTGGGTGGCCTGCTTAACGGCACGACTTGTTGCATTTACGACGGTAATCCCGGCGGCACTAAAGACGCACCTGACTGGACGACGCTCTGGCGCTTTGTCGATGACCTAGGCGTTACCTTCTTCGGTGCAGGCGCAGCCTTCTTTGCCAATTGCATGAAAGCCGGTGTTGACCTCACGCCGTACTCTGGCTTGAAGCGCGTCCGAGCCCTAGGTACCACGGGGTCGCCGCTGAGTGAAGACGTGCAGCGGTGGGGGACGGATCAATTCAAGCAGCTCGGCACGCCAGATATCTGGTGGTGCAATATCTCTGGCGGTACTGATTTCGCAGGCGCTTTTATTGGTGGCAACATTGAGCTGCCCCAGGTAGCCGGCCAGATGCAGTGCCGCATGATGGGCAGTGCGGTCGAGGCCTGGGACGGGACGGGTAAGCCAGTGCTGGGTGAGGTGGGTGAGCTGATTTGCAGCCAGCCGATTCCTTCAATGCCGCTGTTTTTGTGGGGCGACACCAGCGGCGAGCGCTACCTGTCCAGTTATTTTGAGATGTACCCGGCCGGCCATGGTCGCCGTGGTGCGCGCGGTACCGAAGGCATGAGTGATGCGGCTCTCGGCCCAGTCTGGCGGCATGGGGATTGGCTCAAGATCATGCCTGAGGGCGGCTGCATCATCTATGGCCGCAGCGACGCCACCATCAACCGCTACGGCCTGCGCATGGGCACCAGCGAGCTGTACAGCGCCGTGGAAGCGCTGCCTGAGGTGCTTGACAGCATGGTGGTCGATCTGGAGTACCTGGGGCGTGAGAGCTATATGCCGCTGTTTGTGGTGCTTCGCGCTGACGTGACGCTGGACGATGCCTTGCGTACCAAGCTGAACAATGCCATCAAAGTCGCGTTAAGTCCTCGTTTTGTGCCTAACGATATCTTTCATGTGGCTGAAATTCCGCGCACGCTGTCAGGTAAAAAGCAGGAATTGCCCATCAAAAAACTGCTGCTCGGCCAGCCGCTGGAAAAGGTGGTGAACCGCGATACGATGGCCAATCCAGGTTGTTTGGACTGGTACCAGCAGCTGGCACAGCGCCGCGCGAATGAAGCCAATACCGGTATCAGTACCAATACCAGTACCAGTACCAACAGCACCGAAGGCGCAACCCAATAAGCTGGGCTACCGTATTAGCCCAGACCTTCGGCCTTGATTTGGGCCCGGGTAATGACCACTTTCCAGCGGGCTTGTTCGGACTTGATGAACGCCTCAAACTCAAGCCCCGTGTTGCCTACCGCGAGGGCGGTGTCGGCAGAGAGTTTGTCTTTGACCACGGTACCGCGTGTGGCTTTGATGGCCTCGGCTTCCA
Organism: Betaproteobacteria bacterium; assembly: GCA_043739385.1. GTDB lineage: Bacteria > Pseudomonadota > Gammaproteobacteria > Burkholderiales > Burkholderiaceae_C > Defluviibacillus. The sequence continues at coordinate 32,924 of JAYUED010000062.1, read as the reverse complement.
GCTTTGCCACGTTGGCTTTGGGCCATTTGCTGGGGGCTAACAAACCGTACCACTGCGTCATTTCAAAGCCTTTGTAGCCCTGCTCGGCCACGGTGGGTACGTCAGGCAACTGCGGCAGACGTTGGGCCGTGCCGGTCGCGATACAACGTAGCTTGCCCGCTTTGATGAATTGCATCAGCGCGGGCGCACCTACGGCGGCGGCCTCGAGGCGACCAGCCAGTAAATCGGTCAGCATGGGGCCCGTGCCACGGTAGGGAACATGCAGCATGAACACGTCAGACGCCATCTTCAAATATTCAAACGCGAGGTGCCCCGCACTGCCATTGCCAGCTGAGCCATAGTTCAGTTTGCCAGGATTCTTTTTGGCGTAGGCGATGAACTCTTTGAGGTTGGTTGCGGGTACGTTGGGGTTCACCACATACAGGCTGGGCACCTTGGAGAGCAGGGTGACGGGGATGAAATCCTTGGCGGCGTCGTAAGGGAGCTTGGGGAAAATAAAGGGGTTGACTGCTAGCGTGCCGATATGACCCAGCACCAGCGTATGGCCGTCTTCGGAATGGGCAACTTCCTGCATCGCAATGTTGCCAGCGCCACCGGGTTTGTTGTCTACAAAAACACTTTGACCAATGGTTTTGCTCATTTCACCTGCGACAGAACGTGCCACGATTTCTGAGCTGCCACCGGGGGCAAACGGTACGACCAAGCGCAGGGGTTTGTTGGGCCAAGTGCTTTGTGCGTGTGACATCCCGCTGAGCAAAGACAGTGGCAGGCCCGCTGCCAGCCCTTGAGCGATAAAGAGGCGGCGGTACAACGTGCTGGGGTTGCTCGCAAGGTTGGTAAGGTTTGTACGGTTGTTAAGGTAGCGTTCGGACATGGGAAGGTCAGTTTGATGTTCGGTGGGCCAGTGGGTGGTTAATCCACGGTGATTTTTCGGTTGCGCACCAAGCGTGCCCATTGGGCTTTTTGTGACTGCAAGTAGGCGGCTATTGCGCTATCTGAGTTGTCCGGCAGCAGTTCGCCACTCAGCGCACGGATTCGTCCCAGCACTTCTGCGTCAGCCAACGTGGTGCGGATGGCGGCTTGTAGCCGTGCTTTGACCGCCAAGGGAAGGCCAGCTGGGGCCAAGATGGGGTTCCATTCGTTAACTTCGTAGCCTGGAACACCCACTTCCTCCATTGTCGCTATGTCGGGCAACGAGCGTGCGTGACGGCGGCTGGTGACTGCCAAGGCGCGCAGCTTGCCAGATTGAATAACACCTACAGACGACGCCACATTGGCAAAGAACAAGGGTACTTGCCCAGCCATCACGTCGTTCATCGCTGGGCCGCCGCCTTTGTACGGCACGTGCAGCAAATTCACACCAGCTTGCTGCTCAAACAGGACGCCCGCCAGATGCTGCGCTGAGCCGTTGCCTGATGAGGCGTAGGCCAGTTGGTGGGGTTTGGCCTTGGCGAGGCGAATCACGTCTTTGACACTTTTGGCTTCAAAACTGGCGGTGCAGACCAGCACGTTGGGGAACAGTGCCACGATCCCCAAGGGCGTGAACGCGGTGTCGCTGTCATACGGCAGCTTAGGGAACAGCGAGGGATTGACGGCGAACGAAGACGCATCGATCAGCAATGTCCCGCCATCAGGCTTAGCACGGGCCACCAGACTTGCCGCTAGCTGACCGCTGGCACCAGGTTTGTTGTCCACCACCACGTTTTGACCCAGCGCGGCGGCCAGTTTGGGCGCGATCATTCGGGCTACCAAATCTGCACCACCACCAGCCGGGTAGGACACCACCAGCGTGATGGGGCGCCCCTCGGCAATGCCTTCTGCTGCTTGCGTGTTGAGCCATGGTGCGCCCAGCGTGACGGCTGTGGATTGCAGCAGCCGGCGGCGTACGAGCGAGAAGCTTGTGGCTGGTTTTGAGGAAGCGGGAGAGGTTGTAAAAGCGGAAGACTGTGAAAGCGGTGGGTGCAGTGAAAAGATCAAGGGGTGCCTCAATGGATGTTCAAGGTGTAGTTAAACGCGTGGGCATCGCCCCAGGTGCAACGGCGTTCGATGCACTGGCCCGTCATGTCAAAGGCCCGGCGCTCTACACGTACGCAGGGTGCAGCAGCGTCCAGGCCCAAGTGGCGGGCTTGGGTGGCGCTCAGTACATCAAAGCGCAACGTGTCTTCAGCGCGATGGACGGTGATGCCACAAACGCGTTGGTACATGGGGTAAAGCAGGTCATCCCATTCGGAGGTGTCAGACGCTGCCAGGGGTTCGAAGGTCGGCAAAGGGAGCCAAAGTTGTTCCAGTAGGCAAGGTTCACCGCCCAGGCTGCGCAAGCGCAGCAATGAAAGCACCAGCGCTCCCGCCTCCAGACCCAATGCCTCTGCTGTTTGGGCATTCGCCTTCATGTAACTGCGTTTTAGGATTTGCGAGGCGGGCACCGCTGCTAAATCACCGCCGTGGCGAAAACGAAAGAACCGCAGCATGGATGCCCCACCCAGCCCAGCGCGCACAAACGTACCGCGCCCATGCTGGCGTTCCAGCAAGCCCTCTGCCACCAGCACCGCAATGGACTGGCGCATCGTGCCTAAGGCCACCCCTAGCTGCTTGGCCAGCGCCGCCTCCGCAGGCAGGGCACTTCCAGGCACCCATTCACCCTGCGTAATTCGGGCCCGCAGCATGGCAGCCAGCCAGCCGTAGCGACTTTGTCCATCTATTTTTGGCTGCACCATTGAAGTATTTGCCTCAAAATAGGAGGTGGAATTTTTGGGGTTTGATAATGTTTTAATTGTCATTAAAAGTTTTATTTATGCAGTCTTCTAGATGACTAAAATATAAGTCAATAAGACGACATTGTCAAAAATGAACGAAGATAAATTTTCCTCTAATGTGCTAGCTATCATGGGACTTTCTGCGAGTTTTTCCAGTAACCCGAGCGTACCAGTTGATACGCACTTTCATATTTTTTATGCCAATCAGTCGGTGCAAGGCGCTCGCTACCAGCCTAGCTATACGGCTGATTTGGCCGACTGGGCGGCGCTCGCACAAGTCCGCGGAGTGCAGCGAGGCGTGCTTGTGCAGCCCAGTTTTTTAGGCACCAACAACTGCTTGCTGCTGTCCGCGTTAGCCCACAACCCCGCTCTGCGTGGTGTGGTGGTGATTACCCCTCAAACCAGCGACATACAGCTGCAGCAGTTACACGAGCAAGGTGTGCGTGGTATCCGACTTAACTTGGTCGGGCTGAGCCACGATGTGCTGCCTTGGTGTCGGGTGCCGCTGTTGTGGGACAGTTTGTTGCGCCTTGGCTGGCATCTGCAATTGCACACCGATGCCGGGGCGCTGCCTGCGGTGTTAGCCCAGCTCTTGCCCCATCTGCCGAAAGGCCTGCCTCTGGTGCTAGACCACTTCGCGAAGCCTCTTGCGGCCCAACAACAAGACGGTACCGTGCAGCTGCTGCGCAAGTTAACGCAGCAAGGACGTCGCGTGTATGTCAAGCTCAGCGGCCATTACCGTTTGGGTGCGGTTAACGCCAAGGCCATGGCGCAGCTTTGGATGGGGGAACTTGGCCCTACTCAGTTGCTGTGGGGAAGCGATTGGCCCTGTACCAACGAAGAATCATGGGCCAACTATGGTGCTTTGCACGAGGTATTGTTGGATGCGCTGGGAGACGGGTGCGGTAGTGCGGCGGTGGTGCAGGCGGTGTTAACGCAGAACCCACACCAGCTGTATGCCTGATGCTATTGCACGGCTGGTCACGACTTCAGGGTAATTCCTAGGCTTGTGATTTACCAAAGGTTTACTTATGATTCTTTAGGTTACTTCAAAGTAGATAAACGTCAGTTGTGCTGCGTTTATGCCTTCAAAAGTCTGGAGACAAAGTGAACGCTGGGACAACCGCTGCATTGCTCGAAGTTAAAGACCTTACGCTGACGTTTGGCGGTGTGAAGGCTTTGCGTGGCGTCAGTTTTGATGTAACGGCTGGCACCATCACCTCGGTGATTGGACCCAATGGCGCGGGCAAGACTTCAGTTTTCAACACCATCTCTGGGTTTTACCGACCTGCTGCGGGAAGTATTCGTTTTGCGGGTCAGTCTCTCGAAGGCATGGCACCACCCAAGCGCGCAGCCTTGGGGTTGGCCCGAAGTTTTCAAAATATTGCCTTGTTTCGCGGTATGACGGTGCTGGACAACATCAAGCTGGGACGCCACTGTCACCTGAAAACAGGCCCCCTTCAAGCCTTGTTTTACAGTCCTGCGGCGCGGCGCGAGGAAGAGGCGTTGAGGCAAGAAATCGAAGAACGCATCATTGATTTTTTGGAAATTGACCATATTCGCAAGGCGCCAGTGTCTGCGCTCTCCTATGGCTTGCAAAAACGCGTCGAATTGGCACGTGCGTTGGCCATGAAGCCCAAGCTACTGTTGTTGGACGAGCCGGTCGCTGGCATGAACCGCGAGGAAACCGAAGACATGGCGCGTTTCATTCTTGAGGTGCGGCGCGAATGGGGTGTGACTGTGCTGATGGTTGAGCACGACATGGGCATGGTGATGGATTTGTCGGACCACGTGGTGGTGCTGAACTTTGGCCAGGTGATCGCTGATGGCAAGCCCAGCGAAGTACAAACCAACCCAGAGGTCATCAAAGCCTATCTCGGTTCTGGGAATATTGAAGCATTGCGCCAACGCTTCCAGCAGGCTGCACGGGCTGGTACACAAAGCCGCGTGGGGGTGATGGGGTGAACATCGACTGGTGGCTCTTGTTTGAGATCAGTTTGGCGGGTTTGGGCACGGGTGGCCTGTATGCGCTGACCGGTTTGGCGTTTGTGATGATTTACAAGGCGACCCGCGTAGTGAACATCGCCATTGGCGAAATGCTGATGCTCAGCGCTTACATCTTCCTGGCCTTCTCAACCGGTATGGGCTTGCCAATTTGGCTGGCTATCCCCGCTACGTTGTTGGTGTCGGGTGCGTTTGGTGCGTTGATTGAGCGCACCATCATCCGGCCTATGCTGGGAGAGGCCCCTATTTCTTCGTTCATGGTGACGGTGGGCTTGTCTTCGATTTTGGTGGGTTTGGTGGAGCTGGTTTGGACGGCCGATCAGCAGCGCTTACCGGAGTTTCTACCGTCTAAACCGATTGAAATTGGCGAGGCATTTGTCTCGCCTAAGATTTTTTATGGTTTCTGGATTGCGGTGGTGTTGATTGCGCTGGTGCTGCTGGTGTTCCGGTTTTGGCGTGGGGGCGTGGCGCTGCGGGCTACGGCGTCTGACCAGGCGGCTGCCTATTCGATGGGGATCAACGTGCCTCGCGTGTTCTCGCTGGCCTGGGTCGCCGCAGCCATGATTGCGGGGGTGGCAGGCATTGTGGTGGGCTCGATTGGTGGCTTGTCCTCAGCGATGGGGGTGTTTGGTTTGTCGGTGTTGGTGGTTGTCATTTTCGGTGGACTCGACAGTGTGCTGGGCGCACTGGTGGGCGGCCTGGCGGTGGGGTTGATTGAAGCCCTTACAGGGTTTTATCTGGGCGGTGAGTACAAAATACTGGCCACCTTCAGCTTGCTGGTACTGATTTTGATGGTTCGCCCCTACGGGTTGTTTGGCACTCACGAGATAGAGAGACTCTGATGCGTATAGGCTCTGCTAAAGAAAGTTACGCGGGTGACGCTGCGCTGTTTGACAGTCGCACGCAGCATGTGTGGTTGGGTGTACTGGCGTTGGCGCTATGCGCTTTTCCTTTTGTCGCAAGCGAATATTGGTTGTATTTGGCGTGTCTCGTCGCCATCAACATCGCCAGCACCACGGGGCTGAATATTTTGACGGGATACACCGGACTGGTGAGCTTGGGTCAAGCTGCCTTCATGGGTATAGGCGCGTACACCGTGGCTATTTTGCAGATTCGCTTTGGCACGCCTTTTTTACTCAACCTGCTGCTGGGTGGTGGTGTTGCGATGCTGGTGGGTTTGTTAGTGGGTCTGCCTTCTTTGCGCGTAAAAGGCTTGTACTTGGCGATTGCCACGATTGCAGCAGGGGTCATAGCGCACTTCATCTTTTCACATTTCAGCAGTTTGACGGGTGGCGGTGGAGGCCTGAACGTGCCACCAGCCAAGCTGTTTGGCATCGAGCTGGACAATTCTTTCAAGCTGTATTGGGTGATCGTGCCGATCGCTGTTTTGATGCTTTTGGGCTCTGCAAACTTGTTCCGAACCCGCATTGGCCGTGCCTTCATTGCGATACGTGACCGCGATATCTCAGCTGAAGTGCTGGGTATTTCGCTACTGCACTACAAGCTGCTGTCTTTTGCCATTTCTTCGTTTTACGCAGGTGTGGCGGGCGGCTTGTTCGCTTACTTTTTTCGCGCTGTCACGCCGGAGAGTTTTCCATTGCTGATGTCAATTTTCTTTCTCGCCGCCGTCATCGTTGGGGGTATGGGAAGTCTTTTGGGCAGCATTTTGGGGGCGGTGTTCATGACGCTGGTACCTGAGTTGCTCAAGCTCATCGTCGGATGGCTGCCCGTGGCGGCATTCGGAGGTAATGCTGCCCTGATTTTGTCGCCGGTACGCACCATCGTGTTCGGCTTGATGATTGTCTTGTTTTTGATTTTTGAGCCGCACGGACTGGCGGAAGTATGGCGACGCTTACGCCGACTCTTTCACCTGTGGCCCTTCCGTACCTGACCCTGCAATTCAACCTGGAGACACCCATGAAAAACATTCGCAGAACACTTGGCCTTGCATCCCTGGCCGCCGCTGCCTGCATGCTGCTGACACCTGCTGCACTCGCGCAGAAAACGGCTCCTAGAGCCACCTCAGCTGCGCCGCTGGAAGATATTGTTTTGGGTGGCTCTATTCCCTTGACGGGGGTGTTCGCCTTTGCTGGCATCGGCATCGACCAGGGCATCAAGGACTACCTGACCATTTTGAATGAAGGCGGAGGTATCAAGGGTCGCAAGGTACGTTACGTGCCTGAAGACACTGGTTACAAGGTAGATCAGTCAATGGCTGCATTTAAAAAAATCACCAGCCAAAACAAAGTCAGTCTCTACTACGCCGATTCGACCGCTTTTGTCAAAACGGTTAATCCTGAGTTAGAGCGTAACCAGAACATCTTGATGACAGGGGCTTCGTTCGCCAAAGAAATCAGCGATGTGCAGAAGTACCCCTTGCAGTTCATGGTGGGCCCCAACTACAGCGAGATGGTGAGCATCTTGTTGCAATACATTGCCAAGACCAAGCCGGGTGCCAAGATTGCTCTGGTCTATTCAGATACCGAGTTTGGCCGCGATCCTGTTGATGCGGCACGCGCTGAGACTAAAAAGCTTGGTCTGAACCTTGTTACCGAGATAGTTACCCCGCCCGCCAGTGTGGACGTCTCGGCAGAGGTCATCAAACTGCGCCGTGCTGACCCGGATTTCACGATTTTTCATGGCTACGTTTCGGCCCCCATTCCTGAATTTATCAACCAAGCCAAGGCCTTGAACCTGAAGACCGCTTTCATGGGTACTTTTTGGAGTATGGACAACACCACGGTGATGCGTATGGGCGCGAACGTGGACGGATTCTTGGGCGTGATGCCTTACCGCTATTACTACGATACTGAAGGTAAATCGCCTATGTTGGAACGCATCCGAAAGATGCGTCCTGAGTACCAAAGCACCGGTTATATGCAAGGCTTCTTGAGCGCCATGCTGATGACCGAAGCGGCACGGCGCACCTTAGAGGCGGGTAACGAGCTGACGGGCAAGAACATGAAAACGGCGCTCAGCTCTATCCGTAACTACGATACCGGCGGTATTTTGGGTGTGCCGTTGTCTATCAAGGGCAACTCCATTCCGGTGGGGCGGATTTACCGCGCTGACTTCAAGCAGCAAAAGATGGTGCCCGCTTCAGACTGGATCAACTTGCAGCAGTGAACATGGACAGCGCCGACGTGATTCTCCAGGTCAACAACATTGAGGTCGTCTACAACAAGGCGATCCAGGTGTTGCGTGGTCTTTCGTTGACCGTGCCGCGTGGTCAGATCGTCGCTTTGCTTGGCAGCAATGGAGCAGGCAAGTCCACTACGCTCAAAGCCATTTCCTGTCTGCTCGCCTTGCAGGATGGGGAGATGACGAAAGGGGATATTCATTTTGATGGCAAGGATATTCAGGGCAGCGCACCGCACGCGCTGGTGCGGGCTGGTATCTTTCATGTGATGGAGGGGCGGCATGTATTTGAAGACCTCACCATCGAAGAAAACATGGTGGCCGCTACTTACGCCCTGACTGGCAAAAAAGCAGGCAAGGCTGATTTTGACCGGGTGTACAGCTACTTCCCGCGCTTGCACGAGCGTCGTCGCAGTTTGGCGGGTTACCTCTCGGGTGGCGAGCAGCAGATGTTGGCGATTGGCCGCGCGTTAGTGGCTGAGCCCAAGTTGATGCTGCTTGACGAACCCTCGTTGGGCTTGTCACCTGTGTTGGTGGAGACGCTGTTCGAGATCATCGCCCGTATCAACGCTGAACAGGGCGTGTCGATGTTGTTGGTGGAGCAAAACGCCTCTGTTGCGCTGGCAGTGGCGCACTACGGCTACATCATGGAAACGGGCAAAGTGGTGATCGACAACACAGCTGAAAAGCTCGCTGCCGACCCAGATGTCCGAGAGTTCTACTTGGGCGTGGGCAGCGAGGGCGGTGCCAAGAGCTTCAAAGACCTTAAGCACTACAAGCGCCGCAAACGCTGGTTGTCTTGAACAGCAGATTCAAGTCCTCAGCCTTCATTACCGCTGGTAACCCCAGAAAGCTTCCGCCTATGAACGAGATGTCGTACACCCTGACTCTGCCGCAAATGTTGCAAGCGCAGGCGCAGAACCGGCCCATGCAGGTGGCGGTTCGTCAAAAAGAACATGGTATTTGGAAACCTCTCACTTGGTTCGCGTATTTTGTACGGGCACAGCAGGTTGGCTTGGGTTTGCGCGCTGTAGGTTTGTCAGACGGCGGGCATGTAGGCGTGTTGTCCGAGAACCGGGTGGAATGGATACTGACGCAACTCGGTGCTGGGTTGGTGGGCGGTGTAACTGTCGGTGTTTATCCCACCAGCCCCACCAATGAAATCGCCTATGTGCTGGCCCATGCAGATGTTGAAATTGTGATTTGCGAAGACCAGGAGCAGTCTGACAAGGTGCTCGATGCCCGAGATCAGCTGCCTCACCTTAAAAAGATAGTGATGATGGAGCGCAAAGGACTGGCCGAAACACAGGCCCGTGCGCCCGAGTTGGTCATAGGTTTTGAGGCATTGGAGGCTATGGGGGTAGCGTTAGTGCTAGCGGCATCGGAGGCTTCGCAAGGGGCTGGAGCCGCGATAGATCAGATACAGGCGGTGCTGGCCCGCCAGCAGCTCAGCGATACAGCACTCATCATCTACACCTCGGGATCGACGGGCAAGCCTAAGGGGGCGATGGTCAGTTACGCCAATATCGCGGCCATGGCGCCTGGCGTGGTAGATCGCTTGTGCCTTACACCGCAGACCTCACACCTGTCGTATTTGCCACTGTGCCATGTGGCCGAGCAGATGCTGACCGTGTTTGTGCCGCTGTACTTGGGCTCGCGCGCAGACTTTGGCGAGTCCATCCGCACTGTGCAGGAAGACTTGCGCGAAGTGGCTCCCACGATGTTCCTGGGCGTGCCGCGTATTTGGGAGAAGCTGCATTCGGCCATCTCGACCAAGATGCACGAATCCGGTGGACTGCGTAAACGCGTGTTCGATGCCGGCATGCGGGCTTGCGCGCCGTTTGCGCATAAAGCGGCACACCAGCGAAATTGGCGCGAGCACCTGTGCTTCGCGCTTTATTACAGCTTGATTTTTAGGTCACTGCACAATTTCATTGGCCTGCGCCAAGTGCGCATTGCACTCACGGGTGCTGCGCCTATTTCACCGACCATCGTACAGTTTTTCCGTACTTTGGGTGTGCCCTTGGTGGAGGTCTATGGCATGACCGAATCCAGCGGTATGGTGCTGGGCCAGCGGCTTGATGCAGTGGCTTTTGGCACTGTAGGCGTACCTACACTGGGGGTTGAGCACCGACTGTCCAATCAGGGCGAGCTGCAAATTCGCGGTGGTATGGTTTTCAAAGGTTATTACAAAAATCCAGAGGCGACAGCCATCAGCATTGTTGAGGGTTGGCTGCACACCGGGGACGTGGTGGCGACAGAGCCCGATGGGTCATTGCGCATCGTAGATCGTCTGAAAGACATCATGATTACTGCTGGTGGCAAGAACCTCACTCCCTCAGAAATTGAAAACACCATGAAGGGCAGCCTCTTCATCAAAGAGTGCGTGATTGTTGCGGATGCCCGTAAATTCGTTGGGGCGCTGATCCAGATTGACTATGACGCCGTAGCGCAGTGGGCTGAGTCGCACAGCGTCAACTTCACGCATTTCCGCTCGCTGGTGGAAACTCCCCAGGTGCGCGAGCTGATTCAGGCTGAGGTAGACAAAGGCAACGCTCGATTGGCCGAGGTGTCACGCATCCGGCGCGTTCATTTATTGACCAAAGAGCTCGACCATGACGATGGTGAAGTTACCGCCACCATGAAGGTGCGACGTGCCAGCATGTACACCACCTACGCCGCTGAGATTGAGGCGCTGTACCGCTGATGACTGCCCGTAAGCCAGTACTTAAGCCCGCGCTTAAGCCGGCCCCCAAGCTGGTCTCCCCCTGGACACCAAGTACAGAGCGGGATAAGGTTCGCAGCACCAAGCGCGAAGCGGTGCTGCGCATGGCGGCCCAGGTTTTCAATGAAAAGGGCTACCACGCCAGCACGCTTCATGAGGTCGCTGAGCGGCTGAACGTTACCAAGCCCACGCTGTACTACTACATCAAAAGCAAAGACGATATCTTGTACGAGTGCGTGCGTATTGGCCTCACCATGCTGCAAGACGCTATCACTGAGGTGGGGGCAACAGGTGGCAGCGCCATGGACAAACTGATAGCTGCCATGCACAAATACACCGAAATCGTCACCCTTGATTTCGGCATGTGCGTGATCCGTGTGGGTGAGGATCCGCTGCCGCCCGAGAGTCAGCATAAATTGCGGCGCATCAAAGCAGGTATTGACAAAGAATTTCGTGATCTGATTCAACAGGGCATTGACGAAGGTGCGATCGCCCCTTGTGACCCCAAAATCGCCGCTTTCACGCTGGCGGGAGCGCTGAGCTGGGTCGGGCGTTGGTACCGACCTGGGGGGGCCTTGAGTGCGGAGGATATTGCACAGCAGTGCATTGCGCTGTTGATGAACGGCTTGTGCCGTGAGCTGCCGAAATCTACGGTTTCGCTTTCACTGCCAACCCCGTTGAAATCCTTGCCTAAGCGCTTGCCCAAGCCCAAGTGGCCGCTTGCAAAAAAACAAACAAAATCATCTGAGCAACGCACTACCCGTGTCCAAATCATTCAACCCGAAAGCTTGCCATGAGTTCCAACCCTGAGACCCCCGTCACCGTCACTCGCGCAGGCGGCATCGTCACGTTGAGCTTCAACCGCCCCACCGCCATGAACGCGCTGGACATCCCCACCGCCCAGGCCTTCTTGGCAGCGTGCCAAACGCTGGTGTATGACCCGCTGGTGCGCGTTGTCGTCTTGCGCGGCGAAGGCCGTGCTTTTGGCGTTGGTGGTGATCTGGCGGCGTTGCAGCACGACTCAGCCGCGACAGCGCAGGCCTTGATTGGCCCGCTGCATGAGGCCGTGCTACTGCTGGCGGCGCTCAATGCGCCTGTTATCGCCAGCTTGCACGGTGTGGTGGCGGGCGGTAGCTTGAGCTTGTCGATGGCGTGCGACTTGGCCATTGCTGCCGAAGGCACCCGTTTCAACCTCGCTTATGCCAACGTGGCCGCGAGTTGCGATGTGTCGGGCTCTTGGAGTCTGCCGCGTCTGGTGGGCTTGCGCCAAGCCATGCACATCGCGCTGTTGTGCGATACCTTTGATGCCACTGAAGCGCTGCGCCTGGGACTGGTGAACCGCGTCGTGCCGGCCGATCAACTTCAGATAGAAACCCAAGCGCTGGCGCAGCGGCTGGCGCAAGGGCCAACCTTGGCCTATGGTCGCTTGAAGCGCCTGATGCGCCAGTCCTTTGACAATGATTTATCCACGCAGCTTGACGCTGAACGCGATAACTTCAAAGCCAGCACGCAAACTGCTGATTTCAAAGAGGCATTGGCTGCATTTTTCTCTAAGCGGACAGCTGTTTTTCAGGGCCAATAAGTCGCCTTCCAGAGTCTGTGTTTTCGAATGATTGAGAAATAGTGCATCGGGGTTGAATCCAATGTTGGTGTTGTGCCGTATTCATTACAGCCGCTTGAATCCATTCCGATTTCGGCTTTTGAAACCCCCTCAATCTTTTGGAAATGATCATGCAAACGAAACAAAAATTAGCTTCTCTGGGTCTGGCTGTGATGATGGCTATGGGCGCTGCTTCCGCCTTTGCGCAAGTCACCGTCGGCGGCGCACCGATGTACGCCAGCAAAGACATCATCGACAACGCTGTTAACTCCAAAGACCACACCACGCTGGTCGCTGCGGTGAAGGCTGCAGGCTTGGTTGATACGCTCAAGAGCCCTGGCCCGTTCACGGTTTTCGCGCCTACCAACGCTGCTTTTGCAGCCCTCCCTGCTGGCACTGTAGATACGCTGCTCAAGCCTGAAAACAAAGGCATGTTGACTGGCATCTTGACCTACCACGTAGTAGCCGGCAAGATGGACTCGGCCGCTATCACCAAAGCCGTGATGGACGGTAACGGCAAAGCCACCATGAAGACTGTGGCTGGCGGCACATTGACCGCCACAGCGGCGAATGGCGGCGTGATGATTACCGATGAAAAAGGCGGCACTGCCAAAGTGACAATCGCGGACGTGTACCAGTCGAATGGCGTGATTCACGTTGTTGACAAGGTCTTGTTGCCTAAGTAATTCTGTAATTCTTCAGAGCGTTTACAACGCATGCCAACTTAGGTTGGCTCCGGTTCTTGGTATCTTTTATGGTTCGGGACGGCCGGTTGCAGGGGTTGCAGCGCAGCGAGGACGCAACGCTCTCTTACCGGCTTATGGCCGCATACGAAATTTTGACATATGCGGCCTTTTTTATGCGTTATTTTCCCTTGTTGACCAGCACAATGCCTCCGGCTACCAGCCCCATCGCGGCCAGCAAGGCTGGCGTTACCTGCTCCCCCAGCCACAAGGTGCCAAACAGCAGTGCAAACAGCGGTGTCAAAAACACAAACACTGAAATTTTGGTTGCAGGGTAGCGTCCCAGCAGCCACATCCACGTCAAGTAACTGGAAAACGCACCGACCACGGTTTGAACCAGCAGCGAAATCGCCGCGAAACCACTGATCTGAAACGTCCATTTTTCGCCCAAAGCCAATGACAGCAGCGGCAGCGCGAGCGCGCTGAAAGCGACTTGGTAAAACAGCAATTGTTCGGGTGTGCATCGGGTCAAGCGGGTTGCGCGTATGGCGACAGTGGTCAAACCCCACAACATTCCCGCTGCCAGTGCCAACAGATCCCCTAGCCATTGCGGCGCATTGGGGTTGCCAGCGTGGGTAAATCCTTCGCTCAGTGCAAACGCCACGGCGGCAAAAGCGCAGGCCAAACCGACCCATTGCAACCGGCGGAGTTTTTCCGAAGGCACCATCAGCGGCAACAACAGCGCAACCCAAAACGGCGAGGTGTACAAAAACACTGTCAACCGCGAGGCGCTTGTGTATTGCAAGCCAATGTAAAGGGCTGCAAATTCGCTTGCAAACAGCGCACCTGCCAGTAGGCCTGCACCCAGCGTCCCATTGCGGGCAAACAGTGCCAAGCCGCGCCAGCGGCACCATAGCGCCAGTAATACCGTGGCTCCGGCAAAGCGCAAGGCAGCTTGGAAGATCGGGGGCAATTCGCTGAGCGTGGCCTTGATTAATACTTGCTGAAAGCCCCAAAATAGACAACAAGCCAACAGCAATGTAATTGCAGTGGCATCAAGTTTGGTTTTAAAGGGGATATTCAATGCGTGTCTTCAGTTTCTTTTTATATAGCAAACAATGTAGATATCTATCGCACTAAAGGGTAATTTTTACCAAAATAAGGTCATAGCGCATGTTCGGTATAAAACTTCCCACCGTGGAATAGCAATGGCGAGGCCTCGTTGCGGTGAATACAGCGCTCTACCTCGCCGACAAAAATCACATGGTCGCCCTCTTCATAGCGGCTGCGGTTAAAGCACTCAAATGTTGCCGCTGCGCCGCGCAGCAAAGGGGCTCCCCCTGCACCCTCGATGAACTCCACGCCGCTCCAGCGGTCGGCCCCCTTCATGGCAAAGCGTTCGGCCAAGGCTTTTTGGTCAGCAGCCAGAATATTGATCGCGTAATGCGAGCCGGTGCTAAGGGTGGGCATAGAGCCCGCGCTGCGAGCCAAGCTCCAGAGTACCAAGGGTGGGTTCATCGACACCGAGTTGAATGAATTTGCCGTCAAACCGACCAGCACCCCATCAGGGCTGCGGGCCGTGACGATGGTCACGCCAGTGGCAAACATGCCTAAGGCAGCGCGGAACTCTGGTGCGGTGAAAGTGGGCGCTAACGCCGATGTGGCCATTGAGGCCGTAGATGAGGTGCGAGCAGGGGGATTCACAGCGTAAAGTTGGGCAGTTTCACCCATAATAAACGGTAGCGTCCTGGATGGCTGTAGCGAAGGTGCACATTTGTAGCCTGCTAATTGTGAGCCCTCAAATCGTCCCACTGAACAGCTCCGCCATCGTCCGCCGCAGCCACGCGTTGCCAGCATCTGCGTGAAAGCGTTCGTGCCAATGCTGTTTGACTGAATACGACGGCAGTGTGAACGGAGTCTCAATCAGCTTCACTGGCTCTTGCTCTGCCAAAATTTGCCCGAGGATACGCGGCACGATCGCCACCAACTCTGTCTGTGCCACGATGCGCGCAACGCATAAAAAGCTCGACAGCTGTACCACCACATCGCGCTCTATCCCTAGCCGTGCCAGCGTCTTACCCACAATAGCGTGCCCCGTGCCCGACGAGGTGATGACGGCGTGTGCCTCGGCCGCAAAACCTCTTTTGCTGAGCTTGGCCCCGATGCGTGGATGGTTTTTGGCGACAAGGCAGACAAAATTCTGCGCGAACAACGCCTGCTGGTAAAAGCCCGCGTCCAGCTGCGGCATAAAGCCAATGGCTAAATCGACCTCGCCGTCCTCCAGCCTCTGCCCGGTTTGCGTGGAGATGTTTTCTGTCTCGATATGCACCCCCGGAGCCACGCGGCGCATGTGGTTGAGCAGGCGCGGTAAAAGCACCACTTCGCTGATGTCGGTCATGCAGACCCGAAAAGTGTGCCGCGCCTTAGCTGCATCAAACGTCGCCCGGCTGCCATGGGCGATTTCGAGTTGCGCCAAGATTTCAGCGAGTGCCGGGCGGATCTGCTGTGCAAAGGGCGTGGGCTGCATCCCCAGCGCTGTGCGGGCGAACAGGCGGTCGTCGAAGTGGGTGCGGAGTTTGTTCAGCGCCGTGCTGGCGGCGGCTTGGGCAATACCCAATCGCTCAGCAGCTTTGGAGACGCTAGCCGTTTTGTAGACCTCGTCAAAGACGGCGAGCCAATCGAGATCGAGTTTAGACATGGGAATAAAAAGGGAGATATTTTATTTAAAAACAAGATACCAAGTATCGGTTTTTACCTCTTGTCCGAATAGTCTCATCGGAAAACAATCCCTGTACCCCCAAACGGAGACACCGTATGCCCCCTAAAAGCCTTGAGCGCCAGTCCTACTACGACCGTATCCGCCCTCTGCACCTCACCCCGCTGTGGGAATCGTTACATGCGCTGGTACCCAAAGAGCCCATAACACCGTGCGTTCCGGCGCTGTGGCGGTATGACGAGATTCGGCCGCATTTGATGGAATCCGCCACGCTCATCACTGCTGAAGAGGCGGTGCGCCGGGTGCTGATTTTGGAAAATCCAGCGCTGCCTGGCAGTTCTTCAATCACCCAATCGCTCTATGCGGGTTTGCAGCTCATCATGCCGGGTGAGGTAGCACCGGCGCACCGGCATGTGCAATCGGCGTTGCGGTTCATCGTTGATGGCAAGGGGGCTTACACCACAGTGGGGGGCGAGCGCACCACCATGAATCCTGGGGACTTCATCATCACGCCCTCCTGGGATTGGCATGACCATGGCAACGAGGGGATTGCGGGGGACAGTGAGCCCGTAGTGTGGCTCGATGGGCTGGACATCCCAATGGTGCGTTTTTTCGATGCTGGTTTCGCCGAAAACGCCGATGCCCAAGTGCAGCTAGTGGCGCGGCCTGAGGGCCAGAGTTTGGCCCGCTTTGGGCACAACATGGTGCCAGTTCGCCACACGCACCAGTCGGCTACATCGCCGATTTTCAACTATCCCTATGACCGTAGCCGTGAGGCTTTGGCTGCATTGCAACGCAGTGAAGAACCTGATGCGTGGACGGGCCACAAGCTGCGCTACATCAATCCGCTGACGGGTGGCTCGCCAATGCCCACCATTGCTACGTTTTTGCAACTGCTGCCCCAGGGCTTCGCTGGCAAGGCACACCGCAGTACTGACGGTGCGGTGTACAGCGTGGTGGAGGGCACGGGTGTGGCTGAGATTGGCGGCCAGCCTTTCAACTTTGGTCCGCGCGACACCTTTGTCGTGCCCTCGTGGGCCACGCTTCGCTTGAACGCCAGCATGGACGCTGTGCTGTTCAGTTTTTCCGACCGTCCCGTGCAACAAGCCATGGGTATTTTGAGAGAGTCTTTTGTATGAGCCCTTCCTCCTCCTCTGCCTCCCCTGTCATTACCTACGCCGTTGTGCCAATGACCCCTGTGGGCCTGCCCATCGTTGGCACTGACGATCTGTTTCCCGTGCGCCGGGTCTACTGCGTGGGCCGCAACTACGCGGCGCACGCCCGAGAGATGGGGTTTGATCCTGACCGCGAGCCGCCGTTCTTCTTTTGTAAGCCCAACGACGACGCCTCTGTCGTGCCCGTCAGCGCAGGCGCCACGGTGAACATTCCTTACCCTACGCAAACCAGCAACTACCACTTCGAAGCCGAGCTGGTCGTTGTGATTGGCAATGGCGGCAGCAACATCACCGTGGACGCCGCTCCCAGCCACATCTTCGGTTACGCCGTGGGCCTGGACATGACCCGCCGCGATCTACAAATGAAGATGCGTGAGCAGGGACGCACTTGGGAGATCGGCAAGGCGTTTGATTTCTCTGCGCCCATAGGCCCTGTGCGCAGATTGGCCGACGTAGGTGAGATCAACTACGGCTCCATAGCGCTGACCGTGAACGGCGAAACCAAGCAAAGCAGCGACCTCAAGAACCTGATTTGGTCGGTGAGCGAAGTCATCGCCAACCTGTCCACGCTTTTTACGCTTCAACCTGGGGATGTGATTTTCACCGGCACCCCTGAAGGCGTGGGTGCAGTGCAGCGCGGGGACACCATCAGCGTGGTCATTGATGGATTTTCGCCGCTCAGCGTACAAATCGTTTAACTTGTTAAACGCACTGGTGTGAGGAGGCAAACCCATGAAACCCATAACTACGACTTCTGAACAATCCGTCCTGCTCATTGGCGGCGGTATAGGCGGCATGGCCGCTGCGCTCTCGCTGGCCCGGCTGGGGCTGACCGTTGAACTGCTGGAGCAAAGCAGCAACATCGGTGAAATCGGCGCGGGCCTCCAGCTGGGGCCCAACGCCTTTGCCGCGCTCGATGCTTTGGGTGTTGGGACTGAGGTGCGCCGTAAGGCCGTGTTTACCGACAGCCTCATCATGATGGACGCGGTGGACTGCACCGAGGTCGGCCATATCCCCGTTGGCGAAGCTTTCCGTGCCCGTTTTGGCAACCCCTATGCGGTCAGCCACCGGGCGGATTTGCACGGTGCCATCCATGCAGCGGTGCTGGCCAATCCGTTAATCCGCTTGCATACCGGGGTGCAAATCGAGCATGTGTCAATTGGTGAACACAGCGCCAGCGCTACTGGCCGCGATGGACGAAATTTCAGCGCGTCTGCTGTGGTGGGCTGCGATGGCGTGAAATCGGTCGTGCGTGCGGCGCTGGTGGGTGATGCGCCGCGTGTCTCTGGCCATGTGGTGTACCGCGCCGTGGTGCCTGCATCCGACATGCCGGACAACCTGCGCATCAATTCTCCGGTGGTTTGGGCTGGCCCCAACTGCCATCTGGTGCATTACCCGCTGCGTGGTGGTGAGCAGTACAACCTGGTCGTCACTTTCCACAGCCGCGATGTGGAGGAATGGGGTGTCACCGATGGCAGCCAAGAAGAGGTGTTGTCTTATTTCACCGGCATTCATTCCACGCCACGCCAATTACTCAGTCTGCCTACATCGTGGAAACGCTGGAGCACCGCTGACCGCAACCCGACGGAACACTGGGGTCAAGGGGCTGGCACGCTCTTGGGCGATGCCGCCCATCCCATGATGCAGTACCTCGCTCAGGGCGCGTGCATGGCACTGGAGGATGCGGTGACATTAGGCGAAGCGATCAAAGCCACGCGAAAAAACGATTTAAACGATTTGGACGATTTTTTCGACCTGCCCGCCGCCTTCCGCCTGTACGAGTCCGCCCGCATTGCCCGCACCGCCCGCGTGGTGTTGTCAGTGCGCGAAATGGGCCGCATTTACCATGCCTCAGGCGTAGAGCGTCTGGTGCGCAACAGCCTGTGGAAAGACCGCAGCCCCGAGCGGTTTTACGACGCGATGGAATGGCTTTATGCTTGGAACCCCGCGCACTGCCTGGATGATGCGATCCATTTTTCTACAACTTCCTCAGCCCCAACCCGGACTACCCCATGATGTATTGCCGCACCCTCCTTGCCGCTGCTTTGACCTTGGCCACAGGCAGCGTTTTTGCACAAACCGCTACCCCCGCCGCTACTGTCACGGACTATCCCAGCAAGCCCGTCACCATCGTCACGCCGTTCGCTGCGGGCAGTGGCCCTGATGCCGTGTTGCGCCTAATCTCCAACAAGCTCGCCACACTCTGGAACCAGCGTGTGGTGATCGACAACAAGCCCGGTGGTGGTGGCTTCATCGCTATCGAACAGGCCAAACGCGCTGCGCCCGATGGTTACACCTTGCTGCAACTCGACAGCGAACATCTGGCCGCGTTGCCCCACCTCTACAAGCAGCGCAATTTTGTGCCGTTGCAAACCTTCGATGCCGTGGCCTCGCTGTTTCGTACGCCATTTTTCGTCGCTGTGCCTGCTGATTCACCATGGAAAAGTATGGGTGATTTGATTGCCGCTGCTAAGGAAAAGCCCGGAGCCCTCAGCTACGGGTCCTGGGGTGTGGGCAGCCCCGGCCACCTCGGTGCGCAGCAGTTGGAGGTACTCACCGGCACCACCATGCAGCATGTGCCTTACCGCGAGGTGTCGCAGCTGTTTGCCAACGTGGGCGCAGGGGACGTGAACTGGAGCTTCGCCAGCCTTCCGTCTAGCCAAGGCATCTACAAAGCGGGCAAGCTGCGTTACCTCGCCGTGGCGGCGCTCAAACGCGTACCGCAAATGCCCAACGTGCCTACTTTTGCAGAGTCGGGTGGCCCTGCGGGTTTTGAGGTGTCCTCGTTCGTCTCGCTGGTGGCCCCCAAAGGCCTGCCCGCAGCCGTCAAGCTGAAGATCAATAACGATGTGGCTAAAGTCATCGCTGACCCGGAGATCCATGCCCGTTTTGACACTTTCGCCTTCGAGCCGCTGGCCTGGTCGCCCGAAGAAATCAACCGCAACGCTGAGGCCAAATCTAAAATCTACGGCGAATTGGTGCGGCGCGGCAATATCAGCTTGGACTGAACGCGCTGCGTCTAACGCGTCCAGCGCAGGGGGAATCACCGAGAATCAGGGTCACGCCATTTTTTCTGCTGTCCATGAGCCTGTTCCCGTTCTCTGTCCAGCGCAGCCATTTGGTCTGCGCCGTGGCCCTTGCTTTTAGCCTGAACACTCCTTTTTCGATAGCTGCTGATGCACGTCGATTAAGCACCTGCGCCGAATTTCTTCGCAGACTACCTAATGTCACCATGGCCATGTGCGATGCGGCCAAATTGCAACCCAGTAACGCCAAATCCATCAAAGGCCGTCCTTTGGTCACTCGGGATGTGGAGGTCGAAGCGCCCAAGCTGCGTGTACTGGTGATAGGCGGTATCCACGGCGACGAGCTGTCGTCCGCCGCAGTGGCATTGCACTGGATTGGGCTGGCCGAGCAAACCCCGTCCGATACGCCCCATCCCGTGCACTGGCGCTTCATTCCCGCTCTTAATCCCGATGGTCTGCTGGCGCAGCCCCCCAGTCGTGGCAATGCCAACGGTGTGGATCTGAACCGTAACTTCCCCACGCCCAACTGGGATCGGGACGCCAAGGTCTACTGGGAAAAGAAAACCCGCAAAGACCCCCGCCGCTGGCCTGGCCTCAAGCCTCTAAGCGAGCCAGAAACGCAGTTCCTTTATGACCAAATGCAGAGCTTCAAGCCTGATTTGATCGTAAGCATCCACGCGCCCTACGGTGTGCTGGACTTCGATGGCCCTACTGTGCCACCCAGCAAGCTAGGTCGCTTGTACCTAGATCAGGTCGGCATATTCCCTGGTTCGTTAGGGAATTACGGTGGTGTACACAAAGGTATTCCCGTGGTCACTATTGAGCTGCCTAATGCCATGCGGACGCCGCTAGATGCAGAAATGCGCCAAATGTGGCTGGATTTGCAGCGCTGGATGAACGAAAAACTGATGTCAGGTTTAGGGCAAAAGGCAAAGTGAGGACGTGCGCTTTAACGTTGAACTACTACCTTGAGCCTACCGCCAGCGTAGGCTGAGCAAGGACGGCGCTCAACCCGTCCCGAAGGTGCGCAGCAGCCCAGCGTAAATCATCCGACAATGCCGTTCAGGAGACCTCTAATGACGCCTGAACTAACCCCTACCCCCGCCCCAACTCCCGTTGCCACCCGATACGGCAGCGGTCACGCGGTTCGCCGTGTTGAAGACGACGCGCTTTTGCAAGGCCATGGCCGCTACGCGGATGACTTCGCGCCTGAGCAGCAAGCCCGGCTGTGTTTCTTACGCTCACCTTATCCCCACGCACGCATTACCAGTATCGACACTGCCACAGCGGTGGCCATGCCCGGCGTGCTGGCGGTGTTGACAGGCGCCGATCTGGTTGCCGCAGGCATCGCCGGGTTGCCCTCGGGCGTCGCGTTTCGTCGACCGGATGGTTCTGCCTGTTCATCGCCTCCACGCCACGTTCTGGCCTATGACGAGGTGCGATTCGTAGGCGAGGCCGTCGCTGTAGTAGTAGCGCAGACGATGCAGCAAGCGCGGGATGCCGTGGAAGCCATCATGGTGGACTACAGCGAGTTACCGATGGTGGTGGATTTGGGCGATGCCCTCGCCGCTGGCGCGCCTCAGCTGGGTTGGGATGCCACTAAAAATATCGCCACTGACAACATCGCCGCCGAGGCCCGCCACGGCAACGCCGCTGCAACCGCCGAGGCTTTTGCACAGGCTGCGCACCGTGTCACGCTCGATATCCGCAACCAGCGCGTCGCCGCTGTCACGCTGGAGCCGCGCAGCGTGCTGGCCTATGCTGACGCCGCCGACGGTCGGTTGACAGTTCGCCTGAGCACGCAAATGCCTTCCGGCGTGCGGGACTCGATTGCTAAGTTGCTGGGGCTGGCCCCCGCGCAAATGCGTGTGGTGGTGGACGATGTGGGGGGCGGCTTTGGCATGAAAACCGGCATGTACCCCGAAGACGCGGTGGTCGCCTACTGTGCCAAGCTGCTGGCCCGCCCGGTCAAATGGGTGGCCGACCGCAGCGAGGAGTTTTTGTCGTCGTACCACGGACGTGACCTGCAAAGCCACGCGGAACTGGCGTTGGACGCGAACGGCAAAATCCTTGCGCTACGGATTGCCTCGCAGGCTAACGTGGGCGCGTATGCCACGGGCACCGGTGTTGCGATTCAATTGCTTATCGGCCCCTGGGTGCAAACCAGCGTGTATGACATCCAGACGGTTGATTTCCACTTCCAGGCGGTGTTGACCAACACCGCCTCGACAGGGGCCTACCGGGGCGCTGGGCGGCCAGAAGCTATCTTCATTATGGAGCGGCTGATGGACGAAGCGGCACGCCAGACGGGCATTGACCGTATCGAACTGCGTCGCCGTAACTTCATCCGCCCTGCGCAGATGCCGTACAAAAATCCGATGGCCCAGCTGTACGACACGGGCTGTTTCGAGCAGGTGATGGACAAGGGTTTGGCACTGGCTGAATGGAACGGTTTTGCGGCGCGTGCTGCCGAATCCAAAGCACGCGGCAAGCTGCGGGGTCTGGGCATCGCCACCTTTTTGGAATGGACCGGTGGCAATGTGTTTGAAGAACGCGTCACTGTGACGGTGCTGCCCGACGGTATTGTCGAGGTGTTCTCTGCCGTCAACGCCATGGGTCAGGGCATTGCTACGACGCTGGCACAGCTGATGGTGGACGTGTTTGGTTTGCCGATGGAACGCATCCGCGTGGTACTGGGCGATACCGACAAGGGCACGGGCTTTGGCAGCGCCGGGTCACGCTCGATCTTCACGGGCGGCTCGGCGGTGCTTGTGGGGGCTGAGCGAACGATTGTTCACGCCAAGCAGCTGGCTGCTACAGAATTGGAAGCATCAATTGATGATCTGGATTACGCTGCAGGCCGATTTACCGTTAAAGGCACGGATGTAGGTATCGACCTGTTCGCTTTGGCGGGAAAGCAAAGTGAACAGCGAATTTTTGTCGACTCCACCAGTGCCGTTGCCGGCCCCACATGGCCTAATGGCTGCCACATCAGCGAAGTCGAACTGGACGCGCAAACCGGCGACTTGCAGATCGTGGCCTACGCATCGGTGAACGACGTGGGTCGTGTGATTAACCCGATGATTGTGCGTGGGCAGCTCGATGGTGGCGCGGTGCAAGGCATAGGGCAGGCGCTGTCTGAGCATCTGATGTATGACCGCGAAACCGGTCAGCTCGTCACGGGCAGTTTGATGGACTATGGCTTGCCACGCGCCGATGTGCTAGTGGCGGACTTCAAAACTGAGATGGACGAATCCACGCCGTGCAAGAACAACCCCTTGGGCGTGAAGGGCGTGGGCGAACTGGGCACCATTGGCGCAACACCCAGCGTGGTGAACGCGGTCGCCGATGCGCTGGCGCGGGGTGGGTTCGGTGCCAAAGCCGCGAAGCTGGAGATGCCGCTCAGCCCAGCGCGGCTGTGGGAGCTGATGCAGGCGCAATCTCCAATAATTTCGAAAAATGATAGCTTAAGGTGAAGTCTGCATCTGTACCTTAAGCCTATCTGATGTCTTATTTTTTTAAGGCTTCAAAGCATTATTGAAGGCTGAAAGCTGCCCCTGAGCAGGCCAGCCCAGACGCCACGCCACCAAACAAATCGCCTTCCACCAGCGGCACGCCTGGGAATCCTGCGCGCAGGGCGTCCTGGAAGGGTGTCAATGCGGACGAACCGCCTGTCAGGTACACAGCGTCTAGCTTGTCGGCGCTGATGCCAGCCAGTGCCACGCAGTCTTGGGCACAAGCGACGATGCGCGACAGCGGGTCGCGCAAATACTGGGTCATGGCGTCTGCGCTGATGTGGGCTTGCAGGCCACGCTCAATGAGACCCAAATCTAAGGTGGCGCGTCCACCAGTGCGCGAGCTTTGGATTTTGGCCAGCTCCACCTCGTTGGCATTGCGGTGGCCCAGTCGCTCGGTCAGCACTGTCATCAGGCGGCTGTGCAGGTCTAGGTCGGCGTAGCTGGTGCGCAGGTCTTGGGCTTCGCGCACGGCTTTGGGGCTGTAGCGCCAGTTAATCATGTGCCACGTGGCCAAGTCAAAAAACACGGTGCTAGGCACCTCGCGGCCCCGTACATCGGTGTGGCGGTAGCCCAAGAGGGGCATGACTTCCTCCAGGTTCAGCTTTTGGTCAAAGTCGGTGCCGCCGATATGGACACCGGTGGTGGCCAAAATGTCGTCAGCGCGGTGGTTGTTGACGCCAGCATTTTGTTGGTGTGCGGCGCGCAGTACGCGTTCAGGGCCTAGGCGCACCACGGTGAAGTCGGAGGTGCCGCCGCCAATGTCTGCCACCAGCACCAGAGTTTCCTGGCTGACACGGCGCTCGTAGTCCAGCGCGGCAGCAATGGGCTCTAACTGAAAGCTGACCTGCTCAAAACCTGCGGCCAACGCAGTTTGTAACAACGTGGCTTCGGCAAGCTGGTCACGCTGGGGGTCATCATCGACAAAATGCACCGGACGGCCCATCACTACGCGGGTAGGGGCTGGTGTATCTGGGCCAGACACCTCGATCATGTGGGCATGTGCGCGGGTGCGCAGCTCTAGCAAAAAGCGGCTGATGATGTCCTGAAAGCTGAGCTGCTGGCCGTTCACCACGGTTTGTTCTTGCAGCAGCGGGCTGCCAAGAAGACTTTTGAGAGAGCGCATAAGGCGGCCTTCGGTCCCCGCAAGGTACTGTGCAATCGCATCTCGGCCAAAGTGGGTGCTGCGGTCTTCGGCGTTGTAAAAAAGCGCGGTAGGTAGTGTGCTGGCGGTGCCCTCCAAGGGCAACAGGCGGGCGTCTACCGCAGAGGACGCCCAGGCGATAGCCGAATTGGAGGTGCCGAAGTCTATGCCCAGCACGCCTTGAGGTGGCTGTGAATGGTGTGAAGAATGTGGAAAGGGGGGCAGAATATTGCGCTTCATACTCATGGTCAGATTCAAAAAGGCAGCGTTTGCTTACCTGATGTGCATAGTTTGCTATTAAAAAAGAAGTAATCCAAGGGCCACTGAGGGTGCACATCGCGGGGTTGAACCGTGTGAGAATGCAAAAAGGTTGTCATTCTTAACGAAAGCAGATGCTATGGGTTTATTTGACGCATATTCCGGCAAGAAACCGACAGAGTTGGCAGCATCTCCCGTGGTATTTGCGCCACCTGTCTTGCATCTAAGTACGCTGAGTCAAGCCGTAGAAGGCGAGCCTCAGGATGAAACGGGTAGTGCAGAGAAACCAAGCTTCCTCAAAAGTCATTTTGGCAACCCTGAAGGGGCCGAAGTGTACGGCGTTGGCAACGACTACGAAACCGAAGCACATATGCGCAAGGGCGAAAAGGCCTCGGCTAACTAGGCAATTTGGTACATAGGGGCGCTTGCACTGTGCTTGCTCGTGTTGTATTTATTTTTGGAAGATGAACTGCATTGCGTTGTTTACACGGGTCGGAAGTGCCCCATACCTAGCCCGATAAAATTACCGTTATGCCTGTCATGCCATTAACCACCGTCGCCAAACCTTCTTTTAAGCAGCAAATGCTGCGCGCCAGAGAAGACGCCATCATCCAGGCTGTTAACCGTTTGCTGGCCGAAAAAGGTTTTGATGCAATGACTGTGGACGAGGTAGCTGCCGAGGTTGGCATTGCAAAAGCCAGTCTCTACAAGCACTTTTCAAGTAAAGAAGACCTCGCGGCCGCGGCCATGGTGCATGTAATGGTTCGGGCCCAAACCTTTGTGCAGGCGTTGCCTGCGGATGCGGCACCGCTGGAGCAGCTCAAAGCTGTCGCCCGTTGGATGATGAAAACCCAGTTAGCAGGACAGATGCCGAGCCTCCCGAGCCAAAACTCCAGCCTGCGAGCGACGCTGATGACCCATGCCCCGTACATGGACGGTTTGATTACGGTTAGCGACCAACTGGGGGCCTGGATTGAGGCCGCACAAGCACAGGGCGTGTTGAACCCAAAATTACCCGCGATTGCTGTGCTTTACACCCTTTACGCCCGCGCTTGCGATCCAGTGCTGGAGTTTTTAAAGGCTAACGGGCAGTTCACGGATGCGCAAATCGTAGATTTAGTGCTGGGCACTTGTTTTGATGGGTTGTGTGCCCGTTAAGCCTTGCACATCTGTGGTTATCTGCGCCTATCTGCTTTTATCTGCTCAACTTATTCTTTATCCCGTTTCAATTCACCTCAACCAGCAACTGCGGCATAAAGTGCAGTTGCTCGTTTTTGCGTTCGTAGCCCATGGGGTTGGCGACTACCCGGCAGCCGTTGTGGGTGTAGTGGCTGGGGGCGTGCAGGTGGCCGTGTAGCCAAAGCTGGGCGTAGGGCAATAAATCGTCCCAGGCGTTGCAAAACCCTGCGGTACCGGGGGTCAGGCCATAGCGGGGGTCAGCGCTATGCAGGCTTGGGGCGAAGTGTGTGATGGCGACCGTGGTGCCTGCAAAGGGCGTTTGCAACTGATCGTGCAGCCACTCCCGGCAGACCAATGCTTGTTCGCGCATTTCCGCTGCCAGCCACGGTGTGCCAAAGCGGGTCGTTTCAGTTTTTCGCAGGTAAAAATTGGCAGCACGGAAGGCTTTTTCACGCTGTTTGAGCATCCGCGCTAAGCGCGAGCCATCAGGTGAGTCATTTGGGGCTGTGTTTTTGACTGCACAGAGCGCATCAAAGTCGCTCCATAGCGTGGTGCCAATGAAGCGCACGCCCTGTAGCTCAACCACTTCACGCTCTAGCCAGGTGATGTCCAGGCGGCTGCATACGTCTTGCAGGCGTTTGTGGGCGGTATCAAAATCTTGTGCGTCGTATTCGTGGTTGCCGGGTACAAAAAGTACGGGCGTGGGCCAGCCATATTTAGGCGAGAAGCGGGCGAGGCCGAAGTCCGCATCCTCAAGCGCTGAACCCTCTTGGTACGAACCAATATCGCCCGCTAGCACCAGCAAATCTGCTTCTGGTGCGGGCAGTGGCACAAAGTGGGGGTGGACCTCGAGGTGAAGGTCGGAGAGCAATTGAATTTTCATGGCGGGGGCCTACAGGGTGTACAGGTCGAACTGATGGCAACACCAGTACCAATACCCGTACTAGTACCTTGCTAGCTGGGGTAGTTGATGGGTTATAACCTATGCTTTTATACCGCCACTCAACCTCACGAGGCTGCGCCCAAGCGGGAGTTATGTGAAAACACCATGCACCAGTTACTGATTCGCCAGCTTCAACAGCACCTGGGCCAAGGCAACGTGCCAGACGGTCCTTTGCAGCCGCTGATGGAGGCGGTCGGTCGCCATTACGCGACCATTGACCAAGCGCAGTTGCTGCTGCGCGGCGTGATGGACGCCAGCCTTGACCTCATTTGCTTTAAATCGGCGAGTGGCGTCTACCAAGGCTGTAACGCCGCGTTCGCCGCCCACCTGGGTTTGAGCGAGGCCACGCTAGTGGGCAAAAGTGACTTTGACATTGCCATTGAAGAGACCGCTTCTGCCATCAACGCATTGGACGAGCAGGCCTTGCACTTGGCACCGGGTGAGCAGCATTTTTCAGAGCGCTGGAGTACCGATGTGCACAGCAACCAAGTGTGTATCGAGACCCTGCGTACGCCTTATTTCGATGTGGCAGGTCGTTTGCTGGGGTTGATTTCCCTTGGGCGTGACGTCACTGAGCGCAGACTGGCCGCACAAATCTTGCAGCGCCATGCCAATATTGATGGTTTGACCGAGTTGCCCAATCGTCGCTTTTTTGCTGAACGCCTCACGCATGAACTTAAGCTGGCTCAGCGCTCCAAACTGTCACTCGCCTTACTGGTAATTGGGTTGGACAAGTTCAAAGAAGTGAACGAGTTGCTGGGCCATGATGTGGGTGATGCACTTTTGGTGCAGGTGGCACATCGTATTGAAGAGGTTGTGCGCGAAACCGATGTGGCTGCGCGTCTGGGCGGTGACGAGTTTGTGGTGGTGACGCCCAATTTGCAAGACATCACCGATGTAGAGCGCATTGCGCAAAATTTGATTCGTCGCTTAGCCGAGCCTTTCTCAGTACACGGCGAAACGGTCAACATATCGGCCAGCGTGGGCATTGCGCTGTACCCTGCGAACGCCAAAGAGCACGACGAGTTGCTTAAAAATGCCAGCCAAGCGATGTTTTTTGCTAAATCATCGGGCCGCAACCGCTTCAGTCATTTCACGTTCGCGCTGCAAGAGGCTGCGGCCCACCGGGTCCGTCTAACGCGGGATTTACGCCGTGCGATGGAGGTTAAGCAGTTTGAGGTGTACTACCAACCCATCATTGAGTTGCGTACGGGGCTTGTGCGAAAAGCCGAAGCTTTGTTGCGCTGGAATCACGATGGGCGCGGGCAAATAATGCCCAAGGAGTTTGTGCCCTTGGCCGAAGACAATGGGGCGATTATCGAGATTAGCGATTGGGTATTTCGCGAAGCCGCTCAGCAGGTCAAAGCCCTGCGGGCGAGCTTTCATCCTGATTTTGGTATCAGCATCAATGCCTCTCCAGTGCAGTTTCGCTCCAGTAAGGCATCGCCTGCCAGCTGGTTTAGTGTGCTGGCCGAACTGGGCCTACCGGGTCATAGCGTCACACTGGAATTGACGGAAGGCGTGCTGCTGAAAGCCGAAGAGTTTGGCAGTGCCAAACTAAAGGCGTTCAGGGATGCTGGTTTTCAGGTGTCGATTGATGATTTTGGTACGGGTTATTCGTCGCTGTCGCACCTCAAGCGCTTCGATGTGGATTTCCTCAAAATTGACCATTCCTTTGTCCGTGATCTGGAGACTGATCCGGGTGACAAGGTGCTGTGCGAGGCCATTATTGTGATGGCCCATAAACTGGGTCTCAAGGTGGTGGCCGAGGGTGTCGAGACGCCAGCCCAGCTGGCTTTTTTGAATGCTGCGGGTTGTGACTATGCCCAGGGCTTCTTGTTTGCCGAGCCTGTGCCCGGATCGGCCTTGCTGCGTACGCTGGAGCAGTTTCGCTAAAGCACACGGAACAAGGGAAAAATGCACAGTGCTGGTGTGAGTCATGTGTTTTCAGCATGGCCCAGACCTTGAGTAGGTAAGTGAAAACCCTTAGACTTGAGGCTTCTTCACTTATCGCCTGTCAACACGGCGAGTTCTCCATGGTTAGCTTGATTGGTCTTTTTGGTTTCGCGGTGTGTTTTTTCATGAGCCGCAAGGGTTCTAATTCGGTAGCCAATGAGGGTGCCGATGCGCGCCAACCTCACCCTGGCGTTGCCGCAGGCTTGATGGAGCAAGCCGATGCTTGCGCGGGCACCAGTCCCCGCCGCGCGCAAGAACTGCGTATGGCCGCTTGTGCATCTCTGAGCGTCGTCGGATTGCGCTAATTTGCAAACACTTGGTGTGCTGCCCGGGCGACCGTCTGGCGTAGCCACTGGTGGCCCACGCTGCTTTGGGCCCGTCGGTGCCACAGCGCATCGACATGTACTGCGGGGACTTCCAGCGGTAATTCCCGCACTGCCAGGGTGCTGTCGATACCTGGCAGGGTTAGAAAATGCCGCGGCAGCACTGTCAATAAATCTGAGTGCGCAGCCACTCTGGCGGCGGTGAAGAATTGGTTTACCGTTATCACCACGCGGCGTTGCCGGCCTACGGCAGTAAGTGCTTCATCCACAAATCCAAAGGCTTGCCCTGAAAAACTGACCAACATGTGCCGTGCGTCGCAAAAGCGGTTCAGTGTCAGCTGGCCAGTGGCCAGAGGGTGATCGTGGCGCATCACGCAGACATAGGCACCGTCGTAAAGTCGCTCATGGGCAAAATTTACCGCCTTACCGACTTGGGCGCGGGCGGTGAGATCTGCCACCACAGCTGGGAAGTAACCTATTGCCAAATCCACAGACTCTTCTTCTAACAGGCGGCGCGGGTCACGGGTAGTCAAAGGGGCGAGATGGATGGAAACGCCGGGGGCCTCTTTTTCCAGTATCTGTACCAAGCCTGGAACTAATTCGCCCGCTGTGGCGTCCGCCATTGCCAGTACGAAAGTTGTTGTTGCACTGGCCGATTCAAACTGGCTGGGGGCCAGTGACTGCTGCAACTGGTGCAACGCTTCGCGTACCGATGGCCAAATAGCCAGCGCACGCGGGGTAGGCTCAATACCCTGGCCGTTACGGTTTACCAAGTCGTCTCCCAGTGCTTCACGCAAGCGGCGCATGGCGTTGCTGACTGCGGGTTGGGTGAGTGACAGGTTACGGGCTGCGCGTGTCAGGCTGCGCTCTGCAATAACTTCATCCAGCACGCGCAGCAGGTTTAAGTCCAGCGTTCGGAAGTTGATAGTGTGGTCGGACGGGTCGTGGTTCGATGCCATGGGCAATTCCGTTAAATAATCACCATTATGAATGTATCCCATCACCAATATAAAGTTGAATAACATTAGGATAAACCCTATGATTCAGCCCATGCCACTGTATTTCACAGTGGGCATACTGAAAAGGAAATCATCATGACCAGCTTTGTTCACAGAGAATATGCAATGGAACATTCCGGCGTAGTTCGCGCCGAACAGGCAGCAGCGGCATTTAGCCATGCCGTCAAAAATTTCAACGGTACCCGTGCTACAGCAACTTTGTTGCTTGCGGCTGTAGTTGCTGCGCTGATGGTGGCTGCAAACCAAGTAGTTGGTACCTGGAACGAAAGCCACCTAATGGCTGCATGGATTACATTGTGGACCGTCGGGTTCGCCGCTATTGGCTTGCTCGCTTCCCCGTTGTTCCACATGGCGCAAAGCATGCGCAAAAGTTTGAGTGCCTGGAATGAAGGCCGTCGCCTTGCAGCAGCAGACCACAAATTGTGGAGTGTCGCCTTGTCTGATGCCCGCGTAATGGCTGACATCAGTCGTGCGATGGCGTCCAGCGCAGAGCGTCCCAGCCTTTGAGTTGTTCTGCCGGGCGGCTAAGGTTGCCCAAATAGCAAAAAGCCGTGGCATGCCACGGCTTTTTGCTTTTTAAACCTTGGCCTTAAACAATACCGCGCAAGCGGCTGTCCAAGGTTGAGTCTAAAGTTTGTCTAGTTAAGCTGCTAGGCGCGCTTCCAACTTGTCTTTGTTCGCCTTCAACGCTTCGGGCAGGTGGTAAGCGAGTTGTGTGAACAGCTCATCGTGCAGCTTCAGCTCGTCAATCCACGCCGCTTTGTCAATGCTGGTGACAGTGTTGAACTGCTCAAGCGTGAAATCCAGGCCTGTCCAGTTCAGCTCGCCATAAGTAGGGCTGACGCCAACGAGGTGTTCGGTGCCAGTGGCGGTACCTTCGAGGCGGTCAATCATCCACTTCAACACGCGCATGTTTTCGCCATAGCCCGGCCAGACGAATTTTCCGTCAGCGCCCTTGCGGAACCAATTGGTGGTGTAGATTTTGGGCAGTTTGGCACCGCTGGCTGCCAGTTTTTCCCCCAAAGTGAGCCAATGCTGAAAGTAGTCGCTCATGTTGTAGCCCATGAAGGGCAGCATGGCAAACGGGTCACGGCGCACCACGCCTTGTTGACCTACTGCAGCGGCTGTGGTTTCACTGCCCATGGTGGCGGCCATGTAAACGCCTTCCACCCAGTCCCGGGCCTCTGTGACCAAAGGTACGGTGGTGGAGCGGCGGCCACCAAAGATGAACGCGTCAATCGCCACACCGGCAGGGTCATCCCATGCGGAGTCAAGAGCTGGGTTGTTCGTGGCAGCTACGGTGAAGCGTGAGTTCGGGTGGGCCGCTTTGGCTCCGGTTTCCTTGGCAATAGCTGGCGTCCAGTCGCGTCCTTGCCAGTCGATGAGGTGCGTCGGCAGGGCGCGACCAGGGGCGTCGTGCTCCATGCCTTCCCACCACACATCGCCGTCGTCGGTTAACGCGACGTTCGTGAAAATCACGTTTTTATCCAAACTGGCCATGCAGTTGGGGTTGGTCAGCAGGTTGGTGCCAGGGGCCACGCCAAAGTAACCTGCTTCAGGGTTGATGGCGTAGAGCTTGCCGTCGGCTGCAGGCTTAATCCAGGCGATGTCATCGCCAATGGTGGTGACTTTCCAGCCTTCAAAGCCTGCAGGAGGTACCAGCATCGAAAAGTTGGTTTTGCCACATGCACTGGGGAAGGCTGCTGCGACGTGGTATTTTTTACCTTGGGGGTTTGTAACACCCAGAATCAACATGTGCTCAGCGAGCCACCCCTGGTCACGTCCCATGTTGGACGCGATACGCAGAGCAAAGCACTTTTTGCCCAACAGCGCGTTACCGCCGTAGCCGGAACCATACGACCAGATTTCGCGGCTTTCGGGGTAATGCACGATATATTTGGTCTTGTTGCAAGGCCAAGATACATCGGTTTGACCTGCTTCCAGCGGCGCACCCACGGTGTGCACGCAAGGCACAAAGTCGCCTTCCACGCCTAGCACCTCGTACACGGCTTTACCCATGCGGGTCATGATCTTCATGTTGACGGCGACATAGGGACTGTCTGACAGCTCAATGCCGATGTGGGCAATCGGACTGCCCAGTGGGCCCATGCTGAATGGCACCACGTACATAGTGCGTCCGCGCATGCAGCCGTCGAACAAGGCTGTCTTTCCCTCAGCGCCTTCTTGTAGCAACACACGCATTTCAGCGGGAGCCATCCAATTGTTGGTTGGGCCTGCATCTTCTTTGCGGGCGCTGCAAATGAAGGTACGGTCTTCTACGCGGGCCACATCGCTGGGGTCTGAACAGGCCAAGAACGAATTGGGGCGTTTGACTGGGTTGAGTTTTTTGAATGTACCCGCGTCAACAAGCTGTTGGCACAGGCGTTGGTATTCGGCGTCTGTACCGTCGCACCAGTGCACGTCAGTGGGTTTGCACAGAGCAACCATATCGGCGACCCAAGCGATTAACTTGGCGTTTTTGACGTGGCTGGGGGCATTTAAGGTGAGGCCCATCATTGCGGGTGAGTTCATGGCACATGGCTCCTAAGTTGAAAATCGTTTTTTCAAAACTGAAGACAGCTACAGCTTTGAAAAAACGTCTTCTACTCAGTCGGCGCTGTGCGGGGTAAGCAACAAAGCGGCTACATGACGCGGTGAGGGGTGGCCATCGCGCCAGGGTCGGCTGGGATAACGATTTTATGAAAGTGCGTGGAAGTTACCAAGCAGTTACGGCTTATTTTTATGCAAAACTTGCATGAGGTTATGC